>NZ_JAGIOP010000002.1:3716846-4375269 GCF_017876775.1 Mycolicibacterium lutetiense | reverse complement strand
GTCTTCATGATCGATGCCTCCAAGGGCTTCATGAAGGATGGCAACAAGAACCCGCCTGCGCAGCCAGGACATCCACAAAATCGTCGACACCTTCAACAAGCAGATCGAGATCGACCGCTACTCGCGCATGGTGCCGATGAGCGAGATCGCCGACCCGAAGAACGACTACAACCTCAATATCCCGCGTTACATCGACTCCTCCGAACCTGAGGACCTGCAAGACCTGTCCGCACACCTGCAGGGCGGTATTCCCGACCGCGACCTCGACGCGCTCCAGCCTTACTGGGATGCCTTCCCGCAGCTGCGCAGCCAGATCTTCACCCCGAATCGCCCCGGCTACAGCGACCTGGCCATCGACGTCAGCGCCGTGCAGCAGGCCATCTTCGACGCGCCCGGCTTCCACAAGCTCCGGGACGAAGCCACAGGACTGGTCCAAGACTGGTTCGCCACCCACCGCGACGCACTGGCCGGCATCACCGCCGACACCACACCGAACGACCTCATCGCCACCATCAGCGACGACCTGCTGGCCCGCTTCAAGCCGATGCCGCTGCTCGACGAGTACAACGTCTACGAGCAGCTCATGACCTACTGGCACGACACCATGCACGACGACGTCTACCTGATCATGGCCGACGGCTGGCAGGGCGCCGCCAAACCACGCAAGACGATCGAAGACAAGGAACGCAAACTAACCGAGACCCCCGATCTGGTCGTCGGTTCCGGTGGCAGCGCCACCAAGTACAAGATGGACCTCATCCCGCCCGCACTTATCGTGGCCCGCTACTTTGCTGATGAACAGGCCAAAGTCGACGACCTCACCGCTGCGGCAGAGGAAGCAACTCGCGCTGTCGAGGAGTACGTCGAAGAGCACGCCGTCGAAGACGGACTGCTTGCCGACTCTATGGACGACGACAAGATTTCGAAGGCGCTCGTCGCCGCACGATTGAAGGCCATCAAGGTTGGCGGCGATCCTGACGAGATCAAGGCACTGCATCACGTCACAAAGCTGTACAACGCCGAAGCGACCGCCAAGAAGGCCGTCAAAGATGCGCAAGGTGAGCTCGACCTCGCCACGCTCAAGAAGTACGGCGAGCTCACCGAGGACGAGATCAAGACACTCGTACTCGATGACAAATGGCAGGCGACAGTTGTGCGACGAGTCGCCGGTGAAGTCGAAGCCCTCACCCTCGACCTAGTCGCACGAATCCAGCAGCTCGGCGAACGCTACGCATCGACCGTCGCCAATCTCGATGCCGAACTCGACAAGCTCGAAGCCAGGATCGCAGGCCATCTTGCCGACATGGGAGTTGTGTCGTGACCGGGGCGTGGGCTACGTCAACAGTAGGCGAACAATTCGACGTTCAGCTTGGGAAGATGCTTGACGCAGCCAAGAATGTTGGCGTTCCGAAACCATATCTTGGAAATCGCGCGGTTCAGTGGGGACGGATCGATGTTTCAGTCGGTGGCATTGTTCCCATGACTCGTTCGGACCTTCAGCGCTATCGCTTGCGAGACGGTGACCTCCTGGTATGTGAAGGTGGCGACGTTGGGCGAGGGGCGATCTGGCGAAACGAGCTGCCCGAGTGCTACTACCAAAAGGCGCTTCATCGGCTGCGCGCGAAGAGAGGCTACGACGCGCGTCTGATGCTGGCCTTTCTGGAGTACTGGTCGTCAATTGGCGCCTTTTCTGATTTTGTGACTCAGACAAGCATCGCGCACCTTCCGCGCGAGAAGTTCGTTCTGATGCCGCTGCCGTTGCCTTTAGAAACGGAACAGCGTCGGATTGGTGATGCGCTCCAAGAAGCCGATGATCTGATCGCAGCCCTCGAACGCCTCATCGCCAAGAAGCAGGCGATCAAGCAGGGCATGATGCAGCAGCTCTTGACCGGTCGCACCCGCCTGCCGGGCTTCAACGGGCCACTGCGGAGCGGTGTTCTCGGCGACATAGCTGACGTCATAATGGGGCAGTCACCGGCAGGAGCCTCCTACAACCGTGATGGAGCTGGTGTGCCGCTCATCAACGGCCCCACTGAATTCACGGATCGGCATCCAACTGTTAAACAGTGGACCACTGATCCGGTTAGATTCTGCGAACCCGAAGACATTCTGATCTGCGTCCGCGGGAGTTCAACCGGACGCATGAACACCGCCGACCGGCCGTACTGCATCGGCCGAGGAATAGCGGCAGTCCGCGCGAAGGGCAGAAACGATCAGAATTACATCCGCTATGCGCTGGATGCAGTCGTCACGGAACTGCTGAAGCTCCAATCGGGATCAACATTTCCCAGTATTGACTCACGCGTTATCAGAGGTGGTCGTGTTCGCGTACCGGAGCCAGCCGAGCAACACAGCATCGGAGAGGCGCTCTGGGATGTGGACGAACAACTCGCCGCGCTTCACGTGCGTCTCGACAAGATGCGCGACATCAAGGCCGGCATGATGCAGCAGCTGCTAACAGGGCGCACGCGCCTACTTGTGGAGGCTACGTCATGAGCGCTGGCAAGTCCGTTCGCCTGTTCCTGGCTGACGGCACACCAGGTGGCCTACTCACGGCTGAGATCATGAACTGGACCGGTCACGTTGTGGCGGCGCCGCGTTCGGACTTGGCGGCACTGTTGCAGCGTCCGGAGGCGACGCGCACCGGTATCTACATCCTGCTCGGTGATGATCCGGACAGCCTTGGCGGGCAGAAGGCCTATATCGGCGAAGGTGACGACGTCAGCAAGCGGCTGTATCAGCACGCCCGCTCGGAAGACCAGAACGGCAAAGACTTCTGGGATCGAGCCATCATGCTGACGAGCAAAGACACCAACCTGACGAAGGCACACGCCCGCTACCTGGAAAGTCGGCTGATAACCCTTGCCTTGCAGGCCAGTCGGGCGAAGCTCACCAACGGCACCACACCTCCACCGATCACCCTGCCGGAGGCGGACGTGTCGGACATGGAGTACTTCATCGAACAAGCCAAGATCGTGCTGCCGGTGCTCGGGGTGAATATTCTGCGGTCACCACGAACGGCTCCCGCTGTATCCACCACCGATCCGGCAAATGGACGCACCAACTCACCGCTGTTCACCATGGCTCTACCCAAGGTGGGTGTGACCGCCACTGCACAGGTGATCGACGGTGAGTTCACCGTGTTCGAGCGGTCTGAGGCGCGGGCTTCCTGGACTGGTGTGGCCACCCACAATTACCGGCGGCTGCGCGAAAAACTGGAGCAGGACGGCACTCTGGAACCGGCGCCTGACGGCGCGAACATGCGCTTTACCCGCAACCATGTCTTCGCTAGTCCGAGCGCTGCCGCAGCGGTGGTGGCGGGCCGCGCTTCGAACGGCCGCACGAAGTGGATCATCCAGGGCACATCTACTCGGTATGGGCAGTGGGAGACCGAAGGTGTGGACGAGGCGATGAGCCGGGGGGCCGGTTCGTGAGTGACGTCGGCCAGCCTGAACGCAGGACCCAGAACCGCGTCGTCGCGCTGTTTCGCGACCAGCTCGGTTACGAGTATCTCGGCAATTGGGGGCACCGCGAGCACAACACAAACGTTGAAACCGATCTGCTCACCCAAAACCTCACGGCGCGCGGCTACGACGATAACCTGATCAACCGTGCGCTCGACCAGCTCGGCAAAGCTGCCTCGGTCGGCGCCGGTCACGACCTGTATGAAGCGAACAGGGACGTCTACAGGCTGCTGCGCTACGGCGTGAAGGTCAAGCCTGGCGTGGGCGAGCAGGCCGAGACGGTCTGGCTGATCGACTGGAAGAACCCCGACGCCAACCACTTCGTTGTCGTGGAGGAAGTCACCGTCGCCGGCCACCACACCAAGCGCCCCGACGTGGTGCTGTACGTCAACGGCCTGGCGCTCGCCACGCTGGAACTCAAGCGTTCCAAAGTCGCTGTGTCCGAGGGTATCCGGCAGACGATCGGTAACCAGAAGCCGGAGTTCATCCGGTCGTTCTTTTCGACGGTGCAGTTCGTCTTCGCCGGCAACGACGTCGAAGGGTTGCGCTACGGCGTCATCGACACGCAGGAGAAGTACTGGCTGGAGTGGAAAGAGCCGTCCGATGTCGGTGACCCACTCGACCGGGCACTGCTTCAAATGTGCAACAAGTACAGTCTGCTGGAGTTGATCCATAACTTCATCGTCTTCGATGCGGGCATCAAGAAGGGTCCGCGCCACAACCAATACTTCGGCGTCAAAGCCGCCCAAGGCCGCATCTCGAAACGCGAGGGTGGCATCATCTGGCACACCCAGGGTTCGGGCAAGAGCTTGACGATGGTGTGGCTGGCCAAGTGGATTCGCGAGAACGAACCGGATGCGCGGGTGCTGCTGATCACCGACCGCACCGAACTCGACGACCAGATCGAGAAGGTCTTCAACGGTGTCAACGAGCAGATCTACCGCACCACGAGCGGCGCCGACCTGATCAGCACACTCAACGCCAGCGAGGAGTGGCTGATCTGCTCGCTCGTGCACAAGTTCCGCGCCGCCGACAACGACAACGAGGACGACGCGGCGACCGCCGAGTTCATCAAAGAGCTGCAGGCAACCGTCCCGCAGGATTTCAAAGCCAAAGGCAACATCTTCGTCTTCGTCGACGAAGCCCACCGCACCCAGTCTGGCAAGATGCACACCGCCATGAACGCACTGCTGCCCGAGGCAATGTTCATCGGCTTCACCGGCACCCCGCTGCTCAAGGCCGATAAGGCCACCAGCATCGAGACCTTCGGCACGTTCATCCACACCTACAAATTCGACGAAGCCGTCACCGACGGCGTCGTGCTCGACCTGCAATACGAGGCCCGCAACATCGACCAGGATCTGATGTCGCCTCATCAGGTCGACAAGTGGTTCGAGGTCAAGACCAAAGGCATGACCGATCTATCCAAGGCTGAGCTCAAAAAGCGTTGGGGCACCATGCAAAAGGTCGTCTCCAGTGAGCCACGCGCCAAGCAGATCGTCAACGACATCCTGCTCGACATGGAGACCAAGCCCCGCCTGATGGATGGGCACGGCAACGCCATGCTCGTCGGTTCATCCATCTACCAGGCCTGCAAGTTCTACGAGCTGTTCTGCAACGCCGGCTTCAAGGGCAAGTGCGCCATCGTCACCAGCTACACCCCCAACGCCAGCGACATAGCCAAAGAAGACTCCGGCGAAGGCAAGACCGAGAAGATCCGCCAGTACGACATCTACCGCAAGATGCTGGCCGACTACTTCGACGAGCCCGAAGACACCGCGATGGGCAAGGTCGAAGAGTTCGAGAAGGCCGTCAAGCGCCAGTTCATCGAGAACCCCGGCCAGATGCGGCTGCTGATCGTGGTCGACAAACTGCTCACCGGCTTCGACGCACCCAGCGCCACCTACCTCTACATCGACAAGAAGATGCGCGACCACGGCCTCTTCCAAGCCATCTGCCGCGTCAACCGCCTCGACGGCGACGACAAAGACTACGGCTACATCGTCGACTACCAGGACCTGTTCAACTCGCTCGAAGACGCGATCACCGACTACACCTCCGGTGCACTGGACGGCTACGAGAAGAAAGACATCGAGGGACTGCTCTCCGATCGCATTGAGAAGGCCCGCGACGACCTTGACGAAGCCCTTGAACGTATCCGCGCCCTGGTCGAACCCGTTGCGCAGCCTAAGAGCACGCTGCTTTACCAGCAGTACTTCTGCGCCCTGGAGCAGGGCAACGCCATTCAGCTCAAGGCCAACGAACCCAAGCGCGTTGAACTGTACAAAGCTGTTGCCGCCGTCACCCGCGCCTACGCCAACCTCGCCAACGACATGACCACCGCCGGGTACAGCGCGGCCGAGGCCGAGGCGATCAAATCCGAGATCGCGCACTACGTCAACGTGCGCGCTGAGGTGAAGCTCGGTGCGGGCGAGGACGTCGATTTCAAGCAGTACGAGGCAGGGATGCGGTTCCTGCTCGACACCTACATCCACGCCGGCGCCTCCGAAGTCGTCTCCAATTTCGAGGACTCGGGCCTGATCGATCTGATCGTGAAGCTCGGTGCGGGGGCAATCGACAAGCTACCGACCGGGATCAAGAAGGACCCCGAGGCGGTCGCCGAGACGATCACCAACAACATGCGCAAGGTGATCATCGACGAGCACGCGATGAACCCGAAGTACTACGACAAGATGAGTGAGCTGCTCGACGCCATTATTGAACAGCGCCGCCAGCAGGCCATTGACTACCGGGAGTTCCTGGCCAAGTTGCTCGACGCCGCCAAGAAGCTCGGCAGTAAGGAATCCGATACCAAATACCCAGACTGGGCCGACAACGGCGCACGCCGCGCTCTGATCGACTTCGGATGGCCCGACCCTACGATGCCCATCCGGGTCGACACCGCGATCCTGACGAGCAAGCCGCATGACTGGGTTGGCAACACGATGAAGGAGAAGGTCGTCAAGAGAGCGATCAGCCGCACACTTCCTGACGATTTTGACCGGCTCGATGAACTGTTTGAACTGGTGAAGGCACGCAATGAATACCGCTAGCGCCTACCTCACCGTCCGCGGCATCGACATCGACGTCGTCTACAAGGACATCAAGAACCTGCACATCGGTGTCTACCCACCGACGGGCCGCGTGCGTGTGGCCGCGCCGCGGCGGCTCGATGACGACCAGGTGCGTCTCGCTGTCATCCAACGGCTGCCGTGGATCAAGCGTCAACGTGCGCAGCTCCGTTCGACCGACCGGCAGTCAGAGCGCGAAATGGTTACGGGAGAATCCCACTACGTGTGGGGTGTGCGCCGCCGGCTCACGGTCGTTGAGCGGCCGGGCCGTGCCCTCGTGGAGATCGATGGTGATCGACTGATCCTGTATGTGCCGTCTGACCGTAACGCCGAGCAGCGCCGCACCGTGCTCGACACCTGGTACCGGATGCAGTTGCGCGCGGCGATCCCAGCTTTGATCTCGACCTGGGAGTCGAAGCTCGCCACGCAGGTACCGGACTGGATTATCCGTCGCATGCGAACCAAATGGGGAACCTGCAATCGCGAAACCCGGCGGCTGACGTTCAACGTCGAGCTCGCCAAGAAGCATCCGGACTGCTTGGAGTACATCGTCGTTCACGAGATGATGCATTACTTCGAGCGCAACCATGGCAACCAATTCACGAAGCTCATGGATGAGGCGATGCCCGACTGGCGAACCCGACGCGATCGACTCAACGACGCTCCGCTCGCCGATGAGAAGTGGGGGTAGTAGCGGGGTGAGCGAGACCAGCCCGCTGCGCAGGATTCCTCCGCAGCAACGAAACATGACTGCGCATGTCCAGTAACAATTTTCCCGTGCAGACAACGAGTTCCCTTGGTCAGTTCTGGTTACCAAACCTCGGTGATTTACGTGTAACCGGAATGCTTGAGGTGGACGGTACCGAAGTCCGCCTTGACGTGAGCCCCGAACTAACACCACGGTTTTCGATAGAGGCGACCGGGTCTAGCGGGTCAACAATGAAGATGCGTGACGATCCTGACGACATGGTCGTCTTGGGATCCATCCCACTACGACCGAGCAAGATCACTTTGTGGGACTCGTACACAACCCGTCGCAGGTCCTTCCTTGGCAGGCCTAACACCGGCCCCTCCATGCAAAGGCTTGCGGCCACGTGGTGCATCGTCGGCGAACACCTGCCCGATCCTGATCTCCCGTTGCAGGGAATCCGCCCTGATGTCACGAACCTCGCCGAATGGGCCGCTATCCCCGCGCTTTCAACAACTGTCCATCTCGATGATCGGCTGAAGCTCGACTGGCACATGGATCTGCGAAACAAATCTCTCGACGCCGAACTCGTCGACGACGCAGGTTATGTCACGCTTGGTCCTTCCGTGACGCACCGACCCCCTGGCATTCGAGGCTTCCATGTCAAGGCAACCAGCCAATTGGAGTTCGAACTCTTCAACGGCTGGAGCATTACCGACGTGGGGGTGCGTGTCCTGAACCCGCTCGCCGACCTCATGACCCTGATCTCGGGCAAACCGTGCTCCATAAGGTCGCTAGACGTTTGGGCAGGCAAATGGTGTTCGGTGCATGGCTACCGCATCGACCCTTCTGCCCCTGAGGCGGCGGGTGAGCTACTTTTCACGCGGATGGACGTGGGCCTCGAGTTTCTTCCTCGATGGCTCGAGGTGCATCGTCGCACCACGCCGGTGCCGCAAATTCTCGCCGCCGTGATCCGCAACGAGTTCCCGACAGTTGAATCCGATGCGCTATCCCTGGCCACTGCCGTCGAGGCTCTCCACCGGACGCTCCATCCCGATGCTCGCCGGTTCAGCACTGAACAGATCGGCGCATCGCTGTCGGCGGTAGGCTCGTCAAACATACCTCCTGAGATCGCCGAGAGCTTCTCATCGGCGCTACGGAACTACTGGCACGAGTGCAGCTACCCACAGCGGGTGGCGGCGCTGGCCGGCCCGGTTGTCCAAGCTGTTCCAGCCTGTATTGGACGTCTAGGACGGTGGAAAAAAGAAGTTGTCGATCAGCGCATCGCCTTAGCCCACGGACTCGGGCAGAACGGCCTCGGTGGCGAAAGGCTCCGCCAGATGCTCGCCCTCAACCAGTCGCTGCATTGGATGCTGACGCTTCGTCTGTTGATCGAAGCTGGGGTGCAGGATTCTGTGCTCGCATCAGCGACCGAACAGTCGGAACGGTTCAGCAACCAGCGTGATAACTGGAACTCCGAATGGCCACGGATCTTCGCAGGATGAGGTTGCGTTACGCAGCCTGTCGTGAATGGAAGCCGCTCGCCGCTTGTTCGAAGCTGCTAAGCGTAAGGTACCGACGCGGCACGATATTCGCGGACTCTAGACCAACACCACCCCACAGTTTTGCCAAGGTGTCACAGTTGTGGTGAAAGATGGAGTGGGACAGGATGACTCGGCTACGAGGGCGCTAACTAGGTGCGCTAAACAACTCCCCTAGGCCGTCAGTAGGACCAGGGCTCTCCGTTCCGGTATCCATTTGCGATCTTCGGAGGAACCAAGTCGGCAAGTTTGTATGGCCCCGACCCCATATTGAGGCCGCCGGTAGTCTCCACAGTCTTCGTGATGCGGAAACCGGCTGCGAGCGGTTTCAGAGTGGGGTCATTAAGAGCCAGCATATTCCACAATGAACCAACGAAATTAGTCAGAGGTGACAGATTCGTTTGTTCATAGTCATGCTTCATACCGGAAAGAACAAGCGATTGGGCTTCAGCGCTGCCACTGAAGGCTGACCTGAATTCTTCCGACCACACGGGCCCCCTCATGAACTTTTCAGGCAACACCGCAGTTGTTCGGCCCCATGTCCCCAGATCTGCGACACATAACAGATCGAGTCCTTCACGGGGCGCCTTAACCAGGTCTCGGTCGAACTCATCCGTTATGGCTTTGACGTTTTCCTTCGGCTTGCTGCCCGGAGCCTTCCAATCGTGAGATTCACCGAGCAGTCCGAAGAAGACCGGCGGGATCAAGTGGGCCTGGAGAGTCGCTTCACGTAACTTCATGCCGCGCCGGAGGGCAATGCCCTCTTTGTACGCATCCTCGATGTCTTTTCTGCCGACCGTTCGCCTCACGCTGAAAGCGGCAGCCAAGCCAGAGGCAAGAATATAGTTTTTCTTGCGTAGCTTCTCCGGATAGTGAGGGTGGTAAACGAGGATGTCTGTTTCCTTCGGGAGCGACGTACCATCTTCGTTTTCGAGTAAGATGTACTTCCGCTTATCGACCTCGTATTGCGGCGGCAGCCACTCGGTGAGCACACCGTCCCAGAGTGACTCGACGACATGCCCGGTCTCCTGGGTGCGCCCCTTAGTACGGGCCATCTCTTGCTCACGCTCGTAATCCCTGACGATGGACTCATTCACGTCGGTAAGCCACTCGTGATGCTTGTGGATCATCCAGCCAGCCTAATAGATTTCGGTCATGCGTTTGTCGGTGAAGCTCTGTTCAAACTTCTCGCCCGAAACAATGGTCTGACGACCACCTTTGAAGTGGAGGTAGGCTCGATCAAGCGGATGCAGCGATCATTGCGCTGATGCAGCTCTTGAAGGACTTGATGATGGGAAGATTCGGTCGCCGCAAGTTCGAGCATCAGTCGCGCAGCCGTGCGAACGTCAGAAGGGGAGTTGCCCCAGCGCGTCTCGTACTCCCCAAACGAGAATCGCTCCAATGAGCCACCGAATGGGCCACGCAAGAACCGCCGCTTGGCAAATTGCCAAACCGAGTAACTCAGAATCGCCAGGCTGACAACGAAGAACGGCCAGCTGGCCCATCTCGGCAAGAACTGACCCGCAACACTGAATGCGGCGCCGAGAGCGAGGCTGGCGTAGTTCAGTAGGCGATCGGACGTGTCATCCACGGGAGAGACGTTAGACGTTTACTCGGCTGCTGTCAGCGAAGACAACGTGGTCAACCTTCTATCTATCGGGGCACGACATGTTGGGTACCTGTGGAATCTCGGTGTCCACCACGGCTTCAATCACAGACCGATCAGCGAGCGCGATCGCAACACGCCGAAACCCTGTACGGAACCTCCATACTCGGTAGGACAGAGCTCAGCGAATGACCTGAATGTGAACATGGCATACCCGACTCTGGACAAGCGGATCGCGGACACGTATGCGGTGCGGAGTACCGCGGGTCTAAAGCGGAACCTGTACGACTCGTATGTGAGGGCGTTCAGGTGGGCCAGCGATCGTATCGGTGATCGTGGCGTCGTCGCCTTCGTCTCGAACGGCGGCTGGATCGATGGCAACAGCTACGACGGCTTCCGTCTGTCCCTCACCGACGAGTACAGCCGGATATACGTCCACAATCTGCGCGGGAACCAGCGGACCGCAGGTGAGCTCTCCCGCCGCGAGGGCGGTAAGGTCTTCGGCTCTGGCAGCCGGAACACCGTCGCGATTTTCATCGGAGTTAAGGCGCCCGGCCACATCGGCCCGTGCGAGGTGCTGTACCGGGACATCGGCGACTACCTGACCCGCGAGGAGAAGCTGGCGATCGTGAGCGGTGGCACGGTGGGCTCAGTGGATTGGCAAGCGATCGCTCCGAACGAGCACGGCGACTGGACAAGTCAGCGCAGCGGGGAGTTTGCCGCCTGGCCAGTGATCGGAGATCGTGAGGGAGGAGAGAGACTCTTCGCGAACTACACCCTCGGTGTGTCGACCGCGCGGGATTCTTGGGTCTACGGTTTCGCCGCTGAAAAGGTGAGGGCGAATACGGCTCGGATGGTCGAGCGGTTCAACGAGCAGGTAGACGAGATTCTTAAGCATGTGCCGGACATCGCGCGGATGAGCACCTCCGCCAGGAAGGCAGCCACTGACCAGCTTGTCGACGCCGACCCGTCCAGGATCAGCTGGAGTGCTGGCCTTCGATCGCAGCTCCTTCGCCTCACCCCGATCGAATACCGACCCAGCGCGCTAGTACTCGGCATGTATCGGCCGTTCGAGCCCCAGCATCTGTACTTCGATCCTGCCGTCAACGAGCGGCAGTCGCAGCTGCCGTCCGTGTTTCCAACATCACAACACCAGAATGTTGGGATCTACGTGGTGGGAGCGGGCTCTGAAGTGCCGTTCTCGGCGCTTGCGTTGAGCTTGCTGCCGAACCTGCACGTAACAGGTGCGGGGAGTGGTGGTCAGTTCTTTCCCCGCTGGACCTACGAGAAGGCCGGCCCCGAGGATGGCACCCTCGACCTCGGAGGCGGCGCGGGAGACGTTGATGAGTATGGGTACCGCCGCGTCGACAACATCACCGACGGCATCCTCGCCACCTACCGCGCCGCGGTCGGCGATCAGGTCACCAAGGACGACGTCTTCTTCTATGTCTACAGCCTGCTCCACGACCCGGCCTACCGCGAGACCTATGCCGCCGACCTAAAGAAGATGCTGCCGCACATCCCGACCCCGCAGACGCGTGAGCGGTTCGAGCAGCTCGCATCAGCCGGCCGGGCACTGGCTGACCTTCACGTCGAATACGAAGACGCCGAGCAGTACCCAGTCGATGTGCAGCTCAAGCCCGGCGCTGATGCGACTGATCGCGAGACGTGGAGGGTGTCGAAGCTGAAGTGGGCCAAGAAGAAGGACCCAGGCACCGGCAAGAGTGTCGATGACGTGACAAAGTTGATATACAACACGAAGGTCACCATCACTGGCATCCCCGAAACGGCCGAGCGATACATGATCGGCTCCCGGTCGGCGCTGGCGTGGATCATCGACCGCTACCAGGTCAAGACCGACAAGGCGTCCGGCATAGTCAACGACCCGAACGACTGGTGCGACGAGCGCAACGACCCGCGTTACATCGTCGATCTGATCGCCAAGGTCACGACCGTCGCGGTGGAGACGATGAAGATTGTCGACGGGCTCGCCGAGAGCGGATAGGACCCGACGACTGGGCTACGCGTCGGACTGCGACTTGTTGTCGGTCCACCGCGATAGCTTCCAGCCATGGCGACCTACATGCTGAGTGAGTCCGCCGAGCGCTGGGTCCTTCCCGACGATGAAGGCAGTACTGCGCTGTTGCGTGGCGATCTCAACACCGTGCTGCTCGACGCAGCCGAAGTGATGCGTGGGAATAGCGATCCTGTACACGGCGGGGGGACCGCAGTGCCGGACACCGATTTGCCGACACCACAGTTTCTCCCGAGGTAGGGCGCAAAGCTGTTACCCGCGCAGGAGAATCACGCCATCGTGCGCCCGCGACTGCGGCGACTCTTCGAACGCGTCCATGACGCGGGCTGCGAAAGCCGGAACCATCACCGACTGAGCTATTCCCAATTTTCTAGGGGCACCGCTGAAGACTCCTCTAGGTGCCATTTTGGATAGGTATCTAGTTTCCCGCGCGAAAGGCGACACAATGTCCATCCCCAAATGGCTCCAGATCGGCCACGACCAGGTGTTCTCGTTTGGCGCATTCCTCGTCTCAGAGGTGACTCCGATGATCGACTTCGACAAGTCCTCCGGCGAGAACCGCGTCCAAGCGAGAGACCGCGACACTGGATTGCCGATGTGGCAGGTCGAAGTGCTTGACGGTGATCCGGCGGCACCAAAGCGCAGCCGAACAGTGACGGTTAAGTTCGCCTCACCGACGCAGCCGTCTACACCCGCCAATTCCAGCGGAACACCTTTCACCCCAGTGGTTCTCGACGGACTCATGGCGCTGCCGTACATCGAGAAGTCGGGCGATTTCTCTAGGATCGCCTGGTCGTTTCGAGCGTCCGAGATGAGGGCACCGGGCAAGCCATCCGCCAGCACCGCGACCAGCCGGGAATCGGCATGAATCCTGATCCGTACGCACCGCTCGATCCCGACACCCCGTTCCGCCTCGACCACGTCCTGAATTTCCTCACCAGTCTCGGCCTGTCGGTGGCGATCGCCCTAGGAGTCACTGGCGTCACCCTCATCTCCTGGCGACTGCACTCACCCGAGACGTACGAGGAACGATTCGCAACACCGGCCAGACTGCTGCGCTGGCGACTCTGGGCCCACTTCTCCTGGCACAAGCTCTGCAAGCGCTGCGGCTTATCCGCCTCCGAGCAGGTCACGCGCCGTAACAAAGAAGGCCAGCAGGCCACCTCCACCCGCTGGTTTCATCCAAAGCTGTTGGAAACAAACGTGTCTCACACCACCCTGCGCCTAACGGTGCGAGCACGGATGGGACAGACCGTGGAGGATCTGGAGCGGGCCGTCCCTGCGATCCGCGACGCCGCAGGTGCACATTCGGCGCGGACGGTCGTCATCTCGCCTGGGACGCTGCGTATCGAGCTGGTCATGCGGGAGCAGTTGTCGACGGTAGGTCACGCAGCGCCGCCAACAGCGGTCGCAACAACACGGGTCGCGGTCGGGCGACGCGAGGACGGTTCCGCCTGGACCCTCCCATTGAGCGGACGGCACACCCTCACCGTGGGCTGCTCGGGCGCAGGCAAGGGCTCCGTCTTCTGGGGCATCGCCGGTGGGCTCGGTCCTGCTGTCGCGGCCGGAGTGGTTCATCTGGTCGGAATTGACCTGAAGTACGGCATCGAGTTGTCAGTCGGCGCAGGGCTATTCACCAAGATCGCCACCACAGAATCCGATGCCCTGGAAACCCTTGCAGCAGTGGAGAAATTGATGAATATACGTGGTAACGCGATGGCAGGTCACACACGTCAACACACTCCGACCAAGGGTTCACCGCTGGTTGTGCTGTTGATCGACGAACTCGCCGGTCTGACTTACTACCTGTCCGATCCGGCCATGTGCAAAGCGGCCAAGGCATCGTTGGCGCGCATCTTGTCCAAGGGCCGAGGCCTGGGGATTGCGGTGGCCGCATTCGTACAGGATCCACGCAAGGAAGTCATCCCGATGCGCGAATTGTTCACCCAGACCATTGCGCTGCGGCTGCGTTCGCGCGACGAAGTCGCGATGGTGCTCGGCGACGGGATGGTGGACAAAGCGCCTGCGCACCGAATCAGCCCTGAGCGGCCGGGCACCGGCTACGTTATCGCAGAGGACGGCCACACGACCAAGGTCCGATCCGACTTCTGGTCCGACGATCAAATCCGCTCCACTGCAAGGAAATACGGGAGATCGAGGACCGCCGGGGGCAGAGCAGTGAATGACTGGTTCGAGTCAATCCAAGCAACGAGGTAACGCCATGGTAATTCACGGTCTCCGGGAGGCACTCGTCTCCACCGGCAACTTTCCTGAGCTCCTGACCGCAGATCAGGTGTCAGCGCTCCTCGGCGTCTCTGCCGCGACGTTGAACCGCTGGGCTGCGCTGCGCGAAACGACGGGCGAGCAGATCGGCCCGCCCTGCTACACGTTGTCGGAGCGGGTGCGCCGGTGGGATGCAGCCGAGGTCCGGTCCTGGCTCAAGCAGGTGCGCCGGTAATGGCCGGCAACACGCCACGCGGCATCCGGAAACGTCTCAACGCCGCCGGGGAGCCCCGCTACCAAGTCCGCTACCTGATCCGGGACCCCGACGCCCCATCCGGCTGGGTGGAAACATCGGGCACTTTCCCGACTCTGCGCGAAGCTAAGGCGTTCAAATCCGAACGCGACAACGAAGCCGCCCTCGGTGCGCGTCGGTTCGACCCCCGCCTCGGTCGCACACCGCTGCAACGGATCTGGACGCAATTCTCGGAGTCCAAGAAGCCGGCGGTGTCGCCAAAGACCTGGAGCGGCTACACCCAGCACTGGGAATTGCGCATCAAGCCGCGGTTCGGTCACGTGCCCGTCGACGAGATCACCCGCGCTGAAGTCCAGGCGTTCGTCGACGGCCTGACGGTCGGGCCGTGGGCGAAGGTATCGACGCTGCGTCTCCTGCGTTCGATTCTCGACGTGGCACATCAGGACGGCCGAATCCACCGCAATCCGGCCCTCGGCGTCTCGGCTGGCCGTATCCCCGAGCGGGAGCGTCACCGATACCTCAGTGCACCCGAGGTCCAGAGGCTCGCGACGGCCTGCGGCGACCAGGGCGATGTCGTGACCCTCCTGGCTTACACCGGCCTGCGCTGGTCCGAACTCGTCGGCCTCCGCGTCAAGGACATCGATCTGACCGCCCGCCGCCTCTATGTCCGACGGGCCGCGCCGGAGGTCGAAGGCCGCATCGTCATCGGACCGCCCAAGACTCGCGCCGGCATCCGAACCGTCCCGCTCCCCCAAGTCGTCGTCGACATCTTCAAGGGGCGTATCACCGGGCGGGAACCGGACGAGCCCGCCGTCACGTCACCCAATGGCGCGATGCTGCGTTCCAACAACTGGCGTCGACACACCCACTGGAACAAGGCCCTCAAGAAGACAGAACTGGCCCCACTGACCATCCATGATCTACGCCACACTTACGCCAGCCTGGCCCGAAAATCCGGCGCCGACCTCCGCTACGTACAGAAGACCATGGGCCACTCAACGCCGACCGTGACCGCGAACATCTACAGCGACCTCTACTCCGATGAGCTGGACCAAGTCGCGACGAACCTCGATCAGCTTCATGCGACCGAGATTCACACATCGAAGACCGGACAAGAACCGGACGAATCCAACTGACAACCGAGTGCAAGACCCGTGTCGATGCAGGTAAAGAATGGTGGCCAGGGCCGGGATCGAACCGGCGACCTTCCGCTTTTCAGGCGGACGCTCGTACCAACTGAGCTACCTGGCCGGAAGGCGCCGGTCTTTCGACCGGACTTGCCTTACGCCGCAATACTGCGACCCTGACGGGACTCGAACCCGCGACCTCCGCCGTGACAGGGCGGCGCGCTAACCAACTGCGCCACAGGGCCTTGCTTTCCTGCGTGCTCCGCGTTTCCGCGTTGCGTACCCCCAACGGGATTCGAACCCGTGCTACCGCCGTGAAAGGGCGGCGTCCTAGGCCACTAGACGATGGGGGCCTATCCGAATCTCTCCGGGGTACTCATCAACCTCGTTCGTTGGGAGCTTCGATAGCTTAGGGTACAGATGCCCAAATCCTCAAACCCGGTGGTCGCAACGCAAAAATCGCCATCTTGTACCCTGTCTCTTCGCGCCCCTATAGCTCAGTTGGTAGAGCTACGGACTTTTAATCCGCAGGTCGTAGGTTCGAGCCCTACTGGGGGCACCAAACACCCGCCGAAAGGCGGGTAGCGGTGCGGCTCACGCGATGCGTGGGCCAACTCACGAGCACCACAGGCCACACCCGTTTATGGTTGAGCAGAGGGTCGGACGGCCCACCCCGAAGGAGTCAGCAGCATGTTCTCCCGGCGCCTGAGCACTCGAGCCATGGCCACCGCGATCGGCGCGGCAGCGCTGGCGGCAAGCGCCACGCTCGGGGTCGCACCGGCCCATGCGGACACCCAGGACGACCAGTTCTTCACCATCGTCACGGACCTGAAGATCCCGACCACCTCAGCCGAGGAGGCCGGCCAGGTCGGGCGCGGGGTCTGTGACGCGCTCACGAAGGGCAGGATCGAGCCCGCACGCACAGTGCGGGGTGTCATCGCCCAGCTGATGAGCAAGGCGGGCATCGACAAACATCAGGCCGCGAACCTGGTCCGGGGTGCGGTCAAGGTCTACTGCCCGCAGAACGCCCCGTACATCGGACGCTGAGGCGGTCCGTTCAGACCTTCGGGCAGTAGTGCATTCCGTTGTCGCGGTGGCCGATTGGCGGCAGGTTGCGGGCCGGGGTGTGCACCAGCGGTGCGTCCGCCGGGATACGGCCGCTGACCCGATCCCATGCGCTGCGCGCCCGTGGATGCATGCGGTAGCGACGGGGCACCAACGTGAACACCGTGCCAACCACCTTGCCCAACAAGCGATGTAGCTTCTCGTCGCGATCCGACCAGGTGTAGCCCATCAGTTCGCGGACCGCCGGGTGGTAGAGACCCACGGTGAACCATACGAACAACGGGTGCACCACATATTTGCGCTGCAACGCCCACATCCAATCCGGCATCTTCGATGCAAACGGCGGCTTGGACAACGCGGACAGGTCCAACACGTCACGGACCGCCTTGTTGTTCTCCAACACGTTGCGGCACATGTGATCCCAGTAGACCTCGAAGTCTTCCCAGGTTTCCGGCACGGGTCGCATGCTCATCCCGTACATCGAGTACCACTGCTTGTGCTCCTCGAACAGCTGCCTCTTGTCGGCCTCGGAGATTCCGCCCGCGAGCCGCTCGGCCACGATGAGGGTGCCGACGAAGAACGTGGAATGCGCCCAGTAGAAAACTTCGGGATTCAACGCGTGGTAGCGACGCCCTTGAGCGTCAACGCCTTTGATGTCGACGTGGTAGTCGCGGACTTCGGCGCCGGTTTGCGGCGCACGGTCGCCATCGAACACGACGCCGCCGATCGGGTACAGCGAGCGCAGCAAGCGGGGCCAGCGCTCCTGAAAGAAGATCGAGTGCTCCTCGACGGCCGCACCGAGTTGCGGGTGCATGTTCTGCATGGAGCCCGCCCACGGACCTTGCAGCATGCCGCGCCAGTCGCCGAAGTACTTCCATGTCAGCGAGTCCGGACCGAGCGGCAACGGCGGCGCCTCATATCCGCCCGGGGCGGCCGGGCAACCACCCGCCACGACGTCGGAACCGCTGGTCACGGGGCATGTCTCAGAAGTATCTTGGGTCACAGGTGCG
The DNA here is from genome assembly GCF_017876775.1 of Mycolicibacterium lutetiense. Lineage (NCBI taxonomy): Bacteria > Bacillati > Actinomycetota > Actinomycetes > Mycobacteriales > Mycobacteriaceae > Mycobacterium > Mycolicibacterium lutetiense. The sequence goes on along the minus strand of NZ_JAGIOP010000002.1, from coordinate 4,357,186 downwards.
CTTTCTGCCGGCAGAACGATGGTCCTGTTTAATTGTGACTACACACGTTGTCATCGAAGCTTAGGAGTAGATGTGCCATCCGGTCAACGCCGCGGCCGATGGTCGGGCGTTCCGCTGCAGGAACGCGCCGCCCGTCGTCGCGACGAACTGGTCGCAGCCGGGGTGAACCTGCTGGGCAAGGCCGAGGGGCCGGCCCTGACCGTTCGCGCGGTCTGCCGCGCGGCCGAACTCACCGAACGATATTTCTACGAGAGCTTCACCGACCGTGACACGTTCGTCCGGGCCGTCTACGACGACGTCTGCGCGCGGGCAATGTCGGCACTGACGACGGCCGCTACACCCCGCGACGCGGTGGAACAATTCGTCGCACTGATGGTGGATGATCCGACCCGGGGCCGGGTGCTGCTGCTCGCCCCCGAATCCGAACCCGTGTTGACCCGCTCGGGCGCGGAGTGGATGCCCAACTTCATCGGCCTGCTGCAGCGCAAGCTGACCCGCATCGCCGACCCGGTGCGCCAGACGATGGTCGCCACCGGTCTGATCGGAGCGTTGACCGCACTGTTCAGCGCGTATCTCGACGACAGGCTGCCGGCCAGTCGTGAACAGTTCATCGACTATTGCGTGGACATGCTCCTCGGGCGGGCCGGCAGTTTCTGAGCGAACTCCCCGGCGCCCCGCTACTGGTCGGGGGTACTGGCCTCGGCGATCGGCGCCTGCTCGGCAGCGGCAGCCTCATCTTCGGCAGCCTTGGCCTCACGTCCGGCCGGGGTGGCGATCGACGCACCGGGGTGCGCCTCGGTGGCGTGATCACCGTCGCAGTTGAGCGCCACTTGCGTCACGTCTTCGGTGTACTCGAAGTAGGTGTCGGATTTCTGCGGCACCAACTGACGGACGGTCCAGGCGTTGGTGACGATGCACTGGTTGCGCGGCAAACGGCTGCCGACGCTCACAGCAACATGCGCCGAGCCGCCGCCGTCCTCGATGGCGCTGACCGCGTCGCTGTATGTCTGCCCCACGACGTCCGGCGCCGCATGGGCCGCCCCCGCACCAATCACGGCGGACGCAAAACCCGCCGCGGACATAGCGATAACGCTTCCGCACCCGATCGCGATCTTCATCTGGCCCGACCTTCCCCGTCCGGCGATCTCTCCCGGAGAGGTGGGGCGACGGCACACTCGGCCGTTCGTGTCAGCAACCCCGCGGTCCGCGACAAGGTGTCACGGCAAACACTCTTTGGGAGCTGATGAGGATTTTAGTCGCCCATAGGGCACATGACCAGGACGAACGCGCCTACTCGTCGGGCGTGCTGGCCTCGGCGAGCGCTTCCTGCTCGGCGAGCTGGGCCTGCTGCTCGGCGTACGCCTGCTTCGCCTCCGCCAGATCGTCAGCAGCCTTGGCCTGACGGCCGGCCGGGCTGGCGACCGAGGCGCCCGGGTGGTTGGCAGTGGCGTGGTCGCCTTCACAGTTCAAGGCCACCATGACCTCGCCGGAGGCGTGACTACCGTCACGCACGAACGGGGCATCCCACGCATTGGTGACGATGCACTCCCCCTGAGACAGCTTGCTGCCCACGCTGACCGCGACCTTGGCACTGGAACCGCTGTTCTCGATCGCGCTCGAGGCGTCCGAATAGGTGTAACCCACAACGTCAGGGGCAGCAGCGGCAACGCCGGCACCGGACAGCAGGGCTACGGCCGCACCGGCAACCACGGTTCCGGCACCGACGACAAGCTTTTTCACGTGTGCCCAACCTCCGAGTGTGGGTATACGACGACAGGTGTCCGTGCGAACTCTACCGGCGCATCACACGTGACGCAGGACTCGCGAGACACCATGGGTGACAACTTGATGTCACCGGTTTACACAGATATATTGACTGCTACCAACAGGTACAGATAACTGAGCGTCCATCGGGCGCGAGGAGGGTGGAGCAACATGTCGCAGGAATACACCGACCTGCAGCTCCTGCATGAACTCGAGCCTGTCGTTGAGACCAGCATCAACCGCCACATGCGGATGCGTAAGGACTGGAACCCACACGACTTCATCCCGTGGTCAGACGGCAAGAACTACTACGCGCTCGGCGGCCAGGACTGGGAGCCGGGACAGTCCAAGCTGTCCGAGGTCGCCAAGACCGCGATGGTGCAGAACCTGCTCACCGAGGACAACCTGCCCTCGTATCACCGCGAGATCGCGATGAACATGGGCATGGACGGCGCCTGGGGCGACTGGGTGAACCGCTGGACTGCCGAGGAGAACCGGCACGGCATCGCCCTGCGCGACTACCTCGTGGTGACCCGCGCCGTCGACCCCGTCGAGCTGGAAGAACTGCGCGTCGAGCAGGTCACCCGCGGCTTCTCCCCCGGTCAGAACCAGCAGGGCGACCTGTTCGCCGAGAGTCTGTTCGACTCGGTGATGTACGTGTCGTTCCAGGAACTCGCGACCCGCGTCAGCCACCGCAACACCGGTAAGGCCTGCGACGACCCGATCGCCGACCAACTGCTGCAGCGCATCTCCGCCGACGAGAACCTGCACATGATCTTCTACCGGGACGTCTCGGCGGCCGGTCTGGACATCTCTCCCAACCAGGGCATGGGCTCGCTGCACCGCGTGCTGGACAACTTCAGGATGCCCGGTTACACGGTTCCCGACTTCCGCCGTAAGGCCGTCATCATTGCCGTCGGCGGCGTGTACGACCCGCGTATCCACCTGGACGACGTGGTGATGCCCGTGCTGCGCAAGTGGCGCATCTTCGAGCGCGAGGACTTCACCGGCGAGGGTGCCCGACTGCGCGACGACCTCGGCCGCATCATCGAGGAACTCGAGGACGCGTGCGATAAGTTCGAGGTGGCCAAGGAACGCCGCCTGGAGCGCGAGCGCAAGGTCGCCGAGAAGAAGGCCATGAAGAACCTGCTGGTGTCGTCCTCGTCGACGGCATGACGCTGACGGCCCCACCCCCTGCAACGGCAGCGCCGGCCCGATCCCCCTTGCGGATCGGGCCGTTCGCGTTGCCGAGCCCCGTCGTGCTCGCTCCGATGGCCGGGGTGACCAACGTGGCGTTCCGCACGCTGTGCCGCGAGCTCGAGATCGCCCGCGCCGGAACCGTCAGCGGGCTGTATGTGTGCGAGATGGTCACGGCGCGGGCCCTGGTCGAGCGCCACCCGGTGACCCTGCACATGACGACGTTCGGCCCCGACGAATCGCCGCGGTCGCTGCAGCTCTACACCGTGGACCCCGAAACCACCTACCTCGCGGCCAAGATGATCGCCGACGAGGGCATGGCCGACCACATCGACATGAATTTCGGCTGCCCGGTGCCCAAAGTCACCAAGCGTGGCGGCGGATCGGCACTGCCTTACAAGCGTCGCCTGTTCGGCCAGATCGTGGCGGCTGCGGTGCGGGGCGTTGCGGGCACCGACATTCCGGTGACGGTGAAGTTCCGGATCGGCATCGACGACGCCCATCACACCCATCTGGACGCCGGGCGGATCGCTGCCGAGGAGGGGGCGGTAGCCGTCGCACTCCATGCCCGCACTGCGGCACAACGTTATTCGGGCACCGCCGACTGGGATCAGATCGCGGCGCTCAAAGCCCATGTCACCGGCATCCCGGTACTGGGCAACGGTGACATCTTCGAGGCCGAGGACGCGCTCGCGATGATGGCTGCGACCGGCTGCGACGGCGTGGTGATCGGCCGCGGCTGCCTGGGTCGGCCATGGCTGTTCGCCGAACTCTCGGCAGCGTTCAACGGGCGCCGCGCGGCCACCCCGCCGAACCTGGGCGAGGTGGCCGACATCGTGCGCCGCCACGGCGAACTGCTCACCGAGCACTTCGGCGAGGACAAGGCCATGCGCGACATCCGCAAGCACGTGGCGTGGTACATGCACGGGTTCCCGGCCGGCGCCGACCTGCGGCGGGGGCTGGCCCTGGTCAAGACCCGTGCCGAACTCGACGGGCTGCTCGACCAACTGGACGGCGACGCCCCGTTCCCGCCCGCGGCCACCGGACCGCGCGGGCGCCAGGGCTCGGCCGCTTCGGTGTCGTTGCCCGAGGGATGGCTCGACGATCCTGACGACTGCGCAGTACCGGTCGGGGCCGATGTGATGCATTCCGGAGGCTGACGTGGACTCGCACCGAGATGACATTGAGACAGCCCTGTCATCGGGATGGGTCTAGCCCACCCCCAGGATGTCTCAGTACGATGAGAACCTTGCCGCGGCCGGCTCAGGTAGCCAGCCCGGCGCCGTGCTGCTAAAAGAGATGAGGACAAATACCTCAGCAGCACCCAGTGACACCGCGGGAACGATGCGCACCGACGCGCACGCGCGAGCCGACGAGTCGGAGGCCGGTAGGACATGAGTGACGGTGATAACGCCACTCCCGGCCGTCGACGCCGCGCCCCGGAGGATTCGTCGGACAACCAATGGATTACCCGATCCCGTGAGCCTTTGCCAGGCGCCGCGCCGTGGGAACGCCAGGATGCGCCGCCACCCGACGATTCACCCCTCGATGAGGCCACCGGCAGTCACGCTGACGGGGTAACTGTCGCCGATCTGATCGCCAAGGTCGCCGGGACCGGGTTCGCGCCGACCCGCCACCGACTGGAACCCGACGACCCGGAGCCCGAAGCAGAGCCAGAGCCCGAGCCAGAGCCCGCGTATGCACCGGCGTATGTCCGCCCCCGGGTACCCGACCCGACCGACGTGATCGAAGCGGTGCGGATCGACCCTGAGGAGGATGAACCCCGGGATTTCCTCGAGGCCGAGGAGTTCCCGGAGCCTTTCGAGGACTCTCCGGATCACCGTGCGTTCGACGCCGCGAACACCGACGTACTGCCGGCCCTGCCGGTCTACGAGTACGACCTACCCACGGCGCCCCCGTCGTGGCAGGCCCGCCCGGCGCCGCAAGATACGCACGATCGCGCCGACACCGATGAAATCGAAAAGGTACGGCCACCGATCAACCGCCGGGTGTTGCTGGCCGGACGAGCCGCCACGGCGATGCTCGCGATCCTCACCCTGGTGCTGACCGGCAGTGCCTGGCAGTGGCAGAGCTCGAAGAACAACAGCCTCAACAAGGTGGCTGCGCTCGACCTCAATTCACGCGACATCCTCGACCCCAACTCCCAGTTCGGCGATGAGAACTTCCTGATCGTCGGCACCGACAGCCGGTTCGGCGAGAACGGCGGTATGGGCGCCGGCGGCACCGAGGACGCCGGCGGAGCCCGGTCCGACACCATCATGCTGGTGAACATCCCGGCGGACCGGCGGCGTGTTGTCGCCGTGTCGTTCCCGCGCGATCTGTCGATCACCCCGATGAAGTGCGAGCCCTGGAACCCGGAGTCGGCGACCTACGGTCCGCTGTATGACGAGGAGACCGAGACCTACGGCCCGGACGAGATCTACACCGAGACCAAGCTGAACTCGGCCTTCGCCTTCGGCGGCCCGAAATGCCTGGTGAAGGTGATCCAGAAGTTGTCGGGCCTGTCCATCAACCGGTTCATGGCCGTCGACTTCTCGGGCTTCTCGAAGATGGTCGACGCAGTCGGCGGGATAGAGGTGTGCAGCACCACCCCGCTCGAGGATTATGAGTTGGGCACCGTGCTGGCCAACGCCGGCCGTCAGACGATCGACGGCCACACCGCGCTGAACTACGTGCGCGCCCGCCAGGTCACCACCGAGTACAACGGGGATTACGGCCGCATCAAACGACAGCAGCTGTTCCTCTCCTCGCTGCTGCGCACGCTGATCTCCCGGGACACCTTTTTCTCGCTGACCAAGTTGAACAACGTGGTCAACATGTTCATCAGCGACAGCTTCGTTGACAACATCAAGACCAAGGACCTCGTCGACCTCGGACAGTCGGTCCAGGGTGTGAACGCGGGCCGGATCACCTTCGTGACGGTGCCGACGGTGGGTTATGCCGACGAATACGGCAACGAGGTCCCGCGCACCGACGACATGCGATCCCTGTTCGACGCGATCATCAACGACGACCCGCTGCCCGGTGAGAAGAATCCGGACAACACCCCGGTGCCCGGCACCCCGGAATCGGCGACCTCGTCCGTCCAGGCCGCTGCCCCCTCGGAGACACCCCAGTCGACAGCGCCGGCGCCTGCGCCGGTCTCAACGGGCAGCGGTGAGACGGTCAACGCCATCACCACCGAACCACAGCAGGTCACGGTGCAGGTGTCGAACTCGACGGGCCAGAGCGGGCTGGCTTCGACCGCGGCCACCGAACTGGAGGAACACGGTTTCAACGTCAACACCCCCGACGACTACCCGAGCATTCTTCCGGCGACGACGGTGTTCTTCTCCCCCGGGAACGAGGAAGCGGCGGCGACCGTGGCCAGCTCCTTCACCAACCCGACCATCGAGCGGGTGACGGGCATGGGCGACGTGGTGCAGGTGGTGCTGGGCTCCGATTTCTACTCGGTGGGCGCCCCGAGCCCGAGCGGGTCGGAAGTGCAGGTGCACGTGCTGAAAGGCACCGGCGCCAGCCCGACGCATCTCCCCGAGGACCTGACCGTCACCAACGCCGCCGACACCACCTGCGAATAGTCCGGCGATCCGGGCGGACTTGCATTCACCGTTCGTTCACCGTCGCATCGTGACGACATGGCCGCCGACCGCCTAATCTGGCAGCATGCGTACCCAATACCACGAGCAGCTGCATTCACTCACGGACCAACTCGGCGCGATGTGCGATGTGGCGGGTACCGCAATGGAGCATGCCACCCAGGCGCTGCTGCAGGCCGATCTGGCCCTCGCCGAACAGGTCATCAGCGATCACGATCAAATGAGCACGCTCAGCATCCAGGCCGAGGAGTCTGCGTTCGTGTTGCTCGCGCTGCAGGCGCCCGTGGCCGGTGATCTGCGTGCGGTGGTGGGTTCCATTCAGATCGTCGCCGACGTGGACCGGATGGGCGCGCTGGCGCTGCATGTGGCCAAGATCGCGCGCCGCCGCCACCCTCAACACGTGCTGCCCGAAGAAGTGAACGGGTACTTCGCCGAGATGGGCCGGGTGGCCGTCGAACTGGGGCACGCCGCCCGTGAGGTGCTGCTCACCCAGGATCCGGAAAAGGCCGCCCGGATCCAGGAGGAAGACGATGCGATGGATGACCTGCATCGCCACCTGTTCTCGGTGCTGATGGACCGGGAGTGGAAGCACGGCGTGACCGCTGCCGTCGACGTGACATTGTTGAGCCGCTTCTACGAGCGCTTCGCCGACCACGCCGTCGAGGTGGCCCGGCGGGTCATCTTCCAGGTCACCGGTTCCTACCCGGAAGACGAGTCGGTTTCCTCGAAGTAGGGCTCAGGACCGGCCGGCGGGCGGCACGAGACGGACCCCGTCCTTGTGCGCGCCGGCCAGGTCCCCCAGGATCTTCACCAGCACCTGCAGGTCCGCGCCGCTGTAGCGCAGCAGGAACTCGCGGGTCCCGCGGTCCATCTCCTCGTGCAGTTGCCGGTGCACATCGACGACGAGTTCGCCGTCGGCGGTCAGGCCGAGCTCGATCTCCTTGCGGTTGCCGGGTACGGGCTTACGAACCGCGAGGCCGGCCTCGACCAGCCGCTGTACGTGTTTGGACACCGTGCCCTTGAGCCGGCCGGACCGTGCCGCCAGCCCGACCACGCTGATCGGGCCGTCGGCGATCTCCGCCAGCAGGTGTATCGACGACGTCGGTAGCGTCCGCACGGCCTGCTGCAGTCGCGGCGGGCATCCGGCGGCCATGAAGTCACGCTCCGCGTCGCCGTCCCCGTCGTTCCCGAGCCGGTCGGACACCGTGGCCATGAGCCCGGTGATGGCGTCGATCAGCTCGGGTTTGGTTTTCACGGAAACCATATTGCCACCGACGACCCTTCCGCGTAGATTGTTTCCACAGAAACCATATTGCCAGAAACCAAAGGGGTCGACATGCTGGCAGCACTGGTCACCGAATGGGGCAAGCACCCCGTCTACACCGACGTACCTGAGCCCCAGTCGCACGACGGCGCCGAGGTGGCGGCCGTCGAAGCATCGGCCCTGACCAACCTCACCCGCGCCCTGGTGTCAGGAAAGCACTACGCCAGCAAGGAAGTTCAGCTCCCGGCCATTCCCGGCGTCGACGGTGTCGCCCGTCTCGCCGACGGCCGCCGCATCTACACCGGCTCCCTCGGATACTCGGGGATGATGGCGCAGCGCGCACTCGTCGACCCCCACTCCGGCGTCGAGATACCGGCGCACGTCGACTCGGTGACCGCCGCCGCCCTGCCCAACCCGGGGATTTCTGCCTGGACCGCACTGTCGCACGCCGCAGCGGTCAAACCCGGCGATCATGTGCTGGTACTGGGGGCTACCGGCGTAACCGGTTCGATGGCAGTGCAATTGGCCACCGCCATGTTCGGTGCCGAGACGGTGGTGGCCGCCGGCCGCAACACCGCGCGGCTCGCATGGCTGCGCTCGGCCGGAGCCCACGCCACCATCGCCCTCGGCGAGCAGGACCTGGGCGCCCGGGTCGCCGAGATGCATGCCCGGCGCCCGTTCGACGCGGTACTCGACTACCTATGGGGCGAGCCCGCCGCCCAGGTGCTCACCGCGCTGGCGGCCAGCCATCCGGCCGCGCATTACCACCCGACCCGGTTCGTCCAGATCGGGTCGATGACGGGGCCGACGCTACCGCTGGATGCCGGGGTGCTGCGCGGTACCGGGATCACCCTGAGCGGCGTGGGCATCGGCAGTGTCCCGCCAGAGGTGTTGATCCGGGCCCGCACCGAGGCGCTGCCCCGACTGTTTGCCATGGTCGCCGACGGGAAGCTCGAATTACGCACCCAGGCAAGGCCATTGGCCGACGTCGCCGAGGCCTGGTCCAGTGCTGAACCCTCGGGGACGCGCGTCGTGCTGACCCCCTGACGCCGCGGCGTCGGCAGGTCAGCCGAAGCGGCCGGAGATGTAGTCCTCGGTTGCCTTCTGGGTGGGGTTGGAGAAGATCTTCTCGGTGTCGTCGATCTCGATCAGCTTGCCAGGCTTACCGGTGGCCTCCAGATTGAAGAACGCGGTCTGATCGCTCACCCGGGCAGCCTGCTGCATGTTGTGCGTGACGATGACGATCGTGAAATCCTGCTTGAGCGTGGAGATCAGATCCTCGATCGCCAGCGTCGAGATCGGGTCGAGCGCCGAGCAGGGCTCATCCATCAGCAGCACGTCCGGCTGCACCGCGATCGCGCGGGCGATGCACAACCGCTGCTGCTGACCACCAGACAGGCCGCCGCCGGGCTTGTCCAGACGGTCCTTGACCTCGTTCCACAGGTTGGCTCCGCGCAGCGAGCGTTCGGCCACCTCGTCCAGGGCCTTCTTGTTGCGCACGCCCTGCAGCTTCAGACCGGCCACCACGTTGTCACGAATCGACATGGTGGGGAACGGATTCGGGCGCTGGAACACCATGCCGATGGTCTTGCGAACCCCCACCGGGTCCACCCCGGCGCCGTAGATGTTCTCACCGTCGAGCAACACCGAACCTTCGACGCGGGCGCCCGGGATCACCTCGTGCATGCGGTTCAACGTCCGCAGCACCGTCGACTTACCGCAACCCGACGGGCCGATGAAGGCCATCACGCTGCGCGGCTGCACCGACAGCGAAACCTCGGAAACGGCATGGAACGCGCCGTAATAGATGTTGACGTCCTTGAGATCCAGCCGCTTGGCCATGGATGGCTCCTACACCTTCTTGGGGGAAAAGAGTTTGGCGACCATACGAGCGCCGACATTGAGCAGGGCGATCAGCACGATCAGCGTCAGCGCCGCACCCCACATTCGGTCGGTGGGCACCGGGTTGGCCCCCGCCCCTGCCGAGATCTGGTCGTACATCATGCCCGGCAGCGATCCCATGAACCCGCCGAACATGTCGAAGTTCATCGCCTGGGCGTAGCCGACCAGGATCAGCAGCGGCGCGGTCTCGCCCATCACGCGGGCCAGCGCCAGCATGATTCCGGTGACGATGCCCGACATTCTATCGCCTGTTAAAACTGTTGCATCGATGCGCGATAGTTGTCAGATATGCCGAGGTGAGTTCGATGCGGATCCACGTTTCTATAGCCACAAGACGGAACACGCCGTTGAGCCATGATTGGGCGGCCCGAGAATCGCGAAGCGCGCCCCTGACTGTTGGCCAATCGGCTCCACTCGCGCGGATGCAGTTAGCTAGCCCTACTAGTAGTACATTCGCCGGATGGTTCTCGAGAGGATGATCGACCGGAAAGAAGCCGCCACCGCCCTGGCGGTGGAAGTACTCGACGAATTGCGCGTATCCGTTCTGGAGTGCCTGCTTGCGTTGGATGCCATCGGCCAAGAAACCATCATCGATTTCGAACCGCTCACCGAAAGCCTTGTCGCATCGGGGGGAGTCGCTCGGCAGGCATTCATTGCGGCGAGCTTGCTGAACCAAGACGCGGAGTTTGCTCCGCTGTGCCGCGAAAGCAATTGCACGACACCGAGTTCGATCATCAATCGACACTTGGCCGCCGTCGCGGACGGTGCACCGGCAACCCTTCCTGATCGATCCGACGTCGACGACTTCGAGACCGAGATTGGCGGTCCGTTCGCCTGGAACGAGGGACCAATGGGCACGGCTCAGTATCCCCACCTGTCGCTTGCCAGGGTGATGGGACCACCTGATTGCCAGGGGGATGGGACCACCGTGGCGCGTTATCGAGGATGCTCGTCGGGTTCTTCTGGGTCAAGCTGGCCGGGTCGAGTGCGTTGGCGGTAGGACGGTCCTTCGATGACCAGGGTGTGGGCCGCAGCGGTGAGTCGGTCGATGGCTGATTGGGCGAGCAGGGTGTCGGCGGTCATGGTCAACCATTCGGCGGGTTCCCGGTTTGATGTCACGATGGTGGTCTTGTTCTGGTGGCGTTCGACGACGATTTCGTAGAAGTCGCTGGTTTCGGTGGCGTCGAGGGAGCGCAGCGCGAAGTCGTCGATGATCAGGACGTCGACGGCCGCCAGCCGGCGGATCTCGGCGTCGACGGTGTGGTCGAGTCGGGCGGCGCGTAGCCGGGTGAACAGTTTGTCGGATCGGGCGAACAGGACGCTGTGGCGGCGCCGAATGGCTATGTGTCCCAGGGCTGTTGCCAGATGTGTTTTGCCTACGCCGACGGGCCCGAGGATGATTGCGGACTGTCCGGCGTCGAGAAATCGTAGCGAGGTCAGGTCGCCGAGCAGGGTGCGGTCGTAGCGCAGGTCCTGTTGTGCGGTCCAAGAGTCGAAGCGCATGCTCGGGTCGAGTCCGGCTTTGGCCGCCCGCAGGGCGGCTGAACGGGATTCGCGTCGGGATACCTCGTCGGCGAGCAGTGTTTCCAGGAATCCGATGTGGCTGAGTTTGTGCTGGCGGGCAAGTGCGGCCCGTTCGGGCAGGGTGTCGGCCAGGGCACCGAGTTTGAGTGCTTTGAGCAGTCGGAGCAGGTCAGCGCCCACCGGGTCTGCGGCCACGCGGTTGGTGGTAGTCATATCAGCAGATCCCCTCGGAGTCGGCATTGGCGATCACGGTCAATGATGTTGAGGTGGTGCTGAATTCAGAGGGATCACGCGAGAACCGGGTAGCGGTGTGGCCGACGGCCAGCGGCAGTACCGGGATCGTGTTCTCCGTGGCACGCTCGAGCATCGAGGCGATCTTGTTGACCGAGACGACATCGAGATCCAGTGCCACCGAACAGGCCTGCTCGACGCGTTGCGCGCCGTAACGACGCACCAGACCCTGGAGTCGGTAGACGGTGCGCATCCGCGTCCACGGCAGCGGATCGTCGAGGATGCGTTCGGCGTAGATCCCGATATTGGGGCCGTGCGCGGCGCAGGTGGCGATCAGCGTCGTCAAGTCCCGCAGCGCGTAAACGGCTTTGTGCTCGGGTAAATCGGCACGGTCGGTACTGCGGCCACCCGGAGGCTGACGGGGGTGGACTTTGACCAGCACACCGCGGTGATAGAACTTCACCAGCTCACCGTCAGCACGCACGTCGACGGTGGTGCCGATCCACTGCTCGGGAAGCGAGTAGAGGGCTTTGGCGACTTCGGCGTGGAAGTCGCGGTGCACCTTGACCGCTTTGAACACCGGCACGTCGTAGGCGCCCGGCACCGCCAGCAGCAGCGGTTGCTCCTCGGTGGTGAACACCTCCACCGGCCGTGCACAGGTGCTGCCGTGGATACGGGTCCCGGCAGTACGCAGACACCACACGGTGACAGCCTGCTGCGCCTGCTCAATACTGATGAATGTTTCACCGTCCCAAAAGTTTCGGCGGACGTACTGCACTGCGCGTTCCACTCGCGGCTTGTCCTTGGGGGAGCGCACCCGAGCCGGATCGGTGAGGAATCCGACATGGCCCGCGTAGTCGAGCCACCCCTGGGTGAACCGGGGATTGACCGCATCAGCGGCAGCGATCACCGGCTTGAGGTTGTCCGGGATCAGCACCGCGAACACGCCGCCGAAAAACTCCCACGCCGCCTGGCAGCCAGCGACCACCGCCACCAGGGTCTGCGAGTAGGTCAGCCACACGAACATGTGCCGGGAGTAGACGGCGGTGAAGATCAGCGCGTGCACCTTGCGGCGCCGCCCATCATCGGCGTCGGTGAGCATCCCGAGGTAGCCGAAATCGATCTGGCATTCCACCCCGGGATCCCCGTCGGCGACCCGCACCGTGGTGTCCTTGCGGCCGAAACCGCAACGCTCACCAGCGAATCGGTTCAACGTCCGATACGGCACCACGCACCCCTGACGGGCCAGCAGGGTCTCGATCTTGGTGATCGTCAACGGACGCTGCTCACCATCGCCGGCCACCCACGCGGTGATCTGGTCCTCGAACCCCAGCAGCTGTTCCCACGCTGCGCCGTGGCCATCCGGGCGTACCGGGCGCACCGCGTCGGCGACAACCCCGATCAACCCGTCATCGACGGCCTCAACGCCGTCGCTGCGGTGCAGACCAGCCGCTTGCGCGGCCTCGACGTAGCGGCGCACCGTTTTGCGGTCCACGCCGCAATGCGCGGCGATCGTGCGGTAGCCCGGTGCCGGTAGCCCGGCGACCCCCAGCCACACCCGCAGCACTTCCCTGATCTCGTTCACACTGACCTCCCGAAAAGCCATGCCCGCCGCCTCCGTGACTTGGACCGTCACGGCGATCAAACGAACAGATGAAGAGACCACCGACGCGACGCGCCGGTGGTCCCATAACTGGCAATCCAGGTGGTCCCATCACCCTGTCAAAATCAGCTCACACTGGTCCCATCCTCCTGGCAGACGACACCACCTGCTTAGTGTTGCGGCGGTAGAGATTTCGGACGTGTGTACCGAACAGTCCGTTCGACCTGATTCACCTGATTCCGCGGTTTCAATCGAGGAGAACCTCGATGCGTACCGCACGCAAATCGAAACAACGCTGATGCACCGCAGACAACGACATATGGCGGTACGTCGCGAAACGATTCGGGCTGCAGGCAACAAAGTGGTTCAGCAGTGGATGGAACGCCGAGCTTCCGCGATGGCAGAGAACGAGTGAAGTCCTATTGGTGGCTGAACGACTCGCGTCAGCGCGTGTTCAGCCGGTAGGGCAACGGGTGTCGGTAGTGCGCTTACTCGCTCCCTAATCCGCCACCTAGGTCTGCGTCTAGGTGGGGTTCCCCAGGAAAAGTGGACGCGGTTAGCTTGCTTCCAGGGTGACATTCAGGCTGCGCTCGTAGGTGATGGGTGAGCGCATTCCGATCGCTGAATGCCGACGTTGATGATTGTAGAATCGCATCCAATTGTCAACTGCTGCAATCAATTCAGCCATTGTGGCGAAAGTGTGCCGGTAGTAGTACTCATGTTTGAACGTCGACCACAGCGCCTCCGCGCCGGCGTTATCCCAGCAGATGCCGGTGGCACCCATAGAGCGCCGCAGCCCGTGGGCGCTGGCTGCGGCAGCCATATCGTGGGAGGTGTACTGGGTGCCGCGGTCCGATTGCAGTATGACGCCCTTGACGTGGCCGCCGCGGGTGAACACCGCCCGATCCACCGCGGTGGTCACCAACCCGGTGCGCATGTGGTCATCGACCGCCCAGCCCAAGACGCGGCGCGAATGCTCATCGCGGATCGCGCACAGGTACATGTCGCCTTCCCCGCAGCTCAGGTAGGTGATGTCGGAGGACCACACCGCATCTATACGACCCTGGTCAAACCGGCGGCCGACCAGATCAGGCGGGAACGACGCACAAGGATCGACGACCGTGGTCGTTTTGAAGGTGCGTGGGCTGATGCCCTCGATGCCCAGGTCGGCCATGATCGTTGCGACGGTGTTGACCGATACCCGTTCTCCGGCGTCGTGCAGATCAGCGGTGATCCGCGGCGAGCCGTAGGTGCCGCCGGAGTCCTTGTGGTGGGTCAAGATCTTGACTTCCAGATCCCGGCGTCGTTGGACCCGTGGCGTCGGCTCACTGGCCGACAGCCGGTACCGATGCTTGTAGTAGCCCGAGGTGGACACCCCCAGCAGCTGGGCCATGCGGGTCACGTCGTGGGAGGCGCACTCTGCGGCCATGAGCTCAAACCGGCTCACTTTAGATGCTTGCCCGCAAAGTACGCCGAGGCTTTTTCCAGGAACGCGATGTCCTTTGCCTGCTCGGTGACCTTCACCCGCAGCCGTACCAACTCAGCACGTTCATCCGGTGAAAGCGATTGCCCATCACCAGGATCGGCAACCCCGCCGCCTTCGGCGGCGGCCATCCGTCGCCGCTCCTGGCTCACCCACTTATGCAGCAGGTTCTCATGCAGATTCAGCTCCAGGGCAACCTCAGCCACCGGCCGATTCGAATCGATCACCCGATGCGCGGCCTCCACCCGGTACTCCGGGGTAAACGAACGCCGACGACCAGACATACGAACATCCTTCCAAGGGGACCACCGTCCCGCTATCTCAGATGTCCACTACTTCTGGGGAACCTCAAGGGGCGGCAGCACGTGATACGCGAGATAGAAGCGGTCATCGAACTCGCCATGACGATGGTACTGACTATTACTTTCAAGCGTGATCCATACATCGGCGCCTTCTTGGATTTGATTCGGGTGCACGTTCCAACAGAGAGTCACTTCGTCGCCCTTGCGGCCGTCTTCCATGACCATCGACTGGCCACGGCTCTTAACTCGAAGTTCCCATCTGAGGAGCCGACCGTGCGGGTCTGAGCCGATGCATTTGAAGGTGACGTAGTCGCCGGGACGCACGCTCAACTCTGCTGGCTTTCCATTGCCGGGCTGGTGCCCGAACGAGTCTGTGACAGAGATGATTTCGGGGTAGTACTTCAAGTCTGGTCCTTGCTCGCTGCGCCAGATCGTCACTTGATTGGTGATCTCTCCAACGATGCCTACCACGAGCGATTGTTCGAATGGGTACAGTTGCCGCCCATGCATCGTTGGATTGCGGAAACCCTCTAGCCGATCCATGTAGGTTTCGAAGTACCTCTTCTTGCCAAGGATCGGCTCAAACCTCGCCCAGTTCGGATCTCTCCTGACGATCTCTTTGAGTTGATGGAACTCCAGGTACTCGATCAGCTCGCTCGACGCGACGGTTCCCCGCCGCTTGGCCTTTTCAGCGGCCATCTTCTGTTCGAGACGGTCAATCTTGACCGTTGGATCGTCCCTCCAGTCCTCCGCCATCACTTCCCGTATGAGATCGCGAAGCACGCGCTCGACCAGGGTGATCGCTTCGTAGGGCTGCACGTCACAGACAGTAATAGCTCGCGGTGACCACGAGAGCATTTCCTCCGTGTGGTTCAGCGGCTCCGCGACACTGCGACGGTAGGCCCACGCCGCAACTGCGCCGCCAGCGCGGTAATTCGGACTTCCAGATCACGCACCGATACCAAGGCATTGGGGTGCCCCACCACCGACTTCACTGACCGTTCCAGGACCACCCTGGCAAGGCCTCAAGTTGGGCAGCTCGGGTGGATGGCATGCGACCGCGGTCGTATGCGTCACGTTGTGCACGTGCCCAGTTACCAACCGGATAGTCGTCGACAGTATGCCCGCGGGGCGGGTTGGCATGTCCGTTCTGCTCGCTGTAGCGGCGAAGCGCATCAAATCCGCGGTGCCACTGGGTATCCAGGGGTGACCACTGCCAGCCCGGCAGCACCTGCAGCGCTGCGGCTTGTTCTTGGGGCAGGGTGCCTTGCCGGTACTGATACCGCTTGCCGGTAACCCACGAGCCGAGCCGGAATCCGTCAACGACGGTGTGTTGACTGGGCGAGGCATGGCCGTTGGCTGCCGCAAAGCTTGTGAGGACCTCAAGACCAACGGTCCACTGCTCGCGCTGACGACCCCAGCTGAAACCGCGTAATGACTCAAGGGCGTTGACGCGCTCCGCCGGCAAGGTGCCGGCACGGAAGTCTTCTCGGCAGCGGTGAAGCCACTGCCCTAACGGGTACCCGTCGGGCTCGGCATCCTGCTGCACGTTGTCGAGGCTTCCGTGGAGTTTGACGTAGCGTTTGGCGGCCAATATTCCGTGCTGCCAGCGTGTTTCGTCCTGATCCCACGTCCAGCCCGGCAGTTTGTCCAGGAGGGTGATCTGGACAACGGACAGCTGGCCGTTGACGTGGGCGCTGCGTTGCGCCGCGGCCCAGGCCTGTATATCGACGCCGTCGATATCGGTCGCGGCGATGGCAACGATGCCGCGGTGCTTGCGGGCGTAAGCCTGCACGGTGTCGTAAGCGTGGCGCCAGCTGCCGGGGTGCGGGGGGCCCCACTGCCAGCCCTCAATGCGTTCGAGCGCCTTGACGCGTTTGGCGTCCAGCCCGCCGTTCCAGTAGTCATTTCTGCATTGAACAATCCATTTGCCGAGGTCAACGCCAAATGCCCGGACACCTCGGGCAACCTCGGCGGTGCCGCGCGCATCGCGATAGGTCTTCAACGCCTGCAAGGATCGTGCCCACTGGTCGGCGTCGGATTTGATGTCGGCTGAGCTCACGTGTAGATCGAAGGGGCCAGCCGGTATCCGGCCCCACGGATTGTGCGGATGAACTCTCCGTGTTCCGCGTCGATGCCGAGTTTGTCGCGCAGGCGTTTGACGTGCACGGCGACGGTGTTGGTGTCAGAGATACGCCCCCACACGGCGTCACTGATTTCTTCGGAACTGACGACTCGGCCACGCTGTTTGATCAAGAAGATCAGCAGTTCCAGTTCGCGCTGGGTGAGTTGGACTTCCCGGCCGCGAACCCGGGTTTCGTAGCCGTCGGGGTCGACATGGATGGGTCCGGCAAAGAAGGTGGCGGGCTCGTCGGCGCGTTTGTCACCGCTGAGCGCGAATGGGGCGATCGCGGTGATGTCATAAGGCCGGGCGATCACTGCCGAGGCACCGGCTTCGAGGACTTGGCGGGCTACGTCGTCGTCTTCTGGCGCCGAGCCAACCAGGATCGGTAGGGACCACCGGCCACGCACCGCGGCGGCGATGGTTGCCGCATCGACGGTGTCGGTGCGGGCCTGCAGCACCAGGGTGTCGGGAGGTTCGGCACCGACGGTCAGCAGCGCTTCAGCGCCATCGCTGCACCACACGGTGTCGATACCGGTGCGTGCAGCATCGTCCATCAGCTGTTCGGCGATCACCGCATCAGTGTCGACGAGCAACAGACTGCCGCGCGCGGGACCCACGGCAGCACGAAATGCTGGCCGGACGGACTCGTCGGCACGGCGTACCTCGATCGTCAAATCGTGTACCCCACCCTTCTCCTCACGCGCTCGCGATACCCCCGTGCGTGATGCGCATCCCGCCGACGATCAACCAAATCGGCCGGAGATGTAGTCCTCGGTCGCCTTCTTACCCGGATTGGAGAACATCTTCTCGGTGTCGTCGATCTCGATCAGCTTGCCGGGCTTACCGGTGGCCTCCAGATTGAAGAACGCGGTCTGATCGCTCACCCGGGCGGCCTGCTGCATGTTGTGCGTGACGATGACGATCGTGTAATCCTGCTTGAGCGTGGAGATCAGGTCTTCGATGGCCAGCGTGGAGATCGGGTCGAGCGCCGAGCAGGGCTCATCCATCAGCAGAACGTCGGGCTGCACCGCGATCGCGCGGGCGATGCACAACCGCTGCTGCTGACCACCCGACAGACCACCGCCGGGCTTGTCCAGCCGGTCCTTGACCTCGGTCCACAGGTTGGCACCGCGCAGCGAGCGCTCGGCGACCTCGTCCAGGGTCTTCTTGCTGCGGACGCCCTGCAGCTTCAGCCCGGCCACCACGTTGTCACGAATCGACATGGTGGGGAACGGGTTCGGACGCTGGAACACCATGCCGATGGTCTTGCGCACACCCACCGGGTCCACACCGGCGCCGTAGATGTCCTCGCCGTCGAGCAGCACCGAGCCCTCGACACGGGCACCAGGGGTCACCTCGTGCATACGGTTCAGTGACCGCAGCACGGTCGATTTACCGCAACCCGACGGGCCGATGAACGCGGTCACGCTGCGCGGCTGCACCGACAATCCGACATCGGCCACGGCGTGGAACGCGCCGTAGTAGATGTTGACGTCTTTGAGGTCAATACGTTTGGCCATGAGGAACGTTCCTTGCAGTTATCGGTTGCGGGTGAGAAGACGTGTCGCGATCGAGGCCAAGAACATCAGGATGCCCACCACGATGATCAGCGTCAACGCAGCGCCCCAGACACGCATTTGCCCGGCGGGTTGAGGGTTGATCAGTTCGGTGTAGATCAGCAGCGGCAGCGATGCCATGTTTCCGTCGAACATGTCGAAGTTGATGGAACGGGCGTATCCCACCAGGACTAGCACCGGGGCGGTCTCACCGATGACACGGGCGATCGACAGCAGAATGCCGCTGATGATGCCGGGCAGGGCGGTGGGTAGGACGACGCGGGCGATGGTGACCCACTTGGGGATACCCAACGCGAGGCTGGCTTCCCGCAGTTCGTCGGGCACCAGTTTGAGCATTTCCTCGGTGGAACGCACCACCACCGGCAGCATCAGCAGGACCAGCGCCAGCGAGACGGCGAAGGCACTTTGCGGGAATCCGAGGGTGGCGATCCACAGCGCGAAGATGAACAGAGCGGCCACGATCGAGGGCACACCGGCAAGGACATCGACCATGAAGGTGGTCACGCGCGCCAGCCGAGAGCGGCCGTACTCGACGAGATAGATCCCGGCCATGATGCCCAGTGGAATCGCGATGATGGCAGCGATACCGGCCTGCACGAGCGTTCCGTAGAGCGCGTGGTAGATGCCGCCGGCGAAGGACTCGGGCAGCACACCTTGCAGTGAGCGGGTCCACCAGCCCGATTTGGTGACGCCCTGCCAGCCCCTCTCGACGACGATGTAGAGCACCCAGAACAAGGGGATCAATGCGACCCCGAAGGCTGCGACGAATAGTGAGGTCGCGATGTTGTTCTTGATGCGTCGGCCGACGCTGACCGGGTGAAATGTCTGAGTTTTGACCGGGCTATCGAATGCGGTGGTCATCCGTTGACCTTCCCTCCGGCGACGGCGCGGGCGGCCGCATTGACCACGAAGGTCAGGGCGAACAGGACGAAACCGGCGGCAATGTAGGCGCCGGTAGGCAGGGGTGCACTGAATTCGGCTGCCGCCGAGGCGATTTTGGAGGCGAAGGTGTAGCCGCCGTCAAACAGTGACCAGTTTCCGGCCTGTGCTGCCGAGCGCAGGATGATCAGTACGGCGACGGTTTCGCCGAGCGCACGACCGAGGCCGAGCATCGAGGCGGCGATGACACCGCTGCGTCCATAGGGCAACACGGTCATACGTACCGTTTCCCACTTCGTGGCCCCCAGTGCCTGGGCGGCTTCGATCCGGGCGATCGGGGTCTGACGGAACACTTCCCGGCTCACCGAGGTGATGATCGGCAGGATCATCACTGCTAGCACCACACCGGCGGTGAAGATAGTGCCACCGCCAGCTAGCGACACGTTGCCGGACTTGAACAGAAACAGCCAGCCCAGAGAGTTGTTGAGGAAGCTGGCTACCGGCTCCAGCCAGGGCGCCAGGATGAAGATTCCCCATAGGCCGAAGATGATCGAGGGCACCGCGGCCAGAAGATCGATCAACGAGCTGAACGGGCGGGAGAGCCGCGTCGGGGCGTAGTGGGTGAGAAACAGCGCGATGCCCACCGCGACCGGCACAGCAAGCGCCAGCGCGAACACCGAGCTGAGCACGGTCACCATGAACAGGTCGCGGATGCCGAACCTCAAATTGTCGGCGTCAGCGGTGTTGAACTCGGTGCTGGTGAAGAAATTGGCGTGGTTGGCCCCGAGCGACGGGATGGCACGGATCAGCAGAAAGATCGCGATGAGCGCGATCGCGATGACGATGGTCGACCCCGCAGCGACAGCGAGCGCCTTGAAGATACGGTCGCCGAGCTGACCGCTCCCGGCGCGGATGGCGCTCGTGGTCTTGGTGGCCTTGTCCGGATCAGGCATAGATGCAGTCTCTCCCCCTTCGGGGGCCGCCGGTGAAGACGGCCCCCGAAAGGTTCCCGAGATGTCTGGCTGTAGGGCCATCAGTGATTCCGATCAAGCGATCGCGTCGACAGCGGCAGACAGCTTCGATTCGAATGCTTTCGGCAGCGGGATGTACCCGTTGTCAGCCAATCCAGCCTGGCCCGCGCCGATCGTGGACTGCAGGAACGCCTTGACTGCCTGGCCGGTTTCGGCATCAGGGTACTTCGAGCAGACGATCTCGTAGGTGGCCAACACGATCGGGTAGGCCCCGGTCTCAGTCGGCTTGTAGAACGAGACGGTGTCCAGGACGAGGTCGTTGCCTTCACCCTTGACCTTGGCGCCCGTGATGGTCTTGCCGACGGTGTCGGTACTGATCTCGACCGGCTCCGGACCTGCTGAAGTGACGACCTTGGCCGTCGACAGTCCCTGCGCCTGGGCGAAGGACCATTCGTTGTAGGTGATCGATCCCGGGGTGTTCTTGATGGCTGCCGAGGTGCCCTCGTTACCCTTGGCGCCCTCGCCGACACCGCCGGCGAACGCCTTGCCCGCACCCTTGCCCCAGGCGCCATCCGAGGCGGCGTCGAGGTACTTCTGGAAGTTGTCCGTGGTGCCGGATTCATCGCTGCGGAAGACCACCGTGATCGGCTGGGCAGGCAGCGTGGCCTGCGGGTTGAGCGCCTTGATCGCGGGATCGTCCCAGGTCTTGATGGTTCCGTTGAAGATCTTGGCGGCGGTGGGCCCGTCGAGCACCAGCGAGTCCACGCCCTCGAGGTTGTAGGTGACAGCGATCGGGCCGAACACCACCGGGAGGTTCCACGCCGGCGATCCACACCGCTCGGCGGCCTTGTCGTACTCGCCCTTGTCCTTGCTCAGCGGGGAGTCCGAACCACCGATGTCGGTCTGCTTCCCGACGAACTCACTCACACCGGCACCGGAGCCGTTGGAGGTGTAGTTCAGTGTGTAGCCCGAGCACGCCTGCTCGTAGGCGTTGACAAACCGCGTCATGGCGTTGGCCTGCGCAGTGGATCCGCTGGCCTTCAGCGACTTCTTGCCTGCACAGTCGACACCTGCCGACGACTGGCCGGCGGCACTGGTGGCACCAGAGCCGGACTCGGCGTTGTTGTCACTGCCACATGCCGATAACACCAGGCTGCCTGCGGCCATCAGGCTCAGTGCAGCACCGAAACGGTTGAGCTTCACGTAGCTCCTTTGAAGAGGTCAGGGTGGTCAACCGAGTTGCCACCACGGCGGGCCAAGCCACGGAAACGGTGTTCCGCAGAGCAGACGATCGCTGCTCGAAACCTGAACCTAGAGGTTCCCTGTGAACCCACAGCACAACCCGGATGAACGGAAGATGAACCACCTTGACGACCTCGGGCCAAATTCACGCTGACCTCTTGACGACTCCGATATAGCTCAACAAGTATTGAGTCAATATTCTTCGACTGAAACCTTCTCCGCCACCGAAAGGTCCCCGCTACCACTTCGCAGGACACGGACTGCGGCATCCGCGACGTGCGCCGTTTCGCTAGAGACCCGAAAGGGGTCACCTTGATGGCCGACAACTCCACCACCCATCAGCGCTCCGACCTGTCCATCGATCAACAGCTTGCGCTCAAGACCGCAGCGGTTCGGCTAGAAAGCGAGTTCGCCGACAGCTTCGGCATCGAGACCATCGAGCGATTTCTGCACTCCTCCTATGACCAGTTCGCCAGTAGAGCCTCGATCCCCAGGTTCCTGCCGCTGCTGGCCGAGCGGTTCGCACGCCAACGGCTACGGGCGCTGGCCAAGGTGGAAGGCAAAAGCGACACCGGCCAGCCCACCGTGCTGTTCCTATGCACCCACAACGCCGGTCGATCCCAGATGGCCCTGGGATTCTTCAGCCACTTCGCCGGGGATGCGGCGGTGGCGTGGTCGGGCGGCTCGGAGCCCGGCAACGAGATCAACCCGGCCGCGGTAGCCGCGATGGCCGAACGCGGCATCGACATCTCCGGCGAGTACCCCAAGCCTTGGACTGAAGAAATTGTTCAGGCCGCCGACGTGGTGATCACGATGGGATGCGGCGATGCCTGCCCGGTCTTCCCCGGTCGCCGCTACGAGGAATGGAAGCTGGAGGATCCGGCCGGCAAGAATGTCGATGCCGTGCGCCCCATCCGCGACGACATCGAACGGCGAGTTCGTCAGCTGCTCAACGAACTTGGCGTTGCCGCTCATGCGTAGCCGCCCGCGCAACGGGCTCCACTCCTGCACTTCCACCGCCGGAGGACACGGGGCTGGTCCTGTGAGACCGTATCCCGGCGGCCCGCTGCGTTCCGCGCTCACCGCGGCGGTTGAGTGGCTGCGCGCCGGCTACGCCGAACAAGCGCCCCGGCCAGGCCATTCGACGTTGATCGCGCTGTGTGGGCCAGTGTCTCTGACCACGCGCCAACTCGGCTGGGCGGTCGCCGCGATCGGCGATGGCCCGTCTTCAGACCCTGACATCGACGTGGCAATCACCATGGCCACCAACCGGTTACCGACACCCAGCCAGCGTTGCGCCGTCAGCCGGGCCATGCGCCCGCGGTCACCGTAGGGTGCATTAGATGCAGCCGTGGCCACGCTATGGAGGAAGGTGTCAGGGCCCACGACTCGATGCCGAAGCTCAGGCCTCGGGATCGAGCGGCCCTAGGTCTCGGCCTTTGACCGGCTGCTGCTGGGGGCCGGGCACGGGTCGATCCGGGGCGAAGGCGACCTGAAAAGTCGAGCCATGATGAGGCACCGCCCGCAAGGTGTTCCCATCCTCGACAAGCTTGGCGGACAGGAGCTTTCTGGTGAGCGCTCCCAGTGTCAACTCCTGCGCGCCGACAGTGACGTGCAGAGGTTCGACAATGACGAGCTCGTAGTGACGGGTGGCGTCGATCGGTGCACTGGCTTGCTGAGCGAATTCGATCGAATCCCAGCTGCCGATCAGCGTTTTCCCTTCGATGAGGGCTGCTGCCGCGGCAACTGAATGGACGCCGTCGGTAGTGACGGTAGACAGATCCGGCACCTGGACCGGCGTTGCGGTGCGCGTCTGCACGGCGGCCAGATTCCGCACGTAGTCAAGGACCGAGTCCGCAATCGTCGCACCCTCAGGTATGCCCTGGAAATCATGGAATGGGCCGTACTTCTCGGCGGCCTGCAGTGTGTTCGGGGGGTGCAGGCCGGCGATGAACTGCAGACTGGGAAGTACTTGTGCCGCGTTCGCGTCGACGAATCCCGAGTGTCGGAAACCGATCGTGACGGCCTGTGTGTCTTCGTCGAAGGTGCTCTCGAAGGTGACGAACCCGGTCTCGTCGGTTCCCTGTACCCATAGGCCGGTCATCGAAGGACCGGTCGATGCGGTCATGGTGAAGTGTAATTCCGGCCCGGAGCTGCCGTCGGGGGTCCGGATGCGAAGTCTCAGATCGTGCTGATTACCAATGGGTTCGATGATCAGGCGGGAAGTCTTGTCGGACGCTTGCTGCCCGAGACCGCCGGGCAGATCGGCATCGACTCTGACTGGCACGGTCAACGATTTGCCGTATTTACGCCAGTCATCGAACGCCGCCCGGTCGAAGCTGGCGTCATCGAAGGCAAACTGCAGGCTGATTGGGATCGGCCGCTCATTGAGCGCCTCCTGGAACCTGACATAGATGCGGAACGTCAGTGTTTGGCCGTCACTTTGGATTTCTTGGGTGGCGGCAACAAGATTGGGCTCTTCGGTCAGAGTCGGAGGGGTCGGATCGATGCTGACGCCATATCGGAAATGAGGGTCCGCGTCGAGGACCGCCTGCAGCCGCAGCAAGTGCGCTCTGCTCTCAGCGGGGGTCAGCACCGCCACAGTGGAGTCCGAGTTTGCGTCTGGCAGGGTGGCGTCGGTCTGCAGGATCAGGGCGAGGTCGGCGACAGCGGCCCGCAGTCGATCCTTGCCGTCGCGCAGGTAGTAGTCGATGACATGCGGGTAGGCGCCGGCAAGGGTTTCGCAGAACGGCCGGCCCTCCCATTTGATGATTCGGCCCGGGGTGTCATACCAGGCGCGGATCGTGGCGATCTCCTGCTCGGTAAGCAGGGGTTCGCTGGTTGCGGGGTCGATAGCTTGGGCGAGTTCTCCGATGACTTCATCGGACATGCCAGTGAACCACTCGAAATGGTTACCGACGGTGGGGTCGACCGGCATGACCAGATACCAATTGTTGATCGGCAATCCGCGGCGAACCATCCCGACCATCAGACGGCGGAAAGAGTCCTTGATTTGTCGCTTCTCGCTGGACTCCAGTGTGCTGGCGAACTTCTTGATCTGGTAGACATCCACAGCGCCCCCAGGCGCCGGAACGATCACATCAATTCCGAAATCGCCTTGCGACGGGCGGACCCGGGTGGCTGTCGGGTACTTGCTGTACAACAGGTTAGCGAGCACTGTCTCGGCTTCATCACCACTGAGCTCGGACCACTCCACTCGCGCCATCGGCCAACCTTCCCCGTTTCGGTACCGCGCACTCGGCCCACTCCTCGCACCGAACTCGTTGTGACTACTTCTATTCAGCGAAAAGTCGCCGCGTCGCGTGAGGGTAGCGTGCCGTAGCTTGCTGCAAGTTCGGTTCGGGTTGCGCCGTGGCGCGGCGATGCACGTTGCCCAAGCTGGCGCGGATGCCCACGAACCCACCTCACCCGGTGGGCGGCGCCCTGGATCCCCGCGAAAACGTGTTGCCCGGGTGAGACCTAGCGGGCCGTCAGCAGGTGCGCGACGCGCTCAAGCGCGGCTTCGTTGACCCGGTAATAGGCCCACTTGCTGCGCTGCTCACGGCTGACCAGGCCGGTCTCGACGAGCATCTTCATGTGATGCGACACCGTCGACTGCGACAGACCCAGGGGCTCGGTGAGGTCACAGGCACAGGCCTCACCGCCAGCCGAGGCGGCGATCAGTGACAGCAGCTTGACTCGGGCCGGGTCGGCCAGGGCCTTGAACACCGCGGCGAGCCGTTCGGCTGCCGGCGTGTCGATCACCCCGCCGGTCAACGGAGAGCAGCACGCACCGATATCGGTGGCGGTCACCGCGACAGTTGCGCTGGTCATGCACCCAGTATGCCACATATATTGACAAACATCGATGTATCGAGCATTGTCGATGTATCGATAGTTGTCGATCCGAGGAGTGAAGATGACCGACCTGCCCGTTGTCGTGATCGGTGCCGGCCCGCAAGGCCTGGCTGCCGCTGCGCACTTGCTGGAACGCGGCCTAACGCCGCTGGTGCTCGAAGCCGGCAGCGGGCCGGGTTCGGCGATCCAGGACTGGTCTCATGTACGTACGTTTTCGCCGTGGCCCGAGCTGATCGATGCGGCGGCGGCCCGGCTGTTGGGTCCGACCGGGTGGGTGGCTCCTGCTTCCGGGTACCCGACCGGGCAAGAATGGATCGATGACTATCTGACGCCGTTGGCGCAGGCGCTCGGTGACCGGGTGCGTTACGGCGCCCGGGTGGTGGGTGTTTCGCGTCAGGGCCACGACCGAGTGCTCAGCACTGGGCGTGCCGAATCCCTGTTTGTGGTGCGCATCAGCGACGAGGCCGGTGTGCAGTCCCGGGTGTTGGCCCAGGCCGTGATCGATGCCTCGGGGACCTGGACGCAACCCAATCCTGTGGGTGCCGATGGACTTCCGGCCATCGGTGAGCAGTCGGCCGCGGACGCGGGGTTGGTGACCTACATCCCCGCCTCGCGCCACCAGTCCGAGAAGTTTTCCGGTCACCATGTCGTCGTCGTGGGCAATGGCCATTCGGCGATGACCGCGGTGATCGAGTTGGCCGAGGTGGTCCGCGAAGATCCGTCCACGCAGGTGTCGTGGGTGTGGCGCCGCGGCAGCGTGGGTGATGGTTTCGGTGGCGGCGAGGCCGATGCGTTGCCGCAGCGTGGCGCGCTGGGAATTCGGGCCCGTGCGGCTGTCGATGCCGGACTGGTCAAGCTGCACACCGGGTTTCGCACCGAGCGCGTCGATCGCGTCGAGAACCGGGTGGTGCTGGTGGCCGATGACGAGCGCACGCTGGCCCCGGCCGACCATGTCGTGGTGTTGACCGGTTTCCGGCCCGACCTGTCGTTCCTGTCGGAGGTGCGGCTGGATCTCGACCCGATCCTGCAGGCGCCGAGCAAGCTGGCCCCCGAGATCGATCCCAACCTGCACTCGTGCGGCAGTGTGCCGCCACACGGCGCTGCCGAGCTTGCCCATCCCGATGAGCCGGGCCTGTATCTGGTGGGGATGAAGTCTTACGGGCGTGCCCCGACCTTCTTGGCGTTGACCGGCTACGAGCAGGTGCGCAGCGTGGCCGCGCAACTGGCCGGTGACCACGACGCGGCGCAACGGGTCGAGTTGGTGTTGCCCGAGACCGGGGTGTGCAGCGGTGGCGGCCTGGCTGATGACGCGGAGGCTGCCAACGAGGGCGGCTGCTGCAGCACGGCGAGCGCCCCGCAGCCGTTGACGTTGTCGCTCAACCCGATCGGCGGATGAACTCACCACGCCGTGCATCACTGCCATCCCGCGTCGGGTCGCACGGCCCGCGCGGGGTGCTGGTGACGCTGTGTGTCACTGAGATCGTCAGTTGGGGTGTGCTCTACTACGCCTTCCCGGTGTTGTTGCCCCAGATCTGCGGTGACACCGGTTGGTCGGCCTCGGCGGTGACCGCCGCGTTTTCTGCAGGCCTGCTCACCTCGGCGGTCATGAGCGTCCCGGTGGGCCGGGCGCTGGACCGCCATGGCCCCCGTTGGGTCATGACGGGTGGTTCGGTGCTCGGTGTCGCCGCGTTGCTGGCGATTGCCGCTGCCCCCACCTACGGGTGGTTTCTCGTCGGGTGGGCGCTGGCCGGCGTGGCGATGAGCGCGGTGTTCTACGCGCCGGCGTTCGCCGCGCTGACACGGTTTTTCGCGCCCCATGCCGTGCGGGCGCTAACCGTGCTCACCTTGGTCGCCGGGTTCGCCAGCACCGTTTTCGCCCCGATGACCGCGGCGTTATCGGCGCATCTGGATTGGCGCAGCACCTATCTCGTGCTCACAGTGTTGCTGGCGGCGGTGACCATCCCGGCCCACCTCGTCGGACTACGCAGGCCGTGGCCGGCAGTCATCCATCATCACGGCGTGCAGGCTGCGACCCTCACGGCACGTACCCGCCCCTTCGTAGCATTGACGGCGGCGTTCGCCCTCTCAGCGCTGGCCTCCTACGCCGTGGTCATCAACCTCGTCCCGTTGATGGCCCAGCGCGGGATCAGCACCCAGGCGGCGGCGGCGGCCCTCGGCCTCGGCGGCGTGGGCCAGGTCCTTGGCCGCATCGGCTATCAGAGTCTGGTGCAGCGCTTCGGCGTCGTCACCCGCACCATGCTGATCATGGCCATCATCGCGATCACCACCGTGCTGTTGGGCCTGTTCACCTCACTGGCCGCGCTCATCGGCGTCGCGATTGTGGCCGGCATGGCGCGCGGCATCATGACGCTGTTGCAGGCCACTGCCGTGACAGAACGCTGGGGCACAGCCCATTACGGGCATCTCAGCGGAATTCTGTCGGCACCGCTGATGTTCACCACCGCGCTGGCCCCATTCATCGGCGCCGCGCTGGCCACTGTGCTGCACGGTTACGCAGCCATGTTCCTGGTCCTGGGCGCGGTCGCCGGCCTGGCAGCGATCTTGGCCACCGCCACCGGCGTGGCTGCACCCCAATTCGCCAGCGATGCGCCACCACCGAAAGAAGCGTCACGACAATGACTTCCGCCTCACCACAGGACGCGATCGTGATCGGCGCCGGCCAATCTGGACTGGCCGCCGCCACCGCGCTAGGCGACCACGGCCTGCACCCGCTCATCGTGGAAGCACGTGCCGAACCCGGCGGGTCCTGGCCGGACTACTACGCCAGCCTGACCCTGTTCAGCCCCGCCCGCTACAGCGCACTGCCCGCCGTGGCGTTCCCAGGCGATCCCGACCACTACCCGCACCGCGACGACGTCATCGGCTACCTGCGCGGCTATGCCGCAGACCTATCCGTGGACATCCACACCGGCGTTGAGGTCACCACCGTCACCGGCGACCCGAGTGGCTTCACCGTCTCCACCGCCGCCGGCCAGCAGTGGAGCACCCCGATCCTGATCGCCGCGACCGGCAGCTTCGCCAAGCCCTACCTACCGAGTTTTCCCGGAGCCGACACCTTCACCGGCCAGCTGCTGCACGCCAGTGCCTACCGCAGCCCCCAACCGTGGGCGGGGCAGCGCATCGTGGTGGTGGGCGCAGGCAATTCGGCGGTGCAGATCGGTGCCGAGCTGGCCGCGGTCGCCGAGGTGACCCTGGCCAGCCGAGACCGGGTGCGGTTCATCCCCCAGCGACCGTGGGGACGCGACATGCACTTCTGGTTCACCGTCACCGGCCTGGACGCCGCCCCGATCGGGCCGTGGCTAAGTAACCCGCCGACCGTTCCGGTGTTCGACCACGGCACCTATCGGGATGCGGTCGCCGCGGGACGTCCCGACCGACGGCCGATGTTCCGTCGTCTCGACGGCGACGCGGTGGTGTGGGCCGACGGCACCCGCGAACAGGTCGATACCGTGCTGTGCGCGACCGGCTATCGGCCCGCCCTGGACTATCTCGCCGGGCTGGGGGCCCTCGATGACCGTGCGATGCCCCGCCAGCGGCGCGGGTTGTCGCTCATTCATCCGGGGCTGGGCTTCGTGGGTCTGGAGTGGCAGCGGTCCCTGTCTTCGGCATCGCTGCGCGGTGTCGGCCGTGACGCCACCTATGTCGTGAACAAGCTGGTGGCCCGCAACCCTTCCCACCACGGTGTGCGGCGATGATGGCCGGCCACCTGTGGCTGCGCGGCGGATCGGTGCGCTCAGCCGACGGCACCGAGATCACCTACCTGGTGCGTGGTGACGGCCCGGTCCTGGTGGCTGTGCACGGTGGCCTGGGCAGCGCGCTGAGTCTTGTGCCGCTGGCCGATCATCTCACCGACCGGTTCACTGTCGCGCTGGTCAATCTGCGCGGACACGGCACCAGTCAGCGTGGCCTGTCACCGCCGCACATCGACCGCTACACCGAGGATGTTTGCGCAGTCATCGACACTCTTGGCCCTATCGATGCCCTGTTCGGCTACTCGTTCGGGGCGGTTGTGGCATTGGAAACCGCCTCGTCGGCAACGGATCTGGTGCCGCGCCTGGCTCTGTATGAGCCACCGCTGCCGGTCACCTACCCCATCCCGGACCTGGATTGGATCCGCGGCATGCTCGACGCAGGGCGCTTTGAAGAGTTGGTTCTGCACGCGCTGACCCGCGGGGGCGGCGGGCTTTCACCGGCCGAAGTTGCTGCCGCGCGGGACAATCCGTTGTGGCTGGCCAACGTGGCGCACGCCCCCACGCTGCTGCCCACTATGGAAGTTCTGTCTGGACTGCCCGCTGATGTGCGCCGCTACGCCGGCCTACGCAGACCCACCACCCTGGTGTCCGGGACGGCCAGCGCTGCGTTTCTGCACCAGGCCATCGAGTTGCTCGCACGAGAGTTATCCCACGCCAGGCTGGTGCAGTTGACCGGCCAGGGCCATCATGTCGCGCCCGAACCCTTGGCCGCGGTGCTGAAAACGACTT
This sequence comes from Mycolicibacterium lutetiense, assembly GCF_017876775.1. Taxonomy (NCBI): domain Bacteria; kingdom Bacillati; phylum Actinomycetota; class Actinomycetes; order Mycobacteriales; family Mycobacteriaceae; genus Mycobacterium; species Mycolicibacterium lutetiense. The sequence continues at coordinate 4,327,145 of NZ_JAGIOP010000002.1, read as the reverse complement.
GGCGGCAGTGATGGTCCACCGGCGGGGTGCGAGCAGATCCCCGTTCGCATCCCGCCGGTGTCCGTCGTGTCAGCGCGCGCTCTGATTCGGGATCCCGCCGCGCAGCAGCTCGTGGGTAGTCGGGGTGTCAGTCGTCAGCCACAGACGCAACAGATGGCGCCGCCGGCTCAGTTCGTCGTGGTCGGTGTATTGCTCGCGTGAATGCAGCACGGTGGTGTTGTTGAGGATTTGCACGTCGCCGGGGCGGAAGTCCATTTCGATATGGAAGGCCGCATCGTTGGCGATGTTCTCGACCAGGCGCAGGGCGGCCAACTGGTCATCAGACAGTCGAGGTGCGCCCGCGTGCTGTTGGGAGTCGCGGATGTACCAGGCAATGAAGAACAGCCGTGGGATGCCGTCGATCTCGGTGATCGGCGCCAATTCGAAGAATTCGGGTTCCCCCGCGGGCTGTTCGCCGTTGCGGCTCCACGGCATGGGCCGATACATCACTTCGACCAGGTGCGGGTCGTGGCGCAGCATCTCGTTGTAGACCGCGTGGGCACTGACAATTTTCGATTCGCCACCGGTTTTGGCCGGATGCAGACACAGCAGGCCCACTAGATCCGAACCGTCGCTGTGGAAGTCCTGGCGCAGATTGGTCCGGTACTTGCGCACATCCGGGCCGTGCTCGCCGCGCTCATCGCGAATATGGGTGATCAGGTTGCCGTGGCGATCCTGACCGACGGGCTGGCCCAGCAGGCTTCCCAGCCCCAGGTAAGCGTGCTCGATCTCAGACTCGGCGAGGTCCTGGATCGGGAAGTCGCGCAGCCGTAGGAAACCTGGCCCTTGCTGCAGCATGGCTGCCCACCGCGTCGCCGCCGGGGCGAAGTGGCGGCCCAGGTCCTGCTGCGATCCGCCGCGCCCGTAGTCAATCAGGGCCTGGCGGTCCGCGTGCGAGAGGGCGATCGACCATGCGTCCTCATCGGGGAAATCCGCAGGCGTCCACACCGACGGCAATTCCACTGGCACTGAAGCGATCACGGGAGAACTCCTTATCGACGGGGTGAAACTGTTTGATGGATCGGGTTAGCAGCAGGTCGCCAACACGCCGCGCAAGGCGTCGAGGGCAGCGACATGCGCCCGGTAATAGACGTTCATTCCGCGTCGCTGCGACAGCGCCAATCCCGCCTTCTTCAACTGGCCGAGATGGTGGCTGACCGTGCCGTCAGACAGACCGACGGCGGTAGCCAGATCTTGGGTGCACAGCTCACCGTCGCGGGCGGTCAGCAGGATCGACATCAGCCGTAGCCGCGCTGGATCGGCCAATGCCTTGAGGCGCAGCGCAAGTGCGACGGCGACAACCTCATCCATCGGCGCCGCGGAGATCGGGGCGCAACAGATCGGGGCACTGACATCGATAACAGGCAACGCCTTGGGCATGACGCCAACCATAACCACCTTTTTGATATATATCAAATGACCAGCGGTGTGGATTCCCAGCGCCGAGCACCGTGGCGGCGGTGGTCGTGTTGGCTTGCGTGTCGGCGGTGGCTGCGACACTGGGGGCAGTGGCCGCGCCGGTGTGCTGGGCGGGTTGCTCGGATGCGCCGGGGGTCGGCCATCTGCGGGGGCGGTCGACACGGGGGCGGTCGTGGACAGTGCGGTGATCGATGGAACCGATCCGGCAGTTGTGGTGTCGGCGCAGGAGTTGCGGGCCTGGACCGATGCCGAGGTCGAGGCCACGACGTTTCGGTGCTGCGGCTGCATTGTCGAGATGTACCCGAAAGCCCACCGCCCCGACCGACGAGTGCAGGCGCACTTTGCCACCAAACCGCTTCGCCAGCATGTGAACTGCACCCTGGTTGATGACACCGCAGCTGCCGGTGGCGTGATCGCCGGCGGTCCCCCTGGCCGACTGCCGGTGCTGCGGCCGACCCGGTTGGTCGAATCAGAGGACCGCAAGATCAGCGGGGAACCCGCCGCTGGCTTGTCGCCCAGCCCTGATCGCCGCCGGACCTCACTAGTGCCAGTATCGGCGACAGGTGACGTACGCCGAAGAACCTCAGGCAGCGCGATCGCCCGATCGGTCAGGCCATTCGCGGCGGCGTTTCTGGAGATGAGCGCCGAGGAGCGCCGACAGGCGCCGATCGAGCTTCCGGGCGTCAATGCCGATCGCTACCAATTCGCGTTCAAGGGACTGCCACGCCGCGACATCGTCAGGCTGCCGCATCGGCGGGTGCTTCATGCCCAGCTGCGCTGGACGGGGCAGATCGCCGACGTCGACGGCATCTACCGCGTTGAGCTGTACGCCGGTGAAGGCTACGATCCCGACACGCGCCGATTCACGCGGCCGTGGACGCTGGCAGTCGATCATCGCGGCTGGACCTCGGGGCAGCGCAACCATTTTCGCGACGAGTTCGCCTCGGTATCGGGTGCCGCACGTGATCATGGCCTGACGCCATGGGCGTTCGCGCTGGCCGATCAGAATCCCGCAGACCTCATAGAATTGACCCTCACCCGCCGGTCATATGTCGCGTTTTTGCCCGGTCAGTGAATCGTGGCTGGCCAGCCATCGTCACACTCGGAGGTGTCTGCACTAGTCAGCCGGTTTGATCCGGGACAGGCGCTCAGACCTGGCGATGCCCAATTGGCCAGAGGCCAGTGCAGTAGTCCAGCAGATCCTTGATATGCCGTCCGCTTGGCCGACCGCGTGCTGGTACCCGGCACGATCCAGTTCGTCCACGTCGGGATCAATTGTGATGCAACGGCGCGGCTTCCATGCTGCGGCGGTGTGTGTCAGCCGGGTTCTCAGCGTCGGCGGGGTAGGCGTGGATGAGTACGGTGGTCAGTTTGGGCACCGCGTGGATGAGGTCGTGTTCGGCGTCGTGGGCGATGCGATGGGCCTGTACGAGAGTCAGTGCCGGGTCGATGTCGAGTTCAGCGTCGGCGTGGAGGCGATGCCCGATCCAGCGCATCCGCACACTACGAACCCCCCGCACTCCCGCCCGGGTGGCTAAGGATTTCTCGGCGGTGTCGATGAACGCAGGATCCACACCGTCCATCAACCGGCGGAACACATCACGGGCCGCGGTGCGCAGCACCGCGAGGATCGCCGCGGTGATCCCCAACCCGATGATCGGATCGGCCAGCGGGAACCCTAACGCGACACCCCCGGCGCCCAACACCACGGCCAGGGAGGTGAATCCGTCTGTGCGGGCGTGTAATCCATCGGCCACCAGCGCCGCTGATCCGATCCGGCGGCCGACGCGGATCCGGTACAGCGCCACCCATTCGTTGCCGATGAAGCCGATGACCCCGGCCGCGGCCACCCACCCGAGGTGGTCGATGGGTTGGGGATGAATCAACCGCAGCACCGCCTCGTAGCCGGCGATGATCGCCGACAAGGCGATCATCGCGACCACGAACACACCGGCTAGATCCTCAGCACGGCCGTAGCCGTAGGTGTAGCGCCGGGTGGCGGCTTTGGTGCCCAGCGCGAACGCGATCCACAACGGCACTGCGGTCAACGCATCGGAGAAGTTGTGGATGGTGTCAGCAGCCAGCGCGATCGACCCCGAGATCACCACGATCACGATCTGGCCGATCGCGGTCACGCCCAGCACCAGCAGGCTGATCTTTACTGCGCGGATTCCCGCGGCGCTGGATTCCAGGGCGCTATCGGTACTGTCGGCGGCGTCGTGGCTGTGCGGGGCGAAGATCTCGGCGACCACCCCACGCAATCCGCCCCGATGACGATGACCGACCCCATGATGATGTGCATGGGCATGCTGGTCGCCGCCATGAGCACGGCCAGCCCCGTCGCCACCGGAAGTCTCTGAGGCCGTGCCTATTTCGCCGTCGCGGTCACTCATTGCCGACCCACCGTGCGGGGCTGTTGGGAGGCGTCCAAGGCGCGCACGCCGGGGTCGTGGCGGTGGTGGGCCGGCACACCCGGGCCTGCGTGCTCAGCGTTGAACACCGCATCGACCACGAGTTGGCGCACGTGCTCGTTTTCGAGGCTGTAATAGATCGTGGTGCCCGCACGTCGAGTGCGCACCAGGCGCGCCATCCGCAGTTTGGCCAAATGTTGCGACACTGACGGCGCCGGCTTACCCACCCGCTCGGCCAACTCGGTCACCGAGCGTTCCCCCTCGGCCAGCGCCCACAACACCTGAATGCGGGTGACATCGGCCAGCATCCGGAACACCTCGACCACCAGGGCCGCCTGATCCTCAGCCAGCGGCCCAGACATTCCGTTATCTGCATTCATACGCAGATAATAGCCGATGTGGCGGTGCGGATCCGAAAAATCAATCTACGCGCGGCACCAAACGCACTGGCCGACATGTTCATGGGGCCCAGTTGCGTGACGTGGATCACTCAACCGCGGCCGATCGGGCGCACATCAGGGTTGCATCAGCCGCCGGATGGATCCTCAAGCAGGTCACCCGCCGGAACGCCGAGCACCTCGGCGATGTCGTAGAGCCGCTCAAACAACAGCCCGCGTTTGCCGTGTTCGACGTGGATGAGCACATTGCGCGTGACGCCCGATTCCAGGGCCAGTGCTTCCTGGGTCAGTCCCCGTTCGATTCGCAAGCTGCGAATACGCAGGCCTACCGCGTGGCGGCGCTGGGCCCACAGGGCGGCTCGTTCGGGATCTGTCTGGCTGGGTCGGGTCGGCACGCCACCCAGTAGCCAGCCCAGCAACACGAGAGTCTGCCCTACTAGTAGTACATTGAGATGGCGGGGTCTCAGGAGTGGCTTTTCCGAAGCGCCGGTGCGAGGAGGATTGTGCCCGGCCGCGCAGGAGGCGGGTGACCGCCAACCAGACGCCCTCCAGTGCCCTCCTGAGACTTCGCCCCACTGTTCAGATCCCCGCGTCCGCCGCTGGCACCATCGCATCGGACAGCACCCGCGCGAGTACAGCTGCGCGAGAACTGTTGTTACCGAATATGTTCGGTATCGCAGCGCGGCCGCCGCTAGGTGATGCTGTCGACTGCAGCCGAAACCTTGGATTGAAAGTCGGGCGGCAGCGGGATGTAGCCGCTCTTGTTGAGGCCGGTCTGGCCCGCGGTGATGGTGGAGTGCAGGAATGCCTTGACGGCCTTGCCCACCCCCGGGTCGGGGTATTTCGAGCAGACGATTTCGTAGCTGGCCAACACGATCGGGTAGGCACCCTTTTCGGTGGGGCGATAGATCGGTGCCAGGTCCAAGACGATGTCGTTGCCCTGGCCGGTAATACCGACCGACGAAATAGTTTTGCCGACCCAGTCGGAGCCGATGTGCACGATGCCGGCAGAGGTCCTGATGTCGGCGGCCGCCAGCTCCTTGTCGATGGCATAGGACCACTCGTTGTAGCTGATGGCTCCCTCGGTGTTCCTTACGACCTCCGAGGTGCCCTGGTTGCCGGGGGCGCCCTGACCCGTGCCGCCGTGGAACACCTTTCCGGCGCCGTGGGTCCATGCGCCTTCGGAGGCGGTCTGCAGATACTGCTGGAAGTTGTCGGTGGTGCCGGATGCGTCGCTGCGATAGACGACGTGGATGTCGAGAGCGGGCATTTTTCCGTTGAGTGCCACGATCGCCGGGTCGTCCCATCGGGTGATGGCGCCGGTGAAGATCTTGGCCAAGGTGGGCGCGTCGAGGGTCAGCACGTTGACCTCGCTGAGGTTGAACGTGATGGCCAGGGGGCCGAAAGCGACAGGCAGGTTCCAGGCGTCCGAGCCGCCGCAGCGTTGCGCGGCGGTCGCATATTCCTCACCCTGCAGCGGGGTGTCCGATCCGCCGAAATCCGTTTTGCCGCTGAGGAATTCCTCGACCCCTGCCCCTGATCCGTTGGCGGTGTAGGTCACCGTTTTGCCCGGACAGGCGTCCTGATAGGTCTTGATGAATCGGGTCATGGCGTTGGCCTGTGCTGTGGATCCGCTCGCGGTCAGGGTCTGCTTGCCCTCACAGTCCACCGTGGCGTTCTTGGCGTAGGGCTGCACCGGGCCGGTCGTGGCGCATCCAGCCAGAAGCAGTGCCCCGCCAACGGCCAGACCTGCGGCTGTGCGGTATCGGCGAAATTTCATGTCGATTGTGTCCTTTGTGTTCGGGGTGGATACGTGTGCGCTCCGGGCAGCCAGCCGCACATAGCTGCGGCCTGACCATTGCGGGTTGGAAACGTTGTGCGCCAACAACAGCGCGGCCACGGCGCAGTGCCGCGGCAATCGATTCGGCCCGCACCATTCACCTGCGGTCCGTCTCCATATCGCTCAACCATGATTGCCTCAATAATGATTGAGTGATCTCCTGATGGGCAAGTGCGGTAACGGGATTCGGCAGGTGATGTCACCGACCATTCATCTCCCAGGTGGCGAACGTTCACAGACGGAGGTCCTCCGGGACGCGAGCCCTGCGGTGTGCATGACCTGGTCCAGCACGACCCGGCGCCTGCCCTCGGTGACAGCACTGAGAAAGCTGCGCGACGACGCGAGGCGGTCCCCAGCGGGAAGGATGGGCGGCGTGGGCCGAGCGGTTCTGGGCCGCCAGGTAGGTCGGGCCTTGGCTTGACGACCTGCCATCGCTCAATGACCATTGAGCCAATGGATGGTCAGCCAGATCTCGTTGAGGCGTCGCGGCGCGCCGAGATTCATGCTGCCCTGGCCGATCCGTACCGGGTGGCGATCGTTGATCAGCTGTTGATCGCCGACGCGTCGCCCTCGGAGTTGCAGGCTCAACTGTCGGTGCCGTCGAATCTGATGGCCCATCACCTGCGGGTCTTGACCGAGGCCGGGCTGATCGGGCGCACCCGGTCCGAGGCCGATCGACGCCGCACCTATTTGCATCTGCAGCGTGAGGCGCTCGAGCAGCTGGTGCCCGCGGCGGTGCGTCATGCGCGCCGGGTGGTGTTTGTCTGTACGCAGAATTCGGCTCGAAGCCAACTCGCGGCTGCCATCTGGAACCGGCGCAGCCCGGTGTTGGCCACCTCGGCGGGAACGCACCCGGTGGACCGTATTCACCCGGCTGCGGTGGCTGCTGCACGGCAGCGGCGGGTCCCGATGTCGATGCGGGCGCCGCGTCATCTCAACGAAGTGTTGACTTCTGGTGATCTGGTGATCGCGGTGTGCGATAGCGCCCATGAGGAACTCGCACCCGACCCCGCGCGGATCCACTGGTCAATTCCTGACCCGGTGCACAGCACCAACTCGGATGCCTTCGAGAACACCGTGGACATCCTCGCCGGCCGGATCGATCACCTTGCGCCCTACGTGCAGGCAAGCTGACAACCGACGACCAGGCCGCCACGCAGAACACACCCCGTACGGGCCTCAGCTGCCCAATCGCCTAGTGGTCACTGCAGCTCAATAGCCGGGCTGGGCTAGAGCGTCAGTCGTTGAGGTCGAGTTCGGCAACCGCCGACTTGGCGGTCCGGCCGACGCCGAGGATTGTGGCCGATCCCGGTCCGGTCCAGTCGCCATAGCCGAGCAAGTGCAGGCGTGGTTCGGCCAGGGCGCGGGTGCCGGCGGTCGGCACGGTACCGTCCTCGCCGCGCAACCGGAGTGGCCGAAGGTGGGAAAGGGCGGGGCGAAATCCTGTCGCCCACAACACCACATCAGCGTGGTGGACTCGCTCACCCCAGGCCACGCCATCAGGTGTCAGGCGGTCGAACATCGATACCGGTGTGAGATCGCCGCGATCGCGCGCGGCCAGGACTTCGGGGACCATCACGATGTCACCGAGTGCGGCGACCCCGCCGGGATCGGGCTGCCCCGCGGCCAGGGCGATAGCCCGACGGGACGCAGCCTCGAACAGGGCTCGGCCGTCCACACCGTCGGGCAGGAATCTCGGCGGTCGCAGCGTGGCCCACAACGTGCTGGCGGCCGCCGGGGAGATCTCAGCGACCAGCTGGGCCGCGGAATTGCCACCACCGACCACGACGACATCGGCGTCCGCGAACTTAGCTGGCGTGCGGTAGTCGACGGTGTGCAACTGTCGTCCGGCGAAGGTTCGCATGCCCGGGTACACGGGCCAGAACGGCTGCTGCCAGGTTCCGGTGGCGCTGATGACGCGGCGCGCCCGCCACGCCCGAGTCCCCGCTTCGACCCGCAGTTCGGCGCCGTCGCGACGTATCGCGCTCACCCGCACCGGCCGCTCGATCGGCAGGTCATAGCGGGCCTCGTAGGCGGTGAGGTAGTCCACGACGTGACTTGCCGGCGGAAACCCGCTCTTCCACGGCGGCATGGGCCACCCCGGCAGAGAGGCGTACTGGGCCGGGGAAAACAACCGCAGTGACGGCCAGGTGTGGGGCCATGCACCTCCGGGTGCGGGTTGGTCGTCGAGGATCACGAAGTGGTGGCCAGCCCGGCGCAGGTAGTACCCAGCGGCCAGCCCGGCCTGCCCGCCGCCGACCACAACGACATCCACACCCGTTGCCATTGGGATCAGGGGGCGCAGTGTTTTGAGGTCAGTTCGGCGATCAATGCCTCGACATGGGACTTGATCTCGTCGCGGATCAGGCGAACTGATTCCAGCCCCTGACCGGCGGGGTCTTCCAAAACCCAGTCGCGGTAGCTTTTGCCGGGAAAGACCGGGCAGGCATCGCCGCAGCCCATCGAGATCACGACGTCGGAGGCCTGCACCGCGTCCACGGTGAGGATCTTCGGGCTCTGTGCGGAAATGTCGATACCGACCTCTGCCATCGCCTCCACCGCGGCCGGGTTGACCTGGTCGGCGGGCGCGGAGCCTGCGGAGCGGACCTCGATGCGGTCTCCGGCCATCGCTGCGAGGAAACCGGCGGCCATCTGGGATCGGCCGGCGTTGTGGACGCAGACGAATAGCACGCTGGGGGTGGTTGGCATGGGCAATCCTGTTCAGATCAAGGGACGAAAGGTAGTGGCGGCCAGGGCCCTAGCAGCAGGTCGTTAACGTTGATCTCAACGCATCCAACGATTTCGCGTTCGCTTCGTAGAACACATTCATGCCGCGCCGATGCGCGGTGACCATCCCCGCTTTCCGCAGCTGGCCGAGGTGGTGGCTCGTCGTCGATTCGGCGAGCCCAACCGCGGTGGCCAGATCGCATGTGCACACCTGACCCTCCACGTCGGTCAACAGAATCGACATCAGTTTGATCCGCACAGGGTCGGCTAATGCTTTGAGCCGCAACGCGATCTGCAGCGCCGCGTCGTCATCGAGCGGTGCCGCCGAGACGGGTGCGCAGCAGATCGGTGCGGTCAGATCAATGACCGGCAACGACTTGGGCATAGGTTTCACCCTAACTTGGATATCGACTTATGCCGAAAAGGTTGGTTCAGCCTGAATCCAGGGCGGTCGCGGCTCCACGCTTGGGTGGCTATGCTCATGGCTCCTCGGGGACGGGATGGGCTCGGTGTGGGCTAGAGCTTCAGGCAACACCCGACGTTGGGGATCGGCATTTGGGCGGCCGTGGCCGCGGTGCGGGTGCGCTTCTAGAGCTGGCTCGGGCTTTACAGCCGGGACGCGAGTTCGGTTACCCGGGAGGCGATGTCGTCGCGGACTAGCCGCATCCTCTCGATGCCCTCGATGCCGCGTTCGGAGGGTTCGTCGGTGTCCCAGTTCTCGAATCGCGTTCCCGGCACCGGGTCAACCTTGGCTTCGCGTCCCAAGGTGACCACGAGATCAACGTTTTTGACCAGGTCGGGGTCGATCAGTTTGGGTGTCTCGCCGGTGATGTCGACACCGACCTCGCCGAGCGCTTCGGCTGACAGCGCGTTGATCGTGTCGCCGGGCTTGGTGCCGGCCGAATACACATCGACATCCTCGCCGGCGACCTGGCGCATCAGCCCGGCCGCCATTTGCGACTTTCCGCCGTTCTTGACGCACACGAACAACACTGCCGGCTTGACCTTTTCACTCATGGGTCAGGGCTCCTGTGCGTTGATCGGTGCCGGGGAGGCGGCAGTGCCGCTGTCGCCGCCGAATCGACCGCGCAACGCCAGCGAGACATAGACCAAGGCGACCAGGACGGGCACCTCGATGAGCGGGCCGACGACGCCGGCCAGGGCCTGTCCGGAGGTGGCGCCGTAGGTGGCGATGGCCACGGCGATGGCGAGTTCAAAGTTGTTGCCGGCGGCGGTGAACGCCAGTGTGGTGGTGCGCTCGTAACCCAACCCGAGCACCGATCCGAGCAGGTAGCCGCCACCCCACATGATCGCGAAGTACGCCAACAGGGGCAGCGCGATGCGGGCCACGTCGAACGGTCGGTTGGTGATCTGCTCACCTTGCAGCGCGAAGAGAATCACGATGGTGAACAGCAGTCCGTAGAGCGCCCACGGCCCGATCCGCGGCAAGAACTTCGACTCGTACCAGTCACGGCCCTTGGCTTTCTCCCCGAAGCGGCGGGACAGGTACCCGGCCACCAGTGGGATGCCCAGGAAGATCAGCACCGATTTCGCGATCTGCCATGGCGAGGTGTCGATGGTTGTTTGTTCCAGGCCGAGCCAGCCCGGCAGCACCGACAGGTAGAACCAGCCCAGCACCGCGAACATGACCACCTGGAAGACCGAGTTCAGCGCGACCAGCACCGCGGCGGCCTCGCGGTCACCGCAAGCCAGGTCGTTCCAGATGATGACCATGGCGATACACCGGGCCAGCCCGACGATGATCAACCCGGTGCGGTACTCGGGCAGATCCGGCAACAGCAGCCAGGCCAGTGCGAACATCAGCGCCGGACCCAGCACCCAATTCAGTACCAGCGAGGAGAGCAGCAGTTTGCGGTCGCCGGTGACGGTGTCGAGGCGGTCATAGCGCACCTTGGCCAGCACCGGATACATCATGATCAGCAGGCCCAGCGCGATCGGCAGTGAAATCCCGTCGATCTGGACCTTTTCCAGCGCGGTGTTCAACCCCGGGATCCAGCGCCCCAGTAGCAGGCCGGCGACCATGGCGGCCCCGATCCACAACGGCAGGAACCGGTCGAGAGTGGAGAGCTTGCCGACAACCGGCGTTGCCGACGACGATGTGGCGGTCTCGGTCATACCGGCACCCCCACGGGCTCAACGGTGGCCGCACCAAGCAGCACCGACAGGCTGGCCAGCGCTTCGGGCACCACCGTGTAGTACACCCAGGACGCGCGGCGCTGCGAGGTCAGCAGACCCGCATCGCGCAGCACTTTGAGGTGATGGCTCACCGTGGGTTGGGAGACTTCGACTCCGGCCGAGATGTCGCAGACGCAGGCCTCACCGCCGGCGCGGCTGGCGATCGCGGAGAACAGCTGCAGCCGGACCGGGTCGGCCAGTGCCTTGAGCTTGACCGCCATGTCCGCGGCGGCCACCGCAGAGATCGGTTCACGCAGCAGCGCCCCGGGAGGGCAACACAGCGCCTCGGACGACTGATCAAACTGATTCGACATACATCAATATTGACAGTTATCGATACCGTCTGGCAAGTGAACAGTCGCCCAACGCCGTTGGCGCGGCCCAGTCCGGTGCCGTGGCGCGGCCGAGCCCCGATAGCGCCGCGCATCAATAGCCTTGTGTTGTCGGTGCCCGTAGTTACCGTGAATGGCTATGGCAACACCTCCAGCGCAGGCGATGTGCAGTGAGTGCAACCAATCGGCCCGCGTGACAAAGGCCAATCCGATCTGGTCTCATGGCGGCGATGAACCGTCGACGTGGATCGTTGAGGTCGACTGTGCACGCTGCGGCCTCCAACATGGCTGGCTGCCCCGGCGCTGACGGCGATGGGTAGCCAGCGCCTCTTTGATGACGGCCCGCGTCACGACGGTCCCGCCCGCTACACCGAACCTCATTTCGCGTTCCTGAACCGGGCCAGTGACCCGATGTGGGCGCAGGTACGCGACGTGATCGAACAGTGGTATGCCGACTATCCCGACCCCGACGGAGATCTGCGCGCCAGATTTCGTGATGTCAGCATCCGGCAGCACGCTCCGGCATGGTGGGAGCTGTACATCTACACGTTGTTTCGCCGGCTCGGATATGCGCCGACGGTTCATCCTGAGATTCCCGACACCACCCGCCACCCCGACCTGCTGCTGACCAAGGACGGTTCCAGGGTGTACGTCGAATGTGTGGTGCTGTTTGAGGACGGGAGCCGACAGTCAACAGACAGTGAGTCCTGGGTCAAGGACTGCGTCGACGCCGCCAAGAACCCTGACTTCGTCGTCGGGGTTCGGTTCGAGCACTTCGGGAAACTGCGGCCGAAACAGAGCCACGTCACACGCCAAATCGAGGATTGGTTGGCAACGCTGGATTATGACTCCGTGTCGGCGGCCAGCCGGGCAGGCGAATCACACTACCCATCAAAGAACTTCGAGTTCGCTGATTCGCGAGTAAGACTCACTGCAATACCCGTGCACCCCGACACGCGGGGCGATGACGTTGGCCGCATCGGCTTCGGCCCGGCGAATGGCGCCTTTGTGGTGCAAAGTGTTGGTGAGATTCGAGACATCTTGAAGGGCAAGGCTAAACAGTGCCGGGCGGTCGATGCGCCGCTGATCGTCGCGATTCTCAACTGGTCGATGTTCGCCCGGCTCAACGAAGTCAACCGGGCCCTGTTTGGGTCCGCCGTCGTGCAATCTGGCGGCGACACCGCCCAGCTGGTTCAAGGTACAGACGGCTACTGGCACCCCGGGCCGCCGCCGCGCGGAAGTGTCGTCTCTGCCGTGTTGTTCGGCGAGAGCGTCAGCCATTCACGCGTTGCGACTGGGCTGCCGAGGCTGTGGCGCAACCCATGGGCACAGCGGCCCCTACAAGATGATCTCCCGTTCGAAGCACACGCTGCTGACACCGACACCGGTGAAGTGGTCGTGACTGCGCGCGAGAGTATCCCAGCATCAACAGTCTTCGGATTGTCGGCAGGGTGGCCTCACGCGTAGGGCACGATCCTGGCGGAGACACATCCGACCGCGCTCAGCACGGCGGTTATCTAGTGCCGTCATAGTTCCCGCGGTGGCGGGCTGCGGCTTGTGAGCCGGGTCGCCTGCGCGTCGAGATGTTAGTGATGGGCTTCTGGCTTTGAGCACTGTCTCGTTCGAGCGTGAGCACATTGATCACTGTGGCGTACAACTGCAGTCTCTGCTCAAGCTCTGCACAATGTGCGAGGAGTTTGGCGTGGTCTTCCTTGAGCTTTTGATAGTCGCTGAGGCGGCGAGCGAATGCGGCAGGGGCACCGTCGGCGTTGCGCACCTTGGCCTGGAAGAGCTCTTTGAGATCCACATGTTGGTGGGTGAGATGCCAGCGCGGGAGGTTCGCTTCCACGGCGAGCTGTGACACCGACAGTCGGCCGGTGGACCGCAGCGGCTGACCGGCAAGCAGCCGGTCCATCGCGGCGAGGATCTGGGCGCGGATCGGGTCGTTGTGGGCGGCATCGGTTGTCATTGGTGTCGCTCCAGGATTCTGTCGAGGCGTTGAAGTTCGCGCTGCTCTCGTTGGTGTCTTATCGGAGGGGCCAACGGATCGCTGACGATCTCGTGGAGCTGATTGCGGTGTTGTTGGATGGCTTCGATGTCGCGGTCGGTGTGTGCGATGCAACGGCATGTGGGACGGCAGTCGTCGATGTCGGGGGTGAGCATCGGATCGTCTATGCTCCCGCGCAGTTGGCAGGCGGCCTCCTGGGCTTTGAACACGCACGTCATTCCGTCGCCGTGATAGATCTGCAGCAGCGTGTTGCCGAGCAGGTCGCGCGATTGTCGGGGGCTGGTGAGTACATGGCCGGCGAAGGTGCGTTCGGCGGCACGGACTCGCTGGCGGTACTCGTCTGCGGCGGGCCCAGAGACGCGTTCGCCGTCTTCGAGTGCTTGTTGGTCGATGGCGATCTCTTCCAGACGCGCAAGGAAGTCTTCGTAGGCGTACTCGTCGGGAAAGCCCGAGCTGTAGTCACCGGCGTAGCCCTGGATCAATCGCGTGTGCACATGCCCGTACTGCATTGCTCCGGCGACCAGGCCACGGGGCCGACGCCGAATGAACCAGGCCAACGTGCGCCGAAACCGCGAGAGCGTGATCTGACGAGGGTCCAGCGGAATGCCCGGGCGGTCATTCTGCGTGCAGTAGTCGTTGACCCAATCGATGAACTCCGAAATCGTGCCGACCGCTCGCGTGCTGGTCCGAGCCTGACCGATGCGGGCGAAATTGGTTGATTCCTTGTAGGGCTGAATTCTGGAAGGAAACAGCAGATCGTGGGTATGGAGGCGCTCCATAACAGCTACCGCGTCGGCGACGGGCTCGACCACCACCCACGGATCGCGCCGCTGTTGTCCCTCGGGGAGTTTGTTTCCGTCGTCGTCGACGACGTTCTTGAACACCAGTCCCGACATCAGCCACATGTCGGCTGCGTCGTCGCGTTCGATGCATCCCCGCCGCAGATTGAGGACTTCGCCGGCTCGCGCGCCTGAGAGATACGCGATGACGATCATCGCGGCAGCGCTGAGATGGTTTGCCAATGTCCGCGCTTCCTCGTAGGCGATGGGACTTTCCCGCCAGGGGCGTCCGTCGAGACGGGCAGTGATCGGGGTGTCCAGATAGGCCGCGTCAGCAATCGGTAGGCCTGATTGCGTAATCAACTGGCCCGCCGGGTAGCGCAGGGTTTTCTGGTTGAACACCATCTCCAACTGTCTCTCGAGATGCTGCATGTCGAGCTGCACCCTGCCCGTGGCGCCGACCTTGCCGGGTAGGGCCCGGCCGGTTTCATGCAGGCGTGACACATAGGCCTCCACCTTGTCTTCCAGGTCATGGCTCGGGGTGCGCCCGAGGCGGCCGCCGTTGTCGGCGCGGCGCGCTTGTGGGGAGAGTCTTTTGAGACGCAGGTGTTCGTCATGTGCTGCGATGATGTCGACAGAGAACTCCTCGACGAATCGCAGTGCCCAGTGCAGTAGGGGCTGCATGGTGGCTTCTGCGATGCGCGGTGTCCGGTTTTCCCTGCGCGACTGGGACTTTCCCAAGAGTTCGTGCAGTGGATCGCCGTTCCACGGTGGCGCGAGGGGAAGCCTCATTGATTCGGGCAGTATCGATCGGTAACTCCATAGCCGTCGTATCTCAAGGGCGCGTCGGTGTTTGGTGTCGAGTGTGATTTCCTCGTCCACGAGGTATGCCAGGTAGCGGTCGAGGACGTTGTCATCAACCTCACCGAAAGCCCCGATGTGTTGCTGGTTCAACCACACCGTGAAGGCCTTGAAGCTTGCCCAGGCACTGGCCACTGTAGCGATCGCTGCCTTGCTCGCCGCCTGCTCGTGAAACGGGGTGGGCGTGGAGTGGTTGATCAGCTGCCAGAAATAGTGTTTGGAGGCGATGCGTAGCCGCGCAGGTATTGAGCTGAAGTTCAGTGTGAGTGTATAGACGTGCTCTTCGAAGACTGCAGCGGTCAAGCTCCAGTGGTCGTCGCCGAAGCGACTCAGTGCAGCGACGTCCGCCCCAGGGACGAGTTCACGGTTGGTCAGGACCAACGATTGATCGTCGGGCCAGTGGACGTCGTCGGGGATCGGGCTTTCCCATTCGACCGAACGCCAGGGGGCGGTCATCGAATGTCCATTTCCCGGTTGATGAATCGGTCCACCATTGCGTGTTGCTGCGGAGTCGCGTCCGCGCGCGCTTGTGTGACATCGGCGGCGTCATGTTGGCTGAGCAGGTCGGCGAGTTGGGTGTGGGCACGCGCGAATCGTTGCGCCCAAGCCAGCGGAGTCATGTCGGCTTTGCGGGCTTGAAGGCGGTCAAGGACGAGGGCTTGTACGGGTAGGTGGTGGGGCAACGCTCTGGCGCACGGGCATTCCAGACATTTCATGAATGACGCGCGGCATGGTTGCCCCGGAGTCCCAAATGGGCTGTTGTCGTTGTCGATGCAGGAGTTCATGACTGTATCCAGTTCACCTGCGAGCATGCGTTTGAAGACGGTCGGCTCAATGCTGTGCTTTGCGGCGAGCGCGCCGGCGTCGGATTGAGCGATCTCGTCGCGGCTGAGGGTCTCCATGACGCCGCGGCTGCGCGCTTTGTCGACTTCTTCAGCCAGTGCGGCCGCGACGACTTGTCGATACTGGTCGAGGTTTCCGCGGTCGCGGCTCAGATAGTCCTTGACCAGCGTGGCTTCGGTGTGAGCAACGGGCTTCTGGTGCAATGAGACATAGGTGAGCCGGATCAGGTCCAACGTCACCGACAGGTATCCGTGGGCATTGGTCGCTGAGGTATCAGGCTGAATCTTGTGACGCGCAGACCACATACGAAAGGGTTCGTTGCTGGCAAGCGACCGAATGCCGCGGGTGGTCCCATTGGCGTGGTAGCCGATCAGTAGTCGGTCAGTATCAGCTAATTGGCGCGAGTGAGACGTCAAGTCAAGCAACAGTGCATATAGACCGAACGGCGTGTGCAACTCGTCGCGGGCAGTCGGAGATGACAACGTCGAAGGAAGCGTGATCCAGTCCGGGATCTCGGCCAAGGCCAGATTCATATAGGCCCGGGCTCCTCGACGGGGCTTGTAGGTGTCGAGGATCGCGATGGACTTCTGCCCATCGACGTGTCCGTCGGTTCGATGATGCGCTGTTGTGAGGTTGAGGATGACACTGCGATTCTGGCCCGTCATGATCCCCAGAAGGATTGCTGCAGCGGCAAGTTCGGTGCACGTTAGATGCAGCCAACCCACTACCTCGGCGACTTTGCCGAACCCCGAGTCCCGCACCCAAGTCTTGGGGGCGTATGTCCCTTTGTGGGCTGGGCGCGTGTAACGGGGTACGTCGGTGTGCTGGTCGACGAACTCCAGCAGTTCCAAACGCCGGTCGCGGGCCCTCAGCTTTCCTGCACGGTACTGCCGCAACAACTCACGGTTCTTGCGGATTCTGGTCGCCGCGGCGCGCAGATCTGATCGTGCTAGGCGGGCGATCTGAGTGAACTCGTCACGACTGTAACTTGCCTTCCGGCTCGCCGCCGGTCTTTGCGGGGTCAGTTGACATGCCTTAGCCAACATGGCGGGAGTTAGTTCATTGCTGTTGCGGAGCACGACCTTTAGCTCAGACACTTCGCGTTGCGCCGATGTTGTTGTGGCGCGGCGATGGTCGCGGAAACCGTCAATGTGGTCATCGACGAGCTCTGCCATCGTTGTCGGCGGCGCCGCGAGTCCGCCGAGGTACTCACCGAAGAGCCGAACCACGCGAAAGGAGTACCTGAAACCCTCCATCCTGGTTACCCTGCCGCCAGGAGCCGTCCGCTTCGCAAAGGTCATCGCCAATCCCCTTTGCAGATCAGGGGCCACAGGTACCTCGGAGAAATCGAAATCCTGAACGGCGGCACCGTCATGGTCAAAGCACCGCACCGTCAGTCGGTCTGCCTGCAGTCCATGGGATGTCAGTCCCTGGCTGGGCAGCGCTGCACGTCGGCCACGGCGGCTCACCAGGTGGTTCCGACCGGGTCGCTGGCGACATTGGGGTGCAGGAGAAATGCCTGGCTGAGGAACTCCTTCACCGGAAACCCATCGGCGTGGGCCAGCAGAATCTCGACGTCGAGATTCCGAAAAGGTTCCAAGTAGACGTTTTTCGTCGTCTCCACGCGCGCATGACCAAGCATGGTTTGAACGAGATGCCAGGTGTCTCCGAACTGAGCACGGAAGTCGTTTGTGCTGTCCTCCCCTAGGGAGCCCACCCGGGCTGTATACACCAGCTTGCCGATCGAGAACCATTTCAGAGCGAAGGAGTGCCGGTGCATGTGCGGCGTGCACCTAAAGTTGGGCACCCCAAGCGCAGCGATCCGCCGATTGGCATTTTCAAACGTGTGGTGCCATCCATGGGGATCTCGGGGCATCCCATCCTCATTCAGCCACAAGGCCAAGGGTTCCAGATCGTTGCCGGTACGCGTGAACAGTCGCCGCCGCTGTTCTGGATCAATGAGGTTCCATGGTCGCTGAACCTCCTGGCCGTCGTCCGCGACAAGGACCACGTGGCCCGCACGTCTAGCCGGTTGTGCGATCTGGCGCGCTGCGACGTCGTCATAGCGATGCTCGGCCCGCGCGTCGCGAACAGCACGCGCACGAGGGCCTTCTATGTAGGCACGCACCGCGCGCAGCACATCAACGGGCATCCAATAGGGATGTCCGTACCCACCCTTGGCGCATTTGTCAGCCAATCGGCACGTAAAGAACGACCTACCCAGCTCCAGCGTTGGCAACTCCGGCAACACCACCGAGCCCCACTCGGTCAGTCGCAGTCCTGTCCCGTACAGGCCGTCGGCAAACGCGCTGTCTCGCTGTTCGTTTCGACCTCGCCACGAATTGTCTGGTCCGCCGTCCAGGTTTCGGCCACGCAGGCCCACGTCGCGCCACCTCACGATTGCCGCGGGATCTAGCCACTTGACGCCCGCTGTGCGCTTCGCCCGGGGTGACCCCACTTCGGCGAAGATATCGGCCACCTCCGGATAGCGGGATGAGGCCCATCGATAGAACTTCTTACAGGCGGCGACGTCCTTGGAAAAAGTCGACGTACCAACTCTTTCCGGATTCGCCGGGTCGGTCAGACGCCAGAACTGAAACTCCTCGACATCGTCGACAGATGCCGTAAACCACTCCTGCCCGCGGGTCTCCAGGAAGTTCAGCCACAATGCCAGACAGCCGGCATAGTCGCGATTGCTTGTTTTCGCCAGATTCCGCATCCGCGCGGAACCAAGGAAGTCGTTCACACGAGTATCTGGAAATCCCTTGGGGCTCAACAAGAACCGTTGCCCGTCTCGACCCCCGACGGCTTTGATCAACTCCGGCAGCGACTCTGATCTATCCGCCAGTACCAACGGCAAGTCACCGACCGGCAGATCAAATCTGTATCGATGAACCTGCCATCGCGCATCACTCATGATCGGCTCCATTCTCAATGGACCCGATCAGTCAATCACAACAGTTCAGTCGGCTATAGAATGCCGCGCGCCGTGGGGATCACGATCCGGATGATGGTCTTCCATTTCGGCACGCCCAGCGCATAACTCGCTTCGCGCAGATCCATCGGAACGATGCGCAGCATCTCCTCGGTGGCCCGCACGATCACCGGGATCATCAACAGCACCAACGACAGTGACACCGCGAACCCGGACCGGCCGAACCCGAGCGTTGCCACCCACAACGCATAGATGAACAACGCGGCGACGATCGAAGGCACACCGGTCAGGATGTCCACCATGAACGTGGTTACCTTGCCCAGTCGGGTACCACCGCCGTACTCGACCAGGTAGACGCCCACCATCACACCGATCGGAATGGAGATCAGGGAGCACACGAGGCCTTGCAGCACGGTGCCGACGATCGCGTGGTAGGCGCCGCCACCAGCGAGGAACGTCGTCATCCCGGCCTGGGAATTCGTGAACCACGTGGCTGAGCTCAATGCGGCCCAGCCTCGGACGATCACCGAATACAGCACCCAGGCCAGTGGTATCAGGGCGACCAGCAATGACAGGGTCACCAGAACCGTGGCGAGGTGGTTGGTCAGCTTGCGGCGCAGACTCACGCCCTGGAACGCAGGCGCCTTGACCGGCCGTTCGAGGGTGGACGTCATGAGCGCCCCTTTCCTGCCACCGCGGCGCGAGCCAGCGAGTTCACGACGAAGGTGAGGATGAACAGCACCAGACCGGCGGCAATGTAGGCGCCCGCCTTGTACTGGTCATTGAATTCGCTGGCGGTGGCGGCGATCTTGCTGGCGAAGGTGTAGCCGCCGTCGAACAGCGACCAACTGAATGCGGTCTGGGTGCCGCGCAGGATGATCAGCAGCGCGATGGTCTCGCCGAGCGCGCGGCCCAGGCCGAGCATCGCGCCACTGACGTAGCCGGACAACCCGAAGGGCAGCACCGTCGTGCGCACCACTTCCCAGCGGGTGGCGCCGAGCGCGAGCGCAGCCTCGATCTGACCACGGGGCGTCTGGGCGAACACCTCGCGGGTCACCGCGGTGATGATCGGCAGGATCATCACCGCCAACACGATGCCTGCGGTGAAGATGGTGCCGCCACCGGCCACCGAGGCATTACCGGTACTGAACAGAAACAGCCAGCTCAAGTTCGTATTGAGCCACACCGCAAAGGGTTTGATCGCCGGCGCCAGTACGTACAGGCCCCAGACGCCGTAGACGATCGACGGCACCGCGGCCAGCAGGTCCACCAGATAGGACAGCGGGCCCGCCAGTCGCCGCGACGAGTACTGGGTGAGGTAGATCGCGATGCCCAGGGCCACCGGCATCGCCAGCACCAGAGCGAACACCGAGACGAACACCGTCACCTGCAACAGATCGAGGATGCCGAAGTGCATCGCCGAGGTGTCGGTGGTGATCCAGTTGCCGCCGTAGAGGAAGAAGTTCTCCTCGTTACGGGTCAGCGCCGGAATCGCGCGCCAGAGCAGGAACACCCCGATCGCCGCGATCAGCGCGACGATCAGGATGCCCGAACCTTCGGCGAGCCCACGGAAAATTCGGTCACCGAGGCGAACCTTGGCTCCCTTGGACGGATTGGTCGAGATAGGTACCGGCTCGGGGTGAGGGGACGCGAGCGTCTCCCCTGACCCCGAATCAGCTGGATTCGGCGTTGTCACTGTTGTCCCGTCGGGGCCCCTGGTCGTCATGCGGTCGGTAAATCCATCCTCACCCAGATCCGTCCTTCAAAGCCAGTCCGGCTATTACGCGATGGCCTCGACCGAGGTCAGCAGGCGCTGCTTGAACTCGTCGGGGAGTGCGATATATCCGGCCTGGGACAGGCTGGCCTGGCCCTCGTTGGCGGCCACAGTCAGGAAGGATTTGACGGCCGACGTGGTGTCGGCGTCGTAGCCCTTGGAGCAAACGATCTCGTAGGTGGCCAGCACCAGCGGGTAGACCCCGGCCTCCTTCGATGCGTACAGCGCGTTCAGGTCCAGCACGAGGTCTTTGCCCTCGCCCTTGAACGTGGCGGCGCCGACGGCCTTGGTGGTCGACTGGTCGTCCAGCGGAACCGCGCCGGCGCCACTGTCGATCTGGGCGTAGGGCAGGCCGGCTGCGGCGGCCGGGCTCTTCTCGACGTAGCCGATCGAGCCTGGGGTGGCCTGAACGGCCTGCACGACGCCGGAGGACTTCTGCGCGCCCTCGCCTGCTCCGCCCTGGAACTCCTTGCCCGCACCCTTGGTCCAGGTCTGCGGCGCGGCTGCGGCCAGGTACTTCTGGAAGTTGTCGGTGGTGCCCGAGGAATCCGACCGGTAGATCGGCTTGATGTCCAGGTCCGGCAGGGTGGCGCCGGCGTTGAGCGCGGCGACCGCCGGATCGTTCCACTTGGTGATCTGGCCCTGGAAGATCTTGGCGAGCACCTCGGGGCTGACCACGAGCTTGTCGACGCCCTCGACGTTGTAGGCCAGCGCGACCGGGCCGAACACCAGCGGCAGGTTCCAGGCCTCGTTGCCACCGCAACGCTCGGCTGCCTTGGCGACCTGGTCATCCTTGAGCGCCGAGTCGGAGCCGGCGAAGTCGACCTGCTTGGCGATGAACTGATCCACGCCCGCGCCCGATCCGGTCGGGTTGTAGGACAGGTTCTTGCCGGCGCACACCTGGCCCCACACCTTGTTGAACTCCGCAATGGCATTCTGCTGTGCCGTCGAGCCCTCGCCCGTCAGAGCGGCCTTGCCGCTGCACTCAGCCGACGCGGCCGAGGTGCTGCCCGCGGCCGACGAGCCGGCGCTGGAAGCGTTGTTGTCGCTACCGCACGCAGTCAGCGCGAGCGCGACGATGGCCGTCGACGACAAGGCGATGCCGAAAGACTTTCCGGCGCCCGTGCCGATGCTGATGAGCTTCACGTGTCTCACTTCCGGTTGAGGGTTTCTCACTCCCCGGCAACGTATGCGGCCGCAGTGGACGGCTCGCGGACACTAGGTGAATCAGCAGTGAACAGGTTCAGCGTGTTCACAGCTAAACGGGTTAACCGGCGGCATACGCCACGTCGACGCCGAACACCTCGAAACCCAAGTTTTGGTAGGTCGCCACGGCCGCCGAGTTATCTGCCTCGACGTAAAGAAGCACCGTCTGCAGGGACCGCTCGGCGAGGTGGTGCAGACCGAGCAGGGTGAGCACGGAGCCCAGCCCTCTCCCCTGCGCGGCGGGGTCGACGCCGACGATGTAGACCTCGCCGAGGGCGCCGTCGTGCACTTTGGTCCAGTGGAAGCCCAGCAGTGCCCCGGTGTGTTCGTCGAAAGCCTCGAAGAGACCGTCGGGGTCGAACCACTGCTCGCTCCGCCGGTCGGCGATCTCCGCTTCGGTCCAGCCGCCCTGCTCCGGATGCCAGGAGAAGGCGGCGTTGTTGACCCGCAGGATCTCGGCGTCGTCGCCGGGCCCGGCATAGGTACTGATCCGCACCCCCTCGGCGGTGCGCAGCGGTGGCAGGTCGGTCAGCGGGCGACGCATCTGCAGTAGTTCGCGGACCACCTTGAGGTTCAGCGCGGCTGCCAGGGCACGGGCTGCCTCCAGGTTGCCGTGTGCCCAGATGCGCGTGCCCGCCGCGCCTTCGGCGAGCCCCGCGCGGGCCAGGGTGGCACCGATGCCGCGCCGCCGGGCGTCGGGATGCACCACCAGTTCGGCCATCGCCGGGTCATCGGCGCCGGCCGGCGCCAGGTTCAGGTATCCGACGAGGTCTGCTCCGTCGGTCGCCAGCAGGTGGCGGGTCCGGTCATGGCCGAGCTCGCGCAGCACCTGATCCCCGACCGGGGCCACGCCGTCGGCTGCCGTCGCCGCAGCGACGAGTGCCCGGATCCCGGCCTGTTCGGCTTCTGACAGCCCG
The DNA here is from genome assembly GCF_017876775.1 of Mycolicibacterium lutetiense. Classification (NCBI taxonomy): domain Bacteria; kingdom Bacillati; phylum Actinomycetota; class Actinomycetes; order Mycobacteriales; family Mycobacteriaceae; genus Mycobacterium; species Mycolicibacterium lutetiense. The sequence goes on along the minus strand of NZ_JAGIOP010000002.1, from coordinate 4,304,460 downwards.
GTACGCCAGTCGAGTTCGGTCACTGGCTGGGTAACCGCTCGGCGAGCGACTCGTCTGTCTCGTCGATTGCCGGGTCGAAGTCGACGTCGTCGTGATCGTCGTCATGCGTGGCTTCGCCGCCGGTCGCCGCGCCTGCGGGGGTCCGGTTGCGCGACGGGCGCACCGCCTTGTATCCGACGTTGCGGACGGTACCGATCAGCGATTCGTATTCGGGGCCGAGCTTGGCGCGTAGACGGCGGACGTGCACGTCGACGGTGCGGGTACCGCCGAAGAAGTCGTAGCCCCACACCTCCTGTAGCAACTGTGCACGGGTGAAGACCCGTCCGGCGTGTTGCGCGAGGTATTTGAGCAGCTCGAATTCTTTGTAGGTGAGATCGAGGGGACGCCCCCGCAGTCGCGCGGTGTAGGTGCCCTCGTCGATCGCGAGTTCGCCGAGGGCGATCTTGCCGACGTTCTCCTGGTTGGCACCGCCGGCACGCCGGCCGACCAGCAGCCGCAGCCGGGCATCGATCTCGGCCGGACCGGTACTGGGGAGCAGGATGTCGTCCAGACCCCATTCGTGGTTGACCGCCACCAGCCCGCCCTCGTTGATCACCGCGACGACCGGCACGGATGTGCCCGTCGTTCCCAGTAGTCGACAGAGGCCGCGGGCGGCCGCGAGATCGGTCCGCGCGTCGACGATCGCCACATCGGCGCTGCCCGCTTCCAGCAGCGAGGACACCTCGGTCGGTGCCGTGCGCACGGTGTGCGCCAGCAGGGTCAGGGAGGGCAGGACCGACTCGGGATGCGGGTCGACGGTCAGTAGCAGCAGATCCAACGGGTCCTCCGGCGCGCCGGCAATCACTTCCCACGATCGCCCGGACCCCGATGTCCACACGGTCGATTCGTGACTGACATGTAGCCGTTACCGGCATTTGTGATCTAACGATAACGCCTCACCTGCTGATCAGCCGCGCCGAGCGCTTCTATCCGACGGCCGTGGGCGACAATGTGGCGGTGCGCAAACTGCTGATCGGGCTCACCGCGACCGTGATCGCGCTTGTCGTCGGAGTCGTCGGCACGGATTTCGGTTCGGCGATCTACGCCGAGTACCGACTGGCCCGCAGCGTACGCAGCGCGGCCGCCCTCAACTGGGATCCGTGGGTGGCGATCCTGGGTTTCCCGTTCCTCACCCAGGTTCGCAATCACCACTACAAGGAGATCGAGATCCGGGCCACCGGCGTCGATCACCCGGTGGTCGGCAGGGCCTCGCTGGAGGCCACGCTGCACGGCATCGACCTCGCCGACTCGTCGTGGCTGATCGCACCGGACGCGAAGCTGCCGGTCGAGAAGGCCGAGAGCCGCATCATCATCGACTCCACCCATGTGGGCAGGGTCATGGGCATCGGTGACCTGCTGGTGGAGGCGCCAGAGCGGGAATCCAACGACGCCACCGGCGGCACCACAGAGTCCGGCATCTCCGGGAGTCAGGGGCTGGTGTTCACCGGAACCCCCAAGGCCTCCGGGCTCGACAAACGGGTCAGTGTCGCGGTCGATCTGTCCTTCGCCGACGGCGACGACACCGCCCTGGTGCTGACCGCGACCGGGATCCTGACCGGCCCGGGTACCGCCGGCGAACCGGTGCCCGAGGACAAGACCGCAGCTGTGCTGTCCGAGTTCAGCCACACGATCACCGGGCAGAAGCTGCCGTTCGGGATCGCCCCGACCACCGCGGGCGCCCGCGGCTCCGACGTGATCATCGAGGGCATCGCCTCGGGAGTAACGATCGACCTTGCCGGGTTCCGACAACCATGAGTTCATCGATGGTGCTGGCGATCGTGGTGCTGATCGCGGCGCTCGGGGTGGCCTACGTGGTAGGTCGTCTGATCACCCTGCGCGCCGGCCTGATCAGGGCGGGCGAGGAAGCCGCCGACATCGACACCAGCGGTCTGGGCTTGTCACACACCGGTCCGACCGTGCTGCACTTCTCGGCCGAATGGTGCGGACCCTGCGCGGGGGTGCGACGAGTCGTCGACCAGGTCTGCGCCGAGCTGCCCGAAGTCGCGCACGTCGAAATCGACATGGATACCAATCCCGAAGCCGCCAGGCGACTTTCGGTGCTGTCGTTGCCCACCACCATCATCTTCGACCGCGACGGGCGGCCCCGATACCGCACCAGCGGGGTCCCCAAGGCCGCTGACCTGCGATCGACGCTGGAACCGTTGTTGGCCTGACCCGGTGGTTATTGGGTAGGCTGTCGGTCGTGTCAGCCCGCCTTGAGCTTGTGCTCACCAAGCGCCGCACAGTTGATCTGTGCCGCGTGGCCGGTTGCTGCTGTTGTTGTTCCTGTTGAGAGCAGTCGCGCGCATCTGCGCGCCCGCTCAGGTGTCGTGCCTGGGCCTGCACACCATCAGACCATTGACAACAACAGGAGTTTGTTCGCATGGCATCGACATCAACCCAGCTCATCGCTGATGGTCGGCCCGCTCAGGTCGACGTGCGAGGTCCGCGGTTTGCGGCCTGGGTCACCACCGCGGTACTGATCGCCACGCTGCTGGTCGCCGGCGCGAATGCTCCCGCGGCTGCGGTGCTGCTGGGCGTTCAGGCGGCGGTATTCGCCATCGGTGCGGTCGGCGGCCCCCGCAGGCATCCCTACGGCCGTCTGTTCGCCACGTTCATCGCGCCGCGCCTGGCACCGGTCACCGAGCGCGAGCCGGTGCCGCCGCTGAAGTTCGCCCAATTGGTCGGCTTCGTGTTCGCCGTCGTCGGCGCCGCGGGGTTCGGCTTCGGCGTCACGGCCCTCGGACTGACCGCCACCGGATTCGCGTTGGTGGCAGCGTTCCTCAACGCCGCCTTCGGCATCTGCCTGGGTTGCCAGATCTACCCGCTGGCGGCCCGGCTGCGCCACACCCCCGACCCAGCTTGACCACCATCCGACATCTCGAATAGCAAGCAACCGAAAGGAATCCGTACATGGCACGTTCCGACGTCCTGGTCTCGACCGAATGGGCCGGGAACAACCTTGACACCGCCGGCGTGGTGTTCGTCGAGGTCGACGAGAACACCAGCGCCTACGACGACGAGGGCCATATCCCCGGCGCCGTCAAACTCGACTGGCGCGATGATCTGCAGGATCCGGTCAAGCGTGACTTCGTCGACCAACAGCAGTTCTCGAAGCTGTTGAGCGACAAGGGCATCAGCAACGACGACACCGTGGTCCTGTACGGCGGCAACAACAACTGGTTCGCGGCCTACGCCTACTGGTACTTCAAGCTGTACGGCCACGCCGCCGTCAAGCTGCTCGACGGCGGCCGCAAGCGCTGGCAGCTCGACGGCCGTCCGCTGGTGAAAGACGCCGTGAGCCGTCCGTCGACGTCGTACGTCTCCCAGCCCCTGGACAACAACATCCGGGCCTACCGCGACGAGGTCATCGCCGCGATCGGTGCGAAGAACCTGGTCGACGTGCGTTCGCCTGACGAGTTCTCCGGCAAGATCCTGGCCCCGGCGCACCTGCCGCAGGAGCAGAGCCAGCGGCCCGGGCATATCCCCGGCGCCATCAACGTTCCGTGGAGCAAGGCAGCCAACGAGGACGGCACCTTCAAGTCCGACGAGGACCTGGCCACGCTGTACGCGGCGGCGGGCCTCGACGGCGAAAAGGAGACCATCGCCTACTGCCGGATCGGTGAGCGTTCCTCGCACACCTGGTTCGTGCTGCAGGAGCTGCTGGGACACCAGAACGTCAAGAACTACGACGGCAGTTGGACGGAATACGGCTCCCTGGTGGGCGCCCCGATCGAGTTGGGAAGTTGATATGTGCTCTGCACCGAAGCAAGGACTGACGTTGCCGGCCGGCGTCGACCTGGAGAAGGAAACCGTCATCACCGGTCGCGTGGTGGACGGCTCCGGCCAGGCAGTCGGCGGTGCCTTCGTGCGCCTGCTGGACTCCAGCGACGAGTTCACCGCTGAGGTTGTGGCCTCGGCGACCGGCGACTTCCGGTTCTTCGCCGCCCCGGGCACCTGGACGCTGCGCGCCCTGTCCCCCGCGGGCAACGGCGACGCCAGCGTGGCCCCGTCCGGCGCCGGCATCCACGAGGTCGACGTCAAGGTTGCTTAAATTCCTTCGCGAACGTGAGCTTGGGTGCGATGTTTTCGACTTTTCTCGCACACAAGCTCACGTTCGGCTGGTATTGGGCGTCCCGACCCGGGGCGCCGACACCCTCGACCAGGAACTAGACTCTCTCCCGTGGTGCTCTTCTTCGAATTGATGCTCGTCGCGGCCGTCGTGGTGATCACGTGGTTCGCGTTGTACGCGGTCTACCGGCTCGTCACCGACGAATCGTGAGCTCCGGCGGCGACGCCCCGGCCGCAGTGCCGGGTTCCGGTGACCGCGCCGTAGCGGCAGCCGCCGAACGGGCCAAGGCTACGGCCGCCCTCAACATTCCGGCCTTCGATGACCTCCCGATCCCTGCCGATACGGCGAACCTGCGCGATGGCGTCGACCTCAACGAGGCGCTGCTGGCGCTGCTGCCGTTGGTCGGTGTCTGGCGCGGTGAAGGCGAAGGTCGCGACACCCATGGCGACTACCGGTTCGGTCAGCAGATCATCGTGTCCCATGACGGTGGCGACTACCTGAACTGGGACTCCCGGTCGTGGCGATTGAACGAGTCGGGTGAATACGACTCACCCGGCCTGCGCGAAACCGGGTTCTGGCGATTCGTGACCGATCCCGATGACCCGAACGGCCGTGACGAGTCACAGGCCATCGAACTGCTGCTGGCCCACTCGGCCGGCTATGTCGAACTCTTCTACGGCAAGCCCCTCACCCATGCCTCCTGGGAGCTGGTCACCGATGCGCTGGCCCGCAGTAAGTCCGGGCTGCTGGTGGGCGGCGCCAAACGGCTCTACGGCATCGTCGACGGCGGCGACCTGGGCTACGTGGAGGAACGGGTAGACGCCGACGGCGGCCTGGTTCCGCATCTGTCGGCCCGACTGTCTCGGCACATCGGCTGATGCGCCGGCCGATTCTCGTGGCAGGCATTCTGTCCGCGGCAGCAATTCTCGGTGCGTGTTCGTCGGAGGGGCCGCAACCGGCTCCCACCGAGCCGCCCGCCGAGCACGGCACCTACGCGCACTGCATGTCGGAGCACGGCATACCCGTCGCGCCCGGCCCGGTCGCCGGGCCGCCGGCGGGGGTCGACGAGCAGACCTGGCAGCAGGCCAGCAAGGCCTGCTCGACGCTGGCCCCGGGCCCCAGTTAGTTCTCGCCGTCACGGCCCGCGGCGTGTCCGGTCCCTGCCCCAGATATGGGGCGACCCCCGAGCCGTAGTTCCTGGTGGGACAGACCGGAGGGCTCGGGGGCCGGGTGGCTGCGGGGAATTCGCCAGCGCGCGCAGGCAATACCCCGGTGCTGCTAGCGGGCAGCCACCTCACATGTCCATAAGTCACTCAATTTGACGGACCACCTCCTTCCCTGTGTGCAACCGAAGCTACCCCCGTCTGTTCACCCCGACAAGCGATTTATGCCCGTCTCAGCGATCGCTGACGATCGCGGCGTCCACCAGATCCGACATGTCGGTGGCCAGCGGCGCATCGGGCAGTCGCCGCCCGTCCAAGGTGTGCACGCGAGCCGCGAGGGTGATACTGGAAACCAGCCAGACCCCTTGTGCGGTAAGCAGATCCGCAGGCTTGAGCGCGCGGAAGTCGCAGTCGTAGCCTTTGTTGCGGGCCACCTCGAACAATGCCTGCTGGGTGGTGCCGCGCAGGATCGGATACCACGGCGGCGGCGTGAGCAGCACTGACCGGCCGTCGCGTTCTTCCGTCGCGATCACCACGGTGGAACGCGGACCTTCCAGCAGGTGACCGTCGGAGCTCACGAAGATCACGTCACCGGCGCCGTGACGTTCGGCGTGCCGCAGCGCGGCCATGTTCACCGCGTAGGACAAGGTCTTGGCACCCGCTGCGAGCCACGGCATGTCGCCGGCATCCAGCGGCAACCCGCGGTCCAGGGTGATCGCCGCCAACCCGTCGCGGCGCACGGCGGCCACTCGGTCGGCCAGTGCACCGATGGTGGCGAATGAGGTCGCCGCGCCGCCGCTCTCGCGGCCTCGGCTGTACACCAGACGCAGCACGCCGTCGCCGTCGTTCTCGGCGACCCAGTGCTCGGTCCCCAACGCAGCCGCCGCTCGCCAGGCGTCCAGGTCCGGCGCGGGCAGATCCAGCATCTTGGCGGAATGGGTCAGCCGGGCCAGGTGCGCCTCCAGGAGGCAGGGCCTGCCGTCACGCACCAGCAGCGTCTCGAAGACCCCGTCGCCGCGCACCGCGGCCAGGTCGTCGGCGTGCAGCAGCGGGACGTCGGGGTCGTGGATCCGCCCGTCGAGGGTGACCAGCACGGCTGGTGAGCTCGCCATGGGGCTCCAGCCTAGTTTGCGCCTGCGGGCAGCCCGGGTGAAGAGCGCAAACGTACAGTTGGCCTATGACTGCACTTCCGTCAGCGGTGCCGGCGCCCGAGTCAGATCCCGACGCGGGCGCCGTCTGGCATTACGGCGATCCGCTCGGTGAACAACGGGCCGCAGCACGCGCCGCGGTCTTCGTCGACCGGTCGCACCGGGCGGTGCTCACCCTGACCGGCAAGGACCGTCAGACGTGGCTGCACAGCATCTCGAGCCAGCACGTCAGCGCGTTGCCGGACGGTGCGGTCACCGAGAATCTGAGCCTCGATCTGCAGGGTCGTGTCGAAGATCACTGGATCCAGACCGAGCTCGACGGCACCACCTACCTGGACACCGAACCGTGGCGGGGCGAGCCTCTGCTGGCCTACCTACGCAAGATGGTGTTCTGGGCCGACGTACAGATCGAGCCCGCCGATCTGGCGGTGCTGTCACTGCTGGGGCCCGGGCTGGCCGACGAGAAGGTGATCGCGGCCCTGGGCTGCGAGGAACTTCCCCGGGAGTCGACGGCGGTGGCGGTGCCCGGTGGCGGGTTCCTGCGCCGGCTGCCCGCCCCTGGGATCGAACTGGACCTGGTGGTGCCGCGCGAGTCAATCGCCGAGTACACCGGGCGACTCTCCGACGCCGGGGTCCGGCCGGCCGGGGTGTGGGCCTACGAGGCGCACCGGGTGGCGTCGGGCAGACCACGGCTGGGGGTGGACACCGATGAGCGGACCATCCCGCACGAGGTCGGTTGGATCGGCGGCCCCGGTGTCGGAGCCGTGCACCTGGACAAGGGCTGCTACCGCGGCCAGGAGACCGTCGCGCGGGTGCACAACCTGGGTAAACCGCCCCGGATGCTGGTGATCCTGCAACTCGACGGTTCCGCTGACCGGCCGGTCTCCGGCGATGCGGTGACCGCGGGTGGGCGCAACGTCGGCCGCATCGGCACGGTCGTCGAGCATGCGGACGACGGCCCCATCGCGTTGGCCCTGCTCAAGCGGGGTTTACCGGCCGACACCGAGCTGGTCGCCGGCGCCGAGGCGCAGGCGCCGGCGGTGATCGACCCGGATTCCCTGCCGGATGCGGATACCACTGCCGGCGCCGGGCGGGCGGCGGTCGAACGCCTCCGCGGGCGTTAGAGCGTGGAACTGCCTGGCCGCTCAACGTGAGGCAGGGCCTGACAGCACTTCCCGGACGGGCACGGTAAAGTGTTGGCAGGAAATAAAGACACACAGATCGGAGCCGCCTAGCTATTGGGCCGCTCCGTTATTGCGCGAGGGGGTCCCCTATGGGCCGCGGCCGGGCTAAGGCAAAGCAGACCAAGGTTGCACGTGACCTGAAGTACAGCTCGCCGAACACCGACTTCAGTCAGCTCCAACGTGAGCTGTCGGGATCTCCCGATTCCGGCGACGCCAATGACGACGCCGAGGACTGGTCGGGCGAGGATGACTGGCGGCGTTGAGCCGCCGGCATTCCGTCGTTAGCACTTAAGAAACAGGTCGCGCTGGTTGCGCACGTCGCTGACAGCGCGACCTGTTTCACCACTCAAAACCGCGGATGCTGTCCCACCAGTTCGGCGCGCACACTTTCCTTGCCGCCCTTCTTGACGGTTCCCAGCGTCCAGCAGTCCAGGTGCCGTGCGGTCAGAATGGCCAGTGCACGGTCGGTGTCCTCAGGGGCGACGACCGCGACCATCCCGACGCCCATGTTGAACGTCTTCTCCATCTCGACACGTTCGATGCGTCCGCGCTGGGCGATCATCTGGAACACGGGTGCCGGCGTCCACGTACCGCGATCGATTTCTGCGGTCAGTCCGTGCGGCACCACGCGCTCCAGGTTGCCGGCCAGGCCACCGCCCGTCACGTGGCAGAACGTGCGCACCTGCGTCTCCGCGGCCAACGCCAGGCAGTCCTTGGCGTAGATGCGGGTCGGCTCCAGCAGTTCCTCGCCGAGCGTGCGGCCGAATTCCTCGACGTGTCCGGCCAGGTTCATCCGGTCGATCTCGAGCAGGACCTTGCGGGCCAGTGAGTAGCCGTTGGAGTGCAGCCCGCTCGCTTTCATCGCGATGATCACGTCGCCGGGGCGGACCCGGTCGGGCCCGAGCACGTTGTCGGCTTCGACGACGCCGACGCCGGTCGCGGAGATGTCGTAGTGGTCGGGTTCCATCAGCCCGGGGTGTTCGGCCGTCTCGCCGCCCAGGAGTGCGCAGCCCGCCTGGACGCAACCTTCGGCGATGCCCGACACGATCGCGCTGACGCGCTCGGGGACGGTGCGGCCGACGGCGATGTAGTCCTGCAGGAACAGTGGTTCGGCACCGCACACCACGAGGTCGTCGACCACCATGGCGACCAGGTCCAGACCGACCGTGTCGTGCTTGTCCATGGCCTGCGCCACGGCGAGCTTGGTGCCCACACCGTCGGTCGAGGCGGCCAGCACCGGCTCGCGGTATCCGCCCCGCAAGGCGAATAACCCGGCAAAGCCGCCTAGGCCGCCCCTGACCTCCGGCCGGGTCGCCTTGGCGGCAAGCGGCTTGAAGAGCTCGACGGCTCGGTCACCGGCTTCGATGTCCACTCCGGCCGAGGCGTAGGAAATCCTGCTGTGTTCGGCGATGCCGTGCTGTTCGGCGCCCTTAGTCATCGCAAGCAAGGCTACCGCCCCACCATTGCGGGGGTACAGCGCAGGAGGCGTTAAGGATGCCTCAAGGGCGCCACGACGTCGGAGACGTCAAGGACGCCACGACGTCGGAGACGTCAAGGACGCCTGAGTGCCGATGCGTTGTCATTGTCGGACTGCAGCGGGACGCCGGTGCGGGCCGCGGTGGCAAGCATCTGCTCGACGACGTTCTTGCCGAGTGCATTCTCGCCGGGCAGTTCGATCGGATAGTTCCCGTCGAAACACGCCGAGCACAACCGGGTCGCGGGCTGCTCGGTGGCCGCGATCATGCCCTGCTGCGAGATGTAGCCCAGGCTGTCGGCACCGATGGCGTGCCGCACCGCCTCCAGCATCTCGCCCTCGTGTTCGGCGGGGGCCGCGTTTGCGATCAGCTCGGCCGGGGTGGCGAAGTCGATGCCGTAGAAGCACGGCCATTTCACCGGTGGCGAGGCGATCCGGACGTGGACCTCCAGGGCCCCGGCCTCCCGCAGCATGCGAATCAGGGCGCGCTGGGTGTTGCCGCGCACGATCGAATCGTCGACGACGATCAACCGCTTGCCGCGGATCACTTCCCGCAACGGGTTGAGTTTGAGCCGGATGCCCAGCTGCCGGATGGTCTGCGAGGGCTGGATGAAGGTGCGCCCCACGTAGGCGTTCTTCATCAGGCCCTGGCCGAACGGGATCCCGGATTCCTGCGCGTAACCGACCGCGGCGGGCGTTCCCGACTCGGGGACGCCGATCACCAGGTCGCCGTCGACCGGGTGCTCGCGGGCCAGTCTGCGGCCGATGTCGACACGGGTGGCGTGCACCGAGCGGCCCACCAGTGTGCTGTCGGGGCGGGCCAGGTAGACGTACTCGAAGACGCACGCCTTGGGTTCCGGGTTGGCGAACCGGGTGGAGCGCACGCCGTCGGCGTCGATGGCCAGCAGTTCGCCGGGTTCGATGTCGCGGACGAACGAGGCGCCGACGATGTCGAGCGCGGCGGTCTCCGAGGCCACCACCCAGCCACGGTCGAGTCGGCCCAGCGCCAACGGGCGCACGCCGTGCGGGTCGCGCGCGGCGTAGAGGGTGTTCTCGTCCATGAAGGTGAGGCAGAAGGCGCCGCGCACCGTGGGCAGCAGTTCCAGGGCAGCCTGTTCCAGGGTGGCGTCGGCGGCGCCGTGGGCCAGCAGTGCACCCAGGATGTCGGAGTCGGTGGTGGCCGCCATGTTTCCGGCGGCCCTCGAGGCGATCAGTCCGGCGGCGCGGGCGCGGGTGGCCAGTTCGGCGGTGTTGACCAGGTTTCCGTTGTGGCCGAGAGCGACGCCGGTTCCGGCCGCGGTGTTGCGGAATACCGGCTGGGCGTTCTCCCAGGTGGTGGAGCCGGTGGTCGAGTAGCGGCAGTGGCCGACGGCGACATGGCCCGGCATCGCGGCCAGGGTCTGCTCATCGAACACCTGGCTGACCAGCCCGAGATCCTTGAACACCAGAATCTGCGAACCGTCGGAAACCGCGATGCCCGCAGCTTCCTGACCACGGTGCTGCAATGCATACAGGCCGTAGTAGGTGAGTTTGGCGACGTCTTCACCCGGGGCCCAGACCCCGAATACGCCACATTCCTCGCGCGGTTCGTTCTCGTCGAGTTGCTGACCAGTCACGATAGGGCTGCTCCCGGGGCGGCGGTTGGTGACATAACTGAGTCTACGGTCCAGCGGCGCCAAGCAAAGAATCGAATGGCCGTTCTGGCACCGGCATTTACAACAGCCGACGGCACGGCCGCCATTCCCCGCCGCTGCCCGGTGGTGTGGCCGGCCCCACCCGAATCCGTCGGGATAACCCCATCGACGCACCACATGCCAACGGCAAGGATGGATTTCGTGACGCGCCACCTCTCGGAGAAACCGACAACCGATGCCCTCGATTCCGACACTGCGGCCCAACAGGAAACGTGGTCGGAGGTGACGAAGATCGCATTCCGGTTCTGCTTCCTGTACTTCGGCTTGTTCTGTCTGTTGTTCGCGCAGATCACCTTCACCTTCTTGGGGGTTGTCACCCACTGGCTGCCGGAGCAGGCGGTGATGTGGCAGATGACCGTGCTGGACCCGGTGCTGAGCTGGGTCGGCAGCCACGTCTTCGGAGTCGAGGCGGTGTTGCACCGGAATTCGGGGAGCGGGGATCAGGCCGCGATCTGGGTGATGGTGTTCTGCCTGTTGGTCGTCGCCGCGGTAGGCACCGTGGCGTGGTCGTGGGTGGACCGGCGACGGAGGAACTACACGCGGCTGTGGGCCTGGTTCCTGACGTTCCTGCGACTGTGCGTGGCCGGGCAGATGCTGTTCTACGGATTCGCCAAGCTCATCCCGACACAGATGCCGGCGCCGCCGTTGGCCGCCCTACTGCGCCCGTACGGCGAGTTCAGCCCGGCTTCGGTGCTGTGGCTGCAGGTGGGCAGCTCCTACCCGTACGAGATGGTGCTGGGCGCGGTCGAGGTGGTCGCCGGGCTGCTGTTGTTCCTGCCGCGGACCGCGACGCTGGGGGCACTGCTGGGAGTGGCCAGCATGATGCAGGTGTTCCTGCTGAACATGACCTTCGATGTGCCGGTCAAGATCCTGTCCGGGCATCTGCTGTTGATGGGTCTGGTGCTGCTGGCCCCGCAGTACCGCCGTCTGACCGACTTCCTGGTGCTGCAACGCGCCACCGAACCGGCCGGCCAACCCGAGTTGTTCACCGAAGCGCGGGCGAACAGAATCGCGGCCCGACTGCAGGCCGTCCTGGGCATCTGGATGGTGGCCGGTTGTGTGCTGACCGGATGGCAGAGCTGGAGCGAGTACGGCGGCGGCCGTGCCAAACCTGAGTTGTACGGAATCTGGACGGTGACCCGGTTCGATGTCGACGGCAGGACATCGCCGCCGCTGACCACCGATCAGTACCGTTGGCAGCGGGTCGTTTTCGACATGCCCGAGGTCGTGACATTTCAGCGGATGAACGGCGAATTGGTGGATGCCCCGGTCACGGTCGACCGGGACCGGCTGGCCATGTCGGGACCGGACGGCTCGCCGCTGGCGGCGCTGACCGCGTCCCGGCCGGCCCCGCGGCAGTTGCAGCTCGCCGGCGAGCTGTCGGGGCGGAACGTCAAGATCTGGCTGGACGAGATGGATCTGAACCAGTTCACCCTGAACAACCGGGGCTTCCACTGGGTGCAGGAATACCCGTACTTCAGGTGAATCGGTGAGGTCAGTGTCCCAGCGGCGCCAGGGGCAGCCACCGTGCTACCTCGCCGGCCCGCGATCCCGACAACTGCACCGCGGAACCGGCTGCGTCGAGGTCGAGCAGTCCGGTGGCCAGTAGCAGCCAGGTCCGCGGGTCGGTTTCCACCACGTTGGGCGGATTGCCGCGGGTGTGCCGGGGTCCGGCGATGCACTGCACCGCCACGAAGGGCGGCACTCGCACTTCGACGCTGGCGCCGGGGGCCATCGCGGCCAGGGTTCGCGCGGTCAACCGGACCGCCTCGGCCAGTTCGGCGCGGGCAGGTTCCGGCTGGGTGGGTGCGCGCAGCCAGTCGGCCACGACAGCGACCGCAGCCCTGGTCTTTTGCGGATCGACACTGCCTCGCGCGGCCATGCCATAGAGTCTCGCAAAGTGTTGCCCGATCACCGAAATCCGCCGTACCGCATGGCCGGTGCAGTGTTTCTGGTGATCCTGGCACTGATTCTGGGGTTGATCGTGGCGCAGTTCCGGGGCGCCTTCGAACCCAAGGTGGCGCTGACGCTGCTGGCCTCACGCGCGGGTCTGGTCCTCGATCCGGGTTCGAAGGTGACCTACAATGGGGTTCCGATCGGCCGGGTGGGCTCGGTGACCGCCGACTCCGATCCGGTCCGGGCTCTGGTACATCTGGACATCAACCCGAAGTACCTGGACCTGCTGCCGGCCAACGTGCAGACCTCGATCCAGGCGACGACCGTGTTCGGCAACAAGTACGTGGCCTTCACCGCACCGGAACATCCAAGCCCGCAACGGGTTTCGACCTCGAAGCCGCTCGATGTCACGGCGGTCACCACCGAGTTCAACTCATTGTTCGAGACGATCACCGCGATCACCGAACAGGTCGACCCGATCAAGCTGAACCAGACCCTGTCGGCCACCGCCCAGGCGTTGAGCGGGCTGGGCAGTGCCTTCGGGCAGTCGCTGGCTGACGGCAACACCATCCTCGACGATCTGAATCCGCGCATGCCTGCGCTGCGCCATGACATCGCCGCGCTGGCCGATCTCGGCGAGCGCTACGCGGCGGCCGGACCCGACCTGTTCGACGGCCTGGGTAACGCCGCGCGCAGCGCCGCGACCTTCAACTCCCAGCGCGGTCACCTCGATGCCGCGCTGATCGCGGCGGTCGGCTTCGCCGGAACCGGCTCCGACATCCTTGAGCGGGGCGGTCCGTATCTGGAGCGCGGCGCAGAGGATCTGATCCCCACGTCGAAGCTCTTCGACAAGTACCAGGGGCAGTTGTTCTGCACCATCCGCAACTATCACGACGTCGCGCCCGCGTTCTATGCGACGTTCGGCGGCGACAACGGTTATTCCTTCGACAGCACGGGGACCTTGTCGAGCATCGGCGTGGGCAACGCCTACGTCTATCCGGACAATCTGCCCCGGGTCAACGCCAAGGGCGGGCCCGAGGGCAAGCCCGGCTGTTGGAAGCCGATCACCGCCGACCTGTGGCCTGCGCCGTACCTGGTGATGGACACCGGTTTGTCGATTGCGCCGTACAACCATGTCGAGCTGGGCTCGCCGATCTTCGTCGACTATGTCTGGGGCCGTCAGATCGGTGAGCCCACGATCAATCCGTAACGGCTCTACGATCTTGACCCGGGGGTTTCCGGGCGGGAGGGGACGTTTGTGAACGGTGGTGTCGATGCCTAAGCGCGCAGTACCGGCGAGCCCCGAGCCCCCCACCGCCTGGCCCCCGCCGCTTCCGGCGTGGCGCGCGGTCGGCCTGTCCCTCGCACCGATCGGCGCCGCGACCTTCAATGGGGTGGCGGGCCTGTGCGCCGCAGCGATCGTGGTGGTGTTGATCTTCGCGTTCGCCCGCCTGCACCGGTATGCGCCGCAGGCGGTGTCGACAGGAGACCTGGTCGCCGCCACGGTCGGTCCGGCGGCCGGACGGTTCACCAGCCTCATCCAGCTGGCGGCGTATGTGCTTGTGGGTGTGGTTGCCGCCCTGACGCTCGCACTGCAGCCGTTGTCCGGTGCACCGGACCTGGAGGCCGCGCTGGCGGGATGGTGGTGGCCCGGTTGGTCGGTGGCCGTCGTGGTCATCGCCGGTCTGGTGGTGGCCTACCTGCCCACCCGGGCCGTGGGTGCGGCGGCTGCCGCGCTGGCCGGCGTGGGCCTGCTGATCTTCTTCTATCTGGCGCTGGCGATCGTGGCCCGGGTGGCCACGGGCACACCCCCGATGGCGGTGGGGAGCACCCACGTCGATTCGGTCCTGCTGGCCACCGCAGCGGCCATTCCGCTCGGCCTCGGCCTGGTCGGTTTCGAGTTGGCGACCGTGGTGAGCGGCCGCCTGGAGTCGGTGGCGCGCCCGGTGGGCACCGCGGTGGGGGTTACCGCGTTGGGCGCGGTGGTCCTGCTGGCGGCCGCCAACATCGGCACGACCGGCGGGTTTCACAGCACTGCATTGCATCTCTCGCTGGTCGCCTCGCAATTCTTCGCCGATGCCGGGTTCTACTGGTTCACCACCGGGGTGCTGTGCCTGGGCTCGGCCGCGTTGCTGGCCCTGATGTGGGCGGCCACCCGGGTCGCGGGGCGGCTGTTCGGTTCCGGTCCGGAGGTGGCGTTACTGGTGCCCGCGGTGATGTGCGTGCTGGCCGGAGCGTTCGCCCTGTTCCAGGATTACCTCGGCAGGCTGCCGGCGGTGGTCCCCGCGCTGCTCCTTCTGGTCGTCTATGTGCTTGTCACCGAAGCTAATTCGCGCGTCGCGGGTTCGGCCGCGGCGCAGCAGGCTCCGCGGCTGATCCTGGCCGTGGTGGCGGTCTGTGTGGTGTTGATCCCGCTGCGGGTCACCAATTTCTCGATGCCCACGTTGTGGCCCCTGGTCGTCACGGCCGCGATCCTCGCGGTGGCAGCGCTGCTGGCGCGGCTTGGCAGGCCAGTGCAGCCGCCGCACCCGCCTCATTGATCGCCAGGTGCGCCAGCATCGGCGCGGCCAGACTGCCCGAGCGCTGCGCAAGCCAGCCGAACACCCACCCGGCAACACCGGTGACCAGAACGGTCGGAATCACCGGTTGGCCTGCGGCGCGGGCGTCGGCGACGTGTGACAGCCCGAAAGCCGTGGCCTGCAACACCTGACCGCCCGACGGGCCGAACGCATCCGCGCCGAGTTTGCCCAACGCGGCGCGGAAGGCGGCCTCCTCCGGCCAGACCGTCCCGAGCGGGATCCGCAGCGCCAGCCAGCTCCTGGGCGCTGCGGGCAGGGTCTTCTGGCGCATTCCGGTGCGGACGATCGGCACCGCCGAGGCCGCCGCCACGCCGGCGCCCACCGCGGTCGCGGCGGTTGCACCCAGTCGCAGACCCGACCACAACGCCGGTGGCCGTAGCCCCGGCCGGGCCCGGGTTCCGACCATGAGCACGGCGCCGAGGGCCGCCCGCACCAGAGGCTGCCACCTGGCCGGCAGCCTCGGATCGACCAGACCACTCCACGTCACCAGACCCGCCGCCAGGGCCACGGCACGAATCCGGCCGGCCGTCATCAGTATTCGGGTCCGTCGTTGGCCTCGGTCTTCTCCAGTGCCACCCGGATGCGTTCGGTGTCCCCGGGTGTCCAGCCGTCCGGCGGGGCCACCGCCGCCCAGCCGTCGAGTACCGATTCCCCATAGTTGTGCCCGTGTCCGGCCCGGACGCCCGAGGCGTTGGTGACGTCGGCGGCCACCTGCCAGAACGTGATGATCGGGTACCAGCGCATCGAGGCGGTGCGGTCTGTCCCCGGCGGCTCGACCAGCCAATCCGGTTCGGAGAACAGCAGATCCGTCGACCACCAGATGATCGGGTCGGACGGGTGCTGCAAGAACAGGACCCTGGTTCCCTCCCACGGTGCGGCAGTGTCGTCGGCGATCTCGGCGGCGTCGGCGGCCTCGGAGAACCGCACGGTGCGGCCGTTGTCGTAGCGGGGACGCACTTCCGGGGTGCCCGGGTCGCGGCGCACGGTGAGGCCGCGCCACAGCGGGCTGGCATTGGGCGGGCCGACCCACAGCACCGAGGAGAAGCCCATCCGGGAGATGTCGGGGAGCCAGCTGAACGCGCCCTGGCCGGCCATCGATCCCAGGCTCTCCCCGTAGAGCACCAGCTCAGGGCGGTCCTCGGGTGGCAACTGCTCCCAGCGCGCGTGGATCGCGTCGATCATCTGCCGGCCGACGGTCATGGACTTCTCCCGGTCGGCCATGAACGAAATCCAGCTCGGCAGATAGGAATACTGCATGCCGACCATCGCGGTGTCGCCGTTGTACATCAGCTCCAGCGCGCGGGCGGCCACCGGGTTGACCCAGCCGGTGCCGGTGGTGGGCACGATGACAAGCAGCTCGCGATCGAAGGCGTGGGTGCGCTCAAGTTCGCTGAGCAGCACCGCGATCCGCTGCTCGTCGGAGTCGGCAGTGTGCAGCCCGGCGTACACCCGGATGGGTTCCTTGGCGGGCGCACCGTTGACGTGTTCGAGCTCGGCGGCTCGCGGGCCAGTGGCGACGAAGTTGCGGCCCTGGTATCCCAGCGAATCCCAGGCCGCGAATGAGACTGGGCTGCCGGATCTTTCGGGTTCAGTCGGCTGGCTGATGCCCACGCGGGTGGTGGTGTTCTGTGGCTGGAACACCCGACTGGCCCCGGCCAGGAACCCACGGTAGAGCACACCGTTGACGAGCGTGACGACCAACACCACCACGATGGCGGTGCCGATGAACTGGGCCACTTCCCGGTTCAGACGCCAGCGCCGGATGAATACCTTGGCCAGCAACCGCACGGCGTCGCGCAACATCCGCGCGGTGGCGATCAGCGCCGCTGCCGACGCGACCGCGATGATCAGCGTGCGCAGATAGCCCGCCGTGGCCGGGCCTTCCATGCCCATCAGCGCCGAGACCTGCCGTTGCCAGGCCGCCGCGGGAATCAGCATCAGGATGGATGCCGTGATCGCCCCAGTGACGACAACCACCTTGAGGCCGAGCAATACCCGCCTGTTCGGCGGCCACCACGCCCTGTGTCGTAAAGCAAAGCGGTACAGCGCTTTTCCCAGCAGGACGCCGAGCCCGTAGCCGATGGCGGCGTTGACACCGCCGATCAGCCCCGCGAACAGCCAGTCGCGCGGCAGCAGCGACGGGGTCAGTGAGAGGCAGAAGAACAGGGTGCCGACGGCAATGCCGGTGAAGTCCAGCCGCACCAGGCTCCAGGCCCAGCGCAGCAGAGGATGACGTTCGTCGAGGGTTTTCCCCGTCACCCGAACAGTCCGGGCAGCACGCCCTCCGACGTGCTCCGTAGCTCCGCGAGGGTGATGCTGAACTGGCCCTGGACCTCGATCGCAGGTTCTCCGCCCTCGGGGCCCTCGTCCACCACGCCGACCCGGGTGACCGGTAGGTCCCTGGCCTCGCACATCGACCGGAACCGGCTCTCCTCGGTGCGCGGCACGGCCACCAGCACGCGGCCCGCCGACTCGGAGAACAGGAAGACGAACGGGTCGATGCCTTCGGGCAGGTCCTCCGGAAGGATGACCCGGCAACCGGTTTCACCGGCCAGCGCGGCCTCCACCACGGCCTGGATCAGCCCGCCCTCGGACAGATCGTGAGCCGCGGAGATCAGGCCGTCGCGCGAGGCCGCGGTCAGCACCTCGGCCAGCAGCTGCTCGCGGGCCAGGTCCACCTTGGGCGGAACCCCGCCCAGGTGGTCGCCGGTGACCTGCGCCCAGACGGATCCGTCGAACTCGTCGTGGGTGTCCCCCAGCAGCAGCAGCGTCTCGCCCGGTTCGGTACCCAGGCCGGTGGGAATGCGTCGCTTGACGTCGTCGATCACGCCGAGCACGCCGACCACCGGGGTCGGCAGGATGGCGGTGGAGCCGGTCTGGTTGTAGAAGCTGACGTTGCCGCCGGTGACCGGAATACCAAGGGCGGCACAACCATCGGCCAGCCCGCGGACGGCCTGGCTGAACTGCCACATCACACCCGGGTCCTCGGGGGACCCGAAGTTGAGGCAGTTGGTCACCGCGACCGGGGTGGCACCGGTGACCGCGACGTTGCGGTAGGCCTCGGCCAGCGCCAGTTGTGCGCCGGTGTACGGGTCGAGCGCGGTGTATCGGCCCGACGCGTCGGTGGACACCGCGATGCCGCGGCCGGTTGTCTCGTCGATGCGCAGCACGCCACCGTCGGCGTGCTCGGCCAGCACGGTGTTGCCGCGCACGTAGCGGTCGTACTGCTCGGTGATGAACGCCCGGCTGCACAGGTGCGGGCTGCCGATCAGTGCCAGCAGGGTCGCCTTGAGCTCGTCGCCGGTCTTCGGCCGGGGCAGCGTCGCCGAGGTGTCGGCCACCAGGGCGTCCTGGGTGTCGGGACGGGCCACCGGACGCTCATAGACCGGACCCTCGTGTGCCACGGTGCGCGGCGGTACATCGACCACGGTGTCGCCGCGCCAGGTGATCTCAAGCCGGTCGCCGTCGGTGACCTCACCGATGACGGTGGCCAACACCTCCCACTTGCGGCAGACCGCCATGAACGCCTCGACATTCTCCGGCGTCACCACGGCGCACATGCGCTCCTGGGACTCGCTGGAGAGCACCTCGGCCGGGGTCATGTCCTTGGCCCGCAGCGGCACCTGGTCCAGCTCGATGCGCATGCCACCGTCGCCGGCGGAAGCGAGTTCGGAGGTGGCACAGGACAGTCCGGCACCACCGAGGTCCTGGATGCCGACCACCAGTCCGGCCGAGTACAGCTCAAGACAGCACTCGATGAGCACCTTCTCGGTGAACGGGTCGCCCACCTGAACGCTCGGCAGCTTCTTGCGGCCGGCGCCGGATTCGTCTCCGGAGAAGGTGTCCGACGCCAGCACCGAGACACCGCCGATGCCGTCCAGGCCGGTGCGTGCACCGAACAGGATGATCTTGTTGCCGGTGCCCGACGCGAACGCGAGATGGAGGTCTTCCTTGCGCAAAGCGCCCACACACAGCGCGTTCACCAACGGGTTGCCCGCGTAGGAGGGGTCGAAGATGGTCTCGCCGCCGATATTCGGCAGGCCGAGCGAGTTGCCGTAGCCGCCCACGCCGCGCACCACGCCGTCGAGCACGCGGCGGGTGTCGGGTGCGTCGGCCGCGCCGAAGCGCAGCTGGTCCATGACCGCCACCGGCCGGGCACCCATCGCCATGATGTCGCGGACGATGCCGCCGACGCCGGTCGCCGCGCCCTGGTAGGGCTCGACGTAGGACGGGTGGTTGTGCGACTCGACCTTGAAGGTGACGGCCCAGCCATCACCGATGTCGACGACGCCGGCGTTCTCGCCGATACCGGCCAGCATGCCGGCGCGCATCGCCGCGGTGGTGGTCTCACCGAAGTAGCGCAGGTGCACCTTCGAGGACTTGTAGGAGCAGTGTTCGCTCCACATCACCGAGTACATGGCCAACTCGGCGTCGGTGGGGCGGCGGCCCAGGATCTCGCGAATCCGCTGGTACTCGTCGTCCTTGAGGCCGAGTTCGCGGTAGGGCTGGGGCTGATCAGGGGTGGCGGCTGCCCGCTGAACCGTGTCGATCGCGTGGGTGAGCTCAGACGTCACGGGGTCCAGCTTAGTAGCTGCTCGCGCATAGGTGCGGGCAGCCGCTGGTCCGCCCACTCCGCGCCTGGGTCGCTGTGTGCTCCGCCACACCGTTCGGCACGCTGGAAGCCGGCATGCAGAACGCGGAGGCCATTACTGAAGCTCCAATTTCAGTTGCGAACCGATGAGGCCGTCTGACGAAGACCAGACAAGGTCGCCTGTCATCCCTGACGATCCCACCGTGATCTCCCATCGACCGGCGTCGGCACAGCTGTCCGGGCCTTGAGTCGCTCTGGTTGCCACCGTCAACTTCGAGGAATTACCGGCCTCCTGCCGAACGGAAACCACGCACGAAACGCCACCCGTTGGATTCTCGAACGTCATGGAACCCGACACCGGGTCCGACGAGTCGACTCGGAAACTCATCTCGACCGATTGACCGTCCGGATACTCGAAGGACCCTGACCAACGACCGGCGCCAAGGCTCATGTCATCAGCTGCCGAATCACGCATCGCATCCATGAGTTTCGACGTCTGGAACCATGAATAGGCCCAAACTGCGAGACCAAAGATGGTCCCGGCGGCAGTGATGGCACAGAAAACCGCGATCACCATGAGAAGAGTCCTGTTGTCCGGTGGCTCCTCTTGCTCCATGCCGGCCTCCTCCAACGAGTCATAGACCAACTGGGCCGAATGATAGTGCGTACCCGGTCAAACCAACCAGGTTCGGCGCTATCCGCCCGCGATACAGAACGCGTTGCCCGCCGGGTCGGTGAGCACGACCCAGTTGAACTCTTCGCCGAAGTTGTGCCTGCCGGTTTCGGTGGCACCCAGGCCCACCAGTCGGCTCACCTCGGCCTCCATGTCCGCAGTGTGGAAGTCGAGGTGCACCCGGTTCTTCCCGGGCGTCGGGTCGGGTACCCGCTGGAAGCCCAGGTTGGGGCCTCCATCCCGCTGTACGAGCACGAATTCACCTGGGGCATAGGCATTTACCGAACCACTGACCGCCTGCGCCCACCAGTCGGCGAGCGTGTCGGGGTCCGCGCAGTCGAACGTGATCATTTCCACCGAGAGCGTCATGGCGCCGACCCTAGATCAGGCCGGTGACAGGAATCCCCGACCGGGCACCGTGATCCGACGTGGAGCCGATAGGTTGACGGCCGAATTCGCCCGAGTCCAGCAAAGTGCACCACACGGCGGGGCAGGCTCGATACCATCGCGTCGGCTGCGGCCTGGCCCGCGGCCAGTCAACTCCGAAAGGAAAGCCATGCACACAGCAACGAAACGAACTGTCTCCGTCACCGCTGCGATCCTCGGATTTGCCCTCATCGGCTCGGGCTGCCAAGCAGCCAAGGATGCCGGCGAGGGCGCGGCCAGTTCGGCGAGTTCGGTGGTCTCGTCGGTGTCAGCGTCCGTCGCCGCTCCCGACACCACCACCGCAGGTGAGGCTCCACAGGAGGGAGCCTCGACTGAGAAAACCACGATGAAGGGTGCCGACGGCAAGGAGTTCGCCGTTTCCGGCCCCATCCTGGCGAAGTACAACACTCTCGACGAGGCGGCCAAGACCTCCTTGGGCGCGCCGACCGGCGAGCAGCAGAAGAATGAGGACGGCGGCGTCTACCAGCAGTTCGCCGGCGGCGTCATCATCCACTCCACCAAGTCCTACGTTGTCTGGGGCAAGATTCGCGACAAGTGGAACGAGCTGGGCGGCTCGCAGGGCGAGCTGGGCTATCCGACAAGCGATGAGACCGTCAACGCAGACGGCAACAAGCAGACCACGTTCGAGCACGGCATCGTGACGTGGAACCCGACGACCGATGAGGTCACCGTCACCAAGCACTGAGCCGACTGATCAGGCTGATGAGGCCGGGCCATTCCCGCGGGAATGGCCCGGCCTTCGTCTTACCGGCCGCTGCGGCTCAGTGCCGCGGCGCCAGGAACGCCTGCAGCGCGGCGGAGTAGGCCGCCACATCCTTGGCACCCATGAACTCGCGCGCCGAGTGCATGGCCAGCTGGGCCGCGCCCACGTCGACGGTCGGAATTCCGGTCCGCGCCGAAGTCATGGGTCCGATGGTGGATCCGCACGGCAGGTCGGCGCGGTGCTCATAGCGTTGCAGCGGCACCCCGGCCTGTTCGCAGGCCAACGCGAACGCCGCCGCGGTCCGCCCGTCGGTGGCGTAGCGCAGGTTGGGCTGCACCTTCAGCACGGGCCCGGCGTTGACCGCGATCTGATGTCCCGGTTCGTGGCGGTCCGGGTAATTCGGGTGCGTCGCATGCGCCATGTCCCCCGACGCGACCACCGATCCGGCCGACCGACGCAGGAAGGTCTCCCGATCACCGCCCGCGGCGAGCACGATGCGTTCCAGCACGGTTGGGAGCAGCTCGGACTGGGCACCGTGATCCGATGTCGAGCCGACCTCCTCGTGGTCGAACAGCGCCAGCACCGGCACGTGGGTTCCGGCGTCTGCGGCCAGGAACGCCTCCAGCCCGGCGTAGCAGGTGGCCTGGTTGTCCAGCCGCGGCGCGCTGACGAACTCGCCCTCGGCTCCGGTGATCGCCGACGGTGTCAGGTCATGCGTCATCAGATCAAAACCGAGCAGCTCATCCGGTTGGACCCCGGCCCGCTCGGCCACGAAGCGGAGGAACGGGCGCGGAGACTCCCCCAGGCCCCACACCGCGTTGACGTGGCGCTGGGGGTCGGGGCTGACGCCCTTGCGATCCTCGGACAGGTGGATGGCCAACTGCGGCACGCGCAGGATCGGATCATCGATCCGCACCAGCACGTGTTCGATCGCGTTGCCGCGGCGTACCGACAGCCGACCGCTGATCCCCAGGTCGCGGTCGAGCCAGGAGTTCAGCCAGGCCCCGCCGTACGGCGCCAGGGCGACCACCTGCCAGCCCGCGACGACGCGGTCCGGGTGCTGTTTGACGCGGAGATTGGGGCTGTCGGTGTGACCGCCGACGACCCGGAACGGCGCAGCCGGATCGGCGTCCTCGGTATCCCAGGCCATCAGCGAACCCGCGCGCACCGTGAAGAACTTTCCCTGTGAGCCCGGCCAGCTGTCGGTTTCGGCCAGTTCGATGAATCCCGCGTCGCGCAACCGTTGCGCGGCGGTGGCGCACACGTGGAACGGAGACGGCGACGCGTCGATGAACTCGCACAGGCCCTGAGCGCTAGCTGGCATCTTTTCATCTTGACCGGCGAAGCGGCCGCAGGTGTCGGTAGGGTCAGTTTGTGGCCGATCCGATCCCGCAGCCGGTGCTGAACCTTCTGACGCGGGCCGCCATCTTTCTGGTACTGACGATCGACGACGACGGTGAGCAAGCCGTTCACGACGTGCTCCCCGACATTTCGGGCATCGTCCGCTCGATCTGGTTCCGCGATACCACCAAGGAGCTGTCGCTGGTGGCCGGGATCGGTTCGACGGCCTGGGATCGTTTGTTCACCGGCCCGCGTCCGGCGAATCTGCATCCGTTCATCGCCCTCGACGGCGGCCGGCATCAGGCGCCGTCCACCCCGGGCGACGTGTTGTTGCACATCCGCGCGGATTCCATGGATGTGTGTTTCGAATTGGCCGACCGCATGCTGCAGGAGTTCGGCAGTGCCGTCACGGTCGTCGACGAGGTGCACGGGTTCCAGTACTTCGACAACCGGGACCTCCTCGGTTTCGTCGACGGCACCGAGAACCCCAACGGGTCTACGGCGGCGTCCGCCGTTCAGATCGGAGCCGAGGACCCTGATTTCACCGGCGCCAGTTATGTGCACATCCAGAAATACGTGCACGCCATGACGGACTGGCGCTCGTTGACGGTGGAGGAACAGCAGCGCGTGATCGGGCGAACCAAGCTCGACGACATCGAAATGCCCGACGACGTCAAACCTTCCAACTCCCACGTCGCGCTGAACGTCATCACCGACGAAGACGGCAACGAACTGAAGATCGTGCGGCGCAACATGCCGTTCGGTGAACTCGGCGGTGGCGAATTCGGCACGTACTACATCGGATACTGTGCCGACCCGGCCATCACCGAACGCATGCTGACCAACATGTTCATCGGCGATCCACCCGGGAACACCGACCGCATCCTGGATTTCTCCACCGCGGTGACCGGCGCCATGTTCTTCGTTCCCACCATCGACTTTCTCGACGATCCACCGCCCCTTCCGGTTTCGGTCGCGGAACCGGCGGAACCCGAGAAAGACACCTCCCTTGCGATCGGCAGCTTGAAAGGAATCTTGCAATGAACAACCTGTACCGCGAGCTGGCCCCGATCACCGCGTCCGCCTGGGCCGAGATCGAGCTCGAGGCCAGCCGGACCTTCAAGCGCCACATCGCCGGCCGGCGTGTCGTCGATGTCAGCGAACCCGGCGGCCCGGTCACCGCGGCGGTCAGCACGGGCCATCTGCTCGACGTGAAGTCGCCCGGGGAAGGCGTGGTCGCCCACCTGCGCGACTCCAGGCAGCTGGTGCGTCTGCGCGTACCTTTCACGGTGTCGCGCACCGCAATTGACGATGTCGAGCGCGGCGCCCAGGACTCCGACTGGGATCCGGTCAAGGAAGCCGCCAGGAAGCTGGCGTTCGTCGAGGACCGCGCGATCTTCGAGGGCTACCCGGCGGCCTCGATCGAGGGCATCCGCGCGTCGAGCTCCAACCCGGCACTGGCGCTGCCCGACGATGCCCGCGAGATTCCCGACGTGATCGCCCAGGCCCTCTCGGAGCTGCGGCTGGCCGGTGTCGACGGGCCGTACTCCGTGCTGCTGTCGGCAGCCACCTACACCAAGGTCAGTGAGACCACCGCGCACGGCTACCCGATCCGCGAGCACCTGAGCCGGCTGGTCGACGGTGAGATCATCTGGGCGCCGGCGATCGACGGCGCGTTCGTATTGTCCACCCGAGGTGGGGATTTCGATCTACATCTCGGCACCGATGTCTCGATCGGCTACCTGTCCCACGACGCCGAGAGCGTGCAGCTGTACCTGCAGGAGACCCTGACGTTCCTCGCCTACACCGCCGAGGCGTCCGTCGCCCTCACCGCATAGTCCCTGTGCCCGCTCGCGGTGAGGCGGGACTCAAACCGAGAGAACCGCGTCCAGCGCGGAGTAGAACAACCCGAGCCCGTCGTCGGACGGTCCGGTCAATGCCTCGGTGGCATGTTCGGGGTGCGGCATCAGGCCGACGACGCGACGGTTTTCCGAGCACACTCCGGCGATGCCGCGCATCGAACCGTTGAGGTTCTCGCGGTAACGGAAGACCACCCGGTCCTCGCCCTCGAGTTCGTCGAGCACGGCCTCGGAGGCGACGTACCGACCCTCGCCCGACTTCAGCGGGATGAGCAGATCGGCACCGGCGTCGTACCGCGTCGTCCACGCGGTGGTGTTGGAGGCGACCTCCAGCCACACGTCGCGGCAGATGAAATGCAGGCCGGCGTTGCGGGTCAGCGCACCCGGCAGGAGCCCGGCCTCGCACAGCACCTGGAAGCCGTTGCAGATGCCGAGGACCGGCATGCCCTTGCCCGCGGCTTCCACGACCGAACCCATGACGGGGGCGAACTTCGCGATCGCCCCGCAGCGCAGGTAGTCACCGTAGGAGAAGCCGCCGGGCACGACGACCGCGTCGACACCCTTCAGGTCGGCGTCGGCGTGCCAGAGACTGACCGCCTCGGCCCCGGCCAGACGTACCGCTCGGGCCGCGTCGACGTCGTCGAGCGTCCCGGGAAAGGTGATCACCCCGACACGGGTGCTCACGAGCCCTCCCGGCTCACGGAAAAGTCCTCGATAACCGTGTTGGCCAGCAGAGACTCCGCGATCTCGGCCAGGGTTTCGTCGGCTACGGAGTCGTCGACTTCGAGCTCGAAACGCTTACCTTGCCGGACGTCCGCGATACCACCATGTCCGAGCCGACCAAGTGCCCCGACGATCGCCTGCCCCTGAGGGTCGAGGATCTCCGCCTTCGGCATGACGTGCACAACCACCTTTGCCACGGCGCACACTCTACCGGCACGACCCTATGTAGGCCGTGCACAGTGGGTCGGCCAGCGCATCGAGCACCTGGCGATCGGATGGCGCCGGCCATGGAACCTGCTTCGGCGTGCTCGACCACATGGCCAGCTCCACCACGGTGCTGTTGTTCGGGTCGGCGAACAGATACTGGTGCAGCACCCTGGTGTTGCCGAAGTTCATCGCCGCCACCAGCTGCCCGGGCCGGTCGGTGGTGACCGATGTCCCGACCCCCGGACAGGCGCGCAGCGCACCGCCCGCCCCCTGTACCACCGCGAGCGCGGTCTGACCGCCCTGCCATGTCTCGCCGCGCCAATGGATCACCTGGACGCGCAGTTGCCAGTGCCCGTCGCGGTGGGAGACCTCAGACCGTGCCGCGACGGCGTAGCCGCGCGGGTCACCGGGCACGAGCGGCGACCCACATTCCTCCTCGACGCGGAAGCGCGGTGCCACGGCTGTCACGGCCAGGCCGGCCAGTCCGGGCCAGTTGTACTCGCGGTCCAGCGGGAGTTTCGAGGTGTCCACCCACGCCGAATCCGGAATGCGGTCACACAGCGGCGGGCAGTCGGCGCTGGGCTCCGACCAAGCCGAAGGTGGCGCTGCGGCCAGCCCGCAGAGCACGATCGACATCGCCACGATCACCCGCCATAGCCTCACCGAGCGTCACAATATAGGGATGCAACTCACGCATTTCGGACATTCGTGCCTACTGGCCGACATTTCGGACACCACGGTGCTGTTCGACCCGGGCACCTTCTCGCACGGTTTCGAAGGCATCACCGGCTTGTCGGCGATCCTGATCACCCACCAGCACCCGGACCACGCCGATGTCGCCCGGCTGCCGGCGCTCATCGAGGCCAACCCGCAGGCGGCGCTGTACGCCGATCCGCAGACCGCCGCCCAGCTGGGCGAGCCGTGGCAGGCGGTGCATCCCGGGGATGCGTTCCGGGTCGGTTCGCTGAATGTGCGCGGGACCGGTGGCCGGCATGCGGTGATCCATCCCGAAATCCCGGTGATCGACAACATTTCGTACCTGCTGGGCGACGACGAGCATCCGGCCCGGCTCATGCATCCGGGGGACGCGCTGTTCGTCCCCGGCGAACCGGTCGATGTGCTGGCCACCCCGGCGGCCGCCCCGTGGATGAAAATCTCGGAGGCCGTTGACTTCCTGCGCGCGGTCGCCCCGACCCGGGCGGTGCCGATCCATCAGGGAATCATCGAGCCGAATGCGCGGGGCATCTATTACGGACGTCTCTCCGAGATGACGAAGACCGACTTCCAGGTGCTGACCGAGGAAAACGGCACGCAATTCTGAGTCAGGTCAGGCGATGTCGCCGGCCGCACCTCGCCCGGCGGCCCGACCGGAGAAGATGCAGCCGCCCAGGAACGTGCCTTCCAGGGATCGGTAGCCGTGCACCCCGCCACCGCCGAATCCGGCCGCCTCACCCGCCGCGTACAGGCCGGCGAACGCGGTGCCGTCTTCCTTGAGCACCCGGGAATCCAGGTCGGTTTCCAAACCGCCCAAGGACTTTCGGGTCAGAATGTGCAGTTTGACGGCGATCATCGGACCGGCCTTGGGGTCGGTGAGCGGATGCGGGGCGACGACGCGGGTGAACCGGTCACCGAGGTAACTGCGGGCCGCTCGGATCGCGGTCACCTGTCCGTCTTTGGTGAATCTGTTGACGACCTCGCGGTCCCGTGCGGTGACCTCGGCGGCCACCGTGGCGTAGTCGAGTTCCAGCACGTCGGGCACGTCGTTCATCGCGGCCACCAACTCGCGAAGCGAACGCGCGCTGACGAAGTCGACGCCACGATCGACGAATGCCTGCACCGGGGCCGGGGCGCCGGGTTTCACCCGGGCCAGAATGTCACGCACGCTGCGGGAGGTGAGGTCGGGGTTCTGCTCCTGGCCGGACAGCGCGAACTCCTTGGCGATGATCCGCGCGTCGAGGATGAACCAGGTGTAGTCCTGCCCGGTACGGCAGATGTGTTCGAGCGTGCCGAGCGTGTCGAAGCCGGGGTACAGCGGTCCGGGAAGTCGTTTTCCGTTGGCGTCCAACCACAATGATGACGGCCCGGGCAGGATGCGGATCCCGTGGTCGGGCCAGATCGGATCGTAGTTGGTGATGCCTTCGGTGTAGTGCCACATCCGGTCGCTGTTGATGACGTGGCCGCCGGCGGTCTCGGCGATGCCGATCATGCGTCCGTCGACGTGCGCGGGTACCCCGCTGAGCAGTTGCTCGGGCACCCGGCCCATGCGGGCCGGCCAGTTCTTGCGCACCAGATCGTGATTGCCACCGATGCCACCGCTGGCCACGATCACGGCCGATGCGCGGAACTCGAACTCTCCGATGATGTTTCGCGTTGACGGTGCCCCGCGAGGCGCGTCGGAGGGTTCCAGCACCGAACCCCGGACGCCGACGACGGCGCCGTCGGAGATGACGAGTTCATCGACGCGGTGCCGGTGGGCGAATCGCACCCGGGGTTCGTCGACCAACCGGCGGGCGAAGACATCGACGATCGCCGGGCCGGTCCCCCAGGTGATGTGGAAACGCGGCACCGAGTTGCCGTGCCCCAGCGCCCCGTAGCCACCCCGCTCGGCCCACCCGACCAACGGGAAGGTCTGCAGCCCCCGGGCCCGCAACCAACTGCGTTTCTCCCCGGCGGCGAAGTCGACGTAAGCGTGCGCCCACTCCCGGGGCCAGTGATCCTCGGGTCGGTCGAAACCGGCGGTGCCCAGCCAGTCCTGCAGCGCCAGCTCCTGGCTGTCGCGGATGCCGAGCCGGCGTTGTTCGGGGCTGTCGACGAAGAACAGGCCACCGAACGACCAGAATGCCTGACCGCCCAGGTTCTCCGCGTTCTCCTGATCGACGATCAGGACACGGAGGCCCCGATCGGCGAGCTCACATGCGGCGACCAATCCGGCCAGACCCGCCCCCACGACAATGACATCGGCGTCTGCCATGAGACGCAACACTAGCCCTTGTCAGGCGGCCTCGGTCAGTACCGAAGATCCTCGCCACCGGTAAACGGTGGGCACGCATCGGTGCAGCAAAGCCAGGTCGATCGCGTCGAGCATCGCCTGGCGCGGGCCGGGCTTGCGCAGGTGCCGCGCAGCAACGGCGACCCGCACCGTGCCTTCGCGCCGCGCAGTGCGCTCAGCGGCGAGCACCACGGTCCGGCACCACCACGGCTCGGACAAAAATCCTTCGCCGATACCCACGACCCGCGCTCTCGTCGTGGTCTGTCGAACCAGGTCGGTGATGCCGTTGAGGTCGGCGAACAGTCGAAAGCCGTTGCGCGGCAATGCGGTCACGGTGCCCTGCGAAATGGTCCAGCCGGGTGCGGCAAACAATCGGGTACGCAGGCCCAGGTGTTCGAGCACCCGGTCGGCACCCATCAACCGCAGGTTGGCCTCATGGGCGGGCAACGAAGCGAACTCGCCGCGACGCTTCTTGGTCGCGGCCTCGTCGTAGCCGTGGAGCACGATGGCGTCACCGCCGCTGCGTCGCCGGGCCAGCCATTCCACCGTGTCGGCATCGCGGTCCAACCGGTAGCCGCCTTTGAGCCGCGGCGCCACCATCATCGAGGCGGGAACGCCGCGGGTATCGAGCTCGGCGCAGAACGACTCGACATCGGCCAGCGTGCGATCGCTGAGCTGCGAGATCGAGACGATGAGTTGTCCGGTCACGCTGCCAGTGTGGCAACGTCACATTTCGGGACGGTGTCGAACACTCTGACGCCGAGTGTCCATTGGGCTAGCCCTTCGGTCAGGCCGGCAGGACCGCTTCGATCGCCGCGATCACCTCGGGTGCATCCGGCTCGGTGCGGGGGCGGAACCGGTGGGCCACCGTTCCGCCCGGGGCGAGCAGAAACTTCTCGAAGTTCCACTGGATGTCCCCGGCGTCCCCGGCGGCGTCGGCGGCTTGGGTCAGCTCGGAGTAGAGCGGGTGGCGGTCGGTGCCGTTGACATCGGTCTTGGCCAGCAACGGGAACGTCACGCCATAGGTGGACGAGCAGAACGTCTGGATCTCTTCGGCGCTGCCCGGCTCCTGGCCCATGAACTGGTTGCAGGGCACCCCGATGACGGTCAGCCCGCGCGCAGCGTAATCCTGGGCGAGCTTCTCCAGCGCGCTGTACTGCGGCGTCAACCCACACTTGGACGCCACGTTGACCACCAGCGCTGCGCCGGTTGCCAACTCGGCCAACGTCGTCGGCGTGCCATCGAGAGTGGTCAGCGGAATCTCGTTGAGGCTCATGTGCGCAAAGCTACCGGACCTCGGCGTCGAACAGGATCGCGGCCAGCCCTTCCACCTTGGCGATCGGATCGCCCGCGGTGTCGATCGCGTCGTTGAGCCACAACATCGAGAAGCCGTGCACCAGGGACCATGCGGCCAGGGCGGCACCTTCCGGGTCGGCGGCGGCCTTGGGGTCGGCCAGGGTGGCAACCCCGCGGTTCAGTTCGGCTCCGGCGGCCGACGCGGCGGCCACCAGTTCGGCATCGGTGTCGTCGTAGAGCGACTTGTCGAACATCACCTCGTAGTGGCCGGGATGGGCGAGGGCGAAGCGCACATAGGCCTTGGCTGCCTCGATGAACTGTGGCCTGGCCTCCGTCAGGGCTGCGGCCAGCAGCTGAAACCCTTCGGTGGCCAGGGCGGTGAACAACCCGCGTCGATCGGTGAAGTGGTGCGCGGGGGCGGCGTGCGAGACGCCTGCGGCCCGCGCGAGTTCGCGTAGCGAGATGCCGTCGGCGCCGCGTTCGGCCACCAGGGTGGCGGCCTGCGCGAGGATCGCGGTCTTGAGGTCGCCATGGTGATAGCCCATGCGGGCCATCCTAATCCCTATATCTTGACAGCGACTAGATAGGGCGTAGCGTGTTCGATCTAGACACCGACAAGATTGGGGATGTGATGGTCGTCTTTCTGACTCTCATGCTGGGCAGCGCGGCCGCCAGGGCGATCGGCCTGTTGGGCGTGGACTACCTCGACAGTTGGCCCGAGGCAATCGCGGTCGGCCTGGCCGCGATGTTCGCCCTGACCGGCATCGCACACTTCGTGAACCCGTTGCGGCGCGACATGATCGCCATCGTGCCCCCGACGCTGCCCGCGCCGAGCACCTTGGTGACGGTCACCGGAGTGCTGGAACTGGCCGGCGCGGCAGGATTGCTCTATCCGCCCACCCGGGTGGCGGCGGCAGTCTGCCTGTTCCTGCTCATGCTGGCCATGTTTCCGGCCAACGTCTACGCGGCACGGATGCCGAATCCCCCGAAGTCGATGGCCTCGCGGTTAAGCGTCCGGACCGCCGAAGAGGCTGTCTACCTGGCCGCGGCCGTAGTTGTCGCGGTCGGCGGCAGCTAGCAACCAGGCGTACTGGAACGCAGCCTCCTTCCATCGCTCGTACCGACCGGACAGACCGCCGTGACCGGCCACCATCTCCGTCTTGAGCAGCACGGGATGACCGTCAGTCTTCGTATGACGCAGTGCAGCAACCCATTTTGCCGGTTCGACGTAATACACCCGGGTGTCATTGAGCGAGGTCATCGCCAGGATCGCCGGATAGTCCTGGGCCGCCACGTTCTCGTACGGCGTGTAGGCCTTCATGTAGCGGTACACCTCGGGGTCCTCCAACGGATTTCCCCACTCGTCCCACTCCGTCACCGTCAGCGGCAACGAGGGATCAAGAATGGTCGTCAGCGCGTCGACGAACGGCACCTGGGCCAGGATCCCGGCGAACAACTCCGGGGCCATGTTGGCCACCGCACCCATCAACAATCCACCGGCACTGCCACCGAGGGCCACCAGATTCTGCGGCCGGGTCACCCCGTCGTCAATGAGATGGCGTGCCGCCGCGATGAAATCGGTGAAGGTGTTGGTCTTCTCCAGCAGCTTGCCGTGCTCGTACCACGGCCGGCCCAATTCGCCGCCGCCGCGCACGTGCGCGATCACGAACACCATGCCCCGGTCGAGCAATGACAACCGGGCGATCGAGAACCGCGGATCCTCACACGACTCGTAGGCGCCGTAACCGTAGAGCAGCGCCGGCGCCGGGAACTGCAACCCGGCCCGGTGGATGATCGAGATCGGGACCCGCGCCCCGTCGGGGGCGGTCGCCCAATCCCGACGCTCCACATAGTCTTCCGGCCGGTAGCCGCCCAGCACCGGCTGCTCCCGCAGCAGGGTGCGCTCCCCGGTGGCCAGGTCGAGGTCGTAGATCCGCGCCGGAGTGATGAACGAGGTGGCGCCGATCCGCAACTTCGGCGCGGACCAGTTCGGGTTGCCGCCCATCCCTGCGGCGGTCAACTCGGAATCGAAGGTCAGCTCCTCGCGCGTGCCGTAGCCGTCGGCGGTGAGCGGCCACAGTGCCATCTTCGGCAATGCCTCACTGCGGTAACTGATCACGAGAAAACCGTCGAACGCATCGACACCGTCCAGCCGCACGTCCGGCTCGTGTTCGATCAGCATCCGGAAACTACTGGGATCACTGACCGGCGCGTCGACCAGCATGAAGTTCTCGGCGCCGTCGTTGTGCAGGATCAGGAACCGGTCCTCGCCCCCCACCACGGCGTGCTCGACGGAGTACTCCACCAGGTCGCGACGCTCCCAGACGGTGGTGAGCTCGGCGGTCGGGTCATTCGCATCGACATAGCGGACCTCGGTGGTGACCGCGCTACCCGACGCGACGAACAGGTATTTGTCGCTGCGGCTGCGTCCGATCGCGACCCAGAACCGTTCGTCGGGTTCGTGATACACCTTCTCGGCGGGCAGGCCCGAGGCCAGCCGGTGGCGCCACACGGTGTCGGGCCGCCAGGCGTCGTCCACCGTGGTGTAGTACAGCGTGCGACTGTCGGCGGCCCAGGTGCCGCCGCCGCCGATCCCGGCGATCGTGTCGTCGTAGAGCTCGCCGGTGCGTAAATCCCTGAACTTCATGGTGTATCGCTCGTCACCCAAGACGTCCACCGAATAGGCCAGGACATTGCCGTCCAGGCTCACCGTGGCCGCGCCGAGCGAGAAGTACTCGTGACCGTCGGCCTCGACATTCTCGTCGAGCAAGATCTGCTCACCGGGAATCTCGGCACCCTCGTCGAGCGCAGGCGGAGTCCAGTCGTCAGGGTCTCCGATCGGGCACCGACAGTGCACCGCGTACTGCTTGCCCTCGAAGCTGCGCGCGTAGTACCACCAGTCATTGCGGCGCATCGGCACCGAAAGGTCGGTTTCCTTGGTGCGGGCCTTGATCTCGTCGAAGATCTTCTGCCGCAACGGCTCCAGATGCCCGGTGGCGGCCTCGGTGTAGGCGTTCTCGGCCTCCAGGTGCGCGATCACCTCGGGGTTGTCCTTGTCCCGCAACCATTCGTAGGGGTCGATGAACACGTCGCCGTGGTGCTCACGGCGATGGTTGCCGCGTTTGGCGGCCGGCGGCTGTGCGGACTGTGTCATGCACCGATCCAATCTTCGAACCGCAGGCCCGAAATCCGTTCGTACGCCTCGATGTACCGGGCCCGGGTGGCGGCCACGATCTCGTCGGGCAGCGGCGGCGGCGCAGTGTCGCCGTGCCGGTCCCAGCCCGAGTCCGGCCCGGTCAGCCAGTTACGGACGAACTGCTTGTCGAAGCTGTCCTGGACCACACCCTGCCGATAGGTCTCGGCGGGCCAGTACCGAGACGAATCCGGGGTGAACACCTCATCGGCCAGCACCACGGTGCCGTGCTCATCGACTCCGAACTCGAACTTGGTGTCGGCGATGATGATGCCCTTGGTCAACGCATGGTCGGCACCTTGCAGGTAGGTCTGCAGCGTGCGTTCCTTCAGCTGGTCGGCCAGCTCCGGGCCGACCAGGTCGATCACGTGGGCGAACGTGATGTTCTCGTCATGCTCGCCGATGTCGGCCTTGGTGGCCGGCGTGAACAACGGCTCGTCGAACTTGCTCGCCTCCCCCAGGCCCGCCGGCAGCGGGATACCGCACACCGAACCCGACGCCTGATAGTCGAGCAGTCCCGAGCCGGTCAGGTAGCCACGGGCCACACATTCCACCGGCAGCATCTTCAGTCGCTTCACCACCAGCGCGCGGCCCAGCACCTCGGCCGGGATGCGCTCGTCGTCCGGCGGCCCGGCGAGATGGTTGGGCGCGCTGATCAGGTCGAAGAAAAACACGCTCATGGCCGTCAGGATCCGGCCCTTGTCCGGGATCTGCGAGTCGAGGATGTAGTCGTAGGCGGAGATCCGGTCACTCGCTACAAACAGCAGGTGCTCGTCGTCGATGCCGTACAACTCGCGGACTTTGCCGCTGGCCAGGTGCTGGTAGTCGGACAGAGCAGGGCGCATTGGGCCAGCCTATGTGTTGGGATCGGTCTCATGAGATCGCGGTACCTGCCCTATGCCAGCAGACCCGGCCGCTTGTTGGCCCAGTTGTTCAGCGACGTGGCCGTCCTCACCTGGACCGCGGTGTGGATATTGGTCGGGATGGCCGTGCATTCGGCCGTGTCGACCATCGCCGAGGTCGGCAGACAGGTCGAGAGCGGCGCCAACGGGATTGCTGACAACCTGGGCTCCGCCGGTGACAGCACCGACAGCGTTCCCCTGGTGGGCGACACCCTGAGCAAGCCGCTACGTGCGGCCAGCGAGGCCGCCCTCGATATCGCGGGCGCCGGCCACAGCCTCGACAGCACGGCGAGCTGGCTGGCGTGGGTGTTGGCCCTGGCGGTGGCCGCCGCGCCGATCCTGTTCGTGGCGATGCCCTGGCTATATCTGCGGGTGCGGTTCTTCCGGCGCAAGTGGACCGCGATCACCCTGGCCTCGACGGCCGCGGGGGAACAGCTGCTCGCGCTGCGCGCGCTGGCCAACCGGCCGCTGGCCAAGCTGACCGCGGTGTCCGATGACCCCGTCGGAGCGTGGCGTAGTCAAGACCCGCGCGCCATTCGCGGCCTGGCTGCCCTGGAGCTGCGATCGGCCGGCATGCGTCTGCGCCGCATCGACTGATTCCCCCAGTGATTTGTGCACCTCCGGTAACGGTGAGCGTTACCGGAGGTGCACAAATCACTGGCATGGGAACCGTTTGACCAGCCAGCCGCGTCCAATCGGATGTGCTTGAGAGCTATCTGCGCGACCATGACGGCGTCATCACGCTTGATCAAGCCGCGGAAGCGGGCTTGTCACGCCAGGCCGTATATCGCAGAGTGCGATCCGGACACTGGCTCCGCTGCGCACGCGGCGTCTACTTCGCCGACGATCGACCATTCACCGATGCCGCACGAACCAGAGTGGCGGTCTGGTCACTGGGCTCCCACGCAACAGCCAGCGGACTCGCCGCAGCATGGTGGCTCGGGGTCACGAAGTACGCACCCGAAACCATCGAGGTCACTGTCCCCAAAGTCAGCAACTTCCGGCAGCGGCACGCCGTCAAGATCCGTCGGCGCGACCTCGACCCCTGCGACGTCGTGGAACGCCGGGGCATGCGGGTGACGGCACTGCCGCTGACGGTCGTCGAAGCCGCTGCCCGGCGTGGTGGTGGCGCCAAACTCATGGACTCCGCGCTACAGCGCCACACCGAACTGCGTGACCTGTGGCGGGCGCACCTGCGCAACAAGGGCCGACACGGTTCGCCCGCTGCCCGCAGGCTGCTCCAGGCCGCGGCCGATGGAGCACGTTCGGAAGCCGAGCGGCTGTTGGTCAAGCTGCTCAGAGAAGCCCGGATCACCGGGTGGAAGGCCAACTACCGCCTGGGCCGATACGTGATCGACGTGGCCTTCCCCGCCGACAAGCTCGCGATCGAGACCGACGGCTGGGCGTTCCATCACGACCAGGAGGTGTTTCAGAAAGACCGGATCAAGCAGAACGAGATCGCGTTGATGGGCTGGCAGGTGCTGCGATTCACCTGGCTGGATCTCACGGAGTATCCGCAGCGGGTGATCGCCGAGATCCGTTTCGCTATCGAGTGCCGTTCAGGCGCCGCAGCCAGCTTCCGAACGGATGCCGCACGGTAACCGAACCCAACCGGACCCGGCCGCGCACGATGAGATGCAGCTGGTCTGACGGCGGGCTGGTGCGCACCTTCACCGTGGCGCTTCCCGCGACGGCGTCGACGCCGTTGACATCGGCGGTGGCCGACGCGGGCAGGATCAGCTCGGTTGAGCTGCAGTAGTCGTCGAGGACGATTTCCACCACCGGACCGGGCAGTACCGCCGAGGTGAAGTCGAGGGTCGTGCTGCACATCCGGCTTTTCAGGTGCAGAGCGGGCGCCACCGTCCACTGCCCCCGCCGCACGATCGACGACATCCAACCCTGCAGCATTTCCGGCGGACGCTGGGCTGCCGGTGCAGTCATGGGCAGATCAGCCATCACCATGCTCAGCTCGCCGCGGGTGCGGGCAGCCAGTGCGGAGTCGTAGCGCTCGCTGAACTCGTCGAGCGTGATCAAGCCCTCGGCCACCGCGCGTTCGAGCAGTTGCCCTACCTGGGCGCGGTCAGCATCGGAGACTCGGAGGTGGTCATTCTGGCCGGAGTCCATGCTTCGAGGTTAGGCGAACGACGCGCCGGGTCACGATGACTACCACCAGCAGCCACGCCACGAACGCGATCCCGAAGAACACCTGCGAGACCACGATCAGTGCATCCCAACCGGTTTCGGTGGTCAACCCGAATGCGGTCACCGAGTACATGCCCAGCGGGAATACCGCGGGCCAGTCCAGCATCTGACGCCAGCTGGTGATCGCCAGGGGCAGGATCTGCACGGTGGCAACGACGAACGTCACGAAGGTGAGGCCTCGCACCGCATCGGCGATCGGGCCGGGAGGTAGCTCCACGTAGATGTGCTCACCGGCCAGTGTTGCGATGGCGGCGCCACCCATCAAGATCCAGTGATCGGGTGGGACGTTGCGCCGCACCTCCGAATCACCCAGCGCCCGCCACGCGATGAGCAGCGTCATCACGCCGTACAGGCATAAGGCGACGACCCAGAAGATGAACCCCCAGAACATGATTCCCTCAGCGACGAAGACGAGCGAAAGCCCGGACGTCCCGACGCTGGCCAGCTCCCAGGTGCCACGTGCGCGATCCCGCAGACCGATCGGGCCCAGCCGATGCATCCGCATCAGCAGCATCGGGATCAACGACATCCAGCCGACGAGACCCACTGCCCCCAGAATCCACAGCACCGGCCGATGCTCGGCGAATCGGGCGGCGACTACCGCGCACGCCGCGACGTAGGTGAACAATCCGACGATCGTGTCGATGTTGCGCAGATCGAAAGATCGCCGGCGGATCGCTGCCAGGTAAATCAGCACCGGCAGCCCGAGCGCCGCGAGCATCGCCAACGGCCAACTGATGACGCCGTAACCGTGCTGCCCGGCGGAGATCGACACAATGCCGGTCGCCATCACCGCGGCAAACGCCTCGGGTTTCACACCCCGAGCTCCACCACCAAATGGCGGATACCGGTGTGGCGGTTGCTGCGGGTCCATTCGGCGGGCGTGACCAACCGGGCGCTGCCGAAGCGCGTCAGCAGCTCCTCGAACAACACCCGTAACTCCAGCCGGGCCAGGTTGGCGCCCAGGCAGTAGTGGATGCCGAAGCCGAAACCCAAGTGCGGATTGGGTTTACGGGTGATGTCGAATACGTTCGCCCGCTCGAACACCAGCGAATCCCGGTTCGCCGAGCCCTCCCAGACCTGCACCTTCTGCCCCGGCTCGATGTCGCAGCCACCCAAGGTCACGGGCCGGGTTGCGGTGCGCCGCTTGGACGGTGAGGGCGAGGTCCAGCGCACCATCTCCTCGATCGCCGTGGGCAATTCCCCCAGGTCCTCGCGCAACAACGCCATCTGCGAGGGGTTTTCGATCAGCGCCAGCAGCCCGCCCGCCACCGAGTTACGGGTGGTCTCGGCGCCCGCACTGAACAGCAGGCTGAAGAACAGGTAGAGCTCCAGATCCGAGAGACAAGTATCGGAGGCGTTGGCCACCACGGACAGCATGTCGTCGGTCGGCTCGGCCCGCTTTGCCGCAATCAACTCGGAGCCGTAGGTGTACATCCGCGAGCCGGCCTCTTCGGCCGACATCTGCGGCATGGCCGCCGAGCGGGACCCGCCGAAGTCGAATTGGGGCTCGATCGCGTGGAACAGCCAATGTCGTTCGGATTCAGGAATTCCCAGCAGGATGCAGATCATCTGCATGGGCAGTTCGGCGGCCACGTCGACCAGGAAATCAAACCCGACGCCAGGTTCGACCCCGTCGAGCAACCGGCGGGTTCGGGCCCGCAGATCGTCTTCCACCCGCCGGATCATCCGCGGGGTCAGCCCGGAGCTGACCAGTCGGCGGATCTCGGAATGCCGCGGGTCGTCCATCATGTTGAGCACCTGCCCCGCGACGGCCAGGTCCTGCAGCAGCGTGCCGCCGTAGGGCCGCGACCCGCCCGTCACCGAGGAGTACGTGTCCGCGTCCCGCAGTACCGCAAGGGTTTCGGCGTGGGTGGCCACCGACCAGAAGCCCTCACCGTCCGGAGTGTGTTCCGTCGGCGAGTGCCAGTACACCGGGGATTCGCGCCGGTGTACAGCGAACAACTCGTGCGGGAAACCCGTAGCGAAATTGTCCAGATCGGTGAGGTCGGCCACCAACGTCACAAGATGGCGCCCGAGGTGTACTTGGCGGCCTCAGGGTAGCGGCTGACCAGGTCTTCGACGGCTGCGACGACCCCGTCGACCTGGGCCCCGGCCGCTCCGGTGAACGCCTGCTTGTCGGCCAACGCGGCCTCCAGCGCCACCCGGTCCAGCGGCAGCCGCGGGTCGGCGGCCAGGCGGTCCAGCAGGTCAGGCTCCAGCCCGCGCTCACGCATGGCCAACGCGACGGCGACGGCGTGCTCCTTGATCACCTCGTGTGCGGTTTCGCGGCCCACACCGGCCCGCACCGCGGCGATCAGGATGCGCGTGGTGGCCAGGAACGGCAGGTAGCGGTCCAGCTCGCGCTGGATCACTGCCGGATAGGCACCGAACTCGTCGAGCACGGTCAGGAATGTCTCGGTCTGCCCGTCGACAGCGAAGAACCCGTCGGGCAGGGCGACGCGGCGTACCACCGAGCAGAACACGTCGCCCTCGTTCCACTGCGCGCCGGCCAGTTCAGCGGCCATCGACGCGTAGCCGCGCAACACCACCTGCAGACCGTTGACCCGCTCACACGAGCGGGTGTTCATCTTGTGCGGCATGGCCGACGATCCGACCTGGCCGGGCGCGAAACCCTCGGTGACCAGTTCGTGGCCCGCCATCAGCCGGATCGTGTGCGCCAGCGACGACGGCCCGGCACCCACCTGCACCAGAGCCGAGAGCACATCGTGGTCGAGCGAGCGCGGGTACACCTGCCCAACGCTGGTGAAAACATCTGTGAAACCAAGGAATTCAGCGACCCGCCGCTCCAGCTCAGCCAATCGCGAGGTGTCCCCGCCGAACAGGTCGAGCATGTCCTGGGCGGTGCCCATCGGCCCCTTGATGCCGCGCAGCGGGTAGCGGTCGATCAGCTCACGCAGCCGGGTCAGGGCCAGCAGAGTCTCTTCGGCCGCCGAGGCGAACCGCTTACCCAGCGTGGTGGCCTGGGCGGCCACATTGTGCGACCGGCCCGCCATGACGACGTCGCGGTAGACGACGGAGCGCTCGGCCAGCCGGGCCACCACGGCGATGCCGTGGGCGAACACCAGTTCCAGCGAGCTACGGATCTGCAGCTGCTCGACGTTCTCGGTGAGGTCGCGGCTCGTCATGCCCTTGTGCACCTGCTCGTGGCCGGCCAGCGCATTGAACTCCTCGATGCGCGCCTTGACGTCGTGGCGGGTGACCCGCTCACGGGCCGCGATGGAGGCGAGGTCGACGTTCTCCAGGACCCGCTCGTAGTCGTCGATCACGCCGTCGGGCACCGGGACACCCAGCTCGGCCTGCGCACGGAGCACGGCGAGCCAGAGTCGGCGTTCGGCGACGATCTTGGCCTCCGGCGACCAGATCGCGACCATTTCGTCGCTGGCGTAGCGGTTGGCCAGAACATTCGGGATCGTCACGAACACACAGCTTACGGCCCGGGCCGGGGTACCAATGAGACAGTGGACGGATGTACTTCGTCGGGCTCGACCTTGCGTGGGGCGAGAAGAATCAGACGGGTGTCGCTGTCATCGACGCCAGTGGCCGGGTCCTTCACGTTGGCGTGGCGCAGGACGACGACGATATCGGGGCTGCGATCGAGCCCTACATCAGCGGCGACTGCCTGGTCGCCATCGATGCGCCGCTCATCGTGAAGAACCCGACGGGCCACCGGCCGTGCGAGCGGGACCTCAACCGGGACTTCCAGCGGTTCGACGCCGGGGCCCGCCCGGCCTTCACCGAGCGGCCCGAGTTCAAGCATCCGCGTGGCGCGCGTATCGCGTCGGCGCTGGGTCTCGACATGGATCCGTCGTCGTCGTCGAACCGACGGGCCATCGAGGTCTATACGCACCCGGCGAGCGTCGTGCTGTTCGGGCTCGACAAGACCCTGAAGTACAAGCGCGGCGCGTTCGACGACCGGCAGCGCGAACTGCTCAGGTTGATGACGTTCATCGAGGAACTCGACACTGCGACGCCGCGGTTGCGGGCGAACCGCAATGTCAACTGGGTGGAACTGCGCAAGCGGATCGAGGCCGCCACCCGGCCGGGCCAACTCGACCGCGACGAGGATCCTGTCGATGCCATGCTCTGCGCCTACATCGCCCTGTACTGGTACCACCGGCCCGAGGACGTGACGATCTACGGCGACTTCGCCTCGGGCTACATCCTCACCCCGTCCCTTCCTCCCGACCGGCTCCCCCGACCGCGGTCGGCACCGGTGCGGCAGGCGGCACCCTCGACGGCGGTGGCCGAGTACGCTTCCCGGCGCCCGGACCTGGTGGCTGCCACCGAGCAGTACCTGAAGCTGGTTACCGGGCTGCTCGATGACGCGGGTATCAACTACCTGAGCATCACGGCCCGCACCAAGAGCATCGATTCGTTCGCCGCGAAAGCCGGCCGCCCCGCCGCCGACGGCACCCCGATGTACAGCGATCCCCTGGTGGAGATCACCGATCAGGTGGGCCTGCGGGTCATCACCTATCTGCGTGAGGACGTCGACGCGGTGGCCAACCTGCTGGCCGAGGAGATGCGCTTGCTCGACGACCAGGACATGGGTCTGCAGACGGCCCGTCAGGGCCGCTGGGGGTATGCGAGCCGGCATCTACTGTTCGGGGTCGAGGGCGAACAGTATCCGGCGTCCATCCAGGTGCGCACCGTGCTGCAGCATGCGTGGGCCGAGTTCGAGCATGACGTGCGGTACAAGGGTTCGATACCGGCCGAGCACGTCAGCGAGCTGGACCGTCGGTTCACGTTGGCGGCCGGGCTTCTGGAACTGGCCGACCGCGAGTTCACCGAGATCCGGGAACGACTGCGGCTGACCATGACCGAAGGGGAGGAGGACGAGTCCCCGGGGTTTTCCAGGGATTCACGCATCGCCACCCCGGTGCTGGCCACCTATCTGGGCAACCGTTTCGCCGACGCCGGCTGGTCCCGGACCGACCACTACGGCTGGATCTCGGGGCTGCTGCTTGAGCTGGGCATCACTTCGCTGGAAGCGCTTACCGGCGTGCTGGATTCGGTGGACACCGACGAGCTCAACCGGCTGATGGGCTACCGGTACCCGCCGGGTGCGGTGCGTCGCCTCGACGATGCCCTGCTCGCGGTGTTCGGCGACCGCTACCTCGGCCTCGACGGCAATTCGCACCGGGCCGCGTTGCTGCAGAACCGGATTCAGAAGCTGCGCACCGAACCCTAGGGCGCGTCGCCGAGGTGGGTGGGGTCGGTGATGCCGGCCCCGTGGATGCCGAGTTGCCGGTTGATCACCATGGTGATGCCGAACAGTACGACGCCGGTGGCGACGAGCGCCAGGGCCAGGAAGTACTGCTCCGGCGGCCGTCCCGAGGTGGGCAGCACCAGATACAGGGACGCAACGAAGCCGACGACCGGTAGCGCGGTCGGAGTCTTGAAGTGGCCGCCCTCTTTTTGGACATCGCGGCGCAGCACCAGCACCGCCACGTTGACCACCGAGAAGACCGCGAGCAGCAGCAGGGACGTGGTGCCGCCGAGGATCGCGACGGTGTCTCCACTAGCAAACGCCGACACGTAGAAGATGAGTCCGAACGCGATGATGGTGGTGAACATGATGGCCACCCAAGGCGTGTGGCGCTTCGGATGCACCACACCGAGCATCGGCGGCAATACATGCTGACGGGCCATGCCGTAGATCAACCGACTGGCCATCAGCATGTTGATCAACGCGGTATTGGACACCGCGAACATCGAGATGATCGGCAGGATGTTGGAGAACGGGAGCCCCGGCGCGGCGGCTTCCATCACCTTCACCAGCGGGGACGAGTCGGACTCGGCAAGTGTTCCGACCGGCACCAGTGCGACCGCGATGATGGCCACGACAACGTAGACCACGCCGGCGATACCCAGACCGGTCAACAACACCTTCGGGAAGATCCGCACCGGATCCTTGGTCTCCTCGGCCATGTTGACCGAGTCCTCGAATCCGACCATCGCGAAGAACGCCAGCGACGTCGCTGCGGTAACGGCGATGAAGGCGTTCTTCTCGCCGGAGGTGTCGAAGGCGACGACGCGGGAGAAGTCGACATCCACCCCGCTGAAGATGGCCCACAGTCCCACCACGATCACGATCACCAGGCCGGCGATCTCGATGAACGTCAGAACCACGTTCAGCTTGACGCTTTCGCTGACCCCTCGCAGATTCACCGCGGCGATCAGTGCCATGAACAGCAGAGCCAGCAGGACGACTCCGACCACTTTGAGGCTGGCCACGTGATCGGTGTAGAACTGCCCGAGGTTGATCTCGATCGCATCGAAAAAGCTGATCGCGAAGAACCTCGAAGCCGTTGAGGCCGAGGTGATTCCGGAGCACATCACGATGAAGGCCACCAGGAACGTGATGAACTGGACGCCAAATGCCTTGTGCGCGTAGAGCGCTGCACCGGCCGCCTGTGGATACTTGGTGACCAGCTCCAGATAGCTGAATGCGGTGATGGTGGCGATCACGAACGCCGCGAGGAAGGGAAGCCAGGCTGCGCCGCCGACTTCCTTGGCGACCTGCCCCGTCAATGCGTACACCCCGGTGCCGAGGATGTCGCCGACGACGAACAGCAGTAACAGTCCGGGCCCCATTACCCGCTTGAGCTGTGGCTGCGCCGCGGTTGCGGGTTGCGACATTCCCCCTCCTTCACCGGTCAGACGCGTACCACCCGCTCGTCGACGGGCGCCAACACGTCGATGACGTCGATCAGTGTGGCCCTGGCGTTTGCCCTGGGCCCCTCCCCTTCGTCGCCCAACGATGCCACAACTGCTCCGTCGACGGCACACACCAGGGCGGTGAGCAGTTCGGACCGCACCGAGCGGCCCGAGCGTTCCACCACCTCGACGACAGCGTCGGTGCGCTGTTGCAGGATGCGGCGCTGGATGTCGCGCAAGCCGGGTTGGCGGGCGCACGCGATGTAGCGCTCGTAGCGCGAGATCAACTCCTCGGTGCCGCGCCGTTCCGGAGATTCGCCGAGCAACAAATCGACAAGGACGTCTGCGGTCGATTCGGCACCGCGGCGGCGCCGCGAGAGCGCAGCTACGCCGGCGGTGAGTTGTTCGGCTTCCTGGGTCCCGATGTATTCGACAGCCTTCGCGATGAGGTCGTCCAGTGAAGAGAAGTAGTACGTCGTCGAGGCCAGCGGGAGGCCCGCCCGACGCGCCACGGCACGGTGCCGGACGGCGTCGAAACCGCCCTCACAGAGCAATTCAGCGGCCGCCCTGACGAGGGCGTACCGCCGACGCTCCCCCTTAGGGGTGACCGCTGCCGTCACCTTTAGCATCGTGCCAGTCGACCCCCCTCCACATGAGTCTTTCGGTCAATCATCAGGCTTTACTCAGGTTTTGCTGGCGGGTCGGCAATGCCGCCAGAATGCCACTGACCAATGCCTTTGTCGGGCGATGGCAAGATGGCCCGCATGCCCAACTTGAGCCGTCGCGCCGTCCTGCGCCTCGGCGTCGGTGCGGCCGCCGGCGCCGCCGGCGCTGTTGCCCTCGCCTCCGCCCCGGGTTCGGTGGCCAGCCCCGTCGCAGCGCCCACGATGTCGAGCGGCTCGTTCAGCTCGGCCGCACGCGGCGGAACGAACACCAGTTGGGCCATCGCGCGCCCGCCCGGCCAAACCGGCAAACTCCGTCCGGTCATCGCCCTGCACGGCAAAGGACAGGACGCCGCCGGCGTGATGGCCGGTGGAGTCGAGCAGGGACTGGCCGAGGCCGTGGCCGCCGGGCTGCCCCCGTTCGCGGTGGTCGCCGTCGACGGTGGCGGAAGTTATTGGCACAAACGTGCATCCGGTGAGGACTCGGGCGCAATGGTGCTCGGCGAGCTGATCCCGATGCTCGGCGATCAGGG
Organism: Mycolicibacterium lutetiense; assembly: GCF_017876775.1. Lineage (NCBI taxonomy): Bacteria > Bacillati > Actinomycetota > Actinomycetes > Mycobacteriales > Mycobacteriaceae > Mycobacterium > Mycolicibacterium lutetiense. The sequence continues at coordinate 4,260,206 of NZ_JAGIOP010000002.1, read as the reverse complement.
CCTGGACACCTCGCGGGTGGGCTTCCTGGGCTGGTCGATGGGCGGTTACGGCGCACTGCTGCTGGGTTCGCGACTCGGGCCGGCGCGCACCGCCGCGATCTGTGCGGTCAGCCCCGCGCTGTGGACGTCCCCGGGTGCCGCAGCGCCCGGAGCCTTCGACAGCGCCTCGGATTACGCCGCCAACAGCGTCTGGGGCCAGCCCGCGTTGGGATCGATTCCGATCCGGATCGATTGCGGCAACAGTGATCCGTTCTATTCGGCCACCAAACAGTTCATCTCTGAACTGCCCAATCCCCCGGCCGGCGGCTTCTCCCCCGGTGGGCACGACGGCAGCTTCTGGAGTTCGCAGCTGCCCGCCGAGATCTCCTGGATGGCCCCGCTGTTGGTCGCCTGACCCCGGTGGGCGCTAAATACTGATGTGCCCCTCGGCGGCGGCGAGGCCGATGTCGCCACGGAAGTGGCTGCCCGGCAAGCGGATCGACTTGGCGAGCGCGTATGCCGCATCGCGTGCGGCGGGCAGGTCTGTTCCGGTGCCGACCACCGAAAGCACCCGGCCACCCGAGGACACCACCGCGCCGTCCTCGCGGCGCGCGGTGCCGGCGTGCAGCACACCGTCGGCTTCCGATCCGTGGATGACGTCGCCGACGCGCGGCCGGCCCGGGTAGTTCTCCGCGGCCACCACCACGGTGACGGCGTAGCCGTCCTGCCACTGCAGGTCGCCGAAGGAGGCGAGCTCGCCGGTGGCCGCGGCGTTCAGCAGCTGCCCCAGCGGCGAATCCAGCAGGGCCAGAACCGATTGCGTCTCCGGATCACCGAAGCGGCAGTTGAACTCCACCACGGCCGGGCCGTTCGAGGTCATCGCCAGGCCGGCGTAGAGCAGGCCCGAGAACGAGCTGCCCCGGGCAACCAGTTCTGCCGCAACAGGTTTCACGACCTCGTCGACAATCTGGGTTTTGACCGATTCCGGCAGCCAAGGCAGTGGAGCGTAGGCGCCCATGCCACCGGTGTTCGGTCCGGTGTCCCCGTCGCCGACTCGCTTGAAGTCCTGGGCGGGCAGCAGCGGAACCACGGTGGCGCCGTCGACGACACAGAACAGCGATACCTCGGGGCCGTCCAGGAACGACTCCAGCAGCACCGGGTGCCCCGAGTCGAGCAGGCTGGCGGCATGCGCCCGGGCGGCGTCGCGATCGGCGCTGACCACCACGCCCTTGCCTGCGGCCAGGCCGTCGTCCTTGACCACCCAGGCGGCCTGACCGGCGGGCGGACCGAAGCGATCCAGCGCGGCGTCGAGGTGGGCCGGGTTGTCGACGATCTCGCTGCCCGCGGTGCGCACCCCGGCCGCGGCCATGACGTCCTTGGCGAATGCCTTGGAGCCCTCGATGCGGGAGGCGTCCTTGCTCGCGCCGAAGCAGGCGATCCCGGCGGCCCGCACGGCGTCGGCCACGCCGAGCACCAACGGAACCTCGGGGCCGATCACCACCAGGTCGCTGCCGAGGCGCCGAGCCAACGCCACCACGGCCTCGGCGGAGGTGATGTCGACGTCGTACTGATCGGCAATGGATCGGGTCCCGGCGTTGCCCGGGGCCACCGCCAACTCGTCGACCTGCGGGTCGCGGCGCAGGGCCAGCAGCAGGGCGTGTTCACGGGCACCGGATCCGACAACAAGGACGCGCACGGTCGTAGCGTAGCCGGAAACTTACGGGCATACACTTGACGCCACGGTGTATGGTCGAACCAAGGAATGTGCTCGCCGTCACACAAGGAGATGACCCGGCTTGACCACCATGAGTGCCTGCCCGTTCGGCGCGGGCTATGACTTCACCGATCCCGATGTCCTACTCCGCGGAATCCCCGTCGACGAATTCGCCCAACTGCGCAGGACCGCACCGGTCTGGTGGAACGAGCAGGGCGAATCGATCTTCGACGACGGCGGTTACTGGGTGATCACCCGCCACGAGGACATCAAGGCCATCTCCCGCAACGGCGGCGACCTGTGGTCCACCAACGCCAAGGGCGCGGTCATGCGGCTGCCCGACAGCGTCACCGCCGAGCAACTCGACCTGACCAAGGCCCTGCTGATCAACCATGACGCACCCGAACACACCCGGTTGCGCAAGCTGGTGTCCCGCCTGTTCACCCCACGGTCGGTCGCGGCACTCGAAGAGAAGCTGGCCGTGGCGGCCCGCGACATCGTGGCCAAGGCCGCGCAGAAAGACACCGGCAATTTTGTCGACGACGTCGCGGTGGGCCTGCCGCTGCTGGCCATCGCCGACCTGATCGGCGTTCCCGAGGAAGACCGGGAGAAGGTGTTCAACTGGTCCAACGCCATCATCAACACCGACGATCCGGATTTCGACGCCGATCCGACGATCGCCAACGCGGAGTTGATGGGCTACGCCTACACCATGGCCGAGCAGCGGCGGCAATGCCCGGCCGATGACATCGTGACCCGTCTGGTGCAGGCCGATTTGGAAGGCACAGACGGTGGAGGCATTACCGACGTCGAGTTCGCGTTCTTCGTGATCCTGCTGGCCGTCGCGGGCAACGAGACCACCCGCAATGCCATGACCCACGGGATGAACGCCTTCCTCGAAAACCCGGACCAGTGGGAGCTTTTCAAGCGCGAACGCCCGGACACCGCGGTCGACGAGATCATCCGCTGGGCCACGCCGGTGCACTGCTTCCAGCGGACCGCCCTGGCCGACATCCGGGTCGGCGATGTCACCGTGAAGGCCGGGCAGCGCGTCGGCCTGTTCTACAGCTCGGCCAACTATGACGAAGAGGTCTTCGAGTCACCGTTCGAGTTCAACATCCTGCGCAACCCCAACCCACACCTGGCCTTCGGCGGCAACGGCGCGCACTTCTGCATCGGCGCCAACCTGGCGCGGATGGAGATCAAACTGATGTTCAACGAGATCGCAGATCAGATCCCTGACATCACCAAACTGGGTGAGCCACAACGCCTCCGGTCCGGTTGGATCAACGGCGTCAAAGACCTGCCGGTCTCCTACCGCGGGTGATCAGCTGTTTGTTTTAGGATTCGCCCATGCGAACGCACGGGTGGTCCGGCTCGGCGCCGGCCAGCGACGAGGAAGCGATTGCCCGCATCCTCGTCGCTGCGGGCAACGCCATCGATGAGCGCGGCGCCGACTTCTCCATCGCCGACGTGGCACGCACCCTCGGCGTGACCCGCCAGACCGTCTACCGCTATTTCCCGAGCACCGAGGCCCTACTGGTGGCGTCCGCGGTGCAGGCGGCCAGCGATTTCCAGCACCGCGTGGCCGCCCATCTCAAGGGCACGACCGATCCGGTGGAGGCCGTCACCGAGGCCATTGCCGTCGCCCTGGAGTGGCTGCCCGAGGACAAACACATCGGTTTGCTCGTCGCTCCCGGACGCTCACCCGCGCACACCGAAGGGGTGACCTCGGACGTGGCGGTCGACTTTGCCCGGACGATGATGCGCATGCTCGACGTCGACTGGGCAGCGATCGGCTACACCGACGCCGACCTCGATGAGCTCGCCGAGCACCTCCTGCGGATCATCCAGTCCTTTGTCATCGACCCTGGGCGTCCTCCCCGCACCGGCGAGGCACTGCGCAGCTATCTGCGCCGGTGGGTCGGCTCGGCCGTGGTGGCCGGCAAATTGGCGTCCGAAAGGCCGTCCGCCGGGCTTTAGCCGGGTTCGGCACGTCAGCGTCGTTCGAAATGTTGGTAGTCGACCGGGTCATGCCAATGCCCACCCCACCGCCAGCCACGCTCGGCGAACGTCCGCACCACCACGTCACCGTCGCGGATCATCCCCTGATCGGCGCGGGTGCGGTCCAGGTACGCCCGTGCGGTGACCGGCTGCAGGTCGCCGGAGGCCGAGATGTACGGGTTGATCAGGGGGTTGACGTCGACCGCACGGCCGTAGGCGTGCAACGACCACGCTCCGTTCGCCAACGGCCGGCAATTGAACGCCGAGGTGTTGTTGTCCTCCATGGACAGCTCGTCGTCGGCGTGCGGATAGTGGTCCACCGTGCGCATCTTCTCGATCGGGAATCGAGCCGAGTACAACTCCCCGAAGATACCGATCACGTCGCTGACGGCATCCCGGTGTACCACCAGCTCACCGCGGTGCGATCGGCCGTCGAAACCGAGATAGGACAGGGTGATTCGGCGGAGGTCGGCGGGCGGTACCGGGCATCCCGGCCGCCAGCTGGCTCCCAGCGCGGCCTCGTCCACCGGCTGCACTCGCGCGGGTTGCTGCGCCGCTGAACCGGGCTGCGGCAAGGTGATGGGAGTCCTCGGCGCCGTGACCGAATCCGGCGCACCACCGGCACACGCCACCGTGCACCCCGTGAACAGACCCACCACCAGGGCACATGCGCGGACCGTTGAGACGCCCACCCCGCTGACTGTAGATCGCGGAGATGACCATCCGCCGTGATCTCAGGGCGGGAAACTGGCGCCTGGGCGGACGTTTGCCGCGGCTTAGACTTGAGCCCTCGACTCAGCCGGGGGGGTGAAGCATGGGGGCACTCGACGCGTTCTACACGACGTGGTCGCAGGCGCGCACCACCTTCGGTGAGGGTGCGCCCACGACCGGCGACGCGTTCGACGGCAGCGCGCGGCTCCGCCAGATGCAATCGACCATCGAGTCCGCAGCGCCCGACGACCGCTGGCAGGGCACCGCATCGCAGGCGTATGCCGCCAAGAACGCCGAACATGCGGCCGTCTACGGCAAGCTCGCGGATCTCGATCGGCGCATGGCTGCCGAAGTCAGCCGGGCAGCCGAGGTGGTCAGCTCCGGTAGGCAGAATCTCGAGCAAACCCAGAGCTGGGTGAGCGGCATGGGCGCGTCGATCCCGCCCGGCAAGACCGGCGAGATCATGCGGGTGATCCTTGCCAGCAAGGGCATCGGCCAGATCAGCGACGTCATCACGCAATCGACCGGAGAGATGGGTGAGATCGGTCGACGCATCGAGGACATCCGCAAGGAGTACGACGCGCTCGCGGGTGAGAAAGCGGGCGCAGGATTGCCGGAAGGCAATCCGCCACCGGTGGATCCACTTGAGGAGCTCAAGCGCAAGTACCAGGTGGACGAGGATCCTGACGGCAAACTCGACTGGGAGCCGGGTTGGCCGTTCAACGAATTTACTGATCCCAAACAGGTCACCGCAACCGAGGGACGAATGCTCGACCGTCTTTCGCTGTTCGAACTGCGAGACCTCGACCAGCTCACGGAGGCCGCCAAGGCTGAAGCAATCGAGAGGTTTCCTCCCCCGCATCATCCGGACGACACGGCCGATAATCACACTGATGCATTCCGGCATGCGTACTGGAATGCGCTGATGACCCAACGCTTCGGCGAGGATTGGACCCGCGATTTCACAACGGCGCACGAACGCCTGCCCAACAATCCCTCCACCGCCGAAGCGATGGACCTCTACAACAACGAGATAGGGAGAAGCATCGCTAAAGCGCATCCCGACGCTAGCCCTGCAGAACTCGCCGACTATGTAGAGCAGGCCGTCCGACAAGGCGATACCGTCGTGGTAGCGCCAAACGCCGATGGCGAAAAGCTCGCTTGGAGCAATACTGTTCCAGAAGGCGGCGCAGGCATCACCTCCAAGTCCACCATTCCCGGGCAGGCACCCACGCCAACTGGCGCTGGGCCTGGAGGCATTTACGACCCCGGTCAGCCCGGAGGTTACGGAACGTCAGCAGGAGGATATTGATTGTGGCCGGTTTGTCAGCAGTACGCGTTGCACTTTGCGTGTTGTTGTTGTTGTGTTTCTCGCTAACCAGCTGTGATCTGGCCAGACAGGCGATGAGGCAATCAATGGATATCGATTACAACGACCAGAAGCTCAACGATGGTCTGGAACGCCTTCTGCACGAGAAGCAGACAGGTCGACTCAGCGACTTCACCAGCTGGGATTGGGACGAGGTGCATCTGTTCCATGAAAACTCCGAACGAGAATTCATCGAAAAGACTGTCGGCGCACCCGTAATCAAGGACCGCTTCTACAACTCGAAAGCCAGCCTGCTGATCTTCGAACTCAACGGAAAACCGGTGAAGGCCGCCGGAATCAGCGGCGATTACCTACGCGGTGAGAATTTCCGGGTTACCTGGCCGACCGACGTGATGCTGCGACCGGAGGGCGGCGGCTACCTGACGCTGACATTGCCTGCCAGCTAGCAGCCATCGAATGAAACGCCAGAGGCGCCGTTGCGCCCTCGCGCTTACCGTCGCCTTCCTAGGCGTCACCGTTGCCTGCGCCTCACATGACGACCCGGTCGGCCGCACCCTCGGCTCGCACGCCGAGAGTTCGACCAGCCCCGAATTGGTCAAGCAGGCAACCGAATTCGGCGGCATCGCGATACCGCCTGGCGCGGAGGTGCTGCAAGCCCACGTCGACAGCGCGATGGACACCAGTTACCAACTGGTGCTGAAGATGCCATCCACCGACCTGCCTACGCTTCTGACGGAGTCGCATTTCACCGGGTCACTCACCCGGGTCTATCCCCCGTTCGAACCGGTCATCGCCGGCCCTGATCTGGCGGGCTCTCCGTCGGTGGTCAGTGCGCAGGATCGCTACCGCAACACTGAGGGCAAGTCGGTGTATCGCACGGTCATCGTCGACGAGCGCGAGCCCAACGTCCGCTTCGTCCATCTGAACATGAACACCACCTAGCCGGACGCCCACGAAATCACAGCACAGTCAACGGCAATGACTTCCGCGGCTCGAACACGAACTCCGCCCCGCCGCTGAACTTCACTACCGCGACCTCACCGAATTCCTTTGCTGCAGTCTCAGTTTCGATAACCCGAGCGGTCCACTCAGCGTCGGACCCGAGGACCTCGACGGAGAGGTGCGGGTCGACGGCGGCGACGATGGCCTGCAGGGGCCGGGTCTCGGCCGGCGAAACCAGGGCCACCCAGGAACCGTCCTCGTGCGCAGGCGACCGACGCACGGACACCGTGTCGGGACCGAACTCGGCGTCGACGTAGGCGGCCGGGTTGAGCAACGGGTGCAGTTCCAGCACGCGCACCGCGCCCTCGATGCCGCCGGGCAAGTCCAGCGCCTTATGAATACGCTCGGCGCCGATCCCCGCCACGCCGATCAGCTGCTTGGTGCAGATATCGGTCGCCAGCGCGGTGTCAGCCCCGGCCCGCGCCCCCACCGCGAGGATGAACGACAGGTTGAGCAGGTGCATCTGCAGGCACACCTCATCAGCGATCCGGACCAGCGCGGAATGGGAGAACGCCGCGAAGTCGAAGTCGGACAGCAGCGGCCCCGAGTAGTCGGACTCGCCTTCATCGGACGGGTCGACCGGGCCCAGAACCGTTTGGGCAGCCCGGGTCCGGCCGATCACCTCGAGTGCCGGGATGTCGTCGACGTCCGGATAGGACTCGTCGATGATCACTGTCCAAGCGCAGTGCGGCTGCCGGTCGGACGGTGTCCGGGGCGGACGGTGGATCGGACGCACCTGGCACTTGGGGTTGGTGGCCAGCGCGGTGGCGTCGAAGGTCGGGTCCTCGATGTCGTGGCACATGCCGCGCACGTAGTCTTCGCCCATCGGCTCCACGTCGAGCAGCGCCCCGCAGTGGTCGAGGTGGAATTCGCCGTGCCACCGATCGTGCACGGTGTAACGGAAATCCATGAACTGCGGCGGAGCGCCGATGTCGAGTTGCAGGCCTTTGAAGATGGTGATGATGTCGACGCCCTCGTACTTGAGCGCCTTCTGCATCCGCCTGGTGTAGATCGGGCTGGAGCCCGCCCACTCCTCGATGGCGATCTGCAGCATCTCTTCGCGGCCGAAATTACTGATGCACCAGGCCATCCCGGAGCGGTCGATCATCTGCCCCATGAGCAGCAGCTCGGGTACCAGCTTGACCAGTTCGTCGCGGGTCAGCGAGGCATACCTACTTGTCATCGAGCTCGCTCCCGGTATTCATCTTGACTGCGGCGTTCACGTTGGCCTTCCGGTCCTCAGCCTGTCCCTTCTCAGCGGCCTTGCGTCGCTTGGCCACCACCTTGGACACGGTGCCGTTGAGACCGGATCCGAGCGGGAAACCGAGGTACTGGGTGAGGAAGATGGCGATGTCCTTGAGCTCTTCCTCGGTGAACTCGCCGTTGAACAGCGCAGCATTGACCTGAATCTCAGCGAGGTCCTGCTGACCTACCGCCGTCACCGCCGACAACGTCATCAGCCGCTTCTCGCGCATCGACAGCCCCGGCTTGTTCCAGATGGTGCCGAACAGGTGGTCGACGGTGAGATCGAAGTACGGATCCCCTTCGATGTTCGGCATCTCCCAGCCGTAGACCTCGTTCATCTTGGCCAGGCCCTTGGCGCGCAACTCGTCCATCGAAGTTCTCCTAATCGTTCTTGTGCGGTACGCCGAGGCCGTCAGCGAGCCGCTGCAGGGCCACTTGGGCCAGCGGAAGGTCCACTCCCACAACATCACCCAGGCCCAGCGCCAGGCTCAGATCCTTCTCCCCCAGCCCGCGGGTGTGGGTGAACGCGTCGTAGAGCCAATGATCCGGGGTCAGCTCGGCCATGTTCTCGCGCACGATGATCGCACCTGGCCCGCTGGTCAGTGCGTCGGTGTGACGCACGACCCGGCCCAGCGCGCCGAGGTCCAGTCCGGCGGCCTCGGCCAGCTTCATCGCCTCACAGGCCGCGGCGTACGAGGTGAACGTCAGCATGTTGCGGGCCAGCTTCATCCGGGTACCTGCGCCGGGTTCACCGGCGTGGATCACCATCGAGCCGAACTGCTTGAGCGCCGGCTTGATCCGCTCGTAGACGGGCCGCTCGGCGCCGACCATGATGGCCAGCTCACCCTTCTCTGCGGCCGCGCCGCCGCCGCTGACCGGGGCGTCCACGATGTGGATGCCCTGCGGCTTGTACTGCTCGGCGAGCTCGGCCGCGGTGGTATCGCTGATCGTGGAGTGGATCACGATCACGGTGTCCGGCTTCACCTTCGGCGCCAGGTCGGCGACCACCGAGCGCACCTGCTCGTCGTTCAGCACCGTGATGCTGATGATGTCCGCTTGAGCAACATCTGTGACGTCGTCCGCCAGCGCCGCGCCGAGCTCCCCGAACGGCTCCATGGATTCGGCTCGCACGTCGTACACGATGAACCCGCCGGGCCACTCGGCCAGACGCTTGGCCATCGGGGCACCCATGTTGCCAAGGCCGATGTAGCCGTATTTCGGATCGCTCATGACCGGATGATCTGTCCGCCGTCGACGTTGAAGATCTGGCCGGTGATCCACTTGGCCTGATCGCTCAGCAGGAACAGGCACATGCCGACCAGGTCTTCCGGCTGACCCATGCGGGACAACGGGATCCCCTTGACGATGTCGGCGACCATCTCCTGCGGCGTGGTGCTGCGGTTGGCCTCGGTGTCGATCGGGCCGGGCGCGATGGCGTTGATGCGGATGTTCTGCCCGCCGAGCTCACGCGACAGCTGCTGGGTGAGGCCGTTGATGCCCACCTTGGCCAGGCCGTAGTAGTTGGCGTACATCCACGCCGCGGTCGACGACTGGTTGACGATCGCGCCGCCGCCACGCTTGGCCATCTTGCGGTAGACGGCCCTGGTGCACAGCAGCGCGCCGTCCATGTTCACGCTCATGAACTTCTTGTAGTAGTCCCAGTCGACGCTGACGAGGAAGTCGAGCTTCATGCCGCCGAAGATCGCGGCGTTGTTGACCAGGTAGTCGATACCGCCGAACTCCGAAAGCGTCTGCGCGGCCATCTCCTTCGTCGAGTCGACGTCGGACACGTCGACGCGCAGGGCCAGGGCGTTGCCGCCCTCACCCTTGATGCCGTCGGCGACCTTCTGCGCACCCTCGGTGTTGATGTCGGCGACCACGACCGCCGCGCCCTCGCGTGCCAGCGCCTCGGCGTAGGCCTGGCCGATACCGCCACCGGCCCCGGTGACGATGGCCACCTTGTTGTCGAACTGTCCCATCAAATTCTCCTCAGTCGTTCTAGTTCGCGAGCGTCGCGACGCACTTGATCTCGGTGTATTCCTCGAAGCCGGCCAGCCCCATCTCGCGGCCGACCCCGGACTGCTTGTATCCGCCGAACGGGGCATCGGCCGAGTACCAGATGCCGCCGTTGACGTTGACGGTGCCGACCCGCATCCGGGCGGCCACCGCCTGCGCGCGGGCGTCGTCACCGGAGAACACGGTGCCGGACAGACCGTAGGGCGAATCGTTGGCGATGCGCACCGCGTCGTCGTCGCCGTCGTGGGCGATCACGGTCAGCACGGGGCCGAAGATCTCCTCACGAGCCACACGCGCGGTGTTGTCCAGGCCGGCGATCACGGTCGGTTCGATGAAGAAGCCGGTGTCCAGATCGGCGGGACGCCCACCACCGCAGGCGAATCGGCCACCCTCCTGCAATGCCAGATCCAGATAGGACTGCACCCGGTCGCGCTGACGCGCCGAGATCAGCGGCCCGCAGACGGTGCGCTTGCTGTTGGGGTCACCGGGCTTGATGCCACCCAACGTGGCTGCCGCCGCCTCCACCGCCTCGTCGTAGCGGGCCCGTGGCACCACCAGGCGGGTGGTGATCGCGCAACCCTGACCGGCGTGCATGGCCACCGTGAAGGCTGCCATCGCGCAGGCTCCGGCCAGGTCGGCGTCGTCGAGCACCAGGAAGGCCGACTTGCCGCCGAGTTCCAGGAACACCTTCTTGAGGGTCAGGGCGGCGTCGGTCATCACCGCGCGCCCGGTCGCGGTGGATCCGGTGAATGAAACCATGTCCACCCGAGGATCTTTGGAGAGCAACGCACCCACCGAGTGATCGCTGGAGGTCACGACATTGATCACGCCGGCGGGGAAATCGGTCTGCTCGGCGATGATCTGGCCGATGGCCGCCGCCGCCCACGGGGTGTCCGGCGCCGGCTTGAGGATCAAGGTGTTACCCGCGGCCAGGGCCGGGCCGACCTTGGCCAGGTTGATCTGGTGCGGAAAGTTCCACGGGGTAATAGCACCGACGACCCCGACTGCCTCTCGGGCGATCTTGCGGTTGGTCGGGATGCCCTGCGGAGTCGCGTAGCCGAGATCGGTTGTCCACCCGTAGTTCTCGGCGGTGTCCGCCGAGAAGCCCAGATCATCGATCGGACCTTCCAGATGCGCACCCGCGGTGAGCATGCGCGGAGCGCCCACCTCGGCGATGGTCAGTTCCCGCAGTTCCTCGACGTTTTCCCGCAGCGCGTCACGCAACTGCCGCAGGCAGCGCACCCGCAGCGCGGTGTTCGTCGACCAATCGGTGTCGTCGAACGCGCGGCGGGCCGCTTCGATGGCGTTGCCCATGTCCTCGGCATTGGCGTCGGCGGCGAGGCCGAGCACCTCTTCAGTGGCGGGGTTGACGGTCTCGAATGCTCCGCCGCCCCCGGCGACGAGCTTGCCGTCGATAAGCAGTTGACTCTGGCGATCGGCCAGTACCGGCATCGGTGAACTCCACTTCGCGAATTCTGGACAACTGTCCGGCTGTCTCGCCTCGAACGATAGCCGCAGACAATGTCGAGCCGCAAGGGTGACCCCCAACCCCGCCTAGTCGGCATCACAATGGCCAGCTCATCGCGGACTTTGCGGATCTGCACTTGCCCAACCTCGGCATCGTCGGATAACTTGGACATGTGTCCAGCGATGCCGTGTCCGCAGTCACAGAGCCAGCTCCGCAGCCAGAGAAGGAATCGCCGCGCAACCGCAGGCAGGAGGAGACCTTCCGCAAGGTCCTGACCGCCGGCACCGAGATGTTGCGCGAATCGTCCTACGCGGATCTGACGGTGCGTGCGGTCGCCGCACGCGCCGGGGTCGCACCGGCCACGGCCTACACGTACTTCTCGTCGAAGAACCACCTGATCGCCGAGATGTACCTGGACCTGGTCAGCCAGTGCCCCTACTTCACCGACGTGAACGACTCCATGACCACCCGCGTCGATGCGGCGCTGCGTGCGCTGACCCTGGTCGTCGCCGACGAACCCGAGGTCGCGGCCGCCTGCACCACAGCCCTGCTGGGCGGCGGGACCGATCCCGCGGTACGCAAAGTGCGCGACCGCATCGGCGCCGAGATCCACAAACGCATCCGTTCAGCGGTCGGGCCGGATGCCGATATCCGCATCGTCTCCGCCCTGGAGATGACGTTCTTCGGCGCGCTGGTCAACGCCGGCAGCGGCGCCTTCACCTACCACCAGATCGCCGACCGACTGACCTACGTCGTCGGGTTAATCCTGGGAGAAGACAAATGACGTTGAAGGAAGTCGAGCTCATCCTCGACCCGTACGACTACGACTTCCACGAAGATCCGTATCCGTACTACCGCCGCCTGCGCGACGAGGCGCCGCTCTACCGCAACGAGGAACGCAAGTTCTGGGCACTGTCGCGGCACCAGGACGTGGTCGCCGGTTTCCGCAACAGCGTCACGCTCTCGAACAAGCACGGTGTCGCGCTCGACCCGATCTCACGCAATGACGAAGCCCACCGGGTGATGTCGTTCCTCGCCCTCGACGATCCCGGCCATCTCCGGTTGCGCACGCTGGTCTCGAAAGGTTTCACTCCGCGCCGGATCCGCGAACTGGAGGGCCGGGTCACCGAGATCGCCCACCAGCATTTGGATGCAGCGCTGGAACATTCAGAAAGCTTCGACTACGTCGACGACTTTGCAGGCAAGCTCCCGATGGACGTCATCTCCGAGCTCATGGGCGTGCCCGAAGAGGACCGCGTGCGCATCCGCGCACTGGCCGACGGTGTCATGCACCGCGAGGACGGCGTCGCCGACGTGCCCGATTCGGCAATCGCGGCCTCCGGCGAGCTGCTGGTCTACTACGCCGACATGGTCAAGCAGCGCAAGAAGAACCTGACCGACGACCTCACTTCGGCACTCGTCCAAGCCGAGATCGACGGTGACAAGCTCACCGACGACGAGATCATGGCGTTCCTGTTCCTCATGGTGGTCGCGGGTAACGAGACCACCACCAAACTGCTTGCCAACGCCGCATATTGGGGCCACAAGAACCCCGACCAGCTGGCTCCGGTGTTCGACAACCACGACTTGGTCGTGCCATGGGTCGAGGAGACCCTGCGCTATGACGCGTCCAGTCAGATCCTGGCCCGGCTGGTCACCGAAGACCAGACGTACTACGACACCACCGTTCCCGCCGGCGATGTGCTGGTCCTGCTGATCGGCTCGGCCAACCGCGATGAACGGGTCTTCGAGAATCCCGACGAGTACCGGATCGACCGCGAGATCGGTCCGAAGCTGGTGAGTTTCGGCAGCGGCGCCCACTTCTGCCTGGGCGCGCACCTGGCCCGCATGGAGGCCCGGGTGGCGCTGACCGAGTTGTTCAAGCGAATCCGCGGATACGAAGTGGACGAATCCGCGGCCGTGCGGGTGCATTCCAGCAGTGTCCGAGGATTCGCTCACCTTCCGATAACAGTGGAGAAGCGCTAAATGGCCCGTTTCGAACCCCATCCCGACCGCCGACCGGCCATCGTGGCCGGCGCGTCGTCCGGCATCGGCGCCGCCACGGCGACCGAACTGGCCGCGCACGGCTTCCCGGTCGCCCTCGGCGCACGCCGCGTCGAGAAATGCCAGGAGTTGGTCGAGCAGATCAAAGCCGATGGTGGTGAGGCGATCGCACTGCCACTCGACGTCACCGACGCCGATTCGGTCAAGTCGTTCGTGCACGGCGCCACCGAAGCACTCGGGGACATCGAGCTGCTGGTGGCCGGTGCCGGTGACACTTTCTTCGGTCAGCTCCACGAAATCAGCACCGACGACTTCGAGAATCAGATCCAGATTCACCTGATCGGCGCCAATCGCCTTGCCACTGCGGTGCTTCCGGGCATGGTCGAGCGCCGGCGCGGTGACATCATCTTCGTCGGCTCTGACGTGTCCCTGCGTCCGCGGCCGTACATGGGTGGCTACGGCGCGGCCAAGGCCGGCCTACTCGGCATGGCCAAGACCCTGCAGATGGAACTGGAGGGCACCGGTGTGCGTGCCTCCGTCGTCCATCCCGGCCCTACCAAGACCGCCATGGGCTGGAGTGCCCCGATGGACAAGGTCGGCGAGATGCTCGAGGATTGGGCCAAGTGGGGCCAGGCTCGGCATGACTACTTCCTGCGTGCAGCGGATCTCGCGCGGGCCATCACCTTCGTCGCGGAAACCCCGCGCGGCGGCTTCATCGCCGAACTGGAGATTCAGCCCGAAGCTCCGCTCGCCGACATCAAGGATCGCCAGAAGCTGAAAGTGGAAGGCTGAGAAAGAGATGACAAGCTCAGAACTCAAGGAAGTGCAGCGCGTTTCGGGTGGTGAAGGCGAGGAGCACGGCCACCTCGAAGAGTTCCGCACCGATCCGATCGGCCTGATGCAGCGCATCCGTGACGAATGCGGCGACGTCGGCTGGTTCCAGCTCGCCGACAAGCAGGTGCTGCTGCTGAGCGGAGCGGAGGCCAACGAATTCTTCTTCCGCTCCAGCGACAGCGACCTCAACCAGGCCGAGGCCTACCCGTTCATGACCCCGATCTTCGGTGAGGGTGTGGTGTTCGACGCCGACCCCGAGCGCCGGGCCGAGATGCTGCACAACACCGCGCTGCGCGGTGAGCAGATGAAGGGCCACGCCGCCACCATCGAGAACGAGGTCAAGAAGATCATCGCCGATTGGGGCGACGAGGGCGAGATCGAACTGCTCGACTTCTTCTCCGAGCTGACGATCTACACCTCGACGGCGTGCCTGATCGGGCTGAAGTTCCGCGAGCAGCTCGATCGCCGGTTCGCCGAGTACTACCACCAGTTGGAGCGGGGCACCGACCCGCTCTGCTACGTCGATCCCTACCTGGACATCGAGAGCTTCCGCATCCGCGACGAGTCGCGCGTCAAACTCGTTGCGCTGGTGCAGGAGATCATGGACGGTCGCATTGCCAATCCGCCGAAGGGCAAGGAGGATCGCGACCTGCTCGACGTTCTGGTCTCGATCAAGGACGACGAGGGCAAGCCCCGGTTCACGGCCAACGAGGTCACCGGGATGTTCATCTCGCTGATGTTCGCCGGTCACCACACCAGTTCGGGCACGTCCTCGTGGACGCTCATCGAACTGCTGCGCAACCCCGACGTGTACGCGCAGGTGCAGCAGGAGCTCGACGACCTCTACGCCGACGGCCAGGAGGTGAGTTTCCATGCGCTGCGGCAGATTCCGAAGCTGGACA
Source organism: Mycolicibacterium lutetiense (assembly GCF_017876775.1). Classification (NCBI taxonomy): domain Bacteria; kingdom Bacillati; phylum Actinomycetota; class Actinomycetes; order Mycobacteriales; family Mycobacteriaceae; genus Mycobacterium; species Mycolicibacterium lutetiense. The sequence goes on along the minus strand of NZ_JAGIOP010000002.1, from coordinate 4,244,997 downwards.
ACTCGCTCAAGGAGACCCTGCGCCTGCATCCGCCGCTGATCATCCTGATGCGCGTCGCACAGGACGAGTTCGAGGTGGCGGGCCATCCGATCCACAAGGGTCAGATGGTGGCGGCCTCCCCGGCGATCTCCAACCGGATCCCGGAGGATTTCCCCGAGCCGGATGCCTTCGATCCTGCCCGCTATGAGAAGCCGCGCCAGGAAGATCTGATCAACCGGTGGACCTGGATCCCCTTCGGCGCCGGTAAGCACCGTTGCGTGGGTGCGGCGTTCGCCCAGATGCAGATCAAGGCGATCTTCTCGGTTCTGCTGCGCGAGTACGAGTTCGAGATGTCCCAGCCGGCCGAGAGCTACCAGAACGACCACTCCAAGATGGTCGTGCAGCTGGCTCAGCCGGCCAAGGTCCGTTACCGCAAGCGAGTCAAGGATTAGTCCTATGGGCTGCTACCGCGTTGAGGTCGACGAGGATCTGTGCCAGGGCCACGCCATGTGTGAGCTCGAAGCGCCGGACGTATTCCGGGTTCCCAAACGCGGCGTCGTCGAGATCCTCGATCATGAACCACCCGACGATATGCGCGAGGCCGTCGAGATGGCCGTCGAGATGTGTCCCACCCAAGCACTATCCATTAAACAGAAGGAGTCCTGAGATGGCATCGCGCGAAGAGCTCGAAGCATGGTCCGACCGCTGGCTCAAGGCCAACCAGGAGGCCGAGAAGGCCGGCGACTGGAAGCCGCTGGCCGACTTCTACACCGAGGATGCCACCTACGGCTGGAACATCGGGCCCAAGGAAGATGTGATGTGCATCGGCAAGGACGAAATCCGCGACACTGCACTGGGCCTGGAGATGGAAGGCCTGGAGAACTGGGTCTACGAATACCAACGGGTGCTGATCGACGAGAAGCAGAACGAGATCGTCGGCTTCTGGAAGCAGATCGCCCACAAGTCCGACGGCAGCACCGACGAGATCTACGGCATCGGCGGTAGCTGGTTCCGGCTCAACGACCAGTTGCTCATCGAGTGGCAGCGCGACTTCTTCGACTTCGGGCACGTGCAGAAGGCCTTCATGAACCTGATCACCTCCGGCGACCTCACCCCGACGATGCAGAAGCGCATCGAGCGTTCGCTGGCCGGCGAGAAATTGCCCGGCTACTACCCGCGCGGCGAGGCTCCGGTCAAAATCTGGTAGTTCCTTGCCAAGCAGTTGCTTGGGGGTGGGTGTGACCCAGGCTACTAATGGCTCTAGTCTGTGGTCAAAGGCTCTAGTGGAAGGCATCTGGCATGAAGACAAAAGGCGCTCTCATCTGGGAGTTCAACCAACCGTGGACGATCGAGGAGATCGAGATCGGCGACCCCGTCAAAGACGAGGTCAAGATCCAGATGGAAGCCTCGGGCATGTGCCATTCCGACCACCACCTGGTGACCGGCGACATCCCGATGGCAGGATTCCCGGTGCTCGGTGGCCACGAGGGCGCCGGCATCGTGACCGAGGTCGGCCCGGGCGTCGACCACATCCAGCCGGGTGATCACGTCGTGCTGTCGTTCATCCCGTCGTGCGGTGAATGTCCGGCTTGCCAGGAGGGTCTGCGCAACCTGTGCGATCTGGGCGCCGGTCTGCTCGGCGGTACCGCGGTCTCCGACGGCACGCACCGCATCCACGCCGTCAAGAACGGCCAGCCCGTCATCCCGATGACGCTGCTGGGCACGTTCAGCCCGTACATGGTGGTGCACAAGAGCTCGGTGGTGAAGATCGATCCGTCCATCCCGTTCGAGGTCGCCTGCCTGGTGGGCTGCGGTGTCACCACCGGCTACGGCTCGGCCGTCCGCAGCGGTGACGTCCGCCCGGGTGAGGACGTCGTCATCGTCGGCGTCGGCGGTGTCGGCACCGGCGCGCTGCAGGGTGCGCTGGCCGCCGGTGCACGCAACGTCTTCGCCGTCGACCCGGTCGAGTTCAAGCGTGACAACGCACTCAAGTTCGGTGCCACCCACGCCTACCCGGACATCTTCTCCGCGATGGCCGGCGTCGCCGAGGTCACCCAGGGCCGGATGGCGCACAAGACGATCGTCACCGTCGGTGAGCTCAAGGGCGAGGACATCGACCACTACATGAACATCACCGCCAAGGGCGGCACCGTGGTGGCCACCGCGGTCGCCAACATGGCCGAGAGCGACGTCAAGCTCAACCTGGCGATGCTGACCCTGCTGCAGAAGCGCCTGCAGGGCACCATCTTCGGCGGCGGCAACCCGCACCACGACATCCCGCAGCTGCTGAGCATGTACAAGGCCGGCCGGCTCAACCTGGATGACATGGTCACCCGGCAGTACAAGCTCGAGCAGATCAACGACGGCTACGCCGACATGCTCGAGGGTCGCAACATCCGCGGCGTCATCCGCTACACCGACGCCGACCGCTGACCGCTGACCCGACCTTTCGCGCCGAGTGTCACGCCAGCGTTGCTCTCGCAATCGAGAGTCACTCCAGCGTGACATTCGGCGCGTAACCACCACCCGCCAGGAGCGCCATGACCGAGACCACCACCGAATCACCCGTAGTCGTCGCCTCGCGATCGTCGTGGAAATGCGTGCAATCCGGTGACCGTGAGGGCTGGCTGGCTCTCATGGCCGACGACATCCTCGTGGAGGACCCGATCGGTGAAGCCGTCACCAACCCGGACGGCACCGGGGTCAAAGGCAAGGAAGCCCTCGGCGCGTTCTACGACGCCAACATCGGACCCAACGAGCTGACCGTCACCTGCGAGGAGACGTTCCCGTCCAGCTCTCCGACCGAGATCGCCTACATTCTGGTGCTGCGCACCAAGTTTCCCAATGGGTTCACCGCCACCGTGCGTGGCGTCTTCACCTACAAGGTGAACGACGAAGGCCTGATCACCAACCTGCGCGGCTACTGGAACATGGACGCCATGGTCTTCGCGGACGCGGACGCGAGCTGACCCCCGGAGCGCTCGCCGGCCGCGGTGCGATCGTGGTCGGCGGCACCCGCGGGATCGGGCTGGCGGTCGCCGAACTGCTGGCCGCCCAAGGTGCGGGCGTCGTGGTCAACGGCCGCGACCTGGGGGCCGCTACAGCCGCGGCCGAATCCATTTCCGGTATCGCCCATGCCGGTTCCCCTGCCGATCCCGAAGTGGCCGACGCGCTCGTCGACACCTGCGCGGTCGAGTTCGGTCGGGTCGACATCCTGGTCAACTGTGCCGGCACCGCAGAACCGGCCGGGTCCTCGATCTTGAATGTGACCAGTACCGAGTTCCGCAACCTGCTCGATGCACACCTGGGCACGGTGTTCGAAACCTGCCGCGCGGCGGCGCCGAAAATGGTGGCTCAAGGAAGCGGCGCGATCGTCAACACCAGTTCCTTTGCGTTCCTGGGAGATTACGGCGGCAGCGGCTATCCGGCAGGCAAAGGCGCGGTCAACGCGCTGACCCTGGCGATTGCCGCCGAACTCTCCGAGCACGGAGTGCGGGCCAACGTGGTGTGCCCGGGCGCCCGCACCCGGCTGTCCACCGGCTCGGACTACGAGCAACAGATCGCCGATCTCAACCGGCGCGGCCTGCTCGACGACGTCAGCATGCAGGGCGCGCTGGACGCAGCACCGCCGGAATACGTCGCCCCGACCTACGCCTATCTGGCCAGCGACGCAGCACGGGACGTGACCGGCCGCATCTTCATCGCCGCAGGCGGATTCATCGGCGAATTCGCCCGGCCCACACCGGGTTTCATCGGATACCGCGACCACCACAGTGCGCCGCCGTGGACCGTCGAGGAACTGCACACGTCCATCTCGGGGACGTAGCCCGCGCCAGCACAGCCGCGGTCGTGCTTGGCCATCAGCACACCGTTGCGGCGGAAGTCGGGCATCCCCTGTCCCGGCATCCGGAAGTTCTCGACGACGGCGCCGACGGCATCCAAAGCCTGGTCGGGCGAAAGGTCCAGGGCGGCCTCGCACATGTTCCGGTAGAAGATCATGTGCAGGTTCTCGTCGGCGGCGATGCGCTGCAGCAGCCGGTCGGCGATCGGATCGTCACAGACCTTGCCGGAGCCCCTCAAAATCTATGTGCGGCCACATCGGACCAGCTAAGCCTCCCCACCCGCTCAGCAAAGATAGAGCACGATCGGCCGGAACGGCGATTCCACGGACAGCGCCAAACGCCCCGCCGACTCAACTCGGGCGCTCACTATGCTTGCGACCATGGCGTCCGTCTTCACGAAGATCATCAACGGAGAACTGCCCGGGCGGTTCGTCTACCAGGACGATGACATCGTCGCGTTCCTGACCATCGCCCCCATGACGCAGGGCCACACGCTGGTGGTGCCCCGCGCCGAGATCGACAACTGGCAGGACGTCGAACCGGCCGTGTTCGGCCGGGTGATGGAGGTGTCGCAGCTGATCGGCAAGGCCGTTTGCCAGGCGTTCGGCGCGCAGCGCGCCGGGGTGATCATCGCCGGCCTTGAGGTGCCGCACCTGCATGTGCACGTGTTCCCGGCCTACAACCTGACCGACTTCGGTTTCGCCCACGTCGACAACAATCCGTCGGCCGAATCGCTCGACGAGGCTCAGGCCAAGATCAAAGCCGCGCTGGCAGGTCTGCGATCCTCGGCAGGCTGACGGTGAACCGACAGCCCTGACCCGGCGCGGTGGTGACCGTGACCGTGCCGCCGTGTGCCAACACCAGGGAATGCACGATCGACAGGCCCAGTCCGGTACCGCCGCTCGCCCGGGTGCGTGAGGTATCGGCCCGGTAGAAGCGTTCGAACACCCGTCGTGCGTCGTCCTGGCGCATCCCGGGGCCTTCGTCGCACACCTCGATCACCGCGTTGGCGCCGTCGGTGCCGACCCGCACCGTTATCGCGGCAGTTTCCGGCGTGTGCTGCACCGCGTTGGCGACCAGGTTGCTCAGTACCTGACGCAGCCGGGCTTCGTCGCCCAGCACCTCCGGGGTTCCCGGGCCGTCGAACACCTCCATCCGCACGCGGCGGGTCGGGGCGATCGACTGCGTGTCGTGCACGGCATCGGTGGCCAGGGTCAACAGGTCGACCCGGTGCTGATCGAGCGGCCGCTGCGCATCGAGCCGGGCCAGTAGCAGCAGGTCCTCGACCAGCAGGCCCATCCGCCGGGATTCGCTCTCGATCCGGCCCATGATCATCTCGACGTCGCGCGCGGCGCCCTGACGGTACAACTCGGCGAATCCGCGAATCGTCGTCAGCGGGGTCCGCAATTCGTGGCTGGCGTCGGTGATGAAGCGGCGCATCCGCTCCTCGGAGGTGCGCGCCTGCTCGGCCGAGGCGTCGGACGACGCCACGGCCTGCTGGATCTGCGCGAGCATGCCGTTGAGCGCCAAGGAGAGCCGTCCCACCTCGGTCCGCGGATCACGTTCGGGGACACGGCGATCCAATTGTCCGGCCGCAATCGCTGCCGCCGTTTGTTCCACCTCGACGAGCGGACGCAGGCTGCGGTGCACGACGGCGTAGCCGACGACGCCGAGAACCACCAGCACGACGGTGCCGATCCCCACCTGCGACCAGATCAACGCACGTACCGACGACTGGACGTCGGACAGGTCGATCGCGACGGTGGTGAGCTCACCGTGCGGACCCTCTACGGTCATGGCCCGCCACTGCACGTCCGAGGACCCGACGGACTCGACGGTCACCGGCACCGGACCGACGTTGTTGTCATCGGGCAGCTCAGGTTCGGCCTCGCGGTCGTTGACCGCGATCCAGGTCCTACCGTCCTCGTCGACGCCGCGGACATAGAAGTTCGACGGCGGGCGGGCCGGGTTCGGCCCCTCCAGTGGGGTCGATGGCAGTTGCCGCGGCGCCTGGGCCCAGCTGCCCGCGGCATCGAGCAACGTCTGATCGATGCGGCTGACCTCGGTGTGCCGCATGATCGAGGTCACCGCGACGCCGGACGCGAGCAGGCCGCAGGCCACGAGAACCAGCGAGACCGCGACCAAGCCGACACGCAGCGGCACACCGTGCCGCTCTACCCGGTCAAACACCCCAGAATTATGCCGCCGCCGGACGGCGCATCAGCGCGGCTCGCGCAAAACGTAACCGACACCGCGCAGGGTGTGCAGCAGACGCTTGTCCCCCGTATCGATCTTGCGGCGCAGGTAGGACACGTAGGACTCGACAACGTTGACGTCACCGCCGAAGTCGTAACGCCACACGTGGTCGAGGATCTTGGGCTTGCTCAGCACCGTGCCCGCATTGATGATGAAGTAACGCAGCAGGGTGAACTCGGTGGGCGACAGCGCAACGGCTTCGCCGGCCTTCCACACCTCGTGCGTGTCCTCGTCGAGTTCGATGTCGGCGAAGGACAGCTTGGCACTGCGAGGTTCCTCGACGCCCCGGCCGGACCGGCGCAGGATCACCCGCAGCCTGGCCACCACCTCTTCGAGGCTGAACGGCTTGGTGACGTAGTCATCGCCACCCAGCGTCAGGCCGGCAATCTTGTCCTGCAGGCTGTCGCGCGCGGTGAGGAACAGCGCGGGCGCGTCGACGCCGTCGGCGCGCAGCCGGCGTAGCAGTCCGAAGCCGTCCATGCCGGGCATCATCACGTCCAGAATCACGGCGTCAGGCCGGACTTCCCTGGCCTTGTCCAGGGCGGCGGCGCCGTTGGACGCGGTGTAGACCTCGAAACCCTGGAACTTCAGGCTGACGGACAGCAGCTCCACGATGTTGGCCTCGTCGTCGACGACGAGGATCCGGGCCTCCGGGACACTCTCAGGTAATGAAGCAGGCATGGCCATTCCCTGATGTTGGTGGTACCTGTTGAACTCAACCTGCATGCACACTGTGCACTTCCTGTGAGTTTAACTGTGACACGGGTAACTACACTGACGCCCATGAACCTCGGCAAGATGCTGGTCCAGGTTGCTACTGCGCCCGTGCGAATCGGGCTGGCAGTTGCCGACGCCGGCCTCGGCATCGCGGGTGAGGCGCTCAACGCGGTGCAGCGCGGCATTACCGACTCCACCTCACTGACCGGCAGGTCATCGATGGCGGGGCTGCTCGGGCTCGACGACGCGGTGGAGCGGGCCAACCGGCTGGCGCGACTGTTGGACGATGACGCGCCGCTCGGTCGCGCGTTGGCGCCCGACGGCCCGATCAACCGTTTGCTGCGACCGGACGGGATCGTCGACCAGCTGACTGCCGAGGGTGGCCTGATGGACCGGTTGACCGCAGACAACGGCGCCGTGGCCCGGGCTGTCGCCCCCGGCGGCCTGGTGGATCAGGTCACCATGGAGGGTGGCCTGCTGGACCGGTTGACCACCGCCGATGGCGCGGTGTCCCGGGTGATCGCGCCCGGCGGACTGGCCGATCAACTGTTGGCCAATGACGGCCTGTTCGAGCGGGTACTGCGTGAGGACGGGGTGGCCGATCGCCTGCTGGCCGAGGGCGGCCTGCTCGATACCCTGACCGATCCCGACGGCCCCCTGCTCAAGCTCGCCGATGTGGCCGACACCCTCAACCGGCTGGCGCCTGGACTCGAAGCACTCGCTCCCACCATCGACGCCCTGCACGACGCGGTCATCACGCTGAGCCAGGTGGTCAACCCGCTCAGCAACATCGCCGACCGCATCCCGCTGCCCCGCCGATCGTCGCGACGGAACTCCCCGCGGCCCGTGGCCTCACAGCGAATTATCGACGCCGACGGCTGACCCGTTAAGCTAGGCGCGTTCCACCCGCCTCCTTAGCTCAGTGGTAGAGCGTTCGCCTTGTAAGCGGAATGTCATCGGTTCAATCCCGATAGGAGGCTCCACGCGCACCGGTTGTTGTCAGTGCCTGGCAGTAACTTCCCGATATGAGGCTCTGTTGCAGCTGCGGTTCGCCTTTAGAGAAGCGCAGTCAGAAGATCTACTGCAGTAACGCATGTCAGGGATCAGCCCGTCGGAAGGCCAGCACAAAACGTTGGTTGGAATCCGGGCAGGCGTCCATCACTTCTCTTCACAGCCACTACATCCGGCTTTACCTCACCGAAGCCCAGTCGGGCTGTTGCTCTGTCTGCGGCGCGACCAGTGTCTGGCAGGACCTCCCGCTGACGTTCGTCATGGACCACATCGACGGGAACCCGACGAACAACCGACGGGAAAATCTGCGACTGGTCTGTCCGAACTGCGACTCACAGCTGCCGACGTACAAGAGCCGCAACCGTGGCAATGGCCGCCATTTCCGTCGACAGCGCTACGCCAACGGACAGTCGTTCTAACGTCGGGCGCCCTCACGGTCAGACCCGGGTGGTCAGCTTCCGAAGCGTCTGATATTCGCCTTCGCGGTAGGGCCGTCCGTCCGGTTGCAGCAGATCGCTGAACCACACTTTCGGCACCTTGGTGTAGGGCTTGTCCCAGGAGTCCCACGGGAAATAGGTCTGCGTCTTACCCGCTACCAACCCCCAGCTGTACGCGCCGACGTTGTGCCGCTTAGCAACTGGCAGCACACCTTCGACGGTGCTGCCCTGATCCCGGGCCAGGTATTCGGTGCACAGAATCGGCCGGCCGAACGGGGCGAGTTCGGCGATGCGGGCCTCGAACTCGTCGGGGCCGGCGTAGGAGTGGAAGGAGATGACATCGGAGTTGTCGAGTTGGAAGTTGTCCATCTCGCTGCGGCTGCCGCGGTCCCAGCTGCCCTGCCACACACCACTTGTCAACGGCTGCACGGCATCGACCGAGCGCGCCCAACCGAACACCTGGGGAAGCAGCGCTCCGACGGCGTCGATCTTGTCCTTGCGTTCGGTCTTGCGGTACTGCTTGGCCGGGTTGTCCGGCTCGTTCCACAGGTCCCAGCCCAGGACCCGGTTGTCGTTGCGGAACTGGCTCATCACCCCGACCACATAGTCGCGCAGCACGGGGCGGTAGCGGGCGTCGTCGATGCGCTGCGCCCCGGGGCTCTGCACCCAGCCCGAGTTGTGCACTCCCGGCGTCGGTGCCCGCTGCGCACCGACCTGGGGGTGTGGATCCCAACAGGAGTCGAAGAACACGAACAACGGCTTGATGCCTTGGCGCGCCGCGATCCCGACGAATTGGGCCAGCCTGCTTTGGAATCCGGCGCGGTCCTGCGCCCACAGCAGATCGTGCAGGAACACCCGCACCGTGTTGAACCCGAGTAGCCGGCACGCTCCCAGTTCACTGTCGATGCGCCGCGCGTCATATGTGCCCGGTGCAAACATCTCGATCTGATTGATCGCATTCGAGGTGATGAAATTGGTGCCGACCAACCAGCCTTGCGCCTGATACCACGCGTTGGCCCGCTCGACGGGCCACTGGCCTGGTGCGGCGGTGGCGCGCGGGATTACCGAGAGAGGGGCCAGCACCTGGGGGAGAGCCGCTGCTGCTGCCAGTACCAGCGGGATCTTGAGGGCGGTTCGACGGTGCACCTAGTGAACATAGTGTCGCCCAGCAAATGCCCCGGACTCACGTATCACATTGCAACCATTGAGGTTTCAGATCGTTATCAACTCGGCGCCCTCAGAGCCGGCTCATCGTGAAATCCGCCGCCTGCCCCGGCATCCCGTTGAGCAGGTAGGCGCTGTGCGCGAAGTTGGGGACCCCGGCCGGTGTGCCATCGCAGATGGTGTCACCCGGCTCGCACAACTCGATGGTCTTGTCCTTGTACCGCGGGCCGATCACCATCGCCGGCGCGCCGATATCGCGCATGAACTCGTCGGACGGCGTGCCCAGCAGCACCACCGAGGCCACATGGTCGGACATCGCGGGAGGCATCGGTTGAGGGATGTCCTGCTTGTATTCAGGCGGGATGCCGTCGGGAATGGTGGCCGCAGTGGTGTACGCGGCTACCACGGCACCCTGGGAGTATCCGCCCAGCACCACCTTGGTGTTGGGACAGTCCCTGGCCGTCGCCTCGACGTGGCCCGCCGCGTCGCGGATGCCGTTGACGACCGTCCTGGCGAACTCGATCCGGTCACCGAAGTTCCCGCTGGCCGCGTAGTTCACCGGATACACCTCGACCGAGCGTTGCCCGGCGCGCGTACGCAGCGCGTCGACGAACGTCTGCCCCGGGCCGCCGACGCCCGGCGGCTCGTAGGTGCCGCGGGCGAACACCACCTCGATGTCCGGACATGGCTGCGCCGACGCGGCGGGCATCGGTGCGATGGGGACGGCGCAGGCGGCGATCAGCACCGCACCCTGCATCAATTTGAGGACGTTCATTTTCGGCTCCACGCCTGCCGGGGATCGTGACGAACGTTACGGTTCCCCATGCTGGCACATTCCAAACCTGGAGAACAGGGGCCGAGACCTACCCCAGCGGTACGTCCAGGTAGGGCCGCGGGTCGGCTGCACCCGGCCCGTCGAAATGCCACCACTCCCCCGAGTACACGGTCAGCCCGCCGGCTCCCATGGCCTTCCTCAACCGGGCCCGATTGGCCTGGGCCGCCGGGCTCACCCCGTCGGTGGCGTACGCCAGGCTGCGCGGCGTGAAATCGTCGAATCCGGTGCCCATGTCGGCGAGCGATCCCCCGCTGGCGATCGTCACATCGACCGAGCGGCCCGCCTCGTGACTGCGGGCGTAGGCGCTCGGCCGGGCCACCCAATTGGGATTCGGCACGACCTCGAACATTCTGACCTGCACCTCATGTGGCCGATAACAGTCCCAGAAGACCAGCCGGTCGGGCCGCAGGGCGGCCGCGGCAGCCGCCAGTCCGGGGGCCATCGACTGGTGCACCAGGCAGGGGGCGCCTGCCGGATAGAGCTGCTGACCGACGAAGTTGTCGGTGGTCGCGTACTGCAGGGCGATCACCGCATCGGGTACCACCGAACGCACGTCGACCAGTCCGGCCTCGGCCGCCGGCCGGGCTGACGCCACGGCCGGATCCACCACGAGGGGCAGCAGAACCAGGGCGGCGAGGGCACGTCGCCGGACCGACCTGCACCACAGAGCCTTAACTGCCTGTTGAAGCATCATTTCGTCCTACCGTCGATTCCACCGGAATGTCTCCACGCAGGGTGACATCGTCGATCCACCGCCGTGGGCCCGATTCGAACGGAAATGCCACTCTCTTCTTCAGGCATTTCGCTTTCCAATGTACGATAATCACACTCTTGAACTGGCGTCGGAACCCCGACGGCCATCTACTTACGCGCAGAAGTACCGACGGATTGGAGCAATCCTATGGCGTCAGCCGTACCGGAGACCGTCGCGACCCGCTATTCCGGCCGACGGGTCGAGCGGGTCGAGGACACCCGCCTGCTCACCGGACGCGGCACGTTCGTCGACGACATCACGCGGCCCGGCATGCTGCATGCCTGCTTCGTCCGCAGCCCATACGCGCATGCGAGGTTCACCGCCGTCGACGCCGCCGCGGCCCTGGCGCTGCCCGGCGTGCATGCCGTGCTGACCGCCGCCGATCTCAACCCCGAGGTCAAAGAGGCCTGGCACGCCGTTGCGGGCAAGGACATCCCGGACACTCCACGGCCACCGCTGGCCGAAGGCGAGGTGAAGTTCGTCGGCGATCCGGTGGCCCTGGTCATCGCCGAGAGCCGCTACGTCGCCGAGGACGCCGTGGATCTGGTCGACGTCGACTACGAACCGCTGCCCGCGATCGCCGACTTCCGCGAGGCCCTGACCTCCGAGGTGTCCGTCCACGAAGCCTTCCCGGACAACAATGCCGGCGGCTTGGCAGGCATGCCGCCCGACGAAGAGGTATTCGGTTCCGCGGCGCACATGGTGAAAGAGCACATCTATCAACAGATGCACGTGCCGGTGCCGATCGAGTGTCGCGGCATGGTCACCGAATGGTCTGCCACCTCAGGGGAACTGACCATCTGGGCATCCACCCAGACCCCACACGAACTGCGGGCTTTCGCGGCTCGCCTGCTCGGCATCCCGGCCCAGCACGTGCGGGTCATCATGCGCGACACCGGCGGCGGATTCGGGCAGAAGGTCGTCCCGATGCGCGAGGACATGTGCATCATGCTGGCCGCGCGCAGAGTACCGACCGCACTGAAGTGGATCGAGGACCGCCGCGAGAACCTGATGTCGGCCGGTCAGTCCCGCCACGTCGACGGCGACGTGCGCATGGCTTTCGACGACGACGGCACCATCCTGGCCGCCGACATCGACTTCGTCCAGGACGTCGGCTCATATCCGACCCCGTATCCCGTGTTGACCACCGCAGCGATCGGCATGTTCTTCCCCGGTCCGTACCGGGTGCCCAAGGCCAGCTTCAGCTACAAGACGGTGTTCTCCAACACCGCGGGCCTGCACGCCTACCGCGGGCCGTGGCAGTACGAAACCCTTACCCGCGAAATACTTCTCGACATCGCCGCGCGCAAGATGGGCATGGACCCGGTGGACCTGCGGCGCAAGAACCTGCTCCGCCGCGACGAGATGCCGTACTTCAACCCCAACGGCATGCCCTATGACCACGTCGCCCCGATCGAGACGTTCGAACAGGCGGTGAAGATCCTCGACCACGAGGGCTTCCGCAAGGAGCAGGCCGAGGCGCTGGCCCAGGGCCGCTACCTCGGGCTGGGTTTCTCGGCCTACATCGAGCCGACCGGCGCGGCCACCGGCCACCTGGCCAGCGAGGGCTGCACGATCCGGATGGAGCCGACCGGAAAGATCAACGTCTACGTCAACGGCGGGTCTACCGGAAACAGCTTGGAAACCACCGTCATCCAGCTCACCGCCGACGCGCTGGGCGCCGATATCCACGATGTCGCCACCATCCAGGGCGATACCGCGGTAACCCCCTACGGCGCGGGCACCCAGGGCAGCCGCAGCGCCCCGATGACCGCGGGCGCGGTCAACGAGGCCGGCACCATCCTGCGCAACCAACTGGTCGCGATGGCGGCCGCACGGCTGGAGGTCGAGGAGTCCGAGATCGAGCTCGTCGGGTCGAAGGCGGTTGCCCGCAACGATCCCGAAAAGAGCGTCAGCTTCGCCGATCTAGCCTTCCGCGCCCACTACGAGCCGCAGATGCTGCCGCCGGGCATGTCGGCGAACCTCGAGGCCACCGCGCGCTACACCGCGCCGCCGACCGCACCGATCCACTGGGCGAACGCGACCCACGCCTGCACCTGCGAGGTCGATGTCGTCACCGGGCACGTCACCCTCAATCGCTACATCGTCAGCGAGGATGTCGGCCCGATGATCAACCCCAACGTGGTGGAGGGCCAGATCGCCGGCGGCACCGTCCAAGGTATCGGCGGGGCACTGCTGGAGAAGCTGTCCTACGACGACGCCGGAAACCCTTTGTCCTCAACATTTGTCGACTACCTGCTCCCCACCGCCACCGAGGTCCCGACGATCGAGTACGGCCACGTCGAGATCCCGGGACCCGGCGTCGGCGGCTACAAGGGTGCCGGCGAGGGCGGCGCCATCGGCTCGACGCCCGCGGTGATCAACGCCGTCAACGACGCCCTGGCCCCGCTCGGGGTAACCCTGACCACGTTGCCCGCCACCCCGGCAGCCATCGTCGAAGCCATCGAGCAGGCGCAGGAACACGGCTCGCAGGAACCACAAGGAAGGGACCACTAATCGTGGAGCTCAACAACGAATTCCGGGTCGCGGTACCTGCGGCGAAAACGTGGGAGGTGCTCACCGACGTCGAGCGCGTCGCGCCCTGCCTGCCCGGCGCCACCTTGCTGAGCGTGGACGGCGACGATTTCACCGGCGCGGTCAAGGTGAAGGTCGGCCCGATCACGGTGTCCTACAAGGGCGATGCGACGTTTCAGGAAAAGGACGCCACAGCGCAGCGGGTGGTGCTCAAGGCCAACGGCAAGGAGACCCGCGGCAACGGCACGGCCTCGGCCATCGTGACCGCCCAGCTGAAAGACGAGGGTGATGCCACGCTGGTGGTGGTCACCACCGACCTGGCCATCTCGGGCAAGGCCGCGCAGTTCGGCCGCGGCGTGCTGGCCGACGTCTCCGGCAGTCTGATCGACCAGTTCGCCAAGAGCCTGGAGGCCGAGTTGCTCGGTACATCCTCGGGGACTGCCACCGAAACCGGCTCCGCCGGAGCAACGTCCGGGTCGGCACCCCAGGCCCAAGAGGCCGCTCCGATCAATGCGCTGGCCCTGGCCAAGGTGATGGCCGTGCCGATGGCCAAACGCTTTGCGCCGGCCATCGGAGCCGTCGCCGCCGCAGGCGTGCTCGGATTCCTCCTCGGCCGGGGCGGGCGCAGCAAGCGTAAGAGCAACGGGCTGACCACCGAGGACCTGCACGCCGCGCTGCTCCGGTTGGTGTCATGAAGCCCGCGCCGTTCGCCTATCACCGGCCCGCCACGGTCACCGAGGCGGTGGCCATGCTCGGCGAGTTCGGCGAGGACGCCAAGATCCTGGCCGGCGGTCAGAGCCTGGTGCCGATGCTGGCCATGCGCCTGACGCACTTCGAGAACCTGATCGACATCTCACGGCTGCCCGAACTCAACGACATCACCCTGCAGGGCAACGAGGTTCGTATCGGCGCGGCCACCCCGCACGCCATGGTTGGCCTCGACGATGAGATCGCCGATTCGGTCCCACTGCTGACCCTGGCCACCCCGCACATCGGCCACTTTCAGATCCGCAGCCGCGGCACGCTGGGCGGTGCGATCGCGCATGCCGATCCGGCCGCCGAGTACGCGGCGGTTGCGCTGGCGCTCGACGCCACGATCGAGGCCACCTCGTCGCGCGGCACCCGCCAGATCCCGGCCACGGAGTTCTTCACCGGCCTGTGGGAAACCTCGCTGGCACCCGACGAGATCCTGACCTCCGTGCGCTTCCCGGTGGCAGCGGGACGCAGCGGCTTCGGGATCGCCGAATTCGCTCGGCGCCACGGTGATTTCGCGATCGCCGGCGCCGTCGTCGGATTCGAGCTCGACGAAGATGACCGGATCACCCGCTGCGGCATCGGCCTGCTCGGGCTCGGGTCCACACCGCTGCGGGCCGCCCCGGCCGAATCGGTGGTGCTCGGCACCCCGATCGGCGGCATCACCGCCGAGGAGATCGGCCGGCTGGCCATGTCCGAACTCACCGACATTCCAACCGACCTGCAAGGTTCGGCTTCCTACCGGGCCCGAGTCGGCGCCGCCATGGTGTCCCGGGCCTGGACCCAGGCAATCACGCACGTCACCGAGGAGGCCCTCAATGCATGAACTGCCGGTTGAGCTTTCGGTCAACGGTCGTGGTTACCAGGATGTGGTCGAACCTCGGGTGACGCTCGCCGATTTCCTGCGGGACAACTGCGGCCTCACCGGTACCCACCTCGGCTGCGAGCACGGTGCCTGCGGTGCCTGCACGGTCCTGCTGGACGGTCAGGCGGTCCGGTCGTGCCTGGTATTCGCGGTTCAGGTGGACGGCCAGGAAGTGACCACAGTCGAGGGCATTGCCGATCCGGACGGTCAACTGTCTCCGGTGCAGGCCGCGCTCAAGGAATGCCACGGCCTGCAGTGCGGCTTCTGCACCCCGGGATTCGTCACCTCGATCACCGCGTTGCTGCGCGACAACCCGAACCCCACCGACGACGAGATCCGCGAGGGACTTTCGGGCAACTTCTGCCGGTGCACCGGCTACCAGGGCATCGTCAATGCGGTGCACCGGGTCTGCGAAGCCTAGAACCGTCAACGCTGAAGATTGCGGTCAGGTGGTGGCCGCAATCTTCAGCGTAGGGAGTTATCCACAGGTCGTGGAACGGGTCTGGCCGCGGAGAGGCTGGTCGGCGAGCATCGATGCGTGGACGTCGACGAAATGCTTCGCCAACAGTCGGGGGTCATTTCGCGTCGGCAGGCCCTCGATGCGGGGCTGCAGCACCACGACATCCGGCGATTCTTCAGACGCAATGAGTGGGCGCGAGTCCACGACGGCGTATATGTCAATCACACCGGGCCGTTGACCTGGCTGCAGCGGGCATGGGCCGCAGTGCTCTATGCGGCTCCGGCGGCATTGTGCCTGGAATCGGCGTTGGCGGATGAGGGAGCGGTGATCCATCTGGCCGTCGCCCGCGACCGGGGTGTACTGGTCGAGCCGGACGGAGTGCGCATCCACCACCTTGCCCGCCTGCAGGAGCGGGTGCTGTGGAACCTCGGGCCGCCACGGCTGCGCTACGAGGAGGCTGTACTTGATGTTGCCTGCCGGGCCACCTCGGAGTTCGATGCGATTGCGGTGCTGGCCAACGCCTGCCAGTCCCGGCGCACCACAGCGCGACGTCTGCTGCAAGTCCTCGATGCTCGCCAACGAGTGCGCCGTCGCCGTTGGATGCGAGCGATCTTGGTCGACATTGGCGAGGGCACCTGCTCGGTCCTAGAGCACGGGTACCTCAATCGCGTCGAGCGAGCGCATGGGCTGCCCCGGGCCACTCGACAGGAACGTTCGGCCTTGTCGGTAGGCGTGTGCTACCGCGATACCGAATACGGTCGACGGCTCGTGGTCGAACTCGACGGCCGCTTGTTTCATGACTCGGCGACTGCACGGAACATGGATTTGGAGCGGGATCTCGATGCCGCGGTCGATGGCCGCTCGACCATCCGGCTCTCCTACCGACAGGTGTTCGACCGACCATGCCGAACCGCGGCGAAACTTGCTCAGGTGATGCAGCGGCACGGGATCGCCGTGAGTGGCCACCTCTGCGGGCAAGGATGCGAGTTCAGCCGCCTCGACCTCGCGGCCTGAATCGGATAACTACCCACGCTGAAGATTGCGGTCAGGTGGTGACCGCAATCTTCAGCACAGAGCCTTCGACACTTACTCGGAGTTGACGACGCCGCGCAGGCCGTCGGCGCCGTAGAGCGGTTCCAGCATCCCGGAAATATCGGGGCCACGGCGCAGGCTGTGCCCACCGTCGACACCGATGGACTGACCGGTGATCCAGCCCGCCGCGTCGCTGAGCAGGAATACCGCCAGGTTGGCGATGTCCTCGACCTCACCGAACCGCGGCATCGGTGTGCAGGCTTCGTAGTCGTCGCGGGCGGCCGGGAGTTCGAAGACCGGGCCGACCATCTCGGTCCGGGTCAATCCGGGCCGGATGCTGTTGAACCGCACCGAGGACGGCCCGAGCTCGTCGGCGGCCAGCTTGAGCAGATGGTCGAACGCCGCCTTGCTCACGCCGTACGCTCCGAACCAGCGGTGGGTGTTGGTCGAGGCGATCGATGAGATGCCGACGAACGAGCCGCCACCACCACGGACCATCTCGCGACCCGCGTGCTTGATCAGGTACATGGTGCCGTTGACGTTCAGGTCGACGGTCTGCCGCCACAGTTCGGAGTCGATCTGCGTGATCGGACCGATGGTCAGCGACCCACCGGCACTGTGCACCACACCGTGCAGCTGTCCGTTCCACTCGGTGGCCACGTCGACCGCGTGGCGTACCTCGTCCTCGTTGGTGACGTCGGCGGGCTCGTAGCGCGCCGTTCCGGGCCCCTCGCCGTTCAGTTCGTCGGCTGCGGCACTGAGCTTGTCGGCGTTGCGGCCGATCAGCAGGGCGTTGCCGCCGGAGGCGACGATGGCGGCCGCAGCGCCCTTACCGATGCCGCTGCCGCCACCGGTGACCAGGTAGGTGCGATCTTTCAACGACAGTTCCATTTGACTCATCCTTATGGTGTATCGCGTTGGGACGGTTTCGGGGCCCCCAACGTCCGCCAGTCGGGAACATCTGGGGGCATACCCACCGGCCAGCGGTTCTCGTTGGTCGCAGCCCAGTGCGCGTGCCCGAGCTCGTGAATGTGGAACGCATGGCGCAGGGCCTCGGTGAAGCCCATCGCGTCGCTGGCCGCGTTGACGGAATCCTTGACCAGCAGGGCTGCCATCGTCGGCCGCTCGGCGATCCGCCGGGCGAACTCCAGTGTCTTGTCCTCGAGCTCGTCGCGCGCGAAGATCTTGGACACCATGCCCAACCGGTAGGCCTCGTCGGCATCGATCGAATCACCGGTCAGCAGAAGTTCTTTGGCCTTACGGGCGCCGAATTCCCACGGGTGGGCGTAATACTCGACGCCTGGCATCCCCATCCGCACCGCGACGACATCGCTGAACTTCGCGTCATCGGCGGCCACGATCAGGTCGCAGGCCCAGATCAGCATCAGTGCCGCGGAGATCGCGTTGCCCTGCACCTGGGCAATGGTGATCTTGCGTAGATCTCGCCAACGCCGGGTGTTCTCGAAGTAGAAGTGCCATTCCTGCAAATAGGTCCGCTCGGTGACACCGGCGGCGGTGGCACCGTGGGAGCGGAAGGTCGGGTGCTGGCCAGGGCCCGGGGCACGCTCGGCCAACGCTTCTTCAGAACCGAGGTCATGGCCGGCCGAGAAGTTCTTGCCCCTCGCAGCCAGGATCACCACCCGGACCGCGTCATCGGCCTCGGCACGGCCGAACGCCTCGTCGAGTTGCACCAACAGGGTCCGCGACTGGGCGTTCTGCGCATTCGGACGGTTCAGCCAGATCCGCGCGATGCGGCCGTCATCGAGTGTCTCGTATTCGACCTGACGGGCTTCGTCATCGGGACCGGCCATATCGGACCACCTCTTAGTCAGGGTAAGTAAGTTACAGACTGCACATTACGTGTATCACGCGACCCAGCTCACACCGGGATCACAGCTATTATTCAGCAGCCTCACAGCCTATCGCCTGACGATCCGTACCGAAATCTTCTTCGCAGCGATTTAGCCTTGTAGGGCGTAAAATGCAGGAAGAAAGACGACGTCACGGGCCACCGTGATCGGACCACTCGGCCGGGCATCAGCAAACCCCGTTAGGCCCTGAAGAGAAAGCATGACCATGGCTGTCCCCCCGTCCAACATCCGTCGCTTCGCCGTCGCAGCAGGCTTCGCCGCAGCCATCGTCGCGGCCCCCGCCCTGGCGATGCTGTCGACGCCCTCGCAGTCACTGGCCTCGTGCCCCAACGGGGAAACCGAGGACACGTTCACGAACAACTGCGTCCCCGACATCGTGCCGAACTCCCCCGGCAGCTTCAGCAGCATCGCAGGCAATCCCAACCTGCCCGCCGTCAACGAGCCCGGCGGTGGCGGCGCCATCCCCTGCACCGGCGCGAACTCGGGCGAGTGCATCGGCCTGGCCGAAGAGCAGCAGGCGCAGGGCCCCGAACCGGTTCCACAGTCGACGATCGGTAGCAGTCCGACCGTGCACGGCTCCATCGGCTGACACAGCGCGACCGCAGACACCGCACAGTAAACCGTCAGCAGCCCTAGACTGCTGACGTGAGATCGGCGTGGGCACTCTCCGCACTTTCCGGCGTCGGCTGCGCGCTGTTGCTGTGGCTCGGCGCCCCGGTCGCGCAGGCAACCTGCACCTCCGGTGAGGAAGAGGACGTCTACACAACCACCTGCACCCCGTTCCTGGTGCCGAATTCACCGTCCCCGTTCAGCGCTATCCCGGGCAACCCGGACCTGCCGGCGGTAGACCTGCCCGGCGGAGGCGGAGCCATCCCGTGCACCGGCCACAATGCCGGGGAATGCATCGGCCTGGCCGAGGAAGATCAGTCCGAGGGGCCGCGACCCATTCCGCGCTCAACTTTCAGCGCCAGCCCCTAGCACTTCCAGAGGGTTCCCCCAGCTACCTCATAGAAGTCATGCAGAACTTTCTCAGCTTCCATAGAATCGCTGCAACGCAACAAGCGAATAACTAGAGAAAGCGTGACGATGGCGACCTTCCCGATCTCGATGCGACGACTGATCCTTGCCGGCGGATTTGCGATCGCCGCGGCCGCCGCCCCGGCGATCGCCGCGTTCTCCGTACCCGTGTCTACCGCCCCCGCGATCGCGTGCCCCTCAGGCGAAGAAGAAGACCTCTACTCCGGACAATGCGTGCCGCACACCGTGCCGAACTCCCGCGGCTCCTTCAGCAGCATCCCGGGTAACCCCAACCTCCCTGCGGTGAACCTGCCGGGCGGAGGCGGATCCATACCGTGCACCGGCGCCAACACCGGTGAGTGCATCGGCCTGGCCGAGGAAGCTCAATCGCAGGGCCCGGCCGTGACCCCTGAGTCGACTTTCGGCAGTAGCCCGACGGTGCACGGTTCCATCGGCTGACAGCGTGCGGCGACCGGGCTTCTCCCGGTCGCCTACAGTTGTGTCATGCCTGCGAAAACTGATAGTGCCGACCTGGACGACGTCGAGCCACTCGCCGACACCACCGCCCGCCAGGCCCGTCGCGTCGTGGCCACCTACGCCACCGACGCCGACGAATGCCGGATGTTCCTTTCGATGCTCGGCATTGGGCCCTCGAAAACCGAGGCGTAAATGAGCCCGGAGGGCGGCCCCAGGGCCGCCTCCGGTAGCTCCGACTTCGTCGTGGTGGCCAATCGGCTGCCCATCGACATGGAGCGGTTGCCGGATGGCAGCACAACCTTCAAACGCAGCCCCGGCGGCCTGGTCACGGCGTTGGAGCCGCTGCTGCGCAAGCGACGCGGCGCGTGGATCGGCTGGGCCGGCATCCCCGACGGCGGCGAGGAGCCCATCGTCGAGGACGATGTCCAGCTCTTCCCGGTGCAGCTGTCCGCCCAGGACGTCGCGGACTACTACGAGGGGTTCTCGAACGCCACCCTGTGGCCGCTCTACCACGACCTCATCGTCAAGCCCGAGTACCACCGGAAGTGGTGGGACAGCTACGTCGAGGTGAACCGGCGTTTCGCCGAAGCCACCGCCCGGGCCGCCGCGCCTGGGGCCACGGTCTGGATCCAGGACTATCAGCTGCAACTCGTACCCAAGATGCTGCGCATGCTCCGCCCCGACCTCACCATCGGCTTCTTCCTGCACATCCCCTTTCCCCCGATCGAACTGTTCATGCAGATGCCGTGGCGGACCGAGATCATCGAGGGCCTGCTGGGCGCCGACCTGGTCGGGTTCCACCTGGCCGGAGGTGCCCAGAACTTCCTGGTCCTGGCCCGTCGCCTGGTCGGCGCCAACACCTCACGCGCCTCGATCGGCGTCCGGTCACGCTTCGGCGAGATCTCCTACGGATTCCGGACCATCAAGGTCGGCGCGTTCCCCATCTCCATCGACTCGGCAGATCTGGACGCCAAGGCCCGCAACCGGACGGTCCGCCAGCGCGCCCGCCAGATCCGCGCCGAGCTCGGCAATCCACGCAAGATCCTGCTCGGCGTCGACCGGCTTGACTACACCAAGGGCATCGACGTGCGGCTGCGCGCGTTCTCCGAGCTGCTCGCAGAGCACCGGGTCAAACGCGACGACACCGTCATGGTCCAGCTGGCCACCCCCAGCCGCGAGCGCGTCGAAAGCTACAAGGTGATGCGCGAGGACATCGAGCGTCAGGTCGGCCATATCAACGGCGAGTACGGCGAGGTCGGGCATCCCGTCGTGCACTACCTACACCGCCCAGTGCCGCGTGATGAGCTGATCGCGTTCTTCGTGGCGGCCGACGTCATGCTGGTCACCCCGCTACGCGACGGGATGAACCTCGTCGCCAAGGAGTACGTGGCCTGCCGCAGCGACCTCGGTGGGGCACTGGTGCTGTCCGAGTTCACCGGGGCAGCCGCCGAACTCCGGACGGCCTACCTGACCAACCCGCACCATCTCGAGGGCGTCAAGGACGCGATCGAGGCGGCGCTGGAGCAGAGCCCCGAGGAGGGCAAGCGCCGGATGCGTGCACTGCGTCGCCAGGTGCTGGCGCACGACGTCGACCGCTGGGCGCGCGCCTTCCTCGATGCACTGGCTACGACCAAGACAACCGATCACACCCCCACGAACAACTCGTAAGCGGCACCGACGAACCGGTCTGCCACGGCATTGCTTTTCTTGCCCGCGTGAGGAATTCGTGTCTTCGGGGCTCGGACCGCCTGGGTAGGCTGTCGGCGTGGCTTCCTACGTGACCCCGAAACGAATCCGTCTGGCGCGCAAGATGACTGTGATCCCACGGGTCGGCGACACGCTGGGCATGATGTTCGACCCGACGCACTACCTGGTCGACAAGTACCGGCAGCATGGCCCGGTATCGCAGCTGAACACGCTGTATCAGGCCTACACCGTGCTCGCCGGCGTCGAAGCATCGGCGTTCATGAGCAGCCGCGAGGGACGCGAGTGCCTCAGCGTCGGCGATTCGTGGAGGTTCGTCGAAGAGCAGTTCGACGCAAGCCAATCGCTGGTCACCGTGGATGGCAAGGAGCACAAGGAGTTGCGCGGAATGCTCCAGCGAGGCTACTCGCGGGATGCCATCATGGGCCGCTATTCCGAAGCGGTGGACCTGGTGGACAAAGCGCTCGCCAAGGACTGGGCACCGGGGTCACGCGTGCGGGTCCTGTCGTCGATGCAGGCCCTCTCGATCTCGCAGGTGGGGGTATTCGCCGCGGGCGTGCAACCCAACGACGCGTACGTGGCCGATGTCGGATTCGTCGCCAGCCAGGTACTGAAAATCGCCCCGGTGCAACAGATCCCGAAGACGCTGTTGCGCCGACGCAATTTCCTTACGGCGCGCAACCGGGTGGTAGAGATCGCCAAACACGCGATCGATCACACGCGTAATTCGGCCGGCTCCGAGGGCTGCCCCGCCAAATCGACCCTCATCGAAGACATTGTGTCCTCGCACGCCGACAATCCCGATCCGGTCAAGCGGAACAATATGGTCTTCAACGCCGTACTGCCGTACTTCGCCGGCGTCGAGACGACATCGGCGACCGCGACCTATGCGCTGTACCTCATTCTCAAACATCCAGATGTCCTGGAGCGCATCCGATCCGAAGTCGATGAGCTTTTCTCTGGTGAGGTCACCCATGACCGGCTGTTCGCCACCACACCCACCTTGAACGGCGCGATCATGGAGGCGATGCGGTTGCATCCGGTCGCCGCGACGATGGTGCGGGTGGCGGTCAAGGATTTCGAGTTCAACGGCCACCAAATCCGCGCGGGTGAGAAGGTTTTCGTTGCGACCTCGGTGCCTCATTTCCTCGAGGACTGCTTCACCGATCCGACGACGTTCGATGTGGACCGGTACCACGGCCGCAACGCCGAACATCGTGTCGCAGGTGCCTACTCGCCGTTCGGGCGCGGGCCCCACATGTGCATCGGCAAGGGACTGGCCGAGGCCCTCATGCAGATCTCGTTGGCACGCCTGCTGTATCGGCTGGACCTGCGAATGAACCCGGGCTACCAGCTCAAGAAGCGGTTGGCCTCGACCACCCCCTCGCAGAGGTTCTCGGTCGAGGTCGCCGGTACGCGCCGCTAGTCTCGGGGGTCGAGCCGAAAGATCCTCAGTTCGCGGTGCGCGCGGTCCTGGCATTGCCCGTAGTAGGGCGAGATGTGCAAGACCCGTTGCCAGATCTCCTCGCGCGCCGCGTCCTCGATATGCACTGCGGCGCAGTTGCGCTCGCGACCGTTGACATTGATCGCACAGTCGCTGTTCCGCAGCAGCCAACCGGTCCACAGCGGGTGTTTCGGCTGGCCCCAGTTCGTGCCGAGCACGTAGATACTGCTGTCGATCGAGACATACTGCAGGGGCACCACAGCCCGGTCTCCATTGCTACGCGTGACGAGCAGGGTGAGCGACGGGATACGTGATACCGACGTGGTGGTCCAACGCCCCCGGGTAAGACGGTAGAGCAGCCGATCGGACGCGACCGTGATCCGGCGGACCGGCCAGGCGCGCTCGCTGTGGCCGATTGCCCGGACGCGGTCGCGAACGACGCCGATCGCGCCCGCGCGGGCACCATCGGCTTCCGTCCATTCGTTGTGATGTGAAATGTGCGTGCCCCTCTTCTGTGAACGACCCCGGTCGGGGCCATAGATGCTATCCCCCAACCGAACTCATGACGGCCGCGCTCGACAGCACCTTCCGTAGGCGCGGCCCGACACTTCCCTCACTCATTTTCGGTCAGGTTGGTACGGTGGTGTTCCATCGACGGCAGCATGCCGGGTAGGGTCGATCTATGGAACGTCTGACCGGCCATGATGCCAGCTTCATCTACCTCGAAACACCCACGCATTACCACCAAAGCGTTGGCCTCATTCTCCTCGACCCCTCGCCGATGCCTGGCGGATACAGCTTCGACACCGTCCGGAAATGGCTCGCCGAGCGGATGGCCGGCATCCCGATCTATGCCGAAAAGGCTTATGACCCATGGTATAACCTGGGCCATCCGGTGTGGGCGGCCGACGAATCATTCGACCTGGACCGCCACCTGCACCACCGGACTCTGCCGTCGCCCGGAACCCGGGAACAGCTGGCGCAGCACATCGGTGAGATCTGTGGAAAGCCGCTGGACCCCACGTTGCCGCTGTGGGAGATGACGATCATCGATGGGCTGGAAGACGGCAACGTCGCTGTGATCCTCAAGCGGCACAACGCGAGTCTCGATGGCGTGAGCGGAAATTCGCAGCTGGGCCAGTTGTGTGGGAATGCCGCCACCGAGTACTCGATCGTCCGCAATGCCGGGCCCGCACAGCCGGCCGCGATCGCCCGCTCCGGCCTCAAGGAGTTCGCCGCCAAGCCCGTGAAACTCGCACGCCTCCTTGGCAAATCGCTCGTCGACACGGTAACCAAGAAGACGCCGCCGTTGCCCGAAGGCGTCCCCCCATCCCTTTCGGCTCCGCGAACCTCGTTCAACACCACCCTGACCCAGAACCGCAACGTCGCCTGGGCCACCTTCCCGATGGCCGAGATGAAGCAGGTCAAGCGCGAACTCGGTGTCACCCTCAACGATGTGATTCTGGCGCTCACCTCGACCGCCTTGCGCAACTACCTGCTGGGCCGAAACGAACTGCCCGACACATCACTTCAGGCTTTCGTCCCCGTCTCGGTACATGACATGCCCGGTCAACACGGACGCAACCAGACCACCGGGCTGTTGACCAGCCTGGAGACCAGGATGGCTGACCCGGTCGATCGCGCGATGGCGATCGCCGCGAGCACCAACGCAGCCAAGGAGCACGCAGCAGCCCTGGGCCCCAGCCTGTTCCACGATTGGTTCGAGTTGGCGGCCCGATACTGGGGCACCTTCCTGCGCTGGTACTCCCGGCTCCGCCTGGCCGATCGTCACGCCGTGATGCAGAACGTCGTGGTGTCGAACATGGGTGGCCGGCACCGTGATCTGCGTTTCGCCGGTGCGCGGGTGATCGACTTCTATCCCTTCGGCTCACTGTTCGACGGTGGCGCGATCTTTGTCGGTGTCGCGAGCATCGAGGATCAGCTGAACATCGGCCTGATCGCGTGCCCGGAGATCGTTCCGGACCTCGACGGAATCGCCGACGGATACCTCGCCGCCTTTGCCGAGTTGCGCGAAGCGCTCGACAAGCGCGCCGACCTGGCGGCGGATTCCGAAGGAAGCGAAAGCAGCTATGTTGCGAAGTAGGTTGGCGTAGACAGTCGCCACCGTGAACCCATCGAATCCCCGTTGCAGGCGCTCCACCACGTCCGCCATGGCGCCTGCCGGGGGGAAGATGGGCGGGAAGAATCGCCCCCGGCCGAGGATGACGCCGCAACGGCGGAGGATGAGGTCCTCGATCGACTGATCGATCATCTCGGACAGCACCGTGTTCTCGCGGAACGGGAAGTACCGCCGGTCGATGTCGATGCGTACGTGTGCGCCGGCCCCCTCTACCGACCGGATCAGCGGAGACGTGGCAGTCAGCGCCTGCAGGCCGCGCAGGAGGGTCTCCCGTTCGGTTCGCCGCTGCTCATGCGATGCAGGATTGTCGACCGCCCGCAGGGCGTTCACGGCGATGTGTGCGCCCAGGTTGTTGCGGTAACGGCTGCGCAGCCGCTGCACCGCCGCGGTGTTCGTCACCTCGGCATCGGCGACCACGTCGGCACGTGCGAGCGTGGCCGCCACGGGAATGATCATGTCCGACAGCGGCTTCGCCAGTGTCACGATGTCAACTACGCCGGGCAGCACACCTTCGTGGTACAGAAAGGTGTCGGCGCTTCGCCACACACCGGTGAGTACCTCGTCGACACCGACGATGAAGCCCCGGGCGGCCTTGACCTCGGCAACGATGCGCAACAGTTCGGGCGGGATGATCTCGCAGGTGGTGCCCTGAATCAGTTCGGCCCAGAACAAGCCGGCCTGCGGATCGTCCAGCGCGCTGCGCAAGTCACGGGCAGCGGTGGGTGAGAACGGGTCGACGAACACCACGTCCGAGTAGTACGGCTCGAAGGCCCCCGGGATGCTGGCCGAGCGTTGTGGCCCGTATCGGCTGACGTTCAGGGTGGTGATCGTCTTACCCGAGAAGTTGCCCGAAAAGGTGACGATTCTGGGCCGGTCGGGCAAGGCAAGGCGCGCCAGCACGAGGGCGTTCTCCACGCTCGTGGCGCCACTCACCGCGGGGAACACCTCGTCGAATCCGCTTCGTTCGCATAGGAACTCGGCGAGTTCGCCGACATAGTCGGTATCCGGTTGGTGGGCCGCCAGCGCCTCGTCGAGATCGGGCAGATTATGTCCGCGCAGGTTCGCACCGGTGCCGCAGGCACAGTCCAGCAGTGATCTGCCATCCCGCAGGCTGATCTCCATGCCGTCCGCCCGGTCGAAATCGAAGTCGAGGCCGAACGCCTCCATCATGTCCGCTGCGCTCGGATTCACATAGCGCCGGAAGTATTCGTTGCGGGTCTTGCGGTCGTTCTCGATCGCGGTGAGCACCCGTTCCTGATGCGCGGTGACGCTTCCCTTGTCGCGCAAGGTGTTCACCACCAACGTCAGCGCGGTGGCGCTGGCGGCAAAGGTGGAAGTCTGCGCCATGGCATCGACGGGGTTGTTCCAGACTCGATACGCGTCGGGCGTCATGACGTAGCAGCCGAACGGCACCTGGTTGTCGGTCAGGTTCTCGCCGTAGACATACACGTCGGCGCCGGTACGACCCGGCTGCCACTCCCCCGCCGGCGGCAACGGACGAGTGTCGCAGACGATCCGCATGATTCGACGGTCTGCAGCGGCCGCCAGGAGTTCGTCGAGGTCCTCGCCACCGTCGGCCAGGACCAGCACCGCCGACCACTGACGGTCCGTCAGTGCCGCCAGCGCGGCGGCGGCGGTGGGCACAAAGCTCAGGTGCCGCGCCAGCGCCCGCTCACCGCCCTCCGCCAGCGGGTCAAAGTAGTCGCGCAGACGTCCGTCGTGGTCCACCACCAGGATCCAGCTGTCCGGCGAGCGGAAGTCATCGACTTTGCTGGACTGGCGCACCAGGCGGATCGCCCCCGACACTGCCTCTTCGAGCGAGTTCCCGAAGTACGTGACGCGGTCGGCCTGCGGTCCGTGCAGTGCGTCGAGCAGGTAGCCGACCTGCGCGCACTCGATGGTGATCGCCAACCCGGCGAACAGGATGTTGGGTCGTTTGCGCCGGTTCAGATCGCGAATCGTGGCGATCGTGGCTTCGCCGGCCGCTGTATAGCGCTGGTAGTCCACTACTTTGACTCCTCAGTTGTCATTGGTTGGATCGGCCGGAACTCACCAGGTCGTCGCAGCGCACGCCGTCGACCCCCAGGTTGAGGTTCAAGGCCAGGTCCACGCCGTACGCGAAGTTGTCGGTGAGCGAGAAACCGTCGCCGGCCACGGCGAACTGCCGCTGATTGACGATCCGGGCAACAGTCAGCGGGATGATCACCTCGGCGATCCGTTTTCCCATGCACAGGTGATGCCCACGGCCGAAGGGCGAGTACGCGCCGGGCTGCAGGTGTTCCTTGCGGCCATCCAGGTAGCGGCCCGGATCGAAGGTGTGAGGTTCCGGAAAGAACGACGGCATGAAGTGCGGCACGCTGGTTGCGATCATGACACGTTCGCCGGCCCGGATCCGGTGGCCCTGGTAGACGAAATCGGTTCGGGCATGGCGCATCAGAACGGGAACCGACGGATACATCCGCATGGTTTCCTTGATCACTGCGTTGAGGACCGGGGTGGCCTCGAACAGCACTTCTTCGTTGAGTTCGGGGAGTCCGAAAAGGTGGTCAGCCTCTGCCGTCACCGCTGCGTGGAGGTCGGGCCGTTGCGTGAGGAGATACAGGATCGTCGAGATGGTGTTCGACGCGGTGTCCAACCCGGCCATGAACGGAACGAAAAGGTTCAGCGGCAGTTCGTAATCGGTCATCTTGTCCGGATGGGTTCGGTTGGCCTCGACAAGGTCATCGAGCAGCCGGCGGCCGAAGTCATCGATCTGGCCGTCATCGGAGCGGGCCCGGAACACCGTGAGCAGTTCGTGGGCGACGGCATGCATCCGCGCCTTCGCCGAGCGGTACTGCGGAAGCTTGAGCATGAAGTTGGGCCACCGCCCGAGCAGGCAGACATTGGTCGACCAGTGCACCAGCGTGCGTAACTGGTCCACGTCGTCGAAGAACACCCGGCCGGCCACCGCGATGCTGATCTGCCTGATGACGATCCGCTGCAACGACTTCACGGCGGGCACGACGCTGCCTGGCTGCCAGCCATCGGCCAGCCAATCGTCGATGATCTCGACCAATCGGTCGTAACGACCGTCGAGCGCGTGGCGCGAGTAGCCGTGCCGCATGGTGTCGCGAAACCAGGTGTGGAGGTCGCCGTCGTCGCTCACCACGGACTTGTCGGCGCCGTACTCGGCGATCATCTTCGACCAGGACGGTTTGGACTCCAGGCACTCGCGGCCCTCGGCTGAGCCGACGAACAGCGCCCATCCGGGCCGGCCAGCACCACGTAGCGGTTGTTGAGCGCGCGGACCCGGAACACCGGGCCGTACTCGGTAAAACAGCGGGTCAGGAACTCGGGTAGCTGGTAGTACATCGGCACGGTGTTTCCCAACACCGGTAGGCCTTTGACCCGCGGTGTGGCATGCGATTTCTCCATAAGCCTTCCTTGTGCAGAACGGCATTGACCCGGGCCCAGCCGTGGGCAGAATTACGATTCACATCGTGGCGCAGTGGGGTACGTCAGCGACCGGCTCCGGTCTTTCCAGAGCCGTTCAGCTCACCTATTTCCACAACGCGGCACCGCGGCACCTCGCGCCGGGCCGACGGCGGCCACGCAACTCAACACTCGCTCGGTCGGCTATCGACCTGCGGTTACCGGTTCAATCTTTACAGATCGCAAATATATACCATTTGGTACGCGCGCGTACTCGAGGCGGGCCCAGCGGTGCACACCAGCATCGCAGGCACCTCGGACACGCCGTGCCGCGGGGAAGGGATGCAGAAGAATCATTGGAAACTTCAGGGGCCCGGACGACGCAAGGTTGCGTCCAGGAGCGGGCAGTAGAAGAAATGTCGGGCAGTCGAAAGCCCCAGGCGTCCCAGTCTGCGACGCTCAACCTGCCGAAGAGTTGAGGCCTAGATCGGGTTGATCCCGTTGATCAGCCAGTCCCCGTCGATCTTGCGGTAGTCGACCTGCAGCCGGCTGCCGTCATACAGCGGCTGGCGGGATTTGTCGGTGACCGTGCGGTTCATGTACACCAGCACTGATCCGGAGTCGCGCTGCGCGGTCATCACGCCGACACCGACGACGCTGATCTGGACCACCAGTTGACGCTTGCGTGCTTCGGGAATCACCTTGGCGGCCGCATCCTGCTGGAACTGACTCCGGAAGTCCGGGGCGAGCAGCGGGTAGGTCTCCATCAGGCTGCGTTCGACGGTCTGAAAGTCGTACGCGAACACCTTAGGGATCTGCTCGGCTGCCATTCCAGGCAACGCACTCCTGGTGGCTTCCTGCCCGCGTTGCACCACACCGTTCCAGAACAGCGAGCCACCGATTCCGGCGAACGCGACGAAAGCCACCGCCAGCAGGCAGATCAGCAGGGCAGAGAGTTTAGAGCGCATTAGTTAGTTTCCACCGTCGGGGTACTTGAGGTCGTATCCGGTCATGTGCCCGTTGTCGTCCTCGTGCACGATCACCCGCAGCCGGTACGGGCGGGTCGGTGAATTGACGCCATCCACGTCGGTGACCGTGACGCGCACCGCCACCAGTACCGAGGCATTCCCGGCGATCTCGTCGACCTTCTCCAGCGCCGCGCCGTTGATCACAGCCTCCGAGCTGGCATTGGTGTCCCGGAACAACGCCTTGAGATTGTCGGCGTTGCTCCCCTGACTCATCATGTCGCGCAGTGGGCCGCTGGTGCCGTCGATGAAGCGGTTCACGCTCTCGTCGATCGTGTCCTGCGTATAGCTGAACATGTTGATCACGGTCTGCTTGCCGGTGTCGACGAAGCTCTCGTCGCGGGCCTGAACCGCGTCCACGGTCCGCTGCTGACCGAACATCACGTAGGACAGCGCACCCACCGTCACGGTCGCCACACCCAGCACCGCCGCCGCGACCAGCGCCACCAGCGTGCGGTGAGACCGCCGCCGGGCCGGCGCCTTGAGCGGCGTGGGTTTCGATGCCCTGGACACCGTGCCGAGCGAGGATCCGCCCAGCACCGTGGTTGTGGTCACCTCGTCGGCAGCGGCCCCGGTCGGGCCGGCCGCCCTGGACGCGCGCCTACGCACCGGCCTCGGGTTCGAGGCCGTTTCTTCAGTCATCAAGCCTGCCTTGGATCCAACATCAGGTCTACCCAGGTCTCCGCGGGAGCCAGATCGTCGGCGCCGGCTGCATACACACCCGTGCCTCCATCAGCTCCAGCGAAGACCCCACTGTGTTGATCGTAGGTGCCGATCCCAGCCGGGCTGGCCAGAGGTGGTGCCTCGGCCGGTAGTGGCGCATCCGATCCCGGCGCGGGGGCAGGTGCTTCTGCCGCGGGCGGAGGTGTCCGACCATACGGCGGCACGACCTGGTCCGGCGGCGCGAAGTACGGCCACGGCGCCGGGGGCGTTCCCGGCTCGTTCGGCGGCACCGGCAGCGGGAACGGCGCATGCGGCGCCGGGCCGGGTCCGGGTTCGACCCCGGGCGGTAGATGCACGGCCGGTGGGCCCGGATCCGGGTCGACCTGCGGCGGGATGTTCGGGAACTTGTTGGGCGGCAGGATGTTCCGCCCGTCCTCGATCGGCGTGCCGTACGGAACCGGCGGGCCGCGCCACGGGTTGCTGCCCAATGGCACATAGCCCTTGGGATCGCGGCACAGCTGAATCGTGGGTGCCCGCTTTCCGGGGAACTCCATGCACGGGTAGTTGCGCGCACCGCGCACCACCGCAGGGTCATTCTGCGCGGTCTTGCAGTACAGATCGGAAGGAAGCTCGCGCAGTGTCTCGTCGGCCGGTGACCGGATCTGGGTCGCCGGAATGAAGCCGGTATTGCACGGCGGTGGGTCCTGCAGGTGGATCTTGAAGTCCAGCTTGGCTCCCTCGTCGGCAGGTGCCCCGCCGGCCACGGTGTTCAGCGCAGCGATCAGCGCCGGGAAGATCACCAGCGCCTGCTCGATCGACTTGCTGT
The DNA here is from genome assembly GCF_017876775.1 of Mycolicibacterium lutetiense. NCBI lineage: Bacteria > Bacillati > Actinomycetota > Actinomycetes > Mycobacteriales > Mycobacteriaceae > Mycobacterium > Mycolicibacterium lutetiense. The sequence goes on along the minus strand of NZ_JAGIOP010000002.1, from coordinate 4,213,779 downwards.
AGATCACCCCGATGCGGCCGAAGTTGGCCAGGTTGGCCGCCAGCACCGGGAAGGTCGGCCGGATACCGGTGAACGCGGTGTTGGCCGCCTCGGTGGCGCCCGGAACGGTCTTGAGGGTGGCGCGCAGCTGCGGATCGGCCTTGTTCACCTCGCCGGTGAACCGGGCCAGCCCGTCGGCGAGCGACCGGATGTTGTCGCCGCTGCGTATCTGGGCCTCCAGGAACGGCCCGGCCTGGTCGATCAGCTGAGTGGTCTCGCCGTAGTTGGCGTTGGCCTCGTCGATCAGCAGACGTGAGGATTCGATCAGCCGAGCGAGCTCGGGCCCCGACCCGTTGAACGCCTTGAACGTCTCACGCAGCAGATCCTGCAGCCGGCTGTTGCCGATGCTGCTGACCAGGGTGTCGGCTTCGTGCAGCATCCCCGCGATATCCTGGCCGACCCGGGTGTTCCGCTGTTCGATGCTGGCGCCATTGCGCAGCTTGTTGGTCGACGGTGACTCCGGCGGAACCAGATCGATGTACTGCTCACCGACCGCCGAAACGCTCTTGACCGTGGCGACGACGTTGTCGGGTATCGCCGTACTGCTGTTGAGCGCCATCTTGGCGACCACGCCATCGGGGGCCAGGCCCACCGAATCCACCCGTCCCACCGTGACGCCACGGTAGGTGACGTTGGCGTTCTGGTAGATCCCGCCACCGGCCAGGAAGTTGGCCTTGACGTGATAGGTGCCGATACCCACCGCAGCGGGCAGGTGCAGATAGAACAGCGAGATGGCACCCACGGTGAGCACCGTGACGACCGCGAAGATCATCAGCTGCATACGGGTGAGCCGGTCGATCATCTACGGCTTCTCCTCGTGCTGGGCGGCAGTTCCGGCCGGGATCTTGAACGGATCGGCAGCCTGGCCGGACAGGTTGGCCATCGCCCCGGTCAGGAAGTCTGGCGGAGTGATCACCTCGCTGAGGTGCTGCATGTTCGGGTCGAACGCGCCCGTGGTGAAGATTGACTCACCGAACCGGCGCAGCGTCAGGTCGAAAGTGACGTACACGTTCAGGTAGTCACCACGCACCGCCTGACGCAGATACTTGTAGTGGAACGGGAACGTCGGAAGGAACTCCAGGTCCTTGATGAAGTCGTCGGCGTTGTCGTTGAGCGCCTTGATCACCGGATAGAGATCCTTGAGATCGGCCGCGAAATCGTCCTTGGTCTGCGACAGGATCCGCGAACCGACCTCGGCGAAGCCACGCAGGGCGGTGAACGCGTCGACGATGTTGGACCGGTTGTCGTTGAGCACCTTGAGCGCGCCGGGCAGCGTGTCGAGCGTGCGGCCCAGGTTGTCCTGGCTGCGGGCCAGGATCGACGCGAACCGGTTCAGCCCGTCCGCAGCCGCGATGATGTCACCGGTCTGCTGGTCCAGTGACGCGGTCAGCTCGGCCAGCCGCGGGATCAGGTCGGTGAAGGTGCCGGCCCGCCCGGCGACGGCCGCGTAGGCCTCATCGGTGATGTCCTGCAGCGCACCGAGATTGCCCTTGTTGACCACCATGCCCAGCGAGGACAACACCTCTTCGGTGGTGGGGTACCGACCGGCCTGATCCAGCGAGATGTTGGACCCCTGGCGCAGCTGCCCCTGCGGAGGCTCATCGACCGGGTCGGACAGGGCAATGTGCTGGGACCCGAGCAGTGACGTCTGGGCCACCCGCGCAACGGCATTCGCCGGGAGCTTCACGTCACCATTCAGCGACAGTTGCACCGCCGCATAGAAGGTGCCGTCCGGGCGCTGGACCGCATCCACACCCGACACGCTGCCGACGGTGACGTCGTAGACCATCACCGGCGAGTTCTGCGGCAGGGTCGCCACGTCGGGCAACTGCACCGTGACGGTGTAGGAGCCGGACCCGTGCCCGGCGGTACCGGGCATGTTCAGCGAGTTGAGACCGCCGAACTGGCAGCCGGCCAACAGCATGGCGCCACTGCCGATCGCCAGGGTGCGACCGCCGATCCGGGATGCCTTACCCCTCAATGCTTTACCCCTCATCATCCGCCGGCACCAGCCTCGGCAGGCATCGGCGCAGGTGCGGCCGCGGGCTCCGGAGCACCCGCAGGTCCGGGTGCGGGACCCACGCCCGCTCCGGGTGCTGACGCGGGCGCGTCAGGCGGCAGGACCAACGAGCTCAATGTTGCGTCCGCCGGGATCTGCGGCGGGGTCACGCCGGGAGCGTTCTGCCACTGCAGGTACGGCACCGGCGTCTGCGCCTTTGCTTCAGTTGCGGGGGTGTCGTAGATGATCTGCCCCTTGTAGGCGGTGATGCTGTTGACGGGATGGAACATCATCGGCGGATAGTTCATCGTGATGCGACGCAGCACCGGCGCCATCCGCTGCCGGCAGATCTCGGCGCGCTTGTAGTTGTCCGGGCTGGTACCGGTGTCGAAGTTGCCGCCGCACAGGAACTGCACCGGGTTGGCGAAGTTGGGCAGGGTCAGGAGTCCGCCAACGGTGCCCTGCGCCGGGTTGTACATGTTGTAGAAGTTGGCCAGGCCGTTGGGCGTGACGTGCAGGATCTGTTCGATGTCGTCACTGTGGTCGGTGAGAATCTGGGTGAACTCTCCCAGCTTGCTCACCTGGGCGATCAGCGCATCGTTGTTCTCGTTGAGGAAACCGCGGACGTCACCGAGGGCCTGATTCAGCGTTCCCAGTGTCTGGTCGAGCCCACTGGCGCTGTCCGCCAGCACCTGCGACACCGACGCCACGTGATTGGTGAACTGTACGATCTGTTCGTTGCTGTTGGACAGCGCGTCGACGAGAATCTGCAGGTTCTTCACCGTGCCGAACAGGTCGGTACGCGAATCACCCAGTCGCCCAGCCGTTTGCGACAGCTCACGCAACGCATTGCGGAAAGAGTCGCCATTTCCGTCGAACGTGGTCGCGGCCTGGTCGACGAACGCCGCGATCGGGCCCTGCACCGAGTTCGCCTGCGGTCCGAGTTGCGAACTGAGCTCGGTGAGTTGCTCCTTGACCTCGTCCCATTCGACCGGAACACCGGTGCGATCAAGGCCGATGGACGCGCCCGCAGCCATCTCGTCGCCCTCGGTGTAGGCCGGCGTCAGCTGAATGAACCGCGCCGCCACCAGGTTCGGCGAAATGATCAATGCCTTGGCGTCCGCGGGCACCTTGATACCGCGGTCGAGGGTCATCTCGATCTTGACGTCAGACGGGCGCGGCTCGATCGAGTCGATCCGGCCCACCGGCACGCCGACGATCCGCACCTCATCGCCTGGGTAGATCCCGACGGCATTGGTGAAGTAGGCCGTGAGCTTGGGGCCGGTACGCGACGGCCACACCTGGTAGACGCCCACCGCCAGCGTCACCAGCAGCAGCGCGGCGAGCCCGATACGCACCCAGCGGCTCCGGCGGGATACCGAATTGTCTTGTGTCATGGCGATTTCGGCCTCACGATAACCCGTTCGGAAATATAACCGCGCAGCATGTCGGACAGGCTGTCGGGCAGTTTGCCCGGCTGGAAGTAGGTGTCCAGCAGCACCTCGGCCATCCCGGCGGGCGGCAGACCGTACAGGTTGATCTGGAAGCCCGGACCCGAGCCCACCACCTCGCCGAGCGCGGTGGCATACCCGGGCAACCGTTTGAGCGCCTCGCCGATGTGCTCGCGCCGTTCCAGCAGGTTGTCCATCACCAGATTGAGCTTCTCCAGCGCAGGCTTGAACTCCTTGCGGTTGTCCGCGACGAATCCCGAAAGCTGATGCGACACATCGTCGATACCGGCGATCAAGTTGCTCAGCGCCTGCCGGCGCTCATCGAGCGCGGCGAACAGCTGATTTCCATCGGTCAGCAGCTGGTTGACCTGCCCGGCCCGATTGGCCAGGAGATCCGACACCCGCTTGGCATGGGTCAACAGCCCCTCGAGTGCCTCATCCCGCTTGTTGATGGTGCGGGACAGGTTCGTGACGCCGTCCAGTGCGCCACGCAGCTGCGGGGTGGCGTCGCGCAACGTGTCGGTCAGCGTCTGCAGCGCCTGCTCGAACTTCGGCTTGTCCAACTCGCTGGCGTTCTGCCCGAGGTCCTGCAGCGCAGTGTTCAGCGTGTACGGAGTCGTGGTGCGTCCCAATGGGATAACCGTCGATGTACCGACGCCCTTCGGGGTCACCGCAAGCGACTTCTGGCCGAGCACCGTATCGGTCTTGATTGCCACCAGCGACTGGTCGCCGACGTCGATGTTGCGGTTGACGGTGAACTTGACCTTGGCGGTGTCGCCGGCCAGGGCGATCCCGGTCACCTTGCCGACCGTGATGCCCGAGATGTTGACGTCGTTGCCCGGCGAGATGCCACCGGCGTCGCTGAAGTAGGCCTCGAACTGCTTGCCCTGCGGGAAGAACGGCAGGCCGGTATAACCGAACGACACCAGGACCAGGCACGCCACCACGAAGATGCCGAGAATCCCGGTGCGCACGGGATTCGACTCATGCGAACTAGTCATTGGTCGGCGCACACCTCCCCTTGGACGGGTCCGGCGGGCCGCCGAACGGAATCAGGATGTCGCTGCCGGCCGGTCCATTGACCTTCAACCGCACCGAGCAGTAGAAGATGTTGAAGAAGGAGCCATAGGCGCCAAGCGCATTGAGCCGCAGGTAGTTCTCGGCCAGCGGCTCGATGACCTTGTTGACATCGCCCTTCCGCTCGTCCAGGCGCTGCGCCAGCGGCCGGGCATTCTCGATGACCCCCTGCAGCGGGCGGCGGGACTTCTCCAGCATGTCGGTCAGATCGTTCTCAGCCGAGGCCAGCGGTGCGATCGCACCTGCGATCGGGTCACGGGCCTCGGACAGACCGGTGATCAGCTTCTGCAGCTCATCGACGCTGGTGTCGAACTGGGAGCCCTTCTCGTCCACCGTGCTCAGCACGGTGTTGAGGTTGGTGATCACGTCGCCGATCACCTGATCGCGGGCGGCCAGGTTCTGGGTGAAGGCGCTGGTGCTGGTCAACATGTTCGCCAACGCGCCGCCCTGGCCCTGCAGCATCTCGATCACCGCGTTGGAAATCTCGTTGACCTTCGAGCCGTCCAGGCCCTTGAGTACCGGGCGCAGTCCGCCCAGCAGCGCATCGAGGTCCAGGGCCGGCTGGGTGTTCTGCGCCGGGATGGTCCCGCCGGGCGCCAGCTTGCGCAGTTCCCCTGGGCCCGAGGCGATCTCCAGGAAGCGATCGCCGACGAGGTTCAGGTAGCGCACCTTGGCCTGGCTCGAGCTGTAGAGCTGATACCGCTTGTTGACGTCGAAAGCGACATCGACGGTGTTGTCGGGGTTGAGCTTCACGGCGTTGACCTTGCCCACCGGAACCCCGGCGATGCGGACGTCCTGCCCGGACTTCAGCCGCGACGCGTCGCTGAACGTGGCGTGGTAGGTGTTGGCCGCGGCGAAGCGGAACTCGCCGAAGACCACCACCAGCATCGCCGCCACCAACAGCATCGCAACGGTAAAGATGCCGACCTTGAGCATGGTCCGATCAGTACCCGCGCCGGACGTCATCAGAATCGGTCCCTTTCCGCAAATGCGCCGTTGAACAAGAACTGCAGCGTCGCGGGTGCGTCGAACTGCACCTCGGTGTTCGGCTGGTACGGGACGTAGGCGTTGTCGGTGACCAGGAACGGGGAGCGGTACCAGGTACCGCCGTACTGCTTGGTGGGTATGTCGGGAAGGCCGCGGCAGTTCGGCCCGCCGGAGGCGTTCACCATCGGCAGGCTCTCCGGATAGGTGTACCCCGGGGACCCTGGCAGGAAGTTGGAGTTGACGAAGAGGCCGGGCCGGATGCCGCCGATGATCGGGGCGAATCGCTCCGTTGCGACGGAGACGCCTTTCAGCAGACAGCCGAACTCGGGCGAGTAGTCGCCGGCCACCTTCAGCGGGGCACGCAACCGCTGGATCGCCGCGATGTAGTCGTCAGCCGCAGGCTCCAGCGTGGCGGTGCCGTTGTTGGCCAGCCCGGTCGCCGCCAGCAGCGTGGCATTGAGGTTGGCCTTCTCGTCGACGATCGTCTTGTTCAGCGCCGGCACGTTGTCGATGATCCGGGCCAGGTCGGGCCCGGCGTCGCCGTAGATGTTGGTGACCACGGCGGCTTTGGCGAAGTCCTCCTGCAGCGTCGGCAGCTTCGGGTTCAGTTGCTGCAGATAGGAATTCAAGCCCGACAAGGCCGCGCCCGCATCGTCGCCATGGCCACGCAAGCCCTCACCGAGGGCGCTCAACGTGGCGTTGAGGCTGACCGGATCGATCTTGTTGAGCACGTCCGACAACGTCTGGAACAGGGTGTTGACCTCGAGCTGCACATCCTTGGCAGCGACGGTGCTGCCCGGCTTCAACGACGTGGGCTCGGGCTGATCGGGCGGCTGGAACTCGACCGACTTGGCGCCGAAGATCGTGTTGCCTGCGATCCGGACGGTGGCATTGGAGGGTATGTAGCGAATCTCGCCGTGCTTGATCGACAGCGTCAACTTCGCCTCGCTGCCGGCGTACTCGATATCGGTGACCTTGCCGATCTGGATGCCGCGATACTTCACCTTGGCGTCGCGCTCCATCACCAGGCCGGCACGCGGCGCGGTCAGGCTGACGGTGTCGGTCGGCGTGAACGCGGCGGTGTAGGACAGGTAAGTGAAGATCACCGCGGCGGCCACGATCGCTGCCAGGATCGCCGCAGCGATCCTCACATGCCGCCGGTGCTTGGGGATTGCGTCTGACATCGCCGCCTACCCGGAAAGGTTGAAGTTGCCGGACGCGCCGTAGACGGCCAGGGAGATGAACAGGGTGATGGTGACCACGACGATCAGCGAGGTGCGCACGGCCTGACCGACCGCGATCCCCACGCCGACCGGTCCACCAGAGGCGTTGTAGCCGTAGTAGGTGTGCACCAGCATCACCGCGATCGCCATCACGATCGCCTGAAGGAACGACCACAGCAGGTCAGTCGGTATCAGGAAGGTATTGAAGTAGTGGTCGTACAGGCCCGCCGACTGGCCGTTGATGAACACCGTGGTGAATCTCGCGGCGAAGAACGCGGCCAACACCGACAGTGAGTACAGCGGCACGATCGCGATCAGCCCGGCGATCAACCGGGTGGACACCAGGTACGAGACGGCGTGCACAGCCATCGCTTCAACGGCGTCGATCTCTTCGGCCACCCGCATGGCCCCGAGCTGGGCGGTGGCGCCCGCCCCGATCGTGGCGGCCAGGGCGATACCTGCGATCACCGGCGCGATGATGCGCACATTGAGGAAGGCCGACAGGAAGCCGGTGAGCGCCTCGATGCCGATATTGCCCAGTGACGAATAACCCTGCACCGCAATGACACCACCCGAGGCCAGCGTCAGAAATGCCGCAACGCCGACCGTGCCACCGATCATCACCAGCGCACCCGTACCCAGGGTCATCTCCGCGACCAATCGAATGGTCTCCTTGCGGTAGCGGGTGAGCGCGTTGGGGATGTACCGAATCGTCTCGCCGTAGAACAGTGCCTGCTCACCGACATTGTCGACGGTCTTGGGCACACTGCGGAACAGCCGCCGGAAGCGGAGGGTGGCGTCATAACTCATCGGACCAACACCCGAACCCCGATCGCGGTCATGATGACGTTGATGACGAACAGACAGATGAAGGCGTAGACGACCGTTTCATTCACTGCGTTACCGACACCCTTCGGGCCTCCTTTGACGGTCAACCCGCGGTAGCACCCGACCAGTCCGGCCACCACGCCGAACAGCAGTGCCTTGATCTCGGCCAGGACCAGCTCACCGAGCCCGGTCAGCACGGTCAGCCCGTTGATGAACGCGCCCGGGTTCACGCCCTGCAGGAAGACCGAGAAGACGTATCCGCCGGCGATACCGATGGCGCAGACGAACCCGTTGAGCAGCAGTGCGACGAAGGTCGAGGCCAGTACGCGGGGCACGACCAGGCGCTGGATCGGGTCGATACCCAGCACCCGCATGGCGTCGATCTCTTCACGGATGGTGCGGGCGCCGAGATCAGCACAGATCGCGGTGGCACCCGCGCCGGCCACGACCAGCACCGTCACCACCGGTCCGAGCTGCGTGACAGTGCCGAAGGCGGTACCCGCGCCGGAGAGGTCGGCGGCACCGATCTCGCGAAGGAGGATGTTGAGCGTGAAGGCGACCAGAACCGTGAACGGGATGGCGACCAGCAGCGTCGGAACCAACGAGACCCGCGCGATCATCCACGTCTGATCCAGGAACTCTTTGAACTGGAACGGTCGACGGAACATCTTGGCGAAGGTGTCCAAGGACATCTCGACGAAGCCGCCTACGGCCCGGGCCGGAACCGCAAGCTGTTCGATCAACCTCGACTCCGTTCTCCGGGTACTGGGATGGGGAGAAATTCGCCGAAAATCACATCAGCGAAAAATTGACGGCCACGTTTAGTGGCTGTCCTCCCACCCCTTGGTCTTATTGCACTCTTAGTGAGCCGGATCATATTAACTAGAACATGTTCGCGCTGTCAAAGAATTCAAAATATTAGGTTCAACAGCGGTTTTTCCAGCTCAGGATAGGTAAGAGCGGCACCCGATTGGAACATGTTCCAATGCTGCCGACCGACCCTAAACGAGACTGTCAGTCTCGTGAATCCATCAGCTCGGTGGCCGAAAATCCACGCCCCAGGTCGCGGTCAGCAAAGTACTCGTGCAGTGCCCCGCTGAGGTCGGCCGGGTTCCACGCAGCAGAGTCAGCAGTGAACTGCTTCTCCGCGGTGGGCGGCGCAACCAGCGTGACAGTTGGACCATAGACGATGAACAGCTGACCGTTGACCGCTTCGGACGCGGGCGCAGCAAGGAATCGCACAAGAGTGACGACATGGTCGGTCGACAGCGGATCGACCTGCCCGTCGGCCGCGTCGGGAGCGTCACCGAAGACACCTGCGGTCATGGCCGTGCGGGCGCGCGGTGCGATCGCGTTGGCCCGCACACCGAAACGCTCCAGGGCCCGGGCTGCCGACACCGTCAGCGCGGTGATGCCCGCCTTGGCGGCTCCGTAGTTGGGCTGACCGACCGGACCCGACAGGCCGGCCTCCGACGAGGTGTTGATGATCCGGCCGTACACCGTGCCGTCCCCGGCCTTGGCCTTGTTGCGCCAGTAGACGGCGGCGTTGCGGGTCAGCAGGAAGTGGCCGCGCAGATGCACCGCGATGACCGCGTCCCACTCCTCGTCGCTCATGTTGAACAGGATCCGGTCGCGGGTGATGCCCGCGTTGTTGACGACGATGCCCAGGCCGCCCAAACCGTCGGCCGTCGCGACGAGCTCATCGGCGGTCGTGCGCGCACTGATGTCGCCGGCCACGGCCACGCCCTTGGAGCCGGCGGCCGCGATCTCGTCGAGGACGTCGGAGGCTTCAAGAGCCCCCGCCATGTCGTTGACCACCACGGTGGCCCCGGCCTTGGCCAGTCCGATCGCCTCGGCACGGCCCAAGCCTGCAGCCGCGCCGGTGACAACGGCCACCTTTCCGGACAGGTCGATCTGAGCGTCGTCGGTCATTTTATGAATACCTCTAGTCTTTTCGGATCAGGGCTGCCCGGGGGCATTCGGCGATGGACTGCTCGGCCAGATCCTCCTGGTCGGCAGGCACCGGATCGGACTTGACCACGGCATAGTCGTCGTCGTCAAGATCGAACAGATCAGGGGCAATACCCACGCAAACCGCATTGCCTTCGCAGCGATCACGGTCAACTTCAACTCGCATGGCGACCTCCTCACAACGTGTGTACGCACGGGGCTGCGTGCGTGCAGCCACAGAATACGGCCACACCTGATGGATACCAGTCCTTCACCGGCCTGGATCCTAAGACTAGAACGTGTTACAACCAGGTGAGAACTCAGGTCTAACAAGCAGTGAGGATGCAGCGCAATGCGGATCGGTTACACCCCCGAGCAGGAGGAGCTGCGCCGCGAGTTGCGCGCCTACTTCGCCAAGTTGATGACGCCCGAACGGGTCGAGGCACTCAGCTCGTCCGAAGGCGAGATGGGACGAGGCACCGTCTACCGCGACACCGTCGCGCAGATGGGCAAAGACGGCTGGCTGACGCTGAACTGGCCCGAGGAGTACGGCGGTCAGGCGCGTACCCCCATGGAGTCGCTGATCTTCACCGACGAGGCCGCGATCGCAGGCGCGCCGGTTCCGTTCCTGACGATCAACAGCGTCGCGCCGACGATCATGCACTACGGCACCGAGGAGCAGAAGAAGTTCTTCCTGCCCAAGATCGCCGCGGGCGAGCTGCACTTCGCGATCGGCTACTCCGAGCCCGGCGCGGGCACCGACCTGGCGGCGTTGCGCACCACGGCTGTACGCGACGGTGACGACTACGTCGTCAACGGCCAGAAGATGTGGACCTCACTGATCGCCTACGCCGACTACGTCTGGCTGGCCGTGCGCACCAACCCCGAGGCCAAGAAGCACCGCGGCATCTCGATGCTGATCATGCCGACGACCGCCGAAGGTTTCTCCTGGACGCCGGTGCACACCATGTCCGGTGTGGACACCAGCGCCACCTACTACCAGGATGTCCGCATCCCGGTCACCAACCTGGTCGGCGAGGAGAACGCCGGCTGGAAACTGGTGACCAACCAGCTCAATCATGAGCGGGTGGCTCTGGTTTCTTCGCAGCCGATCTACGTTGCGCTCGACGGGGTCCGCGAGTGGGCCCAGAACACCAAGGACGTGCACGGCAAGCGGGTCATCGACTCGGAGTGGGTGCAGCTCAACCTGGCCCGGGTGCACGCCAAGGCCGAGGTTCTCAAGCTGATCAACTGGGAGCTCGCCTCCGCCGAGGACGGCGCCCCCTCGCCGGCGGATGCGTCGGCGGCCAAGGTGTACGGCACCGAGCTGGCCACCGAGGCCTACCGCCTGCTGATGGAGGTGCTGGGCACCGCAGCGACGCTGCGCCCGGACAGCAAGGGCGCGCTGCTGCGTGGCCGCATCGAGCGGTTCCACCGGTCGGCGCTGATCCTGACCTTCGGCGGCGGCACCAACGAAATTCAGCGTGACATCATCGGCATGGTCGCTTTGGGCCTGCCCAGGGTCAACCGGTAAGGACGGCACACCAATGGATTTCAAGACGACAGAAGAGGCCACCGATCTCGGCGGCCTGGTGCGCACGATCACCGAGTCGGTGTGCACGCCCGAACGTCAGCGTGAGCTCGACGGGCTCGAGCAGCGGTTCGACGCCAACCTGTGGGCCAAGCTGGTCGAGGCCGACGTGCTGTCGGCCGCGGCCCCGGAGTCGGTGGGCGGCGGCGGACTGGGCGTGCTCGAGCAGACCGCCGTGCTGACCGCGCTGGGCCGCCAGCTGGCTGCCGTGCCCTACCTGGATTCGGTGGTTCTGGGCGCGGGTGCACTGGCCGCGTTCGGGTCCGAGGAGCTGCGCACCCAGTGGGGTCAGCCCGCCGTGGCCGGCGACAAGATCCTGGCGATCGCCCTCGACGGGGAGATGGGTCAGGGCCCGGCGCAGGCCCAAGCTGACGGCTCGGGCTACAAGCTCACCGGCACCCGCACCCAGGTGAACTACGGACCGGTGGCCGACGCATTCCTGGTGCCGGCCGAAACAGATTCTGGCACGGTCGTTTTCCTGGTTTCCGGCGATGATCCCGGCGTGACGGTCAGCGTGCTGAGCACCACCGGCAAGGGAAGCATGGCCCTGTTGGAGCTCGAGGGCACCACGGTGGACGCCACCCGCGTCGTCGGCGATGCCGAGGTCCTGGACTGGCTGACCACGCATGCGGCGTTGGGCCGCACCGCCTTCCAGCTCGGCGTGCTGGAACGCGCGCTGGAGCTGACGTCGGAGTACGCCCGCGAACGTGAACAGTTCGACCGGCCGATCGGCAGCTTCCAGGCCGTGTCTTCACGGCTCGCCGACGGCTACATCGACGTCAAGGGCCTGCGCCTGACGCTGACTCAGGCGGCCTGGCGGCTGTCCGAGGATCTGCCCGCCGATATCGATGTCGCCAGTGCGGCGTTCTGGGCCGCCGAGGCCGGACACCGCGTCGCGCATACTGCGGTGCACGTGCACGGTGGCGTCGGTATCGACATGGACCACCCGGTGCACCGGTACTTCCTGGCCGCCAAGCAGACCGAGTTCGGCCTCGGCGGGGCGACCGGGCAGCTGCTGCGCATCGGCCGCGAACTCGCCGACACTCCGGTCTAGGGATGGGGGGTCCAACCGAGACGCCGACGGTCACCGAGCTGCTGGTTCCGCTGGCCGAGGTCACCGACCGTGGCCTCTACCAAGAGGATTCGTTCGTCAGCTGGGCTGACCACATCGCCGCCGGTGCGCAACTGGCCGCGGCGTTGCGGGCACGGTTGGACTCCCGCAGGCCCCCGCATGTCGGGGCGCTGCTGGGCAACACCACATTCTTCTCCAGCCTGCTGGTGGCTGCGGGCCTGAGCGGGCTGGTGCCGGTCGGGCTCAACCAGACCCGCCGCGGCGAGGCGCTGGCCCGCGATATCGTGCAGGCCGACTGCCAGCTGGTTCTGACCGACAACCCCGACGCCGTCCCATCCGGGGTGGATTTCATCGATGTCGAATCCGCCGAGTGGGCAACCGAACTCGGGTCGTACCGCGACACTCCGGTGACGTACGCCGAGCTGTCGGCCGATGACCTGTTCATGCTGATCTTCACCTCCGGGACCAGTGGTGATCCCAAGGCGGTGCGGGTCACCCATGACAAGGTGGCGTTCCCCGGACGGATGCTGGCCGACCGCTTCGGGCTCGGCCCGGCGGACACCGTGTACCTGTCGATGCCGCTGTTCCACTCCAACGCGATCATGGCCGGGTGGGCCGTCGCGGCCGCGGCCGGTGCATCGATTGCGTTGCGGCGCAAGTTCTCCGCATCCGGCTTCATGCCGGACATCCGCCGCTTCGGCGCCACCTACGCCAACTACGTCGGCAAGCCGTTGTCCTACATCCTGGCCACCGAGCCGGCGACCGATGACGCCGACAACCCGTTGCGAATCCTGTACGGCAATGAGGGCTCAGCGCGGGATCTGGGCCGGTTCGCCGAACGGTTCGGCGTGACCGTGGTCGACGGATTCGGTTCCAGCGAGGGCGGTGTGGCGATCGCGCGCACCCCCGACACCCCCGAAGGCGCCCTCGGCCCGCTCAGCGATCAGGTGGCGATCGTGGATGTGGATACGGGTGAGCCCTGCCCGCCCGGGGTGGTCGGCGAGTTGGTGAACCCGACCGGCGCCGGGTGGTTCCGCGGCTACTACAACGATCCCGACGCCGAGGCGGAGCGGATGGCCGGCGGCATGTACCACACCGGCGATCTGGCATATGTCGACGAGGACGGCTACGCGCACTTCGCCGGGCGGCTCGGCGACTGGATGCGGGTGGACGGCGAGAACCTCGGTACCGCACCGATCGAGCGAATCCTGTTGCGCTACCCCGACATCACCGAGGTCGCGGTGTATCCGGTCCCTGACCCCGATGTGGGCGATCGAGTGATGGCCGCACTGGTGATGACCACCGACGCGACATTCGACCCGGGCAGTTTCCGGGCTTTCCTGGCCGAGCAGCCCGATCTGGGCCCCAAGCAGTGGCCGTCATACGTGCGGATCGGCGCCGAGTTGCCGCGCACCGAGACATTCAAGGTGATCAAGCGGCAACTCTCCGCGGAGGCCACCGCGTGCACTGACCCGGTGTTCGAGATTCGGCGATAGGCCCAAGCGCATCGGCGTGAACGGTTTCGATACCATTGGATTCGAAATGCGGCAGATCGGCGAGAGGCGGACCATGCAAATCGCAGTCACCGGCGGCACCGGTTATCTGGGCGCCCACACCGTTCGGGGCCTGCTGGCCGCGGGGCATCGCATCCGCCTGCTGGTCGCCCCGGGTTGCGGCGGCGACGAGGTGATCGGCCGCCTGGCAGCGCTCGGTGAGATGACCGTGCTCGAGGGCGATATCCGCGACAGTGGCACCGTCGGGAACCTGCTGTCGGGCTGCGACGCCCTGATCCACGCCGCGGGCATCGTCGGCACTGATCGCCGGCGCGAAAAGCTGATGTGGGAGATCAACGCACACGCGACCGAGGCCGTACTCAACCGAGCCGTCGAGGCCGGGCTCGATCCCATCGTCTCGGTCAGCAGCTACAGCTCGTTGTTCCCGCCGCCGAACGGGGTGATCTCCGCCGACACCCCGCCTGCGCCGGGGCGCAGCCCCTACGCCCAGACCAAGGCCTACGCCGATCGGGTGGCCCGGCGGTTGCAGGACGCCGGAGCACCGGTCGTGGTCACCTACCCGTCGAGCGTGGTCGGCCCGGCCTACTTCACCGCCGCCGGCGTCACCGAGCGCGGCTGGGCACCGATCGTCAAGGCCGGTCTGGCGCCGCGCATGCCGGGCGGCATGCAGATGATCGATGTGCGCGATGTCGCGCTGGTGCACGAGCGGCTCATGGCACCCGGACGCGGCCCCAAACGGTATGTCTGCGGCGGCGTGATGGTGTCGTTCAACGAGATGATCGATACCCTCGAACAGGGCGCCGGGCGCAAGATCCGCCGAATCCCGGTGTCGGCAAGCCTTTTCCGCGGCATCGGCTGGTGCTCGGATCTACTCGGCGGGATACTGCCGCTCGGGGACGGGATCAGCCACGAGGCGGCGTTGCTGCTCACCGCGGCCACCCCCACCGACGACAAGAGCACGCTGAACGACCTTGGCATCGACGCCTGGCGCTCGCCGCAGGACGCGATCCGGGCGTCATTCGGCCGGTGACACACCCAGCGCCCGGCTGAGCAGCCGCACCTGCCGCTGCTGCAGCTCGGGTGAATCGTCGTCGGCCGCAACCGTGGTGGTGAACAGTGCGGCGCCGGCCGCCATGGACAGCACAGCCTTCGCGTCCGCCTCGGTGCCGTAACCCCGGACGGCGAACATCTCGATCGCCGGCCCGCTGAACCCGTCCCACAGCGCCTTACGCAACGCGCCGTTCTCGCGGAGCGCCAGTAGCAGGCCCGGCACCGCCTCGCTGACATCGGCGCGGCTGAACAACTGATTGCTGCCGCGGACCACCCAATCGATCCACCCGGCCAGGTCGGTACCGGAAAACGGTGACATATCGGGCGCTTCGCCGAGTATCGCGTGCAGCACGAGTTCCGCTTTCGACGACCAGCGCCGGTTCAGACTGGACCGGCCCACCCCGGAACGCACCGCAACCAGCCGTACGCTCAGATCGTCCCAGCCCACTTCGACCAGCAATTCCCTGGTGACCGCGAGCACCCGCTCGTCGATCGACGCATCACGTGGTCGCCCGGCCATTCCCCGATTCAACCGTATGGAGGCACGGGTAGCGTCGAGGACGTGGGCTACCGCGAACAGGATCCGCCGCCGCACCTGCGCGAACTGGTGGAATGCCGGTGGGACCGCACCGGCCCGGCTGAACCCGGCCGGATTCTGCCCGACGGCTGCATGGACTTGATCCAGATCGACGGCACGATCATCGTCGCCGGCCCCGACACCACGGCGCACATCGCTTCCGGCGGCCGGGATCCGGTGCGGGGGTTACGGTTTCGCCCCGGCGTCCTTCCCCGCCTACTGGGCGTTCCGGCGTCCGAGCTATGCGACACCCGGGTCGAGCTGGATGAGCTGCGCCCGGCCACCCGGGGCAGCTCCCTCGAAGAACTCACCGCCGCGCTGGCCTCGCAGTCACCTCGTACCGAGACGGCCCCGTGGTCCCTGCCGATGCTTGGTGACGTCACGCGCGCATTGGCGACCGGCCAATCAGTGAGCGCGACGGCGCGCCTCGTCGGCTGGTCCAACCGGACCATGCAGCGGCAGTGCACGGCGGTCTACGGATACGGTCCGGCGACGCTGCGCCGCATTCTGCGATTCCGTCGCGCGGTCGGGCTGATCGGCACCGGCATGGGTTCCAGTACGGTCGCGGCCCGGGCGGGCTATGCCGATCAGCCCCACCTACACCGCGAGATCCGCGCGCTGGCCGGGGTAGGAATACGCCGGCTGCGTCAACCCGCCAACGCGGCGAACAGGTCCACCGAGGTGCCGTCGGGATCTTCGACCGTCGCATAGCGCTGCCCCCAGGGCGCGTCGAACGGTTTGAGTGCCCCCGGGTATCCGGCATCGGTGAGGCGGGCATACAGCGCGTCGACGTCGGCGGGCGAGTCCAGCCCGAAGGCCAGGGCGACCCGCCCAGGCCCGGCCGGGGGCGTCCAGCCGGGATGCATACCCGCGATCACCTCCTCGGTGTCGAACGCGAGACGGTTTCCGCCGGGCAGCGCCACCTCGGCGTGCGGCCCGTCCGGTTGGGGAACCTCCAGGCCGAGCAGCCGGTAGAAATCCAGGGATGCGGGCACGTCTTTGGCGACGATCTCGATGACCGCCGAAATCGGGTTGATGGGCATATCAGCAGGTTAGAGCCACCCGCAGCGCGAGTCTTGAACGAATCGGACAGCGGACGGCGAGCGGCGTTGCGCGGCAGCCGGAGACCGCTGTCACAGGTCCGGGATGGGCAATTCGAAGTTGGGGAAGGTGAGTCCGCCGTCGACTTCCAACATCTTCCCGGTCAGATACCCACCGGCCGGAGATGCCAGATACAGTGCGGCGGCGGCGATGTCCTCGGGATCGCCCAACCGCCGCATCGGGGTCACCTTCTCCATCGGCGTACGTAACTCGTCATTGGCTGCCACCACGGCCAGCGACGAAGTCAGGATTGCCCCCGGCGCTATCGCATTGACCCTGACCCGAGGGCACAGGTCTGCCGCGGCCAGCCGCGTGTAGTGAGCGAGTGCCGCCTTGGCGGTGCCGTAGGCGCCGAAACCTCGGCCGGCCAACCGCCCGACCGCCGAGCTGATGTTGATGACGTTGCCACCCCCGGAGTGCTCCAGCATCAGCGGTACTGCTGCGGTGATCAGTGCATGCGCGGTCCCGACGTTGAAGGTGAACGCGTCGGTGAGGTCCTGCGTCGAGGTGTTCAACAGGGCGTTCGGCATGGTGCCGCCGACATTGTTGACGACGATGTCCAGCCGCCCGAACGCCTCGACGGCTTGGCCGGCCAGTTCCGCGGTCGCTGCAGGGTGGGCGAGGTCGGCGGCGACCACGTGCGCGCGGCGGCCCACGCCGCGCACCCGCTCGGCGACGGCCTCCAATTCGGTCCGGGTGCGCGATGCGATGACAACGTCGGCACCTGCCTCGGCGAAGGCGAGCGCAATGGCCGCGCCCAACCCGCGGCCGGCGCCCGTGATGACCGCGACCTGACCGTCGATTCGAAATCTATCCAGTATCATTGTTGCCCTTCATCTTTAGATCGACTCGGATACCGCTGATCCGGATCGAGCACACAGTGAGTACGGCCGAACACCGTCACCATGCACTTGTTGTTGTGATTGCATCGGCTTCGCACCGACGGATCGTCGGCCATCCGGCGAATGAGATCCGGCTCCCGCAGCAGTGCCCGGCCCATCGCGAGGAAGTCGAAACCCTCACGAAGACCGGTGATCATGTGCTCGCGGTTGGTAATCCCACCCAACAGCACCAGCTGGGTGTTCTTCATGACGGGGACGAACTGGCGAGCCGATTCGAGCATGTACAGATCACGGTAAGGGTACTCGCCCATCATCTTCTTGCCGATCACACGGACGCCCGTTTTCATCGGCTCACGCATCACCGCGGCGAACTCGTCGACCGGGACGTCGCCGCGGAACAGGTACATCTGCTTCGACACTGATGAGCCCTGGGTCAGCTCGATGGCGTCGAGGTTTCCATCCCGGTCCAGCAGTTGCGCGGTACGCAGCGACTCGTCGAGCCAGATGCTGCCCCGGATGCCGTCATCCATGCTGATCTTGGCGATGACCGCGATCCGATTGCCGACGACTTCACGTACCCGTTGCGCGATTTCGCGGACGAACCGGGTGCGGTTGTCGATGGTGCCGCCGTAGTCGTCCTTGCGGCGGTTGAGCAGGGGGCTGAGGAACGAACTCGGGAGATAGAGGTGGCCGAAATGCAGTTCCACCGCATCGAATCCGGACTCGAGCGCGACCTCTGCCGCCGCACCGAACTGGTCGATCACCCGCGCGATCTCGGTGCGCCTGATCTCCCGGCAGTACTCGAGCGACGACGGGTTGAAGAACCTGCTGGGCGCCACCGCCCGCACTCCGGTGATCTTCTTCGACGCCACCACGCCGGCGTGCCCGAGTTGAGCCGACACCGCGGCGCCGGCGTCATGCATGGTGTCCGTCAACTTCTTCAACCCGGGAACTGCCTTGCGGTCCATGAGGATCTGCCCGGGTGCGCTCGCTCCCTCGCGGGAAACGCAGCAGTACGCCAGGGTCGTCATGCCCACTCCCCCGTCGGCGAAGCGCCGATGGAAGTCGATCAGTTCGTCGGTGACGCCACCCTTGGGCGACCGTCCTTCCGACGTGGCGGCCTTGATGACCCTGTTGCGTAATTGCACCGGCCCCAGGGCAACCGGTTGAAACGGATCGGGTCGCGCCTGCTCCGGCCGATTTGATGTGTCAGTGCTGGCCATCCTGGCAGTGTGTTTCGGGCTGCGCGGGCCGTCAATCGCTCATACCGGTCAGCGAGATGGTCCGGTCGTGCACGGGTCGGATATCAGCGCAGCTTGATGGTGCCGCCGTCGACCATCAGAGTCTGCCCGGTCATGTAACGGGCGTCGTCACTGGCGAGAAAGGCTGCTACCCGGCCGATGTCGGCCTCGGGATCGCCGAACCGGTGCATCGGGGTGCCGGCCAGCAGCTTGTCTTCGATGCCCGGATTGGCCGCGAGGTAGGCCTCGACGCCCTCGGTCAACGCCAGCGGGGAGATCAGGTTGACGTTGATTCCGTCGGCCGCCCATTCGTTGGCCGCCACCCGGCTGATCGCCCGGATCGCCTCCTTGGCCGCCGCGTAGGAGGCCTGGTTCACCTGGCCCTCGATGCCGGCACCGGAGGCGAAGTTGATCACCGACCCGGCGTTGGCCTTGAGTTGGGCGTGGCAGGCCTGCATCAGCCACCAGGTCGGGTAGAAGCCGGTGCCGAAGGACAGGTCCAGCATCTCCTGGGTGGTGTCCAGCAGTGGAGCTTGGCGCGATGCGTGCGCATTGTTGACCAGCACGCTGACCGATCCGAATGCCTCGACGGCAGCCGCGCAGATCTGTGCTGCGCTCTCCTTCTCGGAAATATCGGCGCCGAGATAGCGGACGGCCGAACCGAGCTCTGCTTCGACAGCCTTGCCTGCCTCGTCGTTGATGTCGACGACCAGGACCTTGGCGCCTTCCTTGACGAACGCCCGGGTGATGCCGCGCCCGATCCCGCCGGCACCGCCGGTGACGATCGCAATCTTGCCTGCCAACCTCATCATCGATCCTTCCTGTCGATACCTGCGAGGCGAGCCGGCGGGCGAACGCGGCGCGCACTCCTTCAGACCCACCGGCGATCACCGCCCACGGTCCGCATGTCAGGAGATCCGTCCAGCCATCGTCGCCCACACGCGGCTCCGGCGGCGGCAGCATCTCGCTCACCGGAATGCAGACGGCGGGCCTGCGCGGCCGGTGCTGCAATGGGCGGATGAGTGATTTCGAGTCCGTCGAGGCGATCAAACAGGTCAAGTACCGCTACTTGCGGGCATTGGACACAAAGAATTGGGACGAGTTCGCCACCACGCTGGCCGAGGACATCGTCGCGGACTACGGCGCGTCGCTCGGCGAGGATCACCGCTTTACCGATCGCGCGTCACTGGTGGACTACATGCGGTCGTCGTTGTCCGCCGGTGTCATCAGCGAACACCGGGTCACCCATCCCGAGATCACGATGACCGGCCCGGATTCCGCGTCGGGAATTTGGTATCTGCAGGATCGCGTCATCGTGCCCGAGCACAGCTTGATGCTGATCGGCGCCGCGTTCTACCAGGACCGGTATCGCCGCACCAGCGACGGCTGGAAGATCAGCGCCACGGGGTACCAACGCACCTACGAGGCCACCGTGTCGCTGTCCGATCTCCCCAGCTTCGCGGTGACGCCGGGCAACGCACTACATATCTGACTGCTGAGGGCCCAGTCGGGACACCGCTGCTAGATTCGAACGAAGAGTTCATTTTGGTGGAGGTGGCGTGGCGATGGCCGTCAGCACGCAGGGTCCTGAGCTCACCGGACCATCGATGGTCGAGCGTGTCACTCTCATCCTGGATGCATTCGAGCAGCGTCCGACGTCGCGCCTGAATCTCGATCAGATCGCCACTCGCGCGCACCTGCCGCGATCGACCACACACCGGATCCTCGGACAGCTGGTCGGGCTGCAATGGCTTGAGTACACCGGGACGCAGTACAGCCTGGGACGGCGAGCACTTCGACTGGGCGGTCAGGACGGGCTGCACAGCCAGGTCCGGCAAGCGGCTGCCGACCATCTCCATCGACTACACCTGCGGACCGGTCTGGTCGTGCATCTGGCGGTACTCCAGGGGGCCGACGAGATTTTCCTCGACAAGGTGGGCGGCCCCTTTGCGGCCACCCTTCCGTCGAAGGTGGGCAGCAGGCATGTGGCATACCAGACGACCGGTGGCCGCGCGATGCTCGCGTGGCTGCCGCCTGAGGACGTCGATTCACTGTTCGGCAAGCGACTGGCCCGCTCGTCGGGCACCGCAGGTTGGGATCTCACAAGTCTCCATCGGGAGTTGGCCCGAATCAGGCGAGAGCACGGTGTCTCGATCGATCGGGGAGATCAAACGCGCACGTTCGTGGGCATCGCGTTGCCCAGCGTGGCGGCTGCGGTCCGGGACGCCGACGGTCGACCGGTAGCGGCAATCTGTGTCTGCGGTGCGGCCGACTCGGTGCAGATCGAAGGGCTGGTGCCGCTCGTCGCCGATGCGGCGGCACAAACGACTGCCATGTTGCGCTAGGCAACACCCCAACGCCGTTTCGCCGCGGGCCACGACCGCGAGCGTGACGACGGCTGCTCGGGCAGGTAGGTTTGCCGATAACCCACAAGTTACTTGCCAGTAGGGAGGCCGTGATGCCTGCTCCGTCCACTGCGGATTTCGCTCGTCTGCGTGCGCTCGTCGCGATCGACGACGCTGAAGTCAGTGCGCGCCCGACGAAAACCATCGACGAGGTCTTCACCGGCAAAGAGCTGACCACCATCCCGGTCGGCACCGCCGAGGACGTGACCGCCGCCTTCGCCAAAGCACGTGCCGCGCAGGCACAATGGGCCAAGCGGCCGGTCAAGGAACGCGCCGCCGTCATCAAGCGTTTCGGCGCACTGCTGGCCAAGAATCGCGACTTCCTGATGGATGTGGCCCAGGCTGAAACCGGCAAGGCCCGCTCAGCCGCGCAGGAAGAGATCGTCGACATGATCTTGAACGCGAACTACTACGCCCGCGAAGCCGCCCGACTGCTCTCGACGAAGCGGGTGCAGGGTCTGCTCCCGGGGTTCGTCAAGACCGTGGTCAATCACCATCCCAAGGGAGTCATCGGCGTCATCTCGCCGTGGAATTACCCCATGACCCTGTCGATCTCGGATTCCATCCCGGCCCTGCTGGCCGGCAATGCCGTGGTGGTCAAGCCGGACAGCCAGACGCCGTACTGCACGCTGGCCAACGCCGAACTGCTGTATCAGGCCGGGCTGCCGCGCGAACTGTTCGCGGTGGTAACCGGGCCGGGCTCGGTGGTCGGCACCGCGATCGTGCAGAACTGCGACTACATGATGTTCACCGGTTCGACGGCCACCGGGCGGGCACTGGCCGAGCAGTGCGGCCGGCGGCTGATCGGCTTCTCCGCCGAACTCGGCGGCAAGAACCCGATGATCGTCACCAAGGGCGCCAACCTGAAGGTGGCCGCCAAGGCCGCCACCCGCGCCTGCTTCTCCAATGCCGGTCAGCTGTGCATCTCGATCGAGCGGATCTACGTCGAGCGGGCGGTCGCCGACGAGTTCACCGCCAAGTTCGCCGAGCAGGTGCGCAACATGAACCTGTCGGCGGCCTACGACTTCACCGCCGATATGGGCAGTCTGATCTCAGAAGATCAGATCAAGACCGTGTCCGGTCACGTCGACGACGCGAAAGCCAAGGGCGCCAAGGTGGTTGCCGGTGGCAATGCGCGCCCCGACCTCGGCCCGCTGTTCTACGAGCCGACCGTGCTGACCGGCGTCACCGACGAGATGGAATGCGCGCGCAACGAGACCTTCGGCCCGCTGGTGTCGATCTACCCGGTCGATTCCGTCGCCGAGGCCGTCGAGAAGGCCAACGACACCGAGTACGGCCTCAACGCGAGCGTGTGGGCGGGTTCGAAGTCCGAAGGCGAGAAGATCGCCGCCCGGATCAGCTCCGGCACCGTCAACGTCGACGAAGGTTATGCCCTGGCGTTCGGCAGTACCGCGGCCCCGATGGGCGGCATGAAGGCCTCCGGGGTCGGACGCCGCCACGGCGCCGACGGCATCCTCAAGTACACCGAATCCCAGACGGTCTCCACCGCGCGGGTGATCAATCTCGACCCGCCGCTGGGGATCTCGCAGACGGTCTGGCAGAAGGCACTCACCCCGATGATCCGGGCGCTGCAGAAACTGCCGGGTCGTTAGACCCGGGCTATCCGGGACGCCGTGCAACCACCGCGAAGTTCAGCGGGATGCGCGGCGCCCCGGGCGGTAGTGCCCACCCTTGAGGGCAGGGCACCAAGGCCGGAAACGCCGGCCAGTCCATGTAGGGCAGTTCGGCCAATGCCTCGATGACCAGCCCGGCCTGCCGCAGCGAGTTCACGACTTCGGACAGGTCGTGGCGCCACTCGTGGTTGCGCGTATTGGCGATCTGACCCGCCGAATCCTCTGTGTACGTCCCTGAGTCGTCGTAAGTTCGGGTACCGCCGCCGCTGAGGTAGTCATCGGTGATGTCCCACGGTTCGAAGTCCATCGCACCCAGCAGCGGATGGTCGTCGCGGATCAGGAACACCCCACCCGGCTCAAGCAGGTCGTGGATCGACCGGGCCCAGTTGGCGAGTTCCGGCAACCAGACGATGGTCCCGGCACTGGTCACCACGGTATCGAAACGCCGCGGGATCAAGCTCGACGCGAACCGCGCGTCGCCCTCGACCCAGGTGATCTCACTCCCGTCGGCCGCGGCGATCCGGGCCGCGTGCCGCAACGAGTTCGGCGACAGGTCGACGCCGTGCACGTCACGTGCTCCCAGCCTCGCCCAGGAGACGGTGTCGGTACCGATGTGGCACTGCAGGTGCAGCAGCGATCGGTCCCTGACCCCGGCGGCCGGCAGATGCGGTGCGAGCACCTCGAGGTCGTTGCGCACCACCTGCGAGATGTCGGTGGGATCAGCCAGAAACCCTGCCACGTCGTACATCTGGGACCGGACATGGACCTCGGCCCGGTCATCCCAGTTGGCACGGTTCGCCGCCAGGGCGTCCGCTTCCTGCTGATCAATAGCCACGCCGCCGACCATACCCACCCGAACGACATCGAGCCTGCGTCCAGAGCGCGAAATCGTGCTCGAAGTCAAGTGGTTAGTGCAACGCGGTTAGGCAGCTTGATCGAGGAGAGTGGCCAAACGTTGGGCTGGGGTGTCGAAGTCCAGGGTGGGTCGGGGTCGGGTGTTGAGTTTGTCTTGGACTCCTTTGAGGTCGGCTTTGGTGTAGCCGGACAGGTCGGTGCCCTTTTCGAACCAGAACCGCAGCAGCCGGTTGGTGTTCTCGTTACTGCCCCGCTGCCAGGGTGAATGAGGATCGCAGAAGTAGACCGGCGCTTGCAGTGCCAGGCTGATGTCGTGCCAGCGGGCCATCTCGCTGCCGCGATCCCAGGTGATCGTGCGACGTAGGTGAGCAGGCAGCTCGTTCATCGCCTCGATCATCGCGGTGGCCACCGAATCGGCGGTGTGATCGTGCGGTAGGTGCAGCAAGATGGTGAATCGGGTGCTGCGCTCGACCAGGGTCCCGATTGCGCTGCCACCTGCGGCGCCCAGGATCAGGTCACCTTCCCAATGCCCGGGCACGGCACGGTCATCCACCACGGCGGGCCGCTGGCTGATGGTGATCACATCGCTGAACTTCCCGCGTCGCTCGGTACTGCCCCGGGGCTTGCGAGCGGCGCGTTTAGTCGACAAGCACTTGTTCAGATCGGCGCGTAGCTGGCCGCGGCCTTGCACGTAGAGGCACTTGTAGATGGTTTCGTGGCTCACCCGTGTCAGCCTGTCATCGGGATGGTCACGAGCCAACATCTCGGCGATCAGTTTCGGGCTCCACCCGTCATCCATCCAGGTTTCGATGGCGGCGCACACCCGGGTGTCGTTGAGCTTGAACTCTTTGGGCCGCTTGGCTTTCTGACTAGCTCTGGCATGAGCCAACCCTGCGTGATAGTCCCCGGCCGCAGTGCGATTGCGCCGGATCTCGCGTGAGATGACGCTGGGATCGCGATCGAGCTGGCGGGCAATCTCAGCCTGTGGGTGTCGTTGATCGAGCCCCCGCATGATCAGGACGCGTTCGTCGTAGCTCAGCCGGTGACCACGTCCGCCGGCACGGGTGAGGTCACCAGGTTCGGCCAACCCGAGATCACCTTTGCCAATTCGCAGCCTCATACCGCCAGCCTTACGCCACCACGCCCGCCCGACATTGCGTGACACACCGAGTTGACGTTCGGCCTCCAGCACCGACATCCCGGCACACACCAGATCAAAAAACTGCCGCTTCAACCACCACGGCGCCCGATAACCAGTCGGCATTGCAACCCCCACATTGACGGATGTTGCATTGACCGTATGAATCTGCCGTGAGAAATCGCGATCTGAACGCAGGCTCGACGCGCTACGCGCAGACTCAGCTTCCGGCGATACCGTCCAGGCGCTTGGTGGCAGCCTCGAAACCGCTCACCAGCTCGGCGATGATGTCGGCGGCTGGCCGGATCTCGTTCATCCGGCCCACGATCTGGCCTACCGGCATGGCGACCGCGGTCGGGTCGTCGGACAGGCTCATCCGCTGATGCGCCTCGCCGACCAGGATGTTCTGCAGCGGCATCGGCAATGCTTCGGGTGCGCCCGGTGCGTCCCAGGCGTCGGTCCAGCGGCTCTTCAGGATCCGGGCGGGCTTGCCGGAGTAGATCTTTCGGCGGACCGTATCGGCGGAGGTGGCTTTCAGCAATGCCTCCTGGATCACCGAGGCGCCCGACTCGCGACGCTCCCCCAGGTCGTATTCGGCTGCCGTGAGGAACGCCGAACCCATCCACACACCCTGGGCACCGAGCGCCAGGGCGGCAGCCAGCTGCCTGCCGCTGCCGATCCCGCCGGCAGCGAGCACCGCGGCCTTACCGTCGACGGCATCGACGATTTCCGGCCACAACACCACCGAACCGATCTCACCGGTGTGCCCGCCGGCTTCGTGCCCCTGGGCGATGACGATGTCCACCCCGTTGGCGACATGGCTGAGCGCATGCTTCGCGCTACCGGCCAGCGCAGCCACCGGGACACCGGCCTCGTGAACCTGCTCGATGACGTCATTGGGCGGAGAACCCAGCGCGTTGGCGATCAGTTTGATCGGATGGCGCAACGCCACCTCGACATGGCTTCGCGCCACCGAGTGCAGCCAGCCCAGCACACCGGTGTTGTGCTCACCCTCCTCTGGGAGCGGCGGAACGCCAAGATCAGCAAGGGTTTTCGCGACGAAGTCCCGGTGAGCCTGCGGAATCAGCTTGTCGATGTCGACGGCGCTGCCCTCGGTGGGGATCTTGTTGGGCATCACCACGTCGACGCCGTACGGCTTACCGTCGGTGTTGGCGTCCATCCAGGACAGCACGTTGTCCAACTCGTCGGGATCGTTGAACCGCACGCAGCCCAGCACACCCAGACCGCCGGCCCGGGTGACCGCCGCGGCCACCTTCTCCGACGGGGTGAAGACGAAGATCGGGTATTCGACCCCGAACCGTTCGCTCAATTCGGTTTTCACGATTTCGCTCCCACGTGATTTGCGTGCACCTCGTCGGCGGCCCGCTCCTCGGTGGTGTCCTTGGCCCAGCGGTAGTCGGGCTTACCCGCCGGCGAGCGCTTGACCTCGTCGACCAGCCACAGGCTGCGTGGCACCTTGTAGCCGGCGATCTCGTTGCGCACGAACGCATCGAGATCGGCCAGCGTCGGGCGCGCACCTGCACGCGGCTGCACGACGGCGGCGACGTGCTGACCGAAACGCTCGTCGGGCACCCCGACCACGAGCGCGTCGAACACGTCCGGGTGGCCCTTCAGCGCGGCCTCGACCTCTTCGGGATAGATCTTCTCGCCACCGGAGTTGATCGACACCGAGCCGCGACCCAGCATGGTCACGCTGCCGTCGGCCTCGACCTCGGCGTAGTCGCCCGGGATGGCGTAGCGGACGCCGTGGAAGGTCCGGAAGGTCTCTGCGGTCTTCTTCTCGTCCTTGAAGTAACCGACCGGGATGTGACCGCACTTGGCGATGATGCCGCGCACGCCCGAGCCCGGAACCACCTCGTTGCCGTCCTCGTCGAGCACCTTGGTGTTCTTGTCGATGGTCACGCGCGGACCGCCGGTGTGGCTCTGTCCCTTGGCCACGATGGACGTGCCACCGAAGCCGGTCTCCGAGGAGCCGATCGAGTCGGTGATGATCCGGTTGGGCAGCAGCTCGAGGAATTTCTCCTTGAGGCTGGTGGAGAACAGGGCCGCGGTGCTGGCCAGCAGGAACAAGCTCGACAGGTCGTATTCGTTCCCGTCCTCCTGGTGCGCCAGCAGCGCGTCCAGCAGCGGCCGGGCCATCGCGTCACCAGTGAAGAACAGCAGGTTGACCTTGTGCTCGTGGATCATCCGCCAGGCTGCATCGGCGTCGAATTCCGGCATCAGCACCACGGTGTGGCCGGTGAACAACGCCATCCAGGTGGCCGACTGGGTCGCGCCGTGGATCATCGGCGGGATAGGCAGCCGGATCATCGGCGGGTTGGCGACGGCCTGCTTGGACAGGTCGTATTCGTCGGCGATGGGCTCGCCGGTGGCGAAGTCGGTGCCGCCGAACAACACCCGGTAGATGTCCTCGTGACGCCACATGACGCCCTTGGGGAATCCGGTGGTGCCGCCGGTGTAGAGCAGGTAGATGTCGTCCTCGCTGCGCGGGCCGAAGTCACGTTCGGGTGAACCCTGCGCCAGGGCATCCTCGAATGCGACACCCCCGTAGCGCTGGAAGTCGTCGTCCGACCCGTCTTCGACCACCAGGACGGTCTTCACCTTCGGGGTCTCCGGCAGGACGTTGTCCACCCGGTCGGCGTAGCGGCGCTCATGGATCAGCGCGACCATGTCCGAGTTCTCGAACAGGTACTTCAGCTCGCCCTCGACATAGCGGAAGTTGACGTTGACCAGGATCGCGCCGGCCTTCACGATGCCCAGCATCCCGATCACGATCTCGATGCGGTTGCGACAGTAAAGGCCGACCTTGTCGTCCTTCTTGACGCCTTGGGCGATCAGGTAGTGGGCCAGACGGTTGGCCTTCTCCTCCAGCTGCGCATAGGTCAGCTGTTCGTCGCCACAAATCAGGGCGACACGGTCAGGCACAGCATCGATGGCGTGCTCGGCAAGATCCGCAATATTCAGAGCCACAGAACCTAAACTAGAACGTGTTACATTTCGAGACAAGTCTGGGTGGAAAATGCAGAGGAGTTGGCACTCGTGAGCGAGACCGAAAGAGGGCCCGACGCCCTCATTGAGCAGCGCGGACACACGCTGATCCTGACGCTGAACCGGCCCGAGGCACGGAACGCGCTTTCCACCGAGATGCTCTCGATCATGGTCGACGCCTGGGACCGCGTCGACAGCGATCCCGAGATCCGCACCTGCATCCTCACCGGCGCCGGCGGCTACTTCTGCGCGGGCATGGACCTCAAGGGTGCCACCAAGAAGCCGCCGGGCGATTCGTTCAAGGACGGTAGCTACGACCCGTCACGGATCGACGGCCTGCTCAAGGGCCGCCGGCTCACCAAGCCACTGATCGCTGCGGTCGAGGGACCGGCCATCGCCGGCGGCACCGAGATCCTGCAGGGCACCGACATCCGCGTCGCCGGCGAGAGCGCCAAGTTCGGCATCTCCGAGGCCAAGTGGAGCCTGTACCCGATGGGCGGCTCTGCGGTGCGCCTGGTTCGCCAGATTCCTTACACCATCGCCTGCGACATGCTGCTGACCGGACGTCACATCACCGCCGCCCAGGCCCTGGAGTACGGCCTCATCGGTCACGTGGTGCCCGACGGCACCGCGCTGGAGAAGGCCCTGGAGATCGCCGAGGTGATCAACAACAACGGCCCACTGGCCGTGCAGGCAATCCTCAAGACCATCCGCGAGACCGAAGGCATGCACGAGAACGAGGCGTTCAAGCCCGACACCGCCAACGGCATCCCGGTGTTCCTGTCCGCCGACGCCAAGGAAGGCCCGCTGGCTTTCAAGGAGAAGCGCGCGCCCAAGTTCCAGATGCGCTGATTCGCGGTGCGGCGCCCGGCGTCGACACCGTTGTAGCGATTCCACCCCGCCAACTGTCCTCGTCGTGGCACCGAGCAGCCCTATACTCGTGCCAACTTTGCCGGGACGGGAGCCGGGCATGCCTGAACGCGATGGGGCGTCTGCGCCGACCGCCGACACCTCGGTACGCCATGGCCTCCTACTGCAGCTCGCCCTGCGGACGCTCATGGCGACGTTCATCGGCGCCGCCCTGCTGTCGCAGCCTCCGCACGCCAACGTGTGGTTGCACTGGGCGGTCTTCGCCGGCTACCTCGCGGCGGTCGCGGTGTGGAGCTGGCGGGCGCTGCGCTCGGCCGGCCACCTCGGCGGGGGAACCCAGCGATCGGTGGCACTGCTCATGCTGTGCGTGGATCTCCTTGCGGTAGCGATCATTTCAACGGAGACCGGGATCAGTTCGGCAGAGACCTGGACTTCCGACGTAGTGCAGCACGGACTGTTCCTGATCCCGCTGATCGCGGCAGCCCAGCTCGACCCTGTCGTCAGTGCGACGATCGCGGTTCCTACGGTGGTCACTTTTTTCGTGGTGAGCTGGGTCGACAAGGCCGCCAACGGCAACGAGCCCTGGGGGTCGATCCTGTCGCGGACCGCCGTGCTGTTCGGCTTGGCTGCCGGGTCGGTCGCGCTGTCGCGGATTCAGCAGTCCAGGACCAGGACCATCACCGGCCTGGCCCTGGAACGGACCCGCCTGCTCGAAGAGGTGATCAGTCTGGAGAAGCGCGAACGCCAGTCACTTTCCGAACGCCTGCATGACGGTGCGCTCCAGTACGTTCTGGTGGCCCGGCGCGACATGGAGGAGGTCCGGGACGGGTCGGTCGACGGGATCGACCGCGTCGACTTCGCCTTGGCGGAGTCCTCCCGGCTGCTGCGTGACGTGGTCCGTGAACTGCATCCCGAGGTGTTGGCCCGAGCCGGCCTCAAGGCGGCGATGACCTCGCTTGCCGACGGTATCGCGACGCGCACCAACCTCGCGGTCCAGTTGGATGCCGGCAGCTGGCCCGATGACGCGCGCACCGACGCCGACCACCTGATCTACAGTGCAGCCCGGGAATTCTCGACGAATGCGATCAAGCACGCCCAGGCCCAGAATCTACGGTTCACCGTGGAGTACAACGGCGTTCTGGCGGCACTGTGCATTGCAGACGACGGTGTCGGCATTGCACCGGAGCGCCTGGCGCAAAGTGTCGAGGACGGCCACATCGGGTTCGCCTCGATTTGCGCCAAGGTGCTGGCCGCCGGCGGAACATTCGCGGTCACGGGCACACCCGGAACCACGGTGTCGATTTCGGTACCGGCAAAGTGCAGGTCCGACGCCCCGGGTGGCTAGGCGCCCACCTGCGCGGTCGGGGTGAACACCACCGGCATCGATTCCGGGCCGCTGACGAAGTTGGCCGGACGCAACGGCAGCGGGCTGTCGTCGGCCAGGCGCAGGTCGGGCAGCCGGGTGAGCAACCTCTCGAGCATCAGCCGCAGCTCCAACCGGGCCAGCTGATTCCCCAGGCAGAAGTGCGTGCCGAAGCCGAAAGCCAAGTGGCTGTTCGGGTTTCGATCGATGCGGAAGTCGTCGGGATTCTCGAAAACCGCTTCGTCGAAGTTGGCCGACTCGAACATCAGCATGATCTTCTCGCCGGCCTTCAGCTCGGTTCCGTGGAAGGTGGTGTCGGCGGTCAGGGTGCGGCACATGTTCTTCACCGGCGAGGTCCAGCGCAGCGTCTCCTCGATGGCGCCGGGCAACAGGGACTGATCCGCCACCAGGGATTCCCACTGGTCGTGGTTGCGCAGCAGTTGCTCGGTCCCGCCCGACAGCGTGTGCCGGGTGGTCTCGTCGCCGCCGATCAGGATCAACAGCGTCTCCATGACGATCTCGTCGTCGGCCATGCGCTGGCCGTCGACCTCGGCGTTGACCAGAATCGAGAACAGGTCGTCGGTCGGCTCTGCGCGTCGCTTGGCGATCACCTCCATGGTGAAGGCGGTGTAGGACGCGAACGTCTCCATCAGATTGGCGATGGCCGTCTCGTCCAGGTGTGAGCTCAATCCGCAGACCAGATCGTCCGACCACTTCAGCAGCATGTCGCGTTCGGTGGGCAGCACTCCGAGCATGTCGCCGATCACCGCCATCGGCAGCGGCGCGGCGATGTCCCGGACGAAGTCGCATTCCCCGCGTTCGCATACCGCGTCGATCAGGGTGTCGCACAGGTTCACGATCGAGGGCACCTTGTCCATGACGCGCTTGCGCGTGAAGCCGGAGTTGACCAGCTTGCGCCGCAACACATGTGCCGGATCGTCCATGTCGATCATGTAGGGCATGCCCGGCTGGTCCGGGCGGATACCACCGGTGTTCGAGAACAGCTCGGGGTTGCGTTCGGCGTCGAGCACAGCCGCGTAGGTGGTCGCCGCGGCCAGCCCGTTGCGGTCGCGGAACACCGGCTCGTGGGCCCGCATCCAGCGGTACGCCTCACGGGCCCCGCCGTCGGCATAGAAATTGCCGTTGGTGAAGTCGACATCGGGTTTGGTCAGGATTTGGGTCACGAAATCTCCTTGGCGTCAGCGAACGTCATCTGTACATTGCGGGCCGAACTGGACAACAACGCCCGTTTGGGCAGACCCAGGGCCGCGAGTTCTTCGGCGTACGGGTGGTCACCGAGCCGGATCCGGGCCCCGCCCGGGCGGTAGCGCGCACCGGAAAGGCCGATCTGGCCTTCGGTTTCGCGCAGCACGCCGTCGAGGTGGGAGTAGGAGAACTGCACCTGAGGCTTAGCGGTGAACGCCGACGGAACCGGGATCCCGGGTTTGAAGTCCATCCCCACCGCCAGTTGGCCGTCGATACTGACCTCGAACCCGAACGGACTGCCGTCGTGAACCGTAAAGTCCGCCAGGACTTTCGGGTAGCCCCAGATCTGTCGGCCGGCTTGCAGCGTGAACTCGCCGTCAACCGGGAGGTGATGGATGAAGGCGCCCGCCGAGCCCAGGCCGCGCAGGCCCGACGTCTCCGATCCGGGCCGGTTCACCATGACGTTGGTGCCGTACTCCAAGTACCGACCCAGGTCACCGTCGATGTAGTGCATCAACATCAACACCACGAGCGCGCGGTGCGGCCGGTACCGGTACGCGCGCAAACCGCTGTAGTCGATCATGCGCTGCGCGGCATCGGCGTCCACAGAGAACACCGCCATATGCTGTTCGGCAGTTCGGATCTGCACCGGCATCGTCATGACGGTGCCGAGCACATTGTGCCGCGAGGCGGATGTGGCGTCACTCACACCGTTGAATCTAGACCCCCTTGTAGACAGATTTCAAGAAGTGTCTACGCGAGGCCAGAACGGCGAGGTCATGGATCTCCCGTTGAGGTAGATTCTCGCCGGTGACCCAGAACCCGTCATCAGCCCCACGCACCACAGTTGACCTGTCTGGCGTGTCGGAGACCGCGCTGCTGACGCTGCAGATGCGTGCGTATGAGGCACGCCGTCGGGACGGCATCATCGACGATCCCATGGCGGTGCGACTGTTCGACTCGATCGATTTCGATTTCGCCAAGTTCGGATCCGGCCGGCGCCAGGATGTGGCGCTGCGCTCGCTGCGCTTCGACAAGTCCACCAGCGCCTATCTGGGCGACCACCCGAAGGCCACCGTGGTGGCACTGGCGGAGGGTTTACAGACCAGCTTCCATCGGCTCGACGCTGCCGGCGTCGGCCATGACTTCCGCTGGCTGACAGTCGACCTGCCGCCGGTGATCGAGGCACGCCACAAGCTGCTGCCGGCCTCGGACCGGGTGGCGGTGTCCGCCTGCTCGGCGCTGGACTTCAGCTGGATGGACGAGGTAGACCCGGCCGACGGCGTATTCATCACCGCCGAGGGACTGCTGATGTACCTGCAGCCCGAAGAAGCCATGGGGCTGATTCGCGCGTGCGCACAACGTTTCGCCGGCGGGCAGATGCTGTTCGACCTGCCGCCGGCCTGGCTCGCCGGCTGGGCGCGCAAGGGCCTGCGGACCTCACGGGACTATCGGATGCCGCCGATGCCCTTCAGCATGACCCCGTCGCAGGCAGCCGATCTCGTCAACTCCGTGCCGGGCGTCAAGGCGGTGCACAACCTGCCGATGTCCGAGGGCCGGGGGCGCATCCTCAACGGGTTGATGCGGACGGCGCAGCGGCTTCCGTTGCTGAGTTCGGCCCTACCGGTGACGACCCGGCTGGACTTCGGCTAGACAGGCCGCACGAAAGTGCCGCCTCAGGCCTGAGCCAGAGCCACGAGGTCCTTGATCTCCCCGACCGAGCGGGGAGCCACCACCATCATCGTGACGCCGGAGGCCTCCCAGGCCTTGATCTGCTCCTTGACGTAGTCGCGGTTACCGACGATCGCGGAGTCGTCGACCAATTCGTCGGGAATAATCTTGGCCGCTTCGTCCTTGCGGTCGCTGCGGAAAAGGCGAGTGACGTCGTCGACGACCTCCGCGTACCCCATCCGGCGGTAGACCTCGGCGTGGAAGTTGGTGTCCTCAGAGCCCATTCCACCCATGTACAGCGCCAGATGCGGCTTCATCAGCTCCATGATCGCCGGTCGGTCGTCGGTGACCACGACCTGCGCCGTCGCACAAATCTCGAAAGTCTCGCGGGTCTGCCGGGCGCCGGGCCGGTCGAATCCCTCATCGAGCCACTCGTTGTACATGCCGGCGATGCGCGGCGAGTAGAAGATCGGCAGCCAGCCGTCGGCGATCTCGGCGGCCATCGCAATGTTCTTGGGCCCCTCGGCGCCCAGCATCACCGGGATGTCGGCGCGCAACGGGTGGGTGATCGGCTTGAGGTTCTTGCCCAGGCCGGTGGTGCCCTCCCCCGTCAGCGGCAGGGGGTAGTGCGGGCCGTCGCTGCGCACCGGGGACTCCCGCGCCCAGACCTGCCGCAGGATGTCGACGTACTCGCGGGTGCGGGCCAGCGGCTTCGGGAACTTCGCGCCGTACCACCCCTCCACCACCTGCGGCCCGGACACGCCCAGGCCGAGGATGTGGCGGCCACCGGACAGGTGATCCAGTGTCAGCGCGGCCATCGCGCACGCGGTCGGGGTACGGGCCGACATCTGGATGACCGAGGTGCCCAGCCGCATACGGGTGGTTTCGCGGCCCCACCAGGCCAGCGGCGTGTAGGCGTCCGACCCCCACGCCTCCGCGGTGAACACGGTGTCGAAGCCTTCCGCCTCCGCGGCCTCGACGAGTTCGGCATGGTTGGTCGGCGGCTGCGCGCCCCAGTATCCGAGTTGCAGACCCAGCTTCATTTAGATTGCCTTCCCACGTGTCCTTGCCACGATTGTTAGAACCTGTTCTACTCGATGGGTGACAGCCAGCCAAAGCCGCCCGGCCTCGACAGATCACCGTGAGCCGCCACTTTCCGCGCCACTGAAACTGTCTTTTGACTACACCCGTTCAGTGGGCCCACTGCTCAGCCAGTTCTTCACTGCCCTGCGTGAGCGCCGGATCGTCGGCGTGCGCGGTTCTGACGGACGCGTGCACGTGCCACCTGCTGAGTATGACCCCGTCACCTACGAGGCCCTGACCGAGGTCGTGCCGGTGTCCAGCGTCGGGACCGTGGTGTCCTGGACCTGGCAGCCCGCGCCGCTCGAAGGCCAGCCGCTGGACCGTCCGTTCGCCTGGGCGTTGATCAAGCTCGACGGCGCCGACACCCCGCTGCTGCATGCCGTGGACGCCAAGGAGGGCGAGCTGGCCAGCGGTGACCGGGTCCACGTGCACTGGGTCGACGAACCGGTGGGCGCGATCACCGACATCGCCTACTTCGTTCCCGGCGAGACCCCCGAAGACGTCCCGGCGGTGCCGGCCGACGAACGCGATCCGGTCACCATGCAGGTGGCCCCGTCGAACATCGAGATCCAGCACACCGCTTCTCGGCCGGAGAGCACCTACCTGCGCGGTCTGCGCGACGGCAAGCTGCTCGGCGCGCGCACGTCCGGTGCGAACGGCGAGAAAGGCAAGGTGTACTTCCCGCCGAAGGAGGCCGACCCGGCCACCGGCCAGGAACTCACCGAGTTCGTGGAGCTGGTCGACAAGGGCACCGTCACCACGTTCGCGATCATCAACATCCCGTTCGCCGGCCAGCGCATCAAGCCGCCGTATGTCGCGGGCTACGTGCTGCTCGACGGTGCTGACATCCCGTTCCTTCATCTGGTGACCGACATCGACGCTTCCGAAGTCCGGATGGGCATGCGGGTCGAAGCCGTATGGAAGCCGCAGGAGGAATGGGGCCTCGGCATCGACAACATCTCGCATTTCCGGCCGACGGGTGAGCCCGACGCCGAATACGACAGCTACAAGCACCACCTGTAAAGGGAACTGATGACATTCCGTGACGTAGCCGTCGTCGGTTTCGCACATGCCCCGCATGTGCGCCGCACTGACGGCACCACCAACGGCGTCGAAATGCTGATGCCGTGTTTCGCAAGCCTCTACGAAGAGCTCGGGCTGCAGCAGACCGATATCGGTTTCTGGTGCTCGGGTTCCTCCGATTACCTTGCCGGCCGGGCATTCTCGTTCATCTCCGCGATCGACTCGATCGGCGCGGTGCCGCCGATCAACGAGTCGCACGTCGAGATGGATGCTGCCTGGGCGCTCTACGAGGCCTACATCAAGATCCTCACCGGCGAGGTGGACACCGCGCTGGCGTACGGCTTCGGCAAGTCCAGCGCCGGCGTCCTGCGCCGGGTGCTGTCCCTGCAGACCGACCCGTACACCGTCGCGCCGCTGTGGCCGGATGCAGTGTCGATGGCCGGCCTTCAGGCCCGGTTCGGCCTGGATTCGGGCAAGTGGACTGCCGAGCAGATGGCCCAGGTGGCCCTGGATTCGTTCGCCGCGACCGACCGGGTCGACTCGGTGGAATCCGCTTCCACCGTCGCCGAGCTGCTGGACCGCCCGTTCTTCGCCGATCCACTGCGCCGTCACGACATCGCACCCATCACCGACGGTGCCTCGGTGATCATCTTGGCCGCCGGCGACCGCGCCCGCGAGCTGCGCGAAAACCCAGCCTGGATCACCGGATTCGAGCATCGGATCGAGACCCCCGTTCTGGGCGCCCGCGATCTGACCGTCTCGACATCCACCGCCGCATCGGCTCAGGCCGCCACCGTCGGCGACGTCAGCTCGATCGAGGTGGCCGAGATCTACGCCCCATTTACTCACCAGCAGCTGATCCTCTCCGAGGCGATCGGGCTGGGCGAGAACACGAAGGTCAACCCGTCCGGCGGCGCGCTGGCCGCCAACCCGATGTTCTCGGCCGGCCTGGAGCGCATCGGCTTCGCCGCGCAGCACATCTTCGACGGCTCGGCCGGGCGCGTGCTCGCGCACGCCACCAGTGGTGCTGCGTTGCAACAGAATCTGGTCGCGGTCCTGGAGGGCAAATAATGGCTAAGAATCTCGCCGCGGTCCTGGGCACCGGGCAGACCAAGTACGTGGCCAAGCGCCACGACGTGTCGATGAACGGGCTGGTCCGCGAGGCCATCGACCGGGCCCTGGTCGATTCCGGTTCGACGATGGCCGACATCGACGCCGTAGTGGTCGGCAAGGCGCCCGACTTCTTCGAGGGCGTGATGATGCCGGAGCTGTTCATGGCCGACGCCACCGGTGCGACCAACAAGCCACTGATCCGGGTGCACACCGCGGGCTCGGTGGGCGGATCCACCGCGATCGTGGCGTCCAGCCTGGTGAAGTCGGGTAAATACCGCCGGGTGCTGACCATGTCGTGGGAGAAGCAGTCGGAATCGAATGCCATGTGGGCGTTGAGCATTCCGGTGCCCTTCACCAAGCCGGTCGGTGCGGGTGCGGGCGGCTACTTCGCCCCGCACGTGCGCGCCTACATCCGCCGCTCCGGCGCCCCCGATCACATCGGCGCCATGGTCGCCGTCAAGGACCGGCTCAACGGTGCCAAGAATCCCTTGGCTCACCTGCACCAGCCCGACATCACCTTGGAGAAGGTGATGGCCTCGCAGATGCTGTGGGACCCGATCCGATTCGATGAGACCTGCCCGTCCTCCGACGGTGCGGCCGCCATGGTGATCGGCGACGAGGCCGCGGCCGACGCCCGGGTCGCGGAGGGACATCCGGTGGCCTGGATCCACGCCACCGCACTGCGCACCGAGCCGCTGGCCTACTCAGGTCGCGATCAGGTCAACCCGCAGGCCGGTCGTGATGCCGCGGCGGCTCTGTGGCGCGATGCCGGTATCACCAGCCCGATCGACGAGATCGACGTGGCCGAGGTGTACGTACCGTTCTCCTGGTTCGAACCGATGTGGTTGGAGAACCTCGGTTTTGCCGCGGAGGGCGAGGGCTGGAAGCTCACCGAGGCCGGCGAGACCGCGATCGGCGGCAAGATCCCGTTCAACGCCTCCGGCGGTGTGCTCAGCTCGAACCCGATCGGTGCATCCGGCATGATCCGCTTCGCCGAATCGGCCATCCAGGTCATGGGCAAGGCCGGCGACCACCAGGTCGAGGGTGCGCGTAAGGCACTGGGCCACGCCTACGGCGGTGGGGCGCAGTACTACTCGATGTGGGTGGTTTCCAGCGACAAACCTGCGGCCACGGCATAACCATGAAGTACACCCTGAGTGTGGCCATGGGGCCGCTCGAGCATCTGACCGGATTGGCCCGCACCGCAGAGGAAGTCGGGTTCGATTCGATCGCGCTGCCCGACTCGCTGTTCTACATGGAGAAGCAGGCCGCAGACTATCCGTACACCCCCGACGGGTCGCGGATGTGGAATGCCGAGACCCCGTGGGTGGACCCGCTGATCGCCGCAGCCTCGATGGGTGCGGCGACCTCGACGCTGCGGTTCTACACCAACGTCATGAAGCTCGGCTCACGCAACCCGCTGCTACTGGCGCGCCAGGTCGGTTCAGTTGCCAACCTGACCAACAACCGGTTCGGTTTCGGCGTCGGAATCGGTTGGGCACCAGAAGAATTCGAATGGTGCGGGGTACCGTTCGCCAAGCGGGGCGCGCGCGTCGACGAGATGATCGAGGTGCTCAAGCTGGTTCTCGGCGGCGGCATGGTCGAGTTCCACGGCCAGTTCTACGATTTCGAGCGCCTGCAGATGAGCCCGGCCCCTTCGGAGCCGGTGCCGTTCTACGTCGGCGGGCACACCTCGGTGGCGCTCAAGCGGGCGGCCCGGGTCGGTGACGGCTGGACCAGCGCGATGATGACGTGCGCACAGCTCGGCGAGACCGTGACGGCGATCAACCAGCTGCGGGCCGAATACGGCCGGGAAGAACAGCCTTTCGAGTTCCAGGCGGTGTGCATCGACAAGTTCGATCTCGACGGGCACCGTGAGCTCGCCGCGGCCGGCATCACCGACAACATCGTCATCCCCTGGATGCTGGAGGGACTCGGCTTCGACGCCCCGCTGGAAAAGAAACAGGATTCGCTCAAGCGGTTCGCCGACACCTACATCCACTCCGGCTGGCAGGACTGACATGGCCGTCACCAACCCCGAACACCCCGCCCATCTGGCGGGCAAGCGCTCCCGGGATGCGGTTGCCGCCCGGGACAAGCAAACCTGGCTGGACAATTTCGCCGACGACGCGATCGTGCAGGATCCCATCGGGCCGTCGTTCTTCGATCCCGCAGGCTTGGGCCACCAGGGTAAGGAAGCCATCGCGGCGTTCTGGGACAAGGCCATCGCCCCGACCGACAACCTGGAGTTCAGGTTCGTCGACACGTTCCAGTGCGGCAACGAGGAAGCCAACGTCGGCAGCATCGTCACCACCATGGGCGGGCACCGGATCACCACCCCCGGTGTGTTCACCTACCGCGTGAACGACGAAGGCCAGATGGTCGCACTGCGGGCCTTCTGGGAAGTGGACCGCGCGAGCGCCGAGAAGATCGACGGCTAGAGCTCGGCAAGCCCGGCCAGGTAGCGCTGGGCCAATTCCTGGTAGGCCGCCGGGTTGCTCTGCACCCACATGTGTGCGCCGGTGCCCGCGATGGGTCCTCGGATCTTCGCGGGCGCACCGGTGACCAACACCTCATCGGGAATCTTGGTGCCACCGACGACCAGGGAATGTGCCGCGATCAGGCTCCGCCGGCCGATCACCGCCCCGTCGAGGACAGTGCAGTGGTTGGCGATCAGCGCCTCCTCGCCCACGTGCGCGCCGTGCACCACGCACATGTGGGCGACGGTCGCGCCGGGCCCGATATCGACGGGGATTCCCGGTGGCGCGTGCAGCACCGACCCGTCCTGGACGTTGGCGCCCGAACGAATGACGATCGGGGCGAAGTCGCCTCGCAGCACGGTGTTGAACCACACCGAGGCCCCCGCCTGGACGGTCACGTTGCCGATCAACGTCGCCGTCGGGGCCACGAACGCACCTGGGTCGACCACGGGCACGCGGCCCTCGAACGAATACAGCGGCATCGTTCACATATACCGCAGGAAACGGGCGTCAGCGCGGCGACGCGTACCCTGAACAGTAACTATGTCGCTCACGACAACCAATTTCCCGAAGTCCTTGCTCACCATCGGTCTGGCCACGGCCGTCATCGGCACGGCCGCAGCGTGCTCCCCGCCCGACGATTCGGGGGCTACCCCCTGGGTTGCCCAGCCGCCCTCCGCATCGTCGACGGCCGCGTCGAAGACACCGACATCGGAGGCATCCGACTACAGCCACCTGATGGTGCAGGCCGAGGACGTCAGCATTCCGCCAGACACGTTCACCTCTCGGTCGAGCAACGTAAATCCCGACGGTCAGCCAGGAGCCAGCGCGTTGTTCGTCAACGCCGACGACACCAGGGCGATCGCCGACACGATCCTGATCTACCCCAATGCCGCGACCGCGTCGGCGACGCTCAAGCAGGCGTCGGCGGCCGTCAGCACGATGGTGACCGGCGGGCAACCGCAACCGGTGCCCGTGGGCTCGAACGGCACCGTCATCTCGGGGACCGCACCCGATGGCTCGAAAGCCGTGACGCTGCTCATGTTCACCCAGGGGCGCGCACTGGTTCGCCTGGAGTTCGGCAGCACCACGGATGACCCGGTGTCACCGGAAACGGTGGCCAGCGTGGGACGAATGCAACAGATTGCTCTGCGAATCGGTCTTCCGGAGCGTGAGTAACAGCCGTTCAAGCTGGGTATTCCCCAGGTCATGCCTCAATTCTTGCCACAAGGGCGCAAAAAACTGTAACGTGTTCTAGTTAAGAGCACCTATACGGGAGGCCCACCGTGACTACCGAACATGCCGGCATCAGAGAGATCGACACCGGCGCCCTGCCTGACCGCTACGCGCGGGGTTGGCACTGCCTTGGACCGGTCTCGAATTTCCGCGACGGACAGCCCCACTCCGTCGAGGCATTCGGCACCAAGCTGGTCGTGTTTGCGGACTCGGAAGGGGCCCTCAAGGTCCTTGACGGCTACTGCCGACACATGGGCGGCGACCTGTCGCAGGGAACCATCAAGGGCGACACCGTGGCGTGCCCGTTCCACGACTGGCGTTGGGGCGGCGACGGCAAGTGCAAGCTCGTCCCCTACGCCAAGCGCACCCCGCGGTTGGCCCGCACCCGGGCCTGGCACACCGACGTGCGCGGCGGCCTGCTGTTCGTCTGGCACGACCATGAGGGCAATGACCCGCAGCCCGAGGTCCAGATCCCCGAGATCCCGGAAGCCGCCAGCGACGACTGGACCGAGTGGCAGTGGAACTCGCTGTTGATCGAGGGCAGCAACTGCCGCGAGATCATCGACAACGTCACCGACATGGCGCACTTCTTCTACATCCACTACGGGCTGCCGACGTACTTCAAGAACGTCTTCGAGGGCCACATCGCCTCGCAGTACCTGCACAACGTGGGCCGTCAGGACATCGGCGGCATGGGCACCCAGTACGGCGAGTCGCACCTGGATTCCGAAGCCTCCTACTTCGGACCGTCGTTCATGATCAACTGGCTGCACAACAACTATGCCGGTTACAAGGCCGAGTCGATCCTGATCAACTGCCACTACCCGGTCAGCCAGGACGCCTTCATGCTGCAGTGGGGCGTCATCGTCGAAAAGCCCAAGGGCATGGACGAGAAGACCACCCAGAAGCTCGCCGACGCGATGACCGACGGCGTCAGCAAGGGCTTCATGCAGGATGTCGAGATCTGGAAGCACAAGACCCGTATCGACAACCCCTTGCTGGTCGAAGAGGACGGTGCCGTCTACCAGATGCGCCGCTGGTACCAGCAGTTCTACGTCGACGTCGCGGACATCACCCCCGACATGACCGACCGTTTCGAGATGGAAATCGACACCACCGCCGCCAACGAGAAGTGGACCGTCGAAGTTCAGGAAAATCTGCGGTCGCAGGAGAGCAAGGCGGCCGAGAAGTCGGCCCAGACGGAATCACTGCAGTCCAACTGATGACGACAAGCAACGAGCGGAGCCAGGCGCCAGATGTTGACGACCTGGCCCGCTCGATGCTGCTCCTGCACGGTGCACACGACGACGACGATCATCATCACGGCAGCGGCGCCGGGGCGGGCACGCCCTCCGGTTCATGGTCCAAGGCACCAGATTTCGCGTCCGACCCGCAACGGGCCGCCGCGGTCCGAGAGGCCAGCGCGCGCGACCGCGAGCGTTATCTGACTTCGGGCCTGGTGTCGGTGGACTGCCGGTTCTGCCATGTGTCGGTACAGGTGAAGAAGCTCAGCACCGAACACACCTCCGTGCAGTGGACGACCGACGCGGTGCAGCGCTGTGCCACGTTTGACGAGATCCGTTCCACCGGAGGGGATCCGGCCCGGGCCCGGTCCTGCCCGCGGCTGACCGACAGCATCAGGCATGCGGTCGCCGAAGGGTGCCTGGAGGAAGTGTCCTCTGCGCCCTCCCCCGGCGACGGCTAGACATCGCCGGTCAGCACGTCGCCGACAGGTCGGCCTGATTGTCTGCCGCCCATCGGCCGAGTTCGAGCAGCGGACCTTCGGCGAATGACGTACCCAACTCGGTGAGTTCGTAGACGGCGGCATCACGTCGCAGGTCGTCCTTCACCTTCCTGACGAGACCGCGCAGCACCAGGCGGCTCAGGGCACCGGTCAGTACCTTGTCGCTGACCCCGGCGATGCGATCCAGCAGAACGCTGCGCCGGGTCGGCCCGATGCGTAGCGCCGAGAGGACGACCGGGTCCCAGGTGTGCCTGATCAGTTCGGCCGCGGCGCGGATACGGCAGTCCGAGACGAAGGTCTCACA
This sequence comes from Mycolicibacterium lutetiense, assembly GCF_017876775.1. Taxonomy (NCBI): domain Bacteria; kingdom Bacillati; phylum Actinomycetota; class Actinomycetes; order Mycobacteriales; family Mycobacteriaceae; genus Mycobacterium; species Mycolicibacterium lutetiense. The sequence goes on along the minus strand of NZ_JAGIOP010000002.1, from coordinate 4,172,103 downwards.
TCCCGCTTCATTCACTTCTACATTGTCCAATGCCATTCCTTCCGATCGGTAGGAACGCGCCTCCTAACGTCGTCCTGGCAGCTCGCACTCGACGAAGGAGACCAAAGGTGAAGATCGGACTACTCGGGACCGGCAATCTCGCGGTGATGCTCGGCAAGGCCTGGGCCGGTGCCGGTCATTCCGTCGTGGTGACGGGCCGCAACCCCGCCCATGCCCGGACCGCTGCACAGCAGATCGGTTCCGCCGCAGCGCCGATCGACCCGAGCGAGTTCGCAGACGCGGTGGACGTCGTGGTGGTCGCCATCCCATGGGACGGACTGGATCACGCGTTGAATCTGGTCGGCGGTCCGAGCGGCGCACTGTCGGGCAAGGCCGTGATCGACTGCACCAACCCGGTCGACTTCACGACCGGGCGCCTGATCCCCGCAACCGGATCCGCCGCCGAGTACGTCGCGAGCCTCGCGGTCGGCGCCGGGGTGGTGAAGGCCCTGCACCTCTTCGCCGGCGCATCATGGCCATTCACCGGCAGTCCCGCCACCGCACCGGTGGTCGCGGTCTGCGGCGACGACCCCGGCGCACTGCACCACGCTGAAGCGCTGATCGCCGACCTCGGGGCGCGACCCGTGACCGTGGGAGGCATCGACGCCGCCCGACAAGCAGAAGAAGCCGCTGGATTCGTGATGCGCGTGGTCGCCGCCGGCGCAAACCCGCGACTCGCGATCCCGCACGTCGACCCGGTCCCCGCGGCGGCGGTTCGATCCCCCGGCTAGTCCGCGGTTCGCAATTCGGCCACGCAGGCGGCCAGCGACGCGTCATCGTCTCCGTCGCCCAGAGGCGGTAGGACGATGCCGTCGGCGAGATCGCCGAATTTGGCCGCCAGCTTGCCGGGTAGCTCATCATGGCGCCCGCACACCACCAGCTCATCCAGAATGGAATCGGGCAGCACCGAAGGTAATTCGTCCCACAACTCGGTGCGCACCAGCGACCGGAGCCGCTCCGGCAGGTCAGCGAGGCCGCGGCGGGTCAGACCCGCCGCGTACGCAGGCGTCGAATACAGAAATGCCAACATTCGGCGTTGCCGTTCGCGTTCTACGGCGATGGCCTCATCGGTGCGGCCGGTCGCGATCGCCGTCGAGGCGATGAGGAGCGGGATGTCGGCCCGGCCCGTCGCTTCGGCGCCACGTGTCATCGCCGGGCGGACCACGTCGCGCAGGTAGTCCGGGTCGGAGTTGGTCGAATGCGTGACGATTCCGTGAGCGAGTTGGCCTGCGAGCTCGCACATTCCGCGGTTCACCGCCCCCAGCCAGATCGGGGGGCGGACCGCATCGCTCGGACCGGGATTGAAGTACGGCTGCATCCGGGTGAGCCGGTAGTTGTCACTCTCGAAACACACGGCGTCCCCGGTGCGGAAGGCATCGAACAAGGCACCCAACGCGCCGACGTAATCCCGGATCCGGGCAATCGGATCGCTCCACGGCATGCCGTAGCGGTCCTCGATGTTCTGCTTGATCTGCGTGCCCAGGCCCAGTTCGAACCGCCCACCGGAGAGCACCGACAGGTCCCAGGCCGTGTACGCCGTCAGCGTGGGGCTCCGTACGAACGCCAGCGTGACCGCGGTGCGGACGGTGATGCGCGACGTGTGCTCAAGGGCCAGCAGCGCGACCGCCAGGGAGTCGTGCACGGTCTCGGCGACGTGCAGCCCGTCGCAGCCCATCCGTTCGACCCGCCGCGCGTAATCCGCGGTTGCGGTCAGCGGCCTGCCCGGGTCCAACGCCACATAGACCTTCATATCGAGGATTCTCCCCCGCGAGCAGACACAGAATCGCACAAGACCCCGCCGGGCAATGCGATTCTCCGTCTGCTCGCGGACAAAGTCACAGCCCCTTGAACCGCTCCTTGACTGCCTCGGGGGTCAACCCGTAGTCGGCCAGTGAGTAGGTGTGCTTCGGTGCGCGGGGTCCCTGCTGGCTGGCGGTATGACTGGCGACCATCGCCTGCCGCGCGGCGTCGGTGAACTCCAGGCCGAAGGTGCGGTAGATACCTTCGACAGCGCCCACCGGATCCTTGACGAAATCGAAGTAGTCCACATCGCAGAACTGGGCCGGATCGTGCTTGGCCCGCTCGGTATTGAACAGCTCCAGGCCACGCGACCAGGTTTCCATGGCATCTTCGCCGATCACGTTCCCGGTGAACGTGTTGGACCAGCCGTCGGTGGTCTGCTGCGCCAGCGAGCACATCGAAGCCATGATGGTCTCCGCCGGGCGGTGGCACTGGACGACGAGCGCATCCGGGTACGCCTCGAACAGCGCATCGAGGGCGAACAGATGGCTGGGGTTCTTGAGTACCCAACGCTTCTCGGGCTCGTTGAGGCCGATCAGCTGCAGATTCTTCCGGTGCCGTCGGTAAGACTTGGACCAGTCCTGACGGGCCAGCCACTGCGAGTAGGTCGGTACATGGGCCAGCGTCTCGTAGGACACCGAGTGCAACGACTGGCGCAGCAACTGCCAGCATTCCTCGACCTCGTCGGCGGTCATGAAGTGCAGCCCGGTGTAATCCGGGTTCTCCTCGTGCGCCTGTTTGAACCGGGCGTCGAGCGCACTGAAAACCGGGTTGTCCGGCCAGGTTTCGCGCGGCGGCCGCGGCTGCGGGAACTCCGCCAGCCACATCTCCAAACCCTGATGTGTCGGGTCGGCGGTGAGCAACCGGTGGATCACCGTGGTCCCGGTGCGCGGCAGGCCGGTGACGAAGATCGGCCGCTCGATGGGCACGTCGACATGCTGCGGGTACTGCGTGAAGGCGGCGTTGGACACCAGACGGGCCACCAGCGCGTTTCGGGTGAAGAAGCGCTGCATCTTGCTGCCCAGCTCGGTCAGATCGGCGTCGCGCTGGTAGGACTCCAGCAGCACTCCGAGAGCTTCGAGGTAGTTGTCGTCGTCGGTGCCGAAATCCTCTAGGCCGCAGGCCTTCACCGCCGAGGCGTGCAGATCCTCGACGGTGCCGACATTGGTGCGGGTCATGCTTTGTATTCTCCGCAGTTCACGTCAAGAGCCTGGCCGGTGATGCCGCTGGACAGGTCGCTGGCCATGAACAGGATCGCCGAGGCCACCTCGTCCTCGGTGGGCAGACGCTTGAGATCGGACCCGGCCGCCGACGCGTTGTAGATCTGTTCCACGGTGGTGCCGTACTTCTGCGCCTGATGGTTGAAGTACCCCTCCAGAGTTTCACCCCAGATGTAGCCGGGCATCACCGAGTTGACCCGGATGCCGTTCTCCCCCAGCTCGGTGGCCAGGGTCTGCGACATGGCCAGCAGGGCCGACTTGGCCATCTTGTAGGCGCCGTACTTGGCCTGTGAGTGCCGCACGACCATCGAATTGACATTCACCACCGAGCCTTTGGCAGCTTCCAGGGCCGGCGCGAAGCCCTGGGTCATGCGCAGTGCGCCGAACACGGTCAGCTCGATCGCATCCCGCATGTGCTCGAACGTGGTGTTCGCGAACGGCTTCATGGACGGCACCCGGAACGCGTTGTTGATCAACACGTCGGCCTTGCCGTACTCCTCCATCGTGCGGGCCACCACGTTGGCGACCTGTTCCTCGTCGGTGATGTCGGTGCCCACCGCGAGCGCACGACGGCCCAGTCCCGTCACCTCTTTGGCCACGTCCTCGAGCCGCTCCACCGTGCGGGCGGCCAGCACGAGGTCGGCGCCGTTCTCCGCGCATCGGCGGGCCAGCGTCGTCCCGAGCCCGGGCCCGACCCCGCTGATCACCACTACCTTGCCTTCGAGCAGTCCGGCCATCGGTCAGCCCACCATCCTTTCACCAATAAGCTTCTGACGCAGCGCAATCCGCGCCCGCCAGTCATCGTCGGAAATCTTGTTGCTCTCGTAATACGGCAGCTTATCGGCCACCGAGCCGATGTCCACCAACTCTGCGGTCGGCCCGTCCTGCGCACTCAGCTCGCGCGACACCCGCTGCCAGCGGAACTGCAGATACCCCTTGCCGTGGCCCAATGTCTCGCACCAGTTGGTGACACCGGGGCTGTTCTCCGACACCACGATCCGGATCTTTCCGTCCGGATCCGCCTGCGCCTGGGTGCCGTTCAGCGAGGTCTGGTGGTTGATGTAGTCCAGCGAGATGTACCAGAGGCTACCCAGCTGGAAGCCCAGGTAGGGCGCATCCGACACCGGCAGCGTGATGATCATCGCCTGGTCCGGTGTCATGTCGTAGTGCCCGACCGATGAGTACTGGGTGGCGAGCCCGCCGGGGGTGAGGCGCGGCGCGGTCAGCGTGTTGACGGGCAGGTTGTCGTAGAACCACTTCGGGAACTGCAGCCAGGTCTTGACCCGCTGCACGAGTTGCTTACCCGCAGTGGCGTAACGCTTCTCGATGAGTTCGCGGGTCAGCGGCGCCGGCGCGGTGCCGGCAGTGTCGGTACGCGAGATCGCAAAGGTGCCGCGTTGTGCCGACCAGTCGTTGTAGACCTCCCGGATCACCAGCTGCGAGGGCGTCGCCGGGCTGAACCGCCACTCGAAGGTGCCGTCGGCCGCGATGTCGAGCTTGCGATCGTCGAAGGCAGTGTCACTGTCGGGAACGTTCTCGTCGGTGTACTCACCGCCGAGGAGCTGGAAGCTGACGTCGGTGGTGGTGCCGCGGCGTCCGGTGACGACGTACTCGTGGCCGGGGTGAACCCGGGTGCCGAAGTACATGGTGTCGGGGTTGTCCAGGCCCATCTTGGTGAACGGTCCGGTTCCGCTGTGCAGGAACGGGTGGTCGCGGTCGTAATCGAACGCGACGTGCGTGCACGCCGCGATACATCCGGCCAGGTATTGCAGACCCTCGAGCAGGTCCGCCTCGGATTCGATGAAGTGGGCCGCGGTCACCAGGTGTTCGGCCTCGGCGATGGCGTCTGTCAACGGCTGTGAGTACATCCAGCATCTGCTCTCTCGGTCCAATATTGGACCGCAGTGGTAGAGTTTCCTACCTGACACTAGAACGCGTCCCAATTCGAGTCAACGCTGAGGAGGAAGACCGATGCCAGACGACGAGCCGGCCGGCCGCGCCTCACCTCCGACGGCGCGGGTGGTGGCCATCCTGGATTTCCTGTCCCACCACCCGCAGGAGCGGTTCGGGCTCTCCGAGCTCACCCGCCGCGTCGGCCTGAGCAAGCCCACCTGCCTGGGCATCCTCAGCACACTCACCGAATCGGGCTACCTGATCCGGGACCGCGAAGACAAGACGTACCGCCTCGGGCCGAGCCTGATCTCACTCGGCCACGCAGCACAGGAGTCGATGCGCGTGAACCCGGCGGCCCGAGCCGAGTTACACACGCTGTCAGCCACGTTCGATACCTCGGCGGGCCTGACCGCCGTGGTCGACGACCGGATCACCGTCCTGGAACTGGTCGGCCCGCCGGGCCGCGACCCAGGGGTGCGGGTCGGACAGAGCTATCCGTTCGCCCCACCGGTCGGCCTGATGTTCGTGCTGTGGGACGACGACGCGCTGCGGACCTGGCTGGCCAAGGTGCCGACCATCCCGCTGCGCACCGAATCCGCACGACTGCAGCGGGTCATCGAAAGCTGCCGTGCCGACGGATATCTGGTGGAACGACTGACACCGGGCGGCCGCAGGCTCTATGCGCTGATGGCGGGGATGTCGACCAATCTGCCCGACGAACTGCGCGCGCTGCTGAGCGAGTTGGTCTCCGACATCGGCGAGCGGGTGTATCTGCGGAATGAAGGCGAGGGCCGCCGCACGCCACATGACATCAGCGTCATCTCGGCACCGGTGTTCGACCACTATCGACGGCAGGTGATGGCGGTATCACTGCACATCGGAACGGCATTGACGGATAGGGAGATCAGCGATCGCGCCCGCGCGCTGGTGGCGACGGCCGACGCGTTGACCAAGCAACTCGGCGGAACCAAGCCGACGTACTGAAACCGTTCAGAAGTTGTTACAGGTGTCGAAGACCGTCTGCAGCAACCCCAGATAAGGCTGATTGGCCGGTTGAGCAGCGATGCCCTCGGCCATTCGCTGACGCTGATCACGCGGCGCCTCGAGGAACTGCCCCAGAACCGACTGCACTGCCGGTGAAGCGCCGGCCATGGGACTCTGCGCATTGAGCGCGCCCATCACCTGCGAATAGCTACAGCTTGTGTTAACAGCCGAATCAAGCCTGGGATCTGCAGACGCGACCCCCGCGCCGGCAGACAGGGATATTGCCAGAACGCCGACGGCGACAGCCACTTTGATCGGCGATAGTTCAATCATGCGCAGACCTCCTCCCCCCGATGCCCGGACTCTACCCGCCCAAAGTGAATGTGCTTGGGGTTTTCGCAATTTGCTACACCGGCCGTAGATTCTGCCATTTGCCCAATTTGTCGATTTGTCGCCGCTGCGCAGAACAGGCGCAGACAAATCAGCGCTCGTCGGGCGGAAGCATTAGCGAGCGAGCCACCGGCCGGGGAGCCGTGTCCCTCAACAGCGCACTTGCCGGCCGTTGGCGCACCCGTTGCGGCCACCAGAACCAACGTCCCAGCAGCGCGGCGATGGACGGCGTCATGAGCGCACGCACCACCAAGGTGTCCAACAGCAGGCCTATGCCGATCGTGGAACCCACCTGGCCGATGATCCGCAGATCACTTACCACCATCGACATCATGGTGAACGCGAAAACCAGTCCCGCGGTCGTCACTACCTTGCCGCTACCGCCCATGGCGCGGATGATGCCGGTGTTGATCCCCACGCCGATCTCTTCTCTCATCCGTGACACCAGCAGCAGGTTGTAATCGGAACCGACCGCCAAAAGAATGATCACGGACATCGCGAGCACGAGCCAGTGCAGGTCTATCCCGAGAATGTGCTGCCAGATCAGCACCGAGAGCCCGAAGGCCGCACCCAGCGAAAGCGCCACCGTGCCAACGATGACCAGCGCAGCGATCAGGCTGCGCGTGACCAGCAACATGATGATGAAGATGAGGCACAGCGCAGCGACTCCCGCGATGAGGAGGTCATAGGTCGAGCCGTCCCGCATGTCCTTGAAAGTCGGTGCGGTACCGGCCAAGTAGATTTTGGCGCTCTCCAATGGGGTGACCTTCAACGCTTCTTCGGCCGCCTTGACCACCGCGTCGACCCGCGAGATGCCTTCAGGTGTCGCGGGGTCCCCCCGATGCGAAATGATGAAGCGGGCCGACTTCCCGTCGGGCGAGAAAAACAGAGTCATCGCACGCTTGAAGTCCTCGTTCTGGAGGACTTCGGGCGGCAGGTAGAAGGAGTCGTCGTTTCGGGCGGCGTCGAATGCCTGGCCCATCGCGGTGGCGTTCTCGCTCATCTCATCCATCATCGCGAGGGTGCCGGCCATGGTGCTGTGCATGGTCAGAATCGAGGCTCTCATCGCCTTCATGCTCGCGATCATCTTCGGGAACTGCGCCATCAACTGGGGCATCAGCACATCGAGCTTGTCGGTTTCCTGACTGAGCTCATGCAATTTGTCAGAGACCGCATCGACCCCGTCGATCGAGTCGAACAGTGATCTCGTCGACCAACAAAATGGGATGTCGAAGCAATGCGGTTCCCAGTAGAAATAGTTGCGGATCGGCCGGAAGAAGTCGTCGAAATCGGCGACGTGGTCCCGCAGTTCATCGGTGACAGCGTCCAACTCGCGTGTGTTTTCAGTCATTCGATGTGTCGTAGTGGCCATTTGCTGCCCCACAGCGTAGAGCCGCTGCGTGATGTTGATCAGCGTGGTGATGTCATCTGCCTGTTTCAACAGGTCCTTCATGCGATCCTTCTGGAACGGCAATACCTGTTTCTGATTGGCACTCTGCAAGCTGAGCAGGAACGGTATCGAAGTCCGGTCGATCGGGTTGCCCTCGGGCCGGGTTATTCCCTGCACGCGCGATATGCCCGGGACGGCGAAAATCCCCTTGGCCACCTTGTTCAATATCAGCAGATCTGAAGGATTGCGCATATCGTGGTCGGCTTCGATCATCATGATGTCAGGCGTCATTCGGGACTGCGGGAAGTGCCTCTCGGCCGCCGCATATCCGACGTTGGCCGGAATGTCGGCAGGCACGTAAAGGCGGTCGTTGTAGCTGGTCTGATAAGCCGGTAGCGCCAACAACCCGGTCAGTGCGATTGCGCAGGCGGTGACGAGAATGGGTGCCGGCCATCGGACGATCGCCGTCGCCAGCCGCCGCCACCGCCGGACGACGATCTTGCGCTGGGGGTCGAAGAGCCCAAAACGACCGCCCAAGGCGAGCACCGCCGGGACGAGGGTGAGCGCCACGGCGACCGCGACCACCATCGCGACCGCGGTCGGAAGACCCATCGTCTGGAAGTAGGGCAGTCGGGCGAAACTCAGGCAGAAGATGGCTCCGGCGATGGTCAGCCCAGAGCCCAGGACGACCTTCGCCACACTTCGATATGTGGTGTAGAAGGCGGCTTCCCGATCCTCGCCGGCTTGCCGTGCCTCCTGGTATCGGCCGAGGAAAAAGATCCCGTAGTCGGTTCCCACCGCGATGCCCAGCGACACCAGCAGGTTGACTGCGAACGTCGACAGCCCGATGACCTGGTGCATGCCCAGGAACGCGACCACCCCGCGAGCGGCCTGAACCTGGATCCCCACCATGACGAGAAGAAGGACCGCGGTGACCACGGAACGGTAGACCAGCAGCAGCATGGCAAGGATCACCACGAGAGTGACGATGGTGATCTTGATGATGGATTTGTCCCCGGCGTGGTTCATGTCTGCGACCAACGGCGCGGGACCGGTGACGTAGGCCTTCACTCCCGGCGGAGGCGGTGTGCGAGCCACGATGTCGCGGATGGCTTCCACAGACTCGTTCGCCAGGGATTCGCCTTGGTTACCAGCGAGATTCAGCTGGACATAAACGGCCTTGTTGTCAGCGCTCTGGACCGCCGGCGCGGTGAGTGGATCGGCCCAGTAGTCCTGCACGTGCTGCACGTGACGGGTGTCGGCCTTCAACTGCCGCATCAGGTCGTCGTAGTAACGGTGCGCCTCGTCGCCCAGAGGTTGTTGGCTCTCCACGGCGATCATCGCCACGCTGTCGGAATCCGATTCGCCGAAGTTCTTGCCGATACGTTGCATCGCATGGAACGACGGGGCGTCTTTGGGGACCAGCGACACCGAATACTGCCGGCCGACGTGTTCGAGCGACGGAATGGCGAAGGTCGCAATTGCGACGAACACCAACCAGCCGAGGATGATCGGGACCGCCAACCGGTGAATCATCCTCGCAATACGCGGTGGCCCGTTGCTCACCACGGTCAGCGTTCGTCGGGATTGAGCAACAGGGAACGGACCAGCGGTCGGGGCCCGATCGGCCGCAGCAGCGCACTGGCCGGCCGCTGCCGAACGTGCAACGGCCACCAGAACCATCGGCCCAGCAGGGCCGCGATGGACGGGGTCATGAAGGCACGTACGACCAGGGTGTCGAATAGGAGACCGATACCGATGGTGGAACCGACCTGGCCGATGGTGCGCACATCGCTGGCCAACATTGCCAACATGGTTGAGGCGAACACCAGACCGGCGATCGTCACCACCTTGCCGCTGCCGGCCATGGCGCGGATGATGCCCGTATTGATGCCCGCCGGAACCTCCTCTTTCATCCGGGACACCAATAACAGGTTGTAGTCGGAGCCGACCGCCAACAGGATGATGAGTGCGATCGCGAGCACGATCCAGTTCAACTGGATGCCTAGAATGTGCTGCCAGATCAGGACGGACATGCCGAACGCAGCACCGAGAGACAGCGCGACCGTACCCACGATCACCATTGCTGCGACCAGACTCCGAATCATGATCAGCATGATGATGAAGATCAGACACAGTGCGGCGATACCCGCGATCAGAAGGTCATAGGTCGACCCGTCCACCTGATCTTTCGCCATCGCCGAGCTGCCCGTGAGATAAAGCCCGGCGCTCTCCAGCGGTGTTCCCTTGAGCGCCTCCTCAGCTGCAGTCCTGATCGGGCCGACCCGCGAAATGCCTTCGGGCGTCGCCGGATCTCCTCGCTGCGAGATGAGCAGGCGCGCCGTTTTACCGTCCGGCGACAAGAACACGTCCATGACCCGCTTGAAGTCCGCATTTTTGAATACATCAGGCGGGATGTAGAAAGAATCGTCATTCTGGGCATCGTCGAAGGCTCGGCCCATAGCCGTTGCGCCATCGGACATCTCGTCCATCTGAGCCAGAATTCCCGCCATGGTGCTGCGCATCGACAGCATCATGGTCCGGGTGCTCTCCATCGTGGCGATCATGGCTGGAAACTGGGCGATCATCTGCGGCATGAGAATGTTGAGTTGATCGAGGTTCCCGATCAGCTGGTGCATGGAGACGGTGAGCTTGTCGACACCGTCCAGCGCCTCGAAAAGCGATTTGATGGACCAGCACAGCGGGATGTCGAAACAGTGAGGCTCCCAGTACAGGTAATTGCGCACAGGGCGCCAGAAGTCGTCGAAGTCCGCCATGTGGTCCCGCAGCTCCAACGTGGTGTCTTCGAGTTCGTGTGTCTTGCCCACCAGACTGTTGGTCGTGACGGCGAGTTGCTGCATCAGGCCGTACATGCGTTGCATCACCGCGATGGTCTTCGATATCTCGTCGGCCTGGGTGAGCAAGTCATTCATGCGGGCCTTCTGAAACGGCAAGAGCTGCAGTTGGCTGGCATTTGAGGCACTGATGATGAACGGAATCGTCGTGTGCTTGAGGGGAATACCCTCCGGCCGGGTCGCAGCCTGCACGCGGGCCACCCCGGGAACGGCCAGAATGCCCTTGGTCAGCTTGTTCAGCACCAGAAAATCGGACGCGTTCCGCATGTCATGGTCAGCCTCGACCAGCAACACGTCGGGCGAGGCCATCAGCGATTGCTGAAAATGCCTGCCGGCGGCCTCGTACCCGGCATTGGCCGGAATATCTTTCGGTAGATATTTCTGGTCGTTGTAGCCGGCCTGATATGCAGGCAGCGCCAACAGCCCGATCAATGACACTGCACAGGCGGCGACGAGAATGGGTGCCGGCCAACGAACGATGGCGGTGCCGATGCGGCGCCAGCGGCGAACAATGATTTTGCGTTTGGGCTCGAACAATCGGAATCGACTGCCCAGCGCAAGGACCGCCGGAATCAGCGTCAGGGCCACCGCCACCGCCACGAGCATGCCGAGGGCACACGGAATACCAAGGGTCCGGAAGTAGGGCAACCGGGTGAAGCTGAGGCAGAAAACGGCACCGGCGATGGTCAATCCAGATGCCAGCACCACCTTGCCGACGCTGCGGTACGTGGTGTAAAAAGCCTGTTCCTTCTCCTCGCCGGCCTGGCGCGCCTCTTGGTAGCGCCCGACGAAGAAGATGCCGTAGTCGGTGCCGGCTGCGATGCCGAGAGTCACCAGAAGGTTGACCGCATAGGTTGAAAGGCTGATGAGGCCCTGATCGCCGAGAAGTGCCACCACTCCCCGGGCCACCTGCAGTTGGATGCCCACCAGGAATAGCAAGATCACGGCCGTGAAGATCGAGCGGAAGAAGAACAGCAGCATCGTCAGGATTACCGCGAGGCTCAAGCCTGTCACCAGGAGGACGGTCTTGTTGCCGCTCGCGCTCAGGTCGGCGACCATCGCCGCCGGCCCGGTGACATAAGCCTTGACCCCCGCAGGAGGTGAACTCCGATCGACGATGCCCCGGACCGCTTCCAGGGACTCGTTCGACAGAGGTTGGCCAAGGTCGCCCGCGAGGCCCATCTGGACGTACACGGCCTTGTTGTCGGCGCTCTGCGCCGCGCCGGACATGAGCGGATCTCCCCAGAAATCCTGCACATGCTGCACGTGGGCCGGGTCGGCTTTCAGCTGGCGGATCAAATCGTTGTAGTACCGGTGCGCCTCATCACCGAGTGGTCGGTCGCCCTCCAGCACGATTATCGCCGCGCTGTTCGAGGTGGCTTCGTGGAAGTTCCTCCCCATGCGTTGGACCGCCTCGAACGATGGCGCGTCGTTGGGGATCAGCGATACGGAGTGCTCCTTCTCCACTTGCTCCAGCGGAGGTACGACTGCGCTCAACAAATATGCGATCACCAACCAGCCGAGGATGATCGGCACCGCCAGCACGCGGATCATCCTCGGGATGAACGGCGGTTTGGCCTCCGGAGTCGGACCAGGAGCCGGGCTCGGAGTCGGGCTCGTCGTCGGGCTGCTCATGCGGCCTTCAGAAGGCAGTAGGTGAAAGCGCTTTCGCCATTCTCGACTCTTTCCGACTTCACCTTGTCATCGATGATGATGCGGCAACCGATTGTGTTGCTGTCACCCTGCGCGATGACATTGACCATCGATGTGGCCTCGCTCATCGGGAAATTCAATGACCACGGCAGGGTTGCCCCCTCGACGAACTGCGGCTCGGCGTCGACGTCGAAGTAGCTGATGTTGGCGACGGTCCCGGGCGGGCCAAATACCTCGTACACCAACTGCTTAGGGTCGTAGGGCTTGCGTTCACCGAGTTCGGTGTCGGCGTAAGCAGGGCGGGTCTCGGAGCCGAAAACACCATGTAGCCGCAGAACGGTGAATCCTCCGGCACCCAGGATCACCAATATCAACAGCGGAATCCACACCCGCTTCAGAACCCCCACTATCAAGTACCCCCTGAATCCGCGGTCTAGTCCGGACCATCCACGCCGCAGGAGCCGGCGAAGTACATCGACCGATACCCGAAAGACGCCGGCGATTCATTTACGGCAGCGCTCTCGGGCCTGCCGCAAATGGGTGTCACGGCAAGCATGCAACAGCCCGGGCAGGACGATCCGAGCCTGACCAGTAGAGCATTCAGGCAACCTCCATATCTGTCCATTCCCAAGGTGATACGGCATCGTAATGCATTTGGCGGGGCCGCCGCCGTGGAACTCAATTTAACGCGGCTAACAATTTTCATGTGACTGAATGGCCGTTGCGTGACTCTGCAAAGAAATTCAAGATTGCCGAATTCACCGTTTGAGGCCGTTCCAGGAAGCCAAGGTGGCCCGCATCCGCAACCTCGAGATAGCGCCCGTTGGGCAGGGCATCTGCGACTTCGGCCCCGAGATGCGGGGGCATCACCAGATCGTCGGCGAATCCGATCACGAGCACCGGAGTGTCGACCGTCCGGTAGGCCAGCCTTCGATCTTCCAGCGGAGCGACGCCATACTGAGCGCGAATTCCCGGTGTCACCTTCGCCGGCCATCTGGTGAACGTGTCGATCCAGTCCCGAGCAGAGCCTTCGTTGTTCAAGGTCTTCGGTGAGAAGTTTTCCAGCAGGCGCAATTTCGCGTCATATGTGGCGGGCAACCGCACACCGGCATCGGCAAGGTCCCGCTCCGCGATACGAAAGAACTCGCGTGTACGGTCATGGCGCCCACGGGTGGCCATCAACGCCGACCGGCTCACCAGTTCAGGCCTGGCCAGCATCAGCTCTTGCGCGATATACGAGCCCATCGACACCGCCACTACCCGGACGGGGGCGATGTCGAGTCGCTCGATCAACTCCGCCGTGTCGGCCACCATCGTCGCCGTGGTGAAGCCGTCGGCATCCGACGTCGCGCCCACACCCCTGTTGTCGAAGGTGATGACGCGATAGCCCGCGGCGCGGAATGCGGGCACCTGATAGAGATCCCAGGTGCGTCCGACGCCGCCCTGCCCGGCGATGAACAGCACAGGCTCACCGTCGCCGCGGTCTTCGTAGGCCAGGTTCACCCGTCATCCGCCCACACGGCTGCTCATGCGTCCAGGCGGGCGAACTCGCCCTGCCGGTACTGATCGACGCACGCCGCACGGCGGACCTTGCCGCTCGTGGTGATCGGGATCGAACCGGGCGGCACCAGAACAAGATCTGCCACTCCCAGGCTGTGCGTGTTGAAGATAGCCGAGGTCACATCACGCTTGACGGCCGAGAGTTGCTCCGTGGGCAAATCGGGTGACTCCGGCGGCTTCCTGAATTCGATGATGACGACCAGCTTTTCGGTAGGGCCGTCCGGGACCGCTATGGCTGCACACCGGCCGCGGCTGACCTCCTGGACCGTCGCCTCGATGTCGTCGGGAGAGTGGTTACGCCCGTAGACGATCAGCAGATCCTTGATCCGGCCGATGACGTACAACTCGTCGTCGAACGTGAATCCCGAGTCCCCGGTACGCAACCAAGGGCCTTCTGGCGTACCCACCGCCGGAGCGGCAATCCTTGCACCGAAGGTTGACTCGGTTTCATCCGGCCTGTTCCAGTAGCCGCTTGCGACGTTGTCGCCGTACACCCAGATCTCCCCGACGCTTCCGGGTAGACACTCGGCGTGGGTCTCGGAGTCGACGATCCTGATCGTCGGTGAGACCGGAATGCCGTAGCTGACCAGGGGGATGCCCGTTCCGTTCTCAGAGCGCCGCGCGCCGCCGGAGGTCAGCGGTTCGGATTCGAACCGCACGATGGCCGGCGGTTCACCCGATTCCCGGGTCGCGATGTACACCGTGGCTTCAGCCATCCCGTAGGAAGGTCGTATCACCGCCGGGTCCAGGTTGTGCCTGGCAAACCGCTGAGTGAAACGCTCGAGTGTTGCCGGATGTACTCGCTCACTACCGGTGATGATGACGAGAATCTTTGAGAGATCGAGCCCGGCCATGTCCGCGTCCGACGTCTTGCGCACCGCCAGTTCGAACGCGAAGTTCGGTGCGGCCGTGTAGGTACGGCCGTTGGTCGCGAGCATCCGCATCCACCGGGCGGGGCGTTGCAGGAACGCCACCGGGCTCATCAGGACGGCTGGGACTCCTGACAGCACCGGCCCACAGACCCCCAGGTACAAGCCCATATCGTGATAGAACGGCAGCCACGAGACGATGGCCGAACCCTCTGGAACGACATTTCCGAATTCGGCGAAGTAGCCGGACATCAGCTGTTCGAAGTTGGCCAAGAGGTTTCGGTGCGACATCATGACCCCGGCTGGCAGCCGAGTCGACCCGGACGTGTACTGCAAATACGCGGTATCCGTGGGATTTTCGCTGTGCGATCCGGCCGGGCCCGCAGCGTCGAGATCCAGTGTGTCGACCTCGACGATCGCCGGGGCGGCCAGGAAATTCGTTCTGAGGTAATCGGTGACAGCACCGGCGACGGCAGACGTGGTCAGGATGACCGTGGGCTCGGCATCCTGCAGTACCGAGCTGACCCGCTCGTCGCTGACACCTCCCATGGGAACCGCCAACGGAACCGCGATCCGGCCCGCCTGTAGTGCACCGAAGAAGGCGACGATGTAGTCCAACCCCTGTGGCGCCAGGATGAGGGCACGGTCGCCGGGTGAGCCGAAGCTGCCGAGTCCGCGCGCAACGTTGCACGCACGCCGATACAGCTGCGAGTAGGTGAGGCTCTCGGCCGAGCCGTCCGAATTATGTTCATAGTCAACAAACGTCATCGCCGTGTCATCGCCCTGCAGGCCAGCACGCTCCTGCAGCAACGTCAAAATGGATGCCTCGCCCACGGAAGTCAGGGTATCGCGGTCAGCGCGCCGACATATCCGAAACCGTCAGCAAACTGCATTTGGGTGGTCTCATGAATCACATCCACGTCATTCCGCACCAGGGTGGCGACGTGAGCGAAACGATGACGCGAAAGCGGCGAAACACCTCTGATCTTGACTGTTAAGGCTTGAGCACGAGATAGGCCCCGAAGTAGTTGAAATCGCCTGAATCTCACCTGTGGATTGATCCGATCGCGAGACAACTTTGCGCAGCGAACATACTGTTAGCTTTTGTGAGCGCCCGCGACGGGCGTTGAGCAGCTAATGGACGCTCGCTACCAGCGATCAAATTCTGCAGCTCGGCGTACGAATGCAGGTATCCGGCCTCGTCGCGGATGAACCGCGGAAAGGCTTGCCGGGAGGAGTGGCAGTTGAATGCATTCGAAATCGGGCGCGGGGGGGTTCCATGGTCGGATGCCGGTATCGGTGCGGCCCGCGGACCCGCTGCACCGGTCACCCCGGTCGCCGTAATCGGCATGTCCTGCCGGCTCCCGGGCGGCATCGACTCCCCCGAACGCCTGTGGGAGGCATTGATTCGAGGCGATGAACTGGTCACCGAGGTTCCGCCTGACCGCTGGGACGCGGACGAATACTACGACCCGGAGTCGGGGGTGCCCGGTCGGTCGGTGTCGAAGTGGGGTGCGTTCCTCGACGACGTTGCCGGCTTCGACGCTGAGTTCTTCGGCATCAACGAACGTGAAGGTGTCGCACTCGATCCGCAGCAGCGGTTGTTGCTGGAGACCGCCTGGGAAGCCATGGAGCACGCCGGACTCACTCGTGATGAGCTTGCCAACTCACTGACAGGTGTGTTCGTCGGACTGACGCACGCCGACTACCAGATGCTGGCAGCCGACGCTCAGGTCCTGGAGGCGGCATATGGCTTCAGCGGCAACAACTTCAGCCTGGCCTCCGGCCGGATCGCTTACGCGCTCGGGGTGCACGGCCCTGCGCTCACGGTAGACACAGCATGCTCGTCCGGCCTGACGGCGGTCCACCTGGCGTGTCGCAGCCTGCACGAGGGCGAGAGCGATTTCGCTCTGGCGGGCGGCGCCACACTGGCGTTGGACCCGCGCAAGTTCGCTTCGGGTTCAGCCGAGGGCATGCTGTCGGCGACCGGGCACTGCCACGCCTTCGATGTCGCGGCCGACGGGTTCGTAAGCGGTGAAGGCTGTGTCGTGGTGTTGCTCAAACGACTGTCCGACGCCATGAGGGACGGCGACCGCATTCTCGCCGTCATACGTGGAACAGCCGCCAATCAAGACGGTCGTACCGTGAACATCGCGACCCCGTCGGAAGCCGCCCAGACCGCGGTCTATCGGGCGGCCCTGACCGCAGCCGGGGTGGATCCCGGCACCGTCGGAATGGTCGAGGCGCACGGCACCGGGACACCGGTGGGTGACCCCATCGAATACGCCAGTCTGGCCAAGGTTTACGGCATCGACGGCCCCTGTGCACTCGCGTCGGTGAAGACCAATCTCGGACATGCCCAGGCGGCCTCGGGTGCTGTCGGGCTGATGAAGGCGGTCCTCGCCGTGCAGCACGGCGAGGTTCCACAGAACCTGCATTTCACCCGCCTGCCCGACAAGCTCGCCGAGATTCCGACCAATCTCTTTGTCCCGCAGGAGACCACACCGTGGTGCACCAACGGGCACCACCCCCGACGCGCAGCAGTGTCCTCCTATGGACTTTCGGGTACCAACGTTCACGCGATCGTGGAGCAGGCCCCGGTACCGGCGTCGGAACCCGGGCCGGCCCAGTCGCCTGCGTCCTTACTGTTCCCGCTGTCATCCACCTCGGCCGAAGAGCTGCGCCGCACCGCGGGCCGGCTCGCCGACTGGACACAAGCACACGACGATGTCGGCCTGACGGATCTGGCCTACACCTTGGCCCGTCGTCGCGTTCATCGGCCGGTACGCACCGCCGTCAGCGCGGGTAGCCGACCAGAACTTATTGCCGCCTTACGCGAGGTCGCCGACGGCGATACCCCCTATCAAGCCGCCGTGGGGCGCGACGATCGAGGGCCGGTATGGGTGTTCTCCGGTCAGGGTTCGCAATGGGCAGGAATGGGCGCCGATCTGCTGGTGACGGAACCGGTGTTCGCAGCGACCGTGGCGCAGGCCGAACCGATCATCGCATCAGAGTCGGGATTCTCTGTGACCGAGGCGATGTCGTCGGGGGAAACCGTCAGCGGTCAGGGCCGGTTGCAGCCGACATTGTTCACCATGCAGGTCGCCATGGCCGCCACCATGCGTGCGCATGGTGTGCACCCCGGTGCGGTCATCGGCCACTCCCTGGGCGAAGGTGCAGCAGCTGTCGTCGCCGGGGCGCTTTCGCTCGAGGACGGGCTGCGACTCATCTGCCGCCGGTCTGCGCTGATGTCCCGAATCGCCGGCAAGGGCGCCACTGCGGCCGTGGAACTGCCTGCCAAACAGGTGCTTTCGGAGTTGACCGGCCGCGGCATCAACGACGTTGTGGTGGCGGTGGTGGCTTCGCCGCAGTCCACTGTCGTCGCAGGTACAACACAGACGGTGCGAGACCTGGTGGCGGACTGGGAACAACGTGGGATCTTGGCCCGCGAAGTCCCCGTCGATGTGGCCTTCCATTCACCTCAGGTGGAACCGATCGTCAGCGATCTCACCGAGGCGCTCGCAGATCTCAAACCCATGACACCGGAGATCCCGTTCTATTCGGCGACCCTGTTCGATCCACGGGAGCAGCCGGTGTGCGATGCGCAGTACTGGGTGACCAACATGCGCAAGATGGTGCGCTTCGCCACCGCGGTACAGGCTGCGCTGGAGGACGGCCACCGCGTCTTCGCCGAACTTTCGCCGCATCCGCTGCTCACCCGGGCCCTGGAACAGACCGCCGCCGGCCGCGAAACACCGATGGCCGCCCTGGCCGCGATGCGCCGACAGCTTTCAATGCCGAACGGACTGCGCGGGCTCCTGATCGACCTTCACAGTGCCGGCGCCGAGGTCGACTTCTCGGTGCTGTGCCCGAGTGGTCAGCTGGTGGACGCGCCGCTACCGTCCTGGACGCACCGCCGGCTGTGGCTCAGCGGCGGCGGCCAGGAAGCGCCGACCCATGGCGGTTGCACCATCGCAGTGCATCCGCTGTTGGGAGCCAATGTCCGACTGCACGAGGAGCCGGAACGCTACGTGTGGCAGGCCGATGTCGGCACTGCCGCCCAGCCGTGGCTGGCAGATCACCAGGTTCGCTCGGTCCCCGTGCTTCCTGGCGCCGCGTACTGCGAGATGGCGCTGGCTGCCGCCCGGACTGTGGTGGGTGAGATCTCAGAAGTCCGCGACATCCGGTTTGAGCGGGCGTTACTGCTGGAGGAGCAGACGGTGGTCAGCGCCTCGGCAACGGTATCGTCTCCCGGCGTCGCCGGCTTCAACGTCGAAACCGACGAGGAGGGCCAGCAGGCGCGGCACGCGACGGCTGTCCTGCGGGCCGCGGCGGATGAGATTCCGCCCAGCTACGACATATCTGCGATCCTGACCGCCCATCCCTGCGCCGAGGATGGCACCGAGGTGCGTAATCGAGTGGGCCAGCATGGTATTCAGTACAGTGCGGCGTTCACCGGTCTCGTGACCGTGTACACCGGCGAGGCAGAGGCGCGCACGGTGCTCGCCGAGGTGGCGCTCCCCCGTTCGATCCGCTCACAACAGGACGCGTACGGGGTACATCCGGCGCTCCTGGATGCCTGCTTCCAATCGGTCGAGGCTCATCCCGATGTCCAGGCGCTCGGCGGAGACGTGCTGGGGTTGCCGCTGGGGGTGCGACGGTTACGCACGTACGGCCCGGCCCGCAACGCGCACTATTGCTACACGCGGTTGACCGCCGCTGACACCACGGGCATCGAGGCCGACATCGATGTCCTCGACCCGGACGGCGCCGTGCTGCTGAGTGTGCAGGGACTACGTCTGGGCACCGGCGCATCCGCCAGCGCGCACGACGACCAGCTTCTCAGCGAGAGACTGCTCGCCGTCGAATGGCGCCAGCGGGAACTGCCGGAGGTGGAATACCCCGATGCCGGCTCGTGGCTGGTGATCAGCGCCGCCGCGGGCCCGGACGTGGTCGCCGACAAGCTGTGCGACATCCTGAAAGACCGTGGCGCACTGTGCACCAGCATGAGTTGGCCCAACCAGGCTGACGACTCACGCACCTGCGAGCAGCTCGCCAGCCATCTACGGGCCGGCCGATTCACCGGGGTGGTCATCGTGGCGGCGCCGAATGACGGTGACCACGCCGAACAGTCGCCGTTGTTGGGGCGTGAATATGTGCGCCATCTGGTCCACATGACCCGCGAATTGCCGGAGATTCGCGGTGAACTGCCCCGACTGTATGTCGTGACCCGCAATGCGCAGACAGTGATGGCAGGCGATGTGGCCAATCTGGAGCAGGCTGAGCTACGCGGCCTGATCCGCGTCATCGGTACCGAACACCCGCATTTGGCCGCCACGCAGATCGATGTGGACCAGACCGTCGACGTGGAGCAGCTGGCCGCACAGTTGCTCAGCGGATCCGATGAGGACGAGACCGCATGGCGCAACGGTCGGTGGTACGCCGCCCGGCTGTGCCTCGCCCCGCTGCGTCCCGAGGAGCGGCAGACCACCATCTCCCATCATGAACGCGACAGGATGCGGCTGCAGATCCGCACGCCAGGGGACCTGGAGTCGATGGAACTCGTAGCCTGCGAACATGTTCCGCCGGGTCCGGGGCAGATCGAGGTCGCAGTGACCGCGTCCAGCATCAACTTCGCCGACGTACTGGTCGCTTTCGGCCGCTACCCCGCCTTCGACGGCCAACTTCCCCAGCTCGGCATCGACTTCGCCGGGGTAGTGACCGCGGTCGGACCCGACGTCACTGACCACAACGTCGGTGACCATGTGGGCGGTCTGTGTGCCGATGGCTGTTGGGGCACGTTCGTCACCTGCGACGCGCGCCTGGCCACCACCTTGCCGTCCGGGTTGTCCGACCCCGAGGCGGCGGCACTGACCATCGCAACCGCCACCGCCTACTACGGCCTCAACGACATGGCCCGCATCAAGGCGGGCGACAAGGTGCTGATCCACTCGGCGACCGGCGGGGTCGGCCAGGCCGCGATGGCAATCGCCCGCGCCGCCGGCGCGGAGATCTTCGCTACGGCCGGCAGCGAGCAGCGACGGCAGTTGTTGCGGGACATGGGCGTTGAGCATGTCTACGACTCCCGGACCCTGGAGTTCGCCGATCGGATACGCCAGGACACCCAGGGATACGGGGTGGACATCGTGCTCAATTCAGTGACCGGTGCCGCCCAGCGGGCCGGCCTCGAATTGCTGGCGTTCGGTGGGCGATTCGTGGAGATCGGCAAGCGGGACATCTACGGTGACACCCGGCTGGGCCTCTTCCCCTTCCGGCGCAACCTCTCGTTCTACGCCGTCGACCTGGCGCTGATGTCCGTCAGCCATCCGGATCAACTGCGGGAGTTGCTGTCGACGGTGTATCTCCTGAGCGCCGAAGGCGACCTGCCGATGCCCGAGTTCACCCGCTATCCGCTCGACGACGCGGCCACCGCCATCCGGATGATGAGCGGTGCCCAACACACCGGCAAGCTCGTGCTCGACATCCCGCACACCGGCTCCACCCGGCTTGTAGTTCCGCCATCTCAGGTGCGGGTGTACCGGACGGACGGCGCGTACATCGTCACCGGTGGACTCGGAGGCCTTGGGTTGTTCATGGCCGAGAAAATGGCAGCCAACGGGTGCGGACGTCTCGTGCTGTCCTCTCGGTCACAGCCGAGCGCACCGGTGTCGAAGATCCTCGATCGCATCCGCGCGACCGGTGTCGACGTACTGGTCGAGTGCGGCGACATCGCCGAAGCAAGCACCGCGGAACGATTGGTGGCAGTGGCAACCGCCGATGGACTTCCGGTGCGGGGGGTGTTACACGCGGCGGGGGTGATCGAGGATGCTGCGCTGACCAACATCACCGACGAGCTCATCGAGCGGGACTGGGCACCAAAGGTCTACGGCGCGTGGAATCTGCACACCGCGACCGCCGACCAGCCGCTGGACTGGTTCTGCTCGTTCTCGTCGGCGGCGGCGCTGGTCGGTTCACCCGGGCAGGGGGCCTACGCCGCGGCCAACAGCTGGCTGGACGCCTTCAGCTTGTGGCGCCGGTCCAAGGGATTGCCGGGCTCCGCTATCGCTTGGGGCGCGTGGGGGAAGATCGGGTGCGGCACCGACCTGGCCGAAGGCGCCGGAATCGCCATTGCGCCTGACGAAGGCGCGTATGCGTTCGAAGCACTGCTGCGTCACGACCGGGCGTACACCGGCTACGCACCGATCACAGGCGCGCCCTGGTTGAGCCTGTTCGCCGAACGCAGCCCGTTCGCCGAGGCATTCCGATCAACCGGCCAAAGTTCCACGGGCACCAGCAAGCTGCACGCCGAACTCGATGAGCTGCCCCCCGAAGAGTGGGCCGGCAAATTGCGGCATGTCATCTCCGATCAAGTGAGCGTGATCCTGCGCCGCAGTGTCGACCCGGACCGCCCCCTCTCCGAGTACGGCATGGATTCACTGGGAGCTCTTGAACTACGAACCCGCATCGAGAACGCAACTGGAATACGGATCTCGGCAACAGGAATCACCACCGTTCACGGTCTGGCAGACCTGCTGTGCGAAAAGCTCCTGCCCGCAGGAGCGGCCTGACATGCCGGAAGGCAAGCGATTGAATCAGTCGAGTCAGATCGCCTACAGCAAACTTTCGAACAGGCAGCTGAATCGCGTGTCCGCAGATCGACCGAGTCTGCAGCCGAGACGCGTGGCGAACCATCGGCCGCCTCCGCCGACCCTTCACCCACATCGTGCAGCAGACCTCGGGCCGATCAGGGTCTCCGGCCATCCAATTCGGCAGCCACCGACAGCATTGCAGCGAAACTACTTACTTAACAATAAATCTGAACAATTCGATGCCGTCACAGTTGGGAAGAACAGCGGAGCAACACCGAGATCGGCGGAGCCGATGCGCGATGGGGCCGCGTAGTTCAGGTTTCGCACACCACAACTTGTGCAGCCCCGTGGATTCGCGCGGCCAAACAAGCCCGAAATAGACAAGATGAAGTTTCAAGAACCACAACAGCAAATAGTAACCGAGGTAGGATTTCGGTCATGTGGGGCTCGTTGGTAGTACTGGCGCTTTTGACGACGATCAATCCGGTGCGCCTCGGAATCATCCTCTTGGTGCTCTCGCGGCCACGACCGGTGAAAAATCTGCTCGCCTACTGGGCGGGCGCAGTGCTGATAGGAATGGCCAGCCTCGTCATTCCGCTGATCGTGCTCCACTCCACTCCGGCGTCATCCGCATTCGCGAAGAAATTTGCACATCCCACCGCAGATCCACTCACTCAGCGCATCACAATCGGCATAGGCATACTGCTGCTGGCGATCGCCGTATTCATGGTGGCCCGCAACTTGTTGCGCAAACCAGTCGCCGTAGGTAGTCAGCGGAAGCCGGCGGGAGACGGCGTTGGCACCACCTCGACACTCGTGGATGATTCTGGCGCGCCCCCGGCCATCACAAGGCTGTTGTACTCCAGTCCGGCCGATTCCGATGCCGATTCAAAATCTCCGCGGTTCCTCGGCCGGATCCGCGAAGCCTGGCAGAACGGGTCCCCCTGGATCCCCTTCGTCATCGGGATCATCGTGGTCCCACCACTCGACGGGATTCTGTTCGCCCTGGCCATCGTCGTCGCCTCGGGCGCGTCGTTCGAAGTCCAGTTGATCGCTCTGATCGCCTTCGTCTTCGGCGTACTTCTGGTGGAAGAGTTCATTCTCATCAGCAACCTGATCGCACCGGCGAAAACCCAAGCGACACTTCGCAAGCTGCATGAATGGGCCAGCGCTCATCGTCAGACGTTCGCGGCCGCCATCTGCGCAGTGGTCGGGGCCTCCCTGGTGCTCCGGGGCTTGGGCGGCCTCTGATCCAAGCCGTTGGTGATCCAAGCCGATGCGCCCTGGCCGTGGCTTAGCGATAAACACGCAATTGATCACCGTACTGGGTCAACGAATCCGCTGCCAGCATCTCGTAATGCGTGCAATCCACTGAAAATGCGCTGACTCGACCCGAAACATAGGGTCGCCAACTCCTCAGCAGCAGTTGCGGATTCATACGGTTGCGGAACATCCGCCAACGCGACTCCGGTGCGGAGTCACCGAGTCTGCCGTTCACGTGTTGCCGAGCGGAGAACAGTGCCATGTCACCGTCGAACACCTCAGGTGTGTGATTGCGGTAGAGCGATTGATTCGCAATGACGCTTCGAACCATGAATTCCAGCACCGCCTGAGGGGGTAATGCGGCTCTTCCGACTTGATGGGGGTCTGGTGTGACCGATTGGGTTCGTGTCGGTGACTGATTGAGGGCTCGCGCCCTTGTCAACTGGGTGTTCTCTACGCATCCAGAGCAAAGGCGCGAGCATGTCTGACAATAGTGGTTCCCTGCTGCTTGGACTCGACGGCATCACCGTGGAGTCCGTGCAAGTCGATGACGGCGATGTCCGCATCGTTGAGGTGGGCACAGCGCTCGAGTGGGTCGGGATCTGCCCGGACTGCCGAACCAGATCGTCGCGGTCGAGGGGTTGGGTCACGACTCGGCCCCGGGACATCAAGATCGGTGCGGACCGGCCGCTGATCATGTGGCGAAAGCGGAAATGGTTGTGCACCAACACCTCCTGCGAACGCAGGTCATTCACTGAGTCGACGCCGTCGATCCCGCCGCGGGCTCGGGTGACGGTGCGAGCCAAGGCGGAGATGGCCCTGGCGGTCCTCGACGACGACCGCTCGGTCAAGGCCGTCGCCGCCGCGTATGGCTGTAGCTGGAACACCTGCCATGACGCGGTGATCGCCACCGCGGATCCGGTCCTGGCCGGTGAACCGCCCCCGGTGCGGGTGCTGGGCATCGATGAGACCCGCCGCGGGAAGGCCAAGTGGGAGACCTGCCCGGAGACCGGGGCCCGGGCGTGGGTGGACCGCTGGGACAGCGGCCTGGTCGACATCACCGGCGCCGGCGGGTTGCTGGTCCAGGTCAACGGGCGTGCCGCGCGGCCGGTGACCGACTGGCTGACCCAGCGCGAGCAGGCGTGGAGGGACGGGATCGAGTTCGTCGCGATCGACATGTCGGGGGCCTACGCCAAGGCCGCCCGCGAGGCGTTGCCGCACGCGAAGCTGATCGTGGATCGCTTTCATCTCGTGAAGAAGGCCAACGAGATGGTCGATCGGGTTCGCCGCCGCGTCACCCAGACCTACCGCGGACGCCGCGGGCACAAGAGCGATCCGGAGTGGATCAACCGCCGCCGGCTGCTGCGCGCCGCCGAACGGCTGACCGACGATCAACGCCACACGCTGTTCGAGAAACTGACCTGCGCAGACCCCAACGGGGACATCGCGGCGGCCTGGATCGCCAAGGAACTGCTGCGAGATGTGCTGGCCTGCACCGACCGTGGCGGTCTGCGCTACGAGATCGGCGACGCGCTGTACCGGTTCTACACGTTCTGCGCGGCGTGCTCGGTACCCGAGATCGTCAAGCTCGCCGAAACCATCTCCGCGTGGCAGGAACCGATGATCCTGGCCATCACCACCGGGCTGTCCAACGCCCGCAGCGAGGGCTACAACAGAATCGTCAAACACGTCGGCCGAATCGCGTTCGGATTCAGAACACCGGACAACCAACGCCGCCGCGTACGGTGGGCCTGCACCCGCCAATCACGGCGAGCGCCATCCAGAACCAGGCTCCGCCCCTGCTAAGTCGGAAGAGCCGGTAATGCGAGTTCCGAATTCTGCTGCCGGATCAGCTCTTCAGCTTTCGGTCTGGTGAGGAGCATTGATTTCATCGGGACCCGTACCCGATTCGCCAACAGCAGACGTTCCAGCACCAGGCTCTCGGCCACCGCTGGGTTCTGTTCCAGAGTCTTGTTGGCGATGAAACCGCCCACGACCTTGCTACTGACCGGCGCAGGGTCCAGGAGGACAAGGCTTTGGATGTCGCAACCACGGCGTTGTAGTTCGATCGCCACTTCATGCGCGACGGCCCCTCCGAACGACCAGCCGAGAATCCGGTAGGCGCCGTGCGGTTGGACAGTCTGCAGCCTGTCGGCGTAGCACTTCGCCATGTCACGGATACTGGCCGGGTCACTTTCTCCATCCCCGGACATTTGGTTGATACCGATGATCGGACAATCCAGATACGCAGCCAGGGCGCGATATGACCAGCTCAGCCCGAATACATCGTGGATACACCAGATCGGAGTGCCGTTGCCTTCTTGAAGGACTTCCACCGGGACGACTTCAGTCGCGTTGTCATGCCTGCCGATCTGCCGGCTGAGGCTTCGCACCGACGGCGCGAGGAACAAGGATCGCACCGCCAGATCGGCATCCAGTGATTTGTTTATCACGGCGACAACCCGCATAGCAGACAATGAATCTCCACCCAGGTCGAAGAACGAATCATCCACGCCGACCCGCTCCAGACCGAGGACCTGGGCATAGATATCGGACAGGACCTCCTCGGTCTGAGTCGTGGGTGCGCGGTATCCGTCGCTGAGATCGGTGTAGCCGGGCGCCGGCAGAGCGCGTGTGTCGAGTTTGCCGTTCACCGTCAACGGCAGTGCGTCAAGGGCCATGACCACGGCGGGCACCATGTAGGTCGGCAACCGCTTGGCAAGCTCAGCCCGCACATCCGTCAAATCCGCTGAGCCAGTGACATAGCCGATGAGGCGCTTGTCGCCGGCGCCGTCTTCTCGAGCGATGACCATCGCCTGCTCGACCCCGTCGATTTCAGCAAGCGCGGCGCGCACCTCGGCCAATTCGATTCGATATCCGCGGATCTTGACCTGCTCGTCAGAACGACCGACATAGCGGAGTTGCCCGTCTGAACCCCAGCGCACCAGGTCGCCCGTGCGGTACATCCGCGCCCCCGGCGCACCGAAAGGACATGCCACAAATCGGGACGCGGTCAGGCCGGTCCGGCGCCAGTATCCGGTCGTCACCGCCCCGCCGGCCACGTACAACTCGCCTGTCACTCCCGGGGGCACCGGGCGCAGCAACGTATCCAGGACGAACATGGCCGCCCCGGGCAGGGGTGAGCCGATCGGCGCACCCATTCCCGCAGTCAACGGTGCGCTCATCGCGACCCACACGGTCGTCTCGGTCGGGCCGTACGCGTTGATCATCACTCGCCCGCAGGACCATTGATCCACGACGTCTGCCGGGCAGGACTCGCCGCCTACCAGTACGTCGGCCGATTCCAGAGCGCCCGGCGAGATTGCCTGCAGGGCCGAGGGTGTCAGGCTCACCACCGTTGCGCTTTCCGCCAGCAGCAGTGCCTCGAAGTCTCTCGGCGAGCGAGTCACGTCCTCAGGCACTACTACCAACCGCCCACCGTGCAACAATGCGCCCCAGATCTCCCACACCGAGAAGTCGAAAGCGTAGGAATGACACTGAGTCCAGGTCTGACCAGGCGAGAGATCCAAGCCGACATCGAGTGAGGCGAACAGCCCGATAACATTGCGATGAGTTACCGCAACTCCTTTCGGCCTGCCGGTCGTACCTGAGGTGTAAATGAGGTAGGCGATATCGTCGGTGGCCGGTGAGGGCAAACCGGTACAGGGGTAGCTCTCGATTGCCGGGTCATTGATGTCAATGACGTGCATTCCATGGCCGTCCAACCGGCCCGCCAGCGCGGCTGTCGTCACCGCAACAACCGGCGCGGCATCAGCCACCACGAACTCAATCCGCACATCAGGATGCAGCGGGTCGATCGGCAGATAGGAGGCTCCAGCTTTGAGCACCGCCAACAGCGCCACAATCGCCTCCGCGCTGCGCGAGAACAACAGTGCGACGTGCTGTCCGGGACCCACTCCGTGGCCAACCAGACTGTGCGCCAACCGGTTCGATGCTCGATCCAACTCCGAATAGCTCATCGACCGGCCGTTGACGGTCAACGCCGCCGATTCCGGTGCCCGCTGCACACACTGCGTGAACGCCTCCGGTACCGATACGCATGGGTATTCTTGTCGCTCCAGCAGCGCCCGATTACCAGCCTGATCCAAACGCGCGCGCTCGTCGCGATCCAGTAGATCCACCGACGAAAGCCTGCGCGTCGGGTCCGCAATCATGGCCGCGAGGACCCGTTGCAGCCGATCGATCAGCGTCCTGATGGTCGACTCATCGAATACGTCGGCCCGATACTCCATCGACCCGCTGATCCCGGCAGAATCGCCGGTCTGGGTCCAACGTTCGGCCAACGAAAGCACCAAGTCCATCCGCGCGGTGTGGGTGTCGGCCACCAGTGGGGTGACCTGCAGGTCGCCCAACCTCAGGTCCTCGACGACGGCCTCTGTCGGGCGCGCGAAGTTCTGCCAGGCCAACATCACTTGCACGACAGGATGGTGTGCCAGGGTGCGGGTCGGGTTGATGCGGTCGACGAGCACCTCGAAGGGCACATCCTGATGCTCGTAGGCGGCCATGCTGCGATCCCGCACCTGACCGACCAACTCGGCGACTGTGGGGTCACCGGCAACATCGACCCGTAACACCAGCGTGTTGACGAATACGCCCACCAGATCACCGAGGGCAGGATCATCACGCCCGGCGATCGGAAAGCCGACTGCTACATCGGTATTGGCGCTGAGGCTCGACAGCAGCACGGCGAGCGCCGCCTGGACAACCATGAAGTTCGTTGCGTTGTGATCGCGAGCCACCGCACGCAGTCGCTCCTGGAGCTCCGCGGGCCAGTTCAGCTCCACACTCGCGCCGCGATAGTCGGCTGCCGGCGGGTAAGGCCGGTCTGTGGGCAACTCAAGCCGCTCGGGCAACCCCGCCAACTCTCTTTCCCAGTATGACAATTGGGCCGCGATCGGGCTTGCGCCATCAGTCAGATCGCCCAACTGCTCGCGTTGCCACAACGTGTAGTCGACATACTGGACAGGCAACGGTACCCACCGCGGTTGGGCTCCGCGAGACCGACTCTCATAGGCAACGCCCAGATCTGCGATCAGCCGGGCCATCGACCAGCCATCCGCCGCGATATGGTGCACCACGGAACCAAGCACATACTCATCTGGAGCGAGCTCGAACAGGCGTGCAATGAACGGAATCTCGGCGGCCAGATCGAAACAATGCCGCACGGTTGCACCGACCGCCTCGCGCAGTTGGTCTGAGGACCAGCCGACCGCATCAACGACCTGCCAACGGAAATCCGCGTGCTCGGACGGCACCACCACCTGCTGAGGCACTCCGTCAACCGCGGGGAATATTGTCCGCAAGCTCTCTTGCCGGGCAACCACATCGACAAGGGCTGCCCGTACCGTGTCGGGATCCAGCTGCCCACGTAGCCGCACCGCCACCGGAATGTTGTAGATCGGCGACGGCCCGTACAGCTGTTCCAGGAACCAGAACCGACTCTGCGCGAAGGACAACGGAACCGTTGCGGGCCGTGGCCCAGCGACCAAGGGCTTATGCGTACTTCCGTTGCCGCCGATGCGCGGTGCCAATTGGGCAACCGTCGGCGTCTCGAACAACATGCGCACGGCGATCTGTGCGTCCAGGGACTTGTTCCCAGCGGCAACAACCCGCATCGCCGACAGGGAGTCGCCGCCCATGTCGAAGAACGAGTCGTCGACGCCCACGCGCTCGACCCCGAGCACGTCGGCATAGATCCCGACAAGGATCTCCTCGACAAGAGTGGCCGGGGCCCGGTACTGCGCCGCCTTGTACTCGGGTGCCGGCAACGCGCGGGTGTCGAGTTTTCCGTTCGATGTCAGTGGCAGCGCGTCAACCACCATGAGCGCCGCCGGAACCAGGTAAGCCGGCAGTCGCGCTGCCAGCGCACCTAACGTCCGGTCGGGGTCCGCGGCGCCAGGGGCTGATTCGACGACGTAGCCGACCAGTCGTTTGTCGCCAGGACTGTCCTCGCGCACCACCACAGCCGCCTGGTCTATCCCATCCAGATCGGCCAAGGCGGTTCGGACCTCACCGAGTTCGATGCGGTAGCCGCGGATCTTGACCTGCTCATCGGCACGGCCCAGGTAACGCAACTGTCCATCGGCGGCCCAACACACCAGGTCCCCGGTGCGATACATCCGGGTTCCGGATCCCCCGAAGGGGCAAGCCACGAACCGTGACCCGGTCATCGCGGACCGCCCCATGTATCCGCATGCCACGCCGCGACCTGCCACATACAACTCTCCGACCACCCCCGCGGGGACCGGGCGCAACCATGGATCGAGTACGAACAATGCCGTCGTGGACACCGGCCCACCGATCGGGACGACTCCCGTGCCCGCGGTCAGCACTGTGCTCATCGACGCGTAAACCGTCGCCTCGGTAGGGCCATAGGCGTTGATCACCACGCGCCCCGGCGCCCAGCGGTCCACCACGTCACCCGGACAGGATTCACCGCCCAGGAGCAGCGCTGTCGCTCCCAGGCCGTCCGGCGAGAGTGCCGCCACGGCCGACGGGGTCTGAGTCAGCACATTGACGTGCTCAGCGACCAGCATGTCGTGGAACATCTCCGGTGAACCGGCGACGTCTTCGGGCACCACGACCAGCCGCCCGCCGGTCAGTAACGCAGCCCAGATTTCCCACACCGAGAAGTCGAACGCATACGAGTGGCATTGTGTCCAAACCTGATTCGTCGGCAGGCCAGCAGGCATCGAGACGGCGAGGTGAGTGAGGTTCTGATGCGTGATCCCCACCCCCTTCGGGGTGCCGGTGGTACCCGAGGTGTAGATCAGGTAAGCGATCTCGTCGGCCGCGGGTGCAGGCAAGCCCGTGTTCGGGTAGCCGTCGATGCGGGGATCATCGATGTCGATGACCAACAGGTCGGCTCCGTCGAGCCGGTCCTTGTGCGCTGCGGAGCTGATCACGGCACTCGGAGCGGCATCGGCGAACATGAACGCAATGCGTGAGTCCGGATGGGCGGGGTCCATCGGCACGTACGCCGCGCCGGCCTTGAGCACCGCCAGCATCGCCACGATCGCTTCGGTGCATCGGTTGAACAGCAGCGCCACATTCTTTCCGTGCCCTACGCCATCACTGACGAGTAAGTGCGCCAACCGATTCGATGCCTCGTCGAGTTCTCGGTAAGTCATCGATCTGCCGTCGGAGGTCAGCGCCAACGCCTGCGGGGTGCGTGCCACCCGTTGGGCGAACACCATCGGGACCGACACCGCTGCCGCGGATCGGGTCAGCGCTGCGCGGTTACCGATTTCCGTCAGGCGGTCGCGCTCGCCGGCGGCGAGCAGGTCCACCGAAGAGATCCGCAGCGCTGCATCCGTGGTCACTGCCGCCACCACCCGCTGCAACCGCTCGATCAACGTTTCGATGCCGGCCGCGTCGAACACGTCGGTGCGGAACTCCACCGAACCGACGATGCCGTCGGGTTCTCCGGCCCCGGTCCACCGTTCTTCAAGGGAGAACGCCAGGTCCATGCGTGCCGCCTGGGTCTCGGCAGGCAGTGGATTCACTTGCAGGCCACCCAGGAGCGGCTCAGCTGCCGGCTCCCCGCCGTCTCGTCCCCCGAGGTTCTGCCACGCCAGCATCACTTGGACCAGCGGGTGGTGGGTCAGGCTCCGGATCGGGTTGAGCCGATCGACGACCACTTCGAACGGCACGTCCTGGTGCTCGTATGCGGCCAAACTACGTCGGCGCACCTGAGCGATGAGCTCCTCGATGGTGGGATCGGCGTCGAGTTCGACCCGGAGCACCAACGTGTTGACAAAGAAGCCCACGAGATCGTCGAGCGCCGGATCACGCCGTCCGGCGATCGGGAAGCCGACTGCCACATCGCTACTGGCGCTGAGTTTCGACAACAGCACGGCCAATGCGGCCTGCACCACCATGAAACTGGTCGCGTTGTGTTCACGCGCCGCACGCGCTATCTGCTGCTGCAACTCAGCCGGCCACGCCACCGCCACGCTGGCACCGCGATAGTCGGCCACTGGCGGGTATGGCCGGTCGGTCGGTAGTTCCAACCGCTCGGGCAGCCCGGCCAACGCCTGCTCCCAGTAGGCCAACTGCTTGCCAATGCGGCTGTCATCGTCGGCCATCTCGCCCAGGTGATCGCGCTGCCACAGTGTGTAATCCACGTACTGCACCGGCAACGGCGTCCAGTCCGGAGCCTGCCCTGCACATCTGCTGAGATAGGCCACACCGAGATCGCGAACCATCGGCGCGATCGACCAGCCGTCAGCAGCGATGTGATGGACCACTGCCACAATCACGTGTTCGCTCTCGCTTACGCGGAAAAGCGTTGCACGCAAGGGTATTTCGTCCGATAGGTCGAAGCAGTGTCGCACTGTCGCATCGACAGCCTCGCCGAGCCTCTGGGCCGGCCAACCACGGGCATCGATCACTTGCCAGCTGAATCTGGCTTCCTCCGCAGGCACCACGATCTGCTGGGGCAATCCATCGGGCGCTGCGTACAGCGTGCGCAGGATCTCATGGCGCCCCACCACATCGGCAAGCGCCGCCCCGAGCGCGTCGGTGTCCAGCGCCCCGTCTATCCGGTACGCGGTGGGCATGTTGTAGACCGGTGACGGGCCTTCCAACTGATGCAGGAACCACAACCGCTGCTGGGCATAGGACAGCGGCACGACCACGGGCCGCTGTTGGACCGTCAAGGGCGCGCCCGCCCGCTGCCGGGCATAGTCGATGATCCATTCCGACAACCCGGCGACGGTGGGCGCATCGAACACGACACGGACTGCGATGTCCACGTCCAGACTGGTGTTGATCGCGTTGATCAGCCGCATGGCTGTCAGTGAGTCTCCGCCCAGGTCGAAGAACGAGTCGTCGACGCCGACGCGCTCCAGCCTCAGCACCTGGGCATAGATCCCGGCCAGGATCTCCTCGGTGGCCGTACTCGGGACCCGGTAGCTGTCGACGTCGATGTACTCCGGTGCCGGCAGCGCGCGCCTGTCGAGTTTCCCGTTGACCGTCAACGGTATTGCGTCGACCACGACCACGGCTGCCGGCACCATGTACCCGGGCAATCGCTGCGCGAGCAAGGCACGGACAGCGGCCGGATCCGCGGTGCCCGTGACATAACCGACCAGCCGTTTGTCGCCGGGCCGGCCCTCACGGGCCACGACTGCGGCCTGATTGATCCCATCCAGATCAGCCAGGGCAGACTGGATTTCACCCAATTCGATCCGATAGCCCCGGATCTTGACCTGCTCATCAGCGCGGCCGAGATACTGCAACTGCCCGTCGGAACCCCAACGGACCAGGTCCCCGGTGCTGTACATTCGCGCTCCGGCATCACCGAAGGGGCACGCCACAAACCGCGAAGCGGTCAATCCCGCCCGGCGGACGTATCCAAACGCCACACCACGTCCCGCCACGTACAACTCCCCCACCACGCCCGGCGGGACTTCCCGAAGCCACCGATCCAACACGAACACGGCAGCTCCCGGCACCGGCACACCGATCGGCACTACACCTGACCCGGGCTGCAGAGGGGCGCTTATCGTGGCATACACCGTCGACTCGGTCGGCCCGTAGGCGTTGATCATCACTCGCCCTGAGTCCGCCCATTGATCCATCACTTCAACGGGGCAGGCCTCACCGGCTACCACCAACGCCGCCGACTCCAAGCCCCGCGGCGAGAGCATCCCCACCGCAGACGGGGTTTGACTCAGAACACTGACCTCGTGCTCGATCAGCAGTGCGTGGAACTTTGCCGGTGAGCTCGCCACCGCTTCGGGGACGATCACCAGCCGACCGCCATGTAGCAGCGCGCCGAAGATCTCCCACACCGACACATCGAAGGAATAGGAATGCCACTGAGCCCACGCCCGTGGCGACAGATGGTCGTCGAGGGATGACAGCAGCTGAGTAACGTTCCGATGAGCGACCGCGACCCCCTTCGGCACACCTGTGGTCCCTGAGGTGTAGATCAGGTAGGCAAGGTCGTCAGGAGCAGCTACGGGCAGTGGCGTGAAGGATCGCGCTTCAATGCGTGGGTCATCGATATCGACCACGGTCACGCCACAGCCGTCCAGTCGCCCAGCCAGACCCGCAGTGGTCACAACTGCGACCGGTTCGGAATCAGCAAGCATGAACCGGATCCTCGCGTCGGGGTGCATCGGATCGATCGGCACATACGCCGCACCCGACTTCAACACCGCAACGATGGACACAATCGCTTCAGCACAACGGGAGTACAGCAACGCCACACACTTACCCGGCCCGGCGCCGAGACCTACCAGCCACTGCGCCAAGTGATTCGACGCCTGGTCCAACTCCCGGTATGTCTGCGTGTGGTCCCCGCACACCAGTGCCGGCGCGTCGGGTGTGGACGCCACCTGCTGCGCGAATCGCACGGGCACCGACACCGCTGGAGCTCCGGCTCTCGTCAATGCTGCGCGGTTGCCGACCTCGTCCAACCGGGCGTGGTCGACAATGTCCAACACGTCGACCGACGACAACGTCCTGGCCGGGTCTGTCGTGATCGCCACCAGCACCCGCTGCAACCGCTCGGCCAACACCGCGATGCTCGTCGCATCGAACACGTCGGTGCGGTACTCCACCATCCCGGAGATACCCGCAGGCTCACCGTCCTCGCTGAAGCGCTCGCCCAGCGAGAACACCAAATCCATACGCGCTGTGGAGGTTTCCGCCGCCAAAGGTGTGGCCTGAACATCGCCCAAGACCGAGTCAGCAGCACCGTTGGCCGGCCGGGTGAAGTTCTGCCAGGCCAGCATCACCTGAACCAACGGGTGATGGGCCAGCGACCGAGTCGGCTTGAGCCGATCCACCAGTACCTCGAACGGCACATCCTGGTGCTCGAGCGCGGCCAGGCTGCGCTGCCGCACCTGCTCCAGAACCGCTCCGACGGTGGGATCGCCGTCCAGATCCACGCGCAGCACCAATGTGTTGACGAAGAATCCCACCACCTGATCGAGCGCCGCATCACCACGACCCGCGATCGGAACTGCCACGGCCACATCAGAAGTCGCGCTGAGCTTCGACAACAACATGGCGAGCGCGGCCTGCGCCACCATGAAGCCGGTCACGCCATGGGCATGCGCCACCCGCGTCAGTTGCTTCTGCAGCTCGGCAGGCCACTCCACTGCCACACTGGCACCGCGGTGATCGGCCGCCGGAGGATAGGGGCGGTCAGTAGGTAGTTCCAGACGCTCCTGCAGCCCGGCCAACGCCTGCTCCCAGTACGCCACCTGGCCTGCGATGCGACTGTCCGAATCGCCCAACTCACCCAGATACCCGCGTTGCCACAGGGTGTAATCCACATACTGCACCGGCAACGGCGCCCAGTCCGGCGCATTGCCTGTGCATCGAGCGGCATAAGCTCTGCCCAGATCTGCCACCAACGGTGCAATCGACCAACCATCCGCGGCGATGTGGTGCACCACCGCCACCAACACGTATTCATCGGCATCGGCCCGGAAAAGAGTCGCTCGCAAAGGAATCTCGTTGGCGAGATCAAACGACTGAGCTACCGCCTCCCCGATAGCCTCCGCCAACTGGCCGTCGGACCATCCGCCGACATCGACCACCTGCCAACCCAGGTCGACTTGGTCTACCGGAATGACCCGCTGCCGAGGAACTCCCTCGACCGCAGGGAACACCGTTCGCAGAGACTCATGGCGGTCCATCACATCGACCAGGGCTTGGCCGAGCGCAGCGACATCCAACCAACCACTTATTCGGTAGGCCACCGGCATGTTGTAGATCGGCGAAGGGCCCTCCAGTTGGTCGAGGAACCACAGCCGCTGCTGGGCGTATGACAGCGGAATGACCGCCGGGCGTTGTTGGGCCACCAACGGCTCATGCCGACCCGAACTCTCATCGGCACGTGCCGCAAGCTCTGCCGCCGAAGGTGTCTCGAACACCGCCCGCACCGCCAGATCAGCACCCAGACTGGCATTGATCGCATTGATCAAGCGAGTCGCCGACAGCGAGTCCCCACCCAGGTCGAAGAACGAGTCATCAACCCCAACCCGCCCCAAACTCAGCACTTGGGCATAGATCCCGGCCACGATCTCCTCGCTGGGAGTGCTCGGAGCTCGATAACCATCAATGTCGAGATATTCCGGCGCCGGTAACGCTCGACGGTCGAGCTTGCCGTTGACCGTCAATGGCAAGGTATCCAACACGACCACCGCGGCGGGCACCATGTAGCCGGGCAACTGCTGTCCCAACGCCGCACGGACTACGCCTGGATCAAGGGCCCAGTCGACCAGTTCGGTCACATACCCGACAAGGCGCCTATCCCCCGGCTGATCCTCCCTGACGATCACCGCCGCCTGGCCTACCCCATCGGCTTCGGCCAAAGCGGTCTGAATCTCACCCAACTCGATGCGATAACCACGAATCTTGACCTGCTCATCAGCACGCCCCAGATACCGCAACTGTCCATCGCCACCCCACGACGCCAGATCACCGGTCCGATACATCCGCGCCCCGGGCCCACCAAATGGACACGCCACAAACCTCGTCGCGCTCAACCCACCACGACGCCAATAACCACACCCCAAACCGGCACCGACCACATACAGCTCGCCCACCACACCAACCGGCACCGGCTGCAACGAGACATCCAGCACAAAGAAACCAAGATGCGCCAACGGCACACCGATCGGGCTAACGCTGCCCTCGGCATCACCAGCCACGATCTCCCGGAAGGACGCGTGCACCGTCGTCTCAGTGATCCCATACATGTTGATCAACCGCGGCGGACCCGGATGACGATCCAACCAACCCCGAAGACGCTGTGGTTCAAGCGCTTCCCCACCAAAGACCACCGTCTCCAACTTCAACTGATCACCAGGTCCAGGCTGCAACGCATCCACAGCCTGCAACGCATAGAACGCCGACGGAGTCTGACTCAACACAGTCACCTGCTCGGCGATCAACAACGCCAGCAAGTCCTCCGGAGATCGCGTCACCGATTCGGGCACCACCACCAGCCGGCCTCCGAACAGCAAAGCCCCCCAGATCTCCCACACCGAATAGTCAAACGCCAACGAATGACACTGAGTCCAAACCTGACCCGCCAGACCCAACTCCACATCCAACGTCTCCAACAACCGGACCACATTGGAATGAGTGATTGCCACACCCTTCGGCCGACCCGTCGTCCCCGAGGTGTAGATCAAATACGCCACATCGTCAGCCGTATCCGCATGCGTCGACAGCGCGGAACTGGGTTGCGCAGCGATGTGCGGATCGTCGACATCGACAACTGCCACACCGCAACCGTCCAGCCGCCCAGCAAGTCCCGGAGTCGTCACAGCCACAACCGGTGCCGCATCGCCGAGCATGAACTGCACCCGCACATCAGGATGCATCGGATCGACCGGCAGATATGCCGCCCCGGCCTTGAGCACGCCCAAGATCGACACTATCGCCTCGGAGCACCGCGAGAACAAGAGCGCTACGCGCTGGCCTGGCCCTACGCCCAGACTGATCAACCAGTGCGCCAGGCGATTCGAAGCCGCATCCAGCTCCGCATATGACATCGAGTGGCCGTCGAATGTCACCGCTACCGCTTCGGGGGCACGCGCCACCTGCACGGCGAACAACCCAGGAATCGAAAACGACACCGGAAGCTGCTCGGTCAACACAGCACGATGCCCCCAGCCGAAGAGCTCGTCGTGCTCGTCTTCGTCCAGGAAATCCATCGACGACAACCGCCGACTCAGATCAGCGCTCATGACATCGGCTCCGTGTTTCTGGCGGCGATTGTTCGTCCTGATGCATCGGCCTCTCCTACCGCGAGATGCACCTAGAGCCCGGGGGCCCGTTACCTATCGGAGCCCTGGGTCTGCGCCAATCTCTCGCGCAGGGTCCTCGGACGGATATCCGGCCAGTTCTGCTCGATGTACTGCAGGCACGCACCGCGGTCCGCTTGTCCGAATACCACCCTCCAGCCGGCCGGAGCCTCCGCGAATGTCGGCCACAGACTGTGTTGTTCCTCGTCGTTGAACAAGACAAGAAAACGGCCGTTGTCGTCGTCAAACGGATTGATGCTCATTCGGTCCTCCCCCCGCGCCGAGTCGACCAACGAAGACGCGTTTGACGGTCAGCCTGCGATGCGGTGGTCCCCCACTTCGCGTCCGCGGTTGTGTCACTATCGGTCCACTTCAGCAATGCTTCGATAAGTTGCAGGATGCCAGCATATCCACTCGTCTTTGAATGGGGTGCAGAAATCAACGATGAAGCAGGTTCTGTTTCTGAAAACGGCCATTTCAGCTCCCCACGCGACGCATCCGTCACATTGGAGCAAATACCTACCGAATTCTCCGGCAATCGTGCGCCGCCTGAACGGCGATGTCGGCAAGGCTCCGGCCCACTCGTACGGCAGCCGCCCGGGCGATCGATCAAACCTGCAGTCCGACGAGGCTTCCTACCGCATGCGACACAGCGCGCCCGCGGGGGCGGACCACGCAAACTCGCAGGTTATGCACTACTAAAACGTATGCCTCGCATCTGGGGCGGCACGAATCGGTGCGTCGGCGACCGGCGCCGACCAGCGCGACGCCAATGACGCCGATGTAGTTCAATCCAGCGAAGTGCAGCGTGCCGGCACCGACGTCGACAACCGCACCACGGGGACGTGGAGGGCGGTAGCCACAGGCAACTGCCAAGATCCGACAAGTTCAGCAAATCTCGTGCGCGATGCCCTTCGCGATGCGGAGGCGGGTCTTCCCGGTCGCTATTGCGTTGGCCATCTCCGCTCAGCGCGGTTCCGGTAACGGCGCTTTCGGCCCGTCGAATTCAGTTTGCGATTGCAAAGAATGGCGAACTTCAATCAGCACGCGTGCAGGCATGCTAAATCACAGTTGAAGGGCCTCGCCCCAGACTTTTGAGAGGTGGGGCGCCATCGCGGTCGCATCCAGATGGCCGGGACACACACCGCGCCCGATTGCCGGCCGTCAAGCTTGGTGACAGCTCGGTATCCTCCTCGGAGATATCCGACGAAAGTTGATCTGTGGGGATGAAACGAATGTCTACACGTGTCGAGCAGTTGGAGTTCCAGGCGGAGGCACGCCAACTCCTTGAGTTGCTGGTCCACTCGGTGTACTCCAACAAGGACTCCTTTCTCCGAGAACTCATCTCGAACGCCTCGGACGCCCTGGACAAACTCCGCCTCGAAACACTGCGGAACAAGGAACTGACCGCTGACACCTCCGACCTCCACGTCGACATCGAGGTGGGTCGGGATCCACGGACGTTGACGGTGCGCGACAACGGCATCGGGATGACACACGAGGAAGTCGTGGAGCTGATCGGCACTCTTGCGAAGTCAGGTACCGCGGAGCTGCGGCAACAATTGCAGGAAGCCAAGAAGGTGGCCGACTCCGAGGAGTTGATCGGACAGTTCGGCGTCGGCTTCTACTCCACTTTCATGGTGGCGGACAAGGTCGAACTGCTCACCCGCAAGGCCGGCGAGAGCGGGGCGACCCGATGGGTGTCGAGCGGTGACGGCACCTACACCATCGAAGACCTCGACAACGCACCGCAGGGCACGTCGGTGACGCTGCATCTCAAGCCCGTCGATGTCGAGGACCAGCTCCACGACTACACCGCCGAATGGAAGATCCGAGAGCTCGTCAAGAAGTACTCCGACTTCATCGCCTGGCCTGTCCGGATGCAAGTCGAGCAACGCACTCCCGCCGCCGAAGAAGGCGGCCCGGACACCGTCACGGTCGAGACTCAGACGCTCAACTCCATGAAGGCGTTGTGGGCCCGGCCGAAGGACGAGGTCTCCGACGAGGAGTACCACGAGTTCTACAAACACATCGCCCACGCCTGGGACGACCCACTCGCCGTCATCTCGATGAAGGGCGAGGGTAACTTCGAGTACCAGGCCTTGTTGTTCATCCCGTCACACGCCCCTTTTGACATGTTCACCAGGGACGCCAAGACCGGGGTCCAGCTCTACATCAAGCGCGTCTTCGTCATGGGCGATTGCGAAGAACTCATGCCCCGCTACCTGCGCTTCGTCAAGGGCGTGGTGGACGCGCAGGGCATGTCACTCAACGTCTCTCGTGAGATCCTGCAGCAGGACCGGCAGGTCACCGCGATCCGTCGCAGGCTGACGAAGAAGGTCCTGTCGACCATCGCGGACCTGCAGTCCGGCAAGCCTGACGACTACCGCACCTTCTGGTCCCAATTCGGCGCCGTCCTCAAAGAGGGTCTGTTGTCGGACCTGGACAACCAGGACACATTGCTGCAGGTCTCCTCGTTCTTCTCCACGTTCTCGGACGCCGAGAACACCGAGCGACTCACGACGCTGGCCGACTACGTCGGACGCATGAAGGACGGCCAGGAACAGATCTTCTACGCCACGGGACCATCTGCCGAACAACTCTCGAAGTCACCGCACCTGGAGGCCTTCAAGGCCAAAGGTTACGAGGTGCTGCTGCTCACCGATCCGGTCGACGAAGTCTGGGTCGGTTCGGTGCCGGAGTTCGACGGCAAGCCGCTGCAGTCCGTTGCCAAGGGTGAGGTCGACCTCGATTCCGATGAGGACCGGGACGCCCACAAGGCAGAGCGGGAGACTCAGGAGCAGGAGTTCGCCGACCTGCTGGCCTGGCTGAAGGAAACGCTGACCGAACGCGTCTCGGAAGTGCGACTGTCCAGCCGTTTGACCGAGTCTCCGGCATGCCTCATCACTCCGACGTTCGGCATCACGCCGACGCTTGCCCGCATGTACCGAGCCTCCGGACAGGAGGTTCCGACCGGAAAACGGATACTCGAACTGAATCCGAGCCATCCGCTCGTCACCGGTTTGCGCCAGTCGCACGCGACGAGCAAGGACGACGCTTATCTGCATCAACTCGCCGAAACGGCCGAGTTGCTCTACGGCACAGCCCTTCTTGCCGAAGGCGGAGTGCCCGACGACCCGGCCAGGTTCGCCGGACTTCTCGCCGACCGATTGGCACGCACCGTGTAAGACGCGTCATCGCAGCCGATTCCGACTGCCGTTTCGCCGCAATTGCCAAGTGAAACCGGGCCGAGGCTCGTACCGTACAAAAAATGAGCAACGTACTCGATCTGCTCGATCAGACCATGGTCGACCTCGGACAAGCGACGAGTTCGACGACCCTGCTGCAGGGTGCCTGGCTCTACGACCGCCCGATCGACGCCGAAGGCCTACGCCGGTTCCACGACCATCTTCAGCGGGGACGGCTGTCTCGCTGCATCGCACGGTCACCATTGCCGTTCGGCCGCAGCCGATGGGTCGCGCCCGACAACTCATCCGAACTCGAGATTGTCGAGACAGCCAGGCCGCGTGAGTCATTCGATGACTGGCTCGACGAGCAGGTCAACACTCCACTGGATTGCGAGCGCGGGCCCGGATGGCACCTCGCAGTACTCCCGTTCAGCGACGGCGGTTCAGGCGTGAGCTTGGTCGTCTCGCACTGGCTCACCGACGGAGTCGGTCTGTGGGAGACGGTCGCCGAGGCGGCACGTGGTCACGACGACCCGGTCAGCTGGCCGACGGCCGCATCGCGCGGTCGGTGGAACGCGATTCGCGAGGACGCCGGCCAAACCGCGAGGGATATCCCGGCCATCGGCCGTGCCGTCGTCGCCGCGTTGCGGTTGGGGCGGCAGGGCGGTGACCGCGCCGGAGCCGCCGCACCACCGCCTGCTCCGAGCCACGAAACCGGCGAATCCCACATGCTCCCCACCGCAACGGTCTTCGTCGACGCCGACGAGTGGGATGCCCGCGCACGCGCGCTTGGCGGGACGCGCAACACTCTGCTTGTCGGGCTTGCGGCCCGCCTGGCCCAGCGTGCCGGACGGGTCGCGACAGACGGTTCCGTCGTCGTGACGCTCCCGGTCAACCAACGCACCGCGGACGACACCCGCGCCAACGCGATCAGCGGCGTACGCGCCACAGTCGATCCCGCATCCGCGACGACAGACCTCAGCGAGATCCGGGCCGCGGTCAAACAGGCCCTGATTCGCCACTCGGAGGAGCCTGATCCTCAGCAGGTACTGAATGCGCTGGTCCCCCTCATGTCCGAGCGCGTCCTCAAAGCCGCCCGAGGCGCGACCAGGGGCAATCCATTCAATCTCGTCGGCGCCTCCAACGTGGGTGAGATCGACGACGCTGCCCGACGGGCAGATGGCACCCCCGCCGAGTCTTTCGCCTTGAGGCTGCACCACCTCGGTGTCTCCACGTCTACATTGAACCGGTACGGCGGGGTTCAAACCATGCTCTCGGGAACGGTGGACGGCCGCGTTTTCGTCTCACTGATTTCTTACCTGCCAGGTTACGAAAATTCGAATGCGGAACTGAGACAGGAGCTTTCAACGGCATTGAAGGAATTCTCGCTCACCGGCACCTTTCTTTGAGTCGGGCCCGGTTGCGGGAACTTCCCAGCACCGAACTCAGCAGTGGCGCCGGCAATGCGGGCCTGACCAGGCACAAGAAGCTGCGAAATCGACCGAGCCAGCGATATTGCGGATGTACCCTGAGGCCCGAGAGGATCGTTGCGGGGCCCAGGGGAGATCTCATGAAATCCATGCTCAAAATGCTGCTGACCGGATCCCTCATAATGGCGGCACTCTGGTTGCTGCTGTTCGCGCCGGCAGGCACTCTCCACTACTGGCAGGCATGGCTGTTTTTCGGCGTGCTGGTACTTGCCTCGTGGATCGCGAGCATCTATCTCCTACGCACGGACCCCGCGATGCTCCAACGTCGCATGCCTGCCTCCGAATCACGACCGGTGCAGAAGGCCTTGATATGGGGCGTATATACCTGCTGGATCGCATTGGTCGTCGTCAGCTCGCTCGACCACCGTTTTGGTTGGTCGCACGTTCCCGTGCTGATCTCCGTCCTTGGCTATGCCCTGGTCGTAGGGGGAATTGTTGGGGCAGCACTGGTCTTCGCCCAGAACAGCCATGCGGCCACAACCATACGAGTGGAGGAAAACCAGCCCCTCATCTCCACCGGCATATACGGCATCGTGCGGCACCCGATGTACACGGCCAACACGCTTCTGTATTTCGGTACGCCCCTCGCGCTCGGTTCCTACTGGGGACTCATTTTCGCCATTCCCGCCCCCGTGATATTCGCTCTGCGAATCCATGACGAGGAAACGCTGCTCCAAGAGGAGTTGGCGGGCTACCACAGCTACATGACGAAAGTTCCACACCGCCTAGTGCCACTGGTCTGGTGAACCGCTTCCGATCTGGTGCTGGATCAGACGCGAGCTCGGATCCGAGAATATTCGCTGCGTTACTCATCGAGTTGTCGACCCGAACGTGTAGGTCACTCCCCCATGGAATCGGCCTGTCGCGTTCTGGACGGCGGCCGCTACCAAATCCGATTACCGCACCCACGCGGCGCTGGGCTCGAAAGAACCGGAAAGACGACCGGTCCGACTGCGCGGATGTACGCAGCTAGCTGGGAAGATCAATGCGCAGCATCGAGGTGCCATGAAGTCTTTGATGAAAACTCTGGCCAGCGGCACGCTTGGCGTTTTGACGGTGGTATTACTCGTCTTCCTGCCGGCCGGCACCTTCGATTACTGGCAGGGGTGGGTATTTCTCGCGGTGATCATCGTCTCAGGATGGGTTGCTGGCGGCTACTTCCTGCGTACGAATCCCGCGGTGCTCCAGCGCCGAATGCCGGCTGCCGAGAGCTGTGCATAGTCAGGCGTCGATGATTGGCCCCATTGTCCTGCGGTCGATGCACGGTTGGTTGCCGGCCGATGCAGTATCCGCATAGCTCGGTGGCGAT
Source organism: Mycolicibacterium lutetiense (assembly GCF_017876775.1). NCBI lineage: Bacteria > Bacillati > Actinomycetota > Actinomycetes > Mycobacteriales > Mycobacteriaceae > Mycobacterium > Mycolicibacterium lutetiense. The sequence continues at coordinate 4,128,815 of NZ_JAGIOP010000002.1, read as the reverse complement.
CAGGCAACCGGGCAGCACCTACTTACCACGCACTTTCGTGGCAGGCTATTTCATGGGTGTCGGGTTATCTCTGATGTTCGGGGCCAAGGGTGGGCGGAGTCTTCGCTCCGCGACACCAGATTTCAGAGGCAGCGTCAGTGATTTGAATCCTGTTCACAGCCAGGTTGATTCGACTGCGTCGCGATGCACTCGCGGGCAGGCCCAGTCGTCACCAAACCAGTGGCACGAGCCGGTAGTGCACCTTCTGCGCGTACTCCCCATACCCGGCGAGTTGCTGTCGAAGCAGCTTCTCCTCATCCTGGATACGGAAGGTGTACAGAGTCAGGACCGGAATGAGAACGGCCAGCCCCCACCATGAACCGAGCGCTAGAGGCATTCCCGCCACCATGAGCAGCGCCCCCATGTACATGGGATGCCGCACCAGCCCGTAGAGGCCGGTGGAGACCAGCGTCTGCTCAGACTCGACGGTGATGTTGGCTGACGCGTAGCTGTTTTGGACGATCGTGAAGATCGTGATCACGAGGCCGATCGCGAACATCGCGTTACCGATCCAAGATACGGCGGTGGGCACCGGGGACCAGCCGAAGCGATGATCGAGGCCGCAGAACACGGGCAGCGCGACGGACAAGACTGCGATGACGCCGAGTACGGCCTTCTGCACCGGTCTCGACTCGGCGTTCTGCCCGACGCGCATGCGCCGCTCCACGACCGCCTTGTCCTTTCTCAACAGGTAGACGGTAGACAGAATTGCCATGACCGAGTACACGGCCAGGAAAACCCATGCCTGCCAGTAGTTGAACGTCCCTGCCGGCACGAACAGCAGCGCGCCCAACGCCGCCAGGCCGAGAACTGATTGGATAGCCACCCGAAGATTGGTGCTCATGTCATCCTCCTGGTTGTGCGATTCGGGGACGCTCAAAGATTCGTGCCCGTCAGCGAGAAATCGTTCAATGCGTGTGAAAGATCTTGTCTCAATCGCTCATTCGTGTTGACTCGACCAGGTAGATATGAATGGGCCGAGACAAATACCTGTCCGTTTGCTCTTCCGGAAAGGAACGACTGGGTCCCGCCGAACCGGTGCAGCATCGCCTCTGTCAGCCCGAGGTGCGGGAGAACTTTCACGGCGAAGTAATCGGCGTCCGTACCATCCGCCCGGCCGGCGGCAGGGTTGACCACGCCGAGGTTGGATGAACCGACCTGGTTGGTTGAACCGACACGGGAAGTCGCCCCGAGGAACCGCTTCGGTAACAGCGGAATGATGGCATTCACTGCGTGCTCCTCGTCGGGAACCTCCCCGTGGCGAATCAGCGCTTGTTTGACCGCGGCCCGGATCTCACGCAGGTCCGTGGTCGCCAGTGCGGGGTCAACCGTGACGGCGACGCTGCTTCTCGCGTTGGCGCGGGTATCTCCGTCGGCGCGCTGATTGACCGGCATCATCACGATCACCGATCCGTCTGCACCGACACGTCCTGCGCGATGGGCGAGCCGGGCAGCCAACCCCACAAGAAGGGTGTTGCTGGTCCCACCGAGCGCCTGTGCACGAGAATCCCATTCGTCGGCAGCAACGAGGATCGTTGCCATTGGAACCGGGATCGGTTCGTCGGAAACGGCGGCGGGTGCAGGTGATGGGGTAGTCGGCGAGGTGGCCGAGGTTACGGCTCCGGCGCCCTCCTTGCTACGGCGGGCCAACCGAATCGCGGCGATAACGCCCCGAGCCATGGCGGGGATGTCGCGCACGGTTTGCCAGGTGTCCTGCCTCAGGGCTTGCCAACGACCGCGCGTTGCGGCAGCCGGCCAGCTGATCGGATCGACACGGCCGAGTGCCGCATCAGCCAGTGCCTCACACAGACCGACTCCATCGATGAGGCAGTGCGAGACGACCAAGCTCACACCTGAGCCGCCGTCGGTGAACGGGAGCACGGCAAGGTGCCAGCCGGGTCCGCGCTCGCAATCAAGAGGAGTATTGATCTGCTCGTCGAGCCAGTCGTCGAATTCTTCACGCGGCCTAGCTGTCTCGACAACCTCGAGCTCGGACGAATTATCCGACGCTACCCAGCGGTGGCGACCGAACGAAAGTGGTGACCGCTCGATGCCGCGGGACAATCGTCCCCGCCGGAGATGGTCGTGGAACTGGCGCAGGCCTTCGATGCCGATCGGGCGGTCATAAATCCAGACGCTCTGTAGAAGGCTGTTGATTCCGATCGCCAGACCGAGATCAAACGTACGCTGGTCGAGCACATCAAGGACATTGCTCATCTTTGGAACTGTATCGGCGTTGTATTCGCGCGTCTCGTGTTTGTAAGTGGTCCGCATTGGCGATCACCGTCCCCACGTCAGCCGCTCAACGCTTTTGCGCCAGAGCATCGTTACGAAACTATTCCGCGGCACTTTCCAAGACCGACTTCAGCTGTTCGGCGTATTCACTCAGTGATTCGGGGGTGAACATTTCGAAGTGGGTGCAGCCCACCGGTAGCACCGTGATCTTCCCGGAAACATAAGGACGCCAACTATGCAAAAGCGACCGGGCTGCCCGACTGTTGCGCAGACGCGCCAACCCCGGCACGAGCCCATCCCCGCCGGTGTCCTCACATCGAGGACGCGCAGCCGAAAACATCACGACATCACCATCAAACGGTTGCGGCTGATGATCGAGCAGCAACAACTGACCCGCACTGACACTGCGCGCCATGAAATCGACCAACTGCCGAGACGGAGGGCTGGCCCCGTGCCGCGCAATGATGTCGGCCACCCGTGAATACGTCAACAGCCCAAAATGCACCGGAACTCGAACCTTGTTGGTCCGCAGGATGTAATCCAGAACCCATCCCTCGGCCATCGCTTTATTCTTCGCAATCTTCCTGGTGATGCGTTTCCAGAACCGGTTCGGATTCAACAAACCATCCAACATCACCAGCCGCTGAACCTCACACCCACGCCGCTGAAGCTCGACAGCCAACGCGTGAGCCACCACACCACCAAACGACCACCCGAGAATCCGATACGGCCCAACCGGATACAGCTCCTGGAGCCGATCGGCATAACTGGCTGCCATGGCCTGAATCGACTGCGCTTCGGGTTCGCCATCGGCTGGAGCTCGATTGATCCCGATGATCGGACCATCGACATATTGACCCAACGCCCGATACGACCAACTCAACCCGAAACCATCATGAACACAACACAACGGCACACCACTTCCCGGTTTGAGCACCTCAACCGGAACCACTTCCCGCGAACTCTCAGCCTTACCCACCTGCGCAGCCAAACCCCGCACCGTCGGCGCATCGAACATCACCCGCACCGCCAACTCAGCACCCAAGCTGGCATTGGCCGCAGCGATCACCCGCATCGCCGACAACGAATCCCCACCCAGATCAAAGAACGAATCCTCGACCCCGACCCGCTCCAGACCGAGAACTTCGGCGTAAACGCCGGCCAAGATCTCCTCAGTCAGCGTTGACGGAGAACAATACTGCCGAGCATCGACGTAATCCGGCACCGGCAGCGCCCGACGATCCAACTTCCCGTTGACCGTCAACGGCAAAGCATCGAGGACCACGACCGCGGCGGGCACCATATAGCTGGGCAACCGCTGCGCTAGGGCAGTCCGAGCTGTCACCGAATCAACAGTGCCTGAGGATGATTCGGTGACATAACCCACAAGGCGCTTGTCACCCGGACGATCCTCACGAGCAATGACTGCCGCCTGACCCACACCCTCCAGACCAGCCAGCACCGCCTGAACCTCACCCAACTCGATGCGATACCCACGGATCTTGACCTGCTCATCAGCCCGACCCAGATAGAGCAACTGACCATCAGATCCCCAGGACACCAGATCCCCAGTGCGATACATCCGCTGCCCCGCGGCAAACGGACACGCCACAAACCGCGATCCGGTCAACCCACCCCGACCCAAATACCCGCACGCCAAACCAGACCCGGCCACATACAACTCACCCACCACCCCCGCAGGCACCGGACGCAACCACGGGTCCAGCACAAAAAACGCCGCCCCCGACACCGGCACACCGATCGGTACCACACCCGACCCGGCAACCAGCGGTGCACTGAACGACGTGTACCACGTCTCCGTCGGACCATAACCGTTGACCATCAACCGATTCGGAGCCCAGCGATCCACCAACTCAACCGGACACGCCTCACCAGCCACCACCAACGCCGCCGACTCCAAACCCTCCGACGACAACGCCGCCGCAGCAGACGGAGTCTGATTCAACACCGTCACCTGCTCAGCAATCAACAACGCATGCAACTCATCCGGCGAACCCGCCACCGCATCAGGCACCACAACCAACCGGCCACCGCTCAACAGCGCACCGAAAATCTCCCACACCGACACATCAAACGAATACGAATGCCACTGCGACCACACCCCCGCCGGCGGCAACCCCAACTCCAACGACGAGAGCAACCCCGCCACATTGCTGTGCGGGACCGCCACCCCCTTCGGCACACCCGTCGTACCCGACGTATAGATCACGTAAGCGATGTCATCCCCCGTCGGCACCGGCAATGCGCTGCTCGATTGCGCCTCGATCCGCCGATCCGCCACATCGACAACAACCACACCCAGACGATCCAACCGCCCCACCAACCCACCGACAGTGACCGCGGCCACCGGTCGGGCATCACTGACCACCACGGCGATCCGTGCGTCTGGGTACGCCGGATCCAACGGCAAGTACGCCGCCCCTGTCTTCAACACCGCCAAGATCGCCACAATCGCGTCAACCGAACGATTCAGCACCAACGCCACACACTCACCGGGGCCGGCACCATGACCGGTAAGGTGGTGCGCCAGCCGATTCGAGGCTTCGTCGAGTTCTCGATACGACATGGACCTGCCGTCGAAGGTCACGGCTGCTGCATCCGGCACCCGAGCCACCTGCTGGGCGAACACCTCCGGAATCGAGCCCGCCATCCTCGCCGGTGCGGTCAGCGCGGCCAGGTTTCCGAGCTCGTCGAGACGGGCATGCTCGTCGGTGTCCAACACACCGATCGACGACAAGCGCTGGGCCGGATCGGCCGTCATCGCCGCCAGAATCCGCTCCAACCGCCCGACGATCACCTCGATCGTGCCGGCGTCGAATACATCAGTGCGGAACTCGACCGAACCACCGATCCCGGCCCAGGCGTCCTCCGCGTCGTACCTTTCTCCGAGAGCAAAAACCAGATCCATACGTGCGGTATGGGTTTCGGCCATCAGTGCCGCAGCCTGCACATCACCCGCCGGCGGCTCGGAACCGGGCGCATTCGCGGGGTTCTGCCAGGCCAACATCACCTGGACCAACGGATGATGGCTCAAACTACGGGTCGGGTTGAGCCGCTCCACCAACACCTCGAACGGCACATCCTGATGCTCATAAGCAGCCAAGCAGCGCTGACGCACCTGCCCCAACAACTCAGCAACCGTCGGATCCTCCGACACATCCATCCGCAACACCAAGGTGTTCACAAAGAACCCGACCAGATCAGCCAACGCCGGATCATTGCGCCCGGCAATCGGGAAACCCACCGCCACATCAGAACTGGCACCCAAACCCGACAACAACACCGCCAACGCAGCCTGCACCACCATGAAACTGGTCGCATTGTGCTCCCGCGCCACCACCGCCACCCGCCGCTGCAACACCGCCGACCAAGCCACCTCCACAACCGCGCCCCGATAATCGGCCACCGCCGGGTAAGGCCGATCCGTCGGCAACTCCAACCGCTCCGGCAACCCCGCCAACGCATCCTCCCAGTACGCCAGTTGCCCGGCGATACGACTCTGGGGATCGGACAGCTCACCGAGATACTCGCGCTGCCACAACGTGTAATCCACATACTGCACCGGCAGAGGGGACCACTCCGGCGCCTGCCCGCCACATCGGGCGGCGTAGGCGGCGGCCACATCACGGGCGAGGGGAGCGAAGGACCAAGCGTCCCCAGCGATGTGGTGCACCACCGCCACCAGCACATGCTCATCCTCAGAAACACGGAAAAGCCTTGCCCAGATCGGGATCTCGTTGTTCAGATCGAAGGGGTGCCGGACAGCTGAGTCGATGGCGTCCGACAGCTCCTCCGCAGGCCAGCCGGCGACATCAACAACCTGCCACCCGATATCAGCCTGGTCGGCAGGAATGACCAGCTGCCCTGGCACACCGTTGACCTCGGGAAAGACCGTGCGCAGACTCTCATGCCGGGCTGCCACATCGGCAAGGGCCAGGCGGAGCGCATAGACGTCCAATCCGGTGACCCGATACATCATCGGCATGTTGTAAATCGGGGAAGGACCGTGTAATTGGTCCAGGAACCACAGCCGCTGCTGAGCATACGACAACGGCACCACTGCGGGCCGAGGCATGGGCGTCAACGGGGTCCGCTCGCCCGAACCCATGGCGATTCGCGGCTCGAGCTGCGCCACAGCCGGCGCGTCGAATACCGCGCGGACTGCCAGATCAGTGTCGAATGCGGTGTTGACGGCATTGATCAGCCGGATGGCTGACAAGGAGTCGCCGCCGAGATCGAAGAACGAGTCGTCGACTCCGACCCGATCCAAACCCAATACTTGAGCGAAGATGCCGACCAGGATCTCCTCGGCCGGGGTGGTCGGGGCACGATAGCTGTCGGCATCGACGTATTCCGGTGCCGGCAGCGCGCGTCTGTCCAACTTGCCGTTGACCGTCAACGGTATTGCGTCGACCACCACCACGGCAGCAGGCACCATGTAAGTCGGAAGGTGCTCAGCCAGGTGGGCTCGGGCCTTACCTGAGTCGACCAGGCCGGGCGCCGTCTCGGTCACGTATCCGACGAGTCGCTTCTCGCCCGGGTGGTCCTCGCGGGCGACGACGACGGCCTGTTCCACGCTGTCCAGATCGGACAGTGCGACCTGGATTTCGCCGAGTTCGATCCGGTAGCCGCGGATCTTGACCTGTTCATCGGCGCGGCCGAGGTACTGCATCTGCCCATCACTGCCCCAGCGCACCAGATCGCCGGTCCGGTACATGCGTGACCCCCCACCGCCGAACGGGCAAGGGACGAAGCGGGATGCGGTCAACCCGGCTCGACCGACATAGCCCACACCGACACCGCGGCCGGCCACATACAACTCCCCTACAACACCCGGAGGCACTTCCCGCAGCCAGCGATCAAGGACGAACAACGCGGCCCCGGGGGCCGGCGACCCGATCGGAACGATGTTCGGCGCCGCTGCTTCAGCTTTCAAGGGCGCACTTATCGCGGCATACACCGTGGCCTCGGTGGGCCCATAAGCGTTGATCAACACCCGCCCCGACGCCCACCGCTGCACCAGCTCCGTCGGACAGGCTTCCCCGGCCACCACCAACGCGGTGGACTCCAAGCCTTCCGGTGAGAGCATCCCCGCCGCCGACGGTGTCTGGCTCAAGACGCTGACCTTCTGGGCCACCAGCAAGTCGTGCAAGTCCTGCGGAGAACGGGCCACCTCCTCGGGCACCACCACCAACCGGCCGCCGTGCAACAGGGCACCGAAGATGTCCCATACCGAAACGTCGAACACCAGCGAATGCCACTGTGACCACACGGTTCCCGGACCAACCAGGGCCGGGTCCACGGCCCCGAGGAACTGCGTCACATTCTGATGAGTGATCGCCACGCCCTTCGGAACACCGGTGGTCCCCGAGGTGTAGATCAGATAGGCGAGGTCATCGGCGGCCGGTCCTCGCAACGCGGTACTGGATTGCGTCGCGATCCGGGTATCGGCGATGTCTATGACTGCCAGGTCGCATCCATCCAGTCGGGTCCGCAACTGCGAGGTCGTGACTGCAGCGACCGGGCCGGCGTCGGCCAGCATGAACTCGACCCGCGCGTCCGGCACCATCGGGTCGATCGGCAGGTACGCGGCCCCCGACTTGAGCACCGCCAGGATCGCGACGATCGCCTCGGCCGAATGGTTGAGCAGCAACGCCACACATTCACCCGATCCAGCCCCATGGCCAACAAGCAGGTGTGCCAAGCGATTCGACGCCTCATCAAGCTCGCGATACGTCCACGAACTCTCACCGCACACCACCGCTACCGCAGCTGGGTCCCGCGTCACCTGTTCGGCGAACGCTGCGGGAATCGACGTCGCGGCCACCGACTCGGACAGCACGAGCCGGTTGCCCCATCCGTCGAGTTGGGCGTGGTCATCTGCCTCCAGCACGTTTATGGACGACAACGTCGCTGATGGATCGGCGGTCAGACCTTCGATCACGTGGGTCAGTCGCTCGATAAAGGTCTGGATGGAGGCGGCATCGAACACATCGGTGCGGAACTCCACAGCCCCAGTGATGCCGGCGGGCTCACCGGCGCTCCAGCGTTCTGCCAACGAGATCGTCAGATCCATGCGGGCGGCCTGAGTGTCCGCTTCCAGCGGTGTGGCCTGCATGCCACCCAAATTCGGTGAGGCCGTTTGGTCATCGTCCTGCGTGGTCAGGTTCTGCCACGCCATCATCACCTGGACCAGCGGGTGGTGGGTCAAACTGCGGGCAGGGTTGAGCCGGTCGACAACCATCTCGAAAGGCACATCCTGGTGCTCGTAGGCAGCCAAACTGCGTCGCCGCACCTGGGCCAACAGGTCAGCAACGGTGGGGTCACCGTCGAGCTCGACCCGTAGCACCAGTGTGTTGATGAAAACCCCGACCAACTCATCCAATGCTGGATCACTACGCCCGGCGATCGGGAACCCCACCGCAACATCCGAATTCCCGCTGAGGTTCGACAACAACACGGCCAGGGCAGCCTGTACCACCATGAAGCTGGTCGCATTGTGCTCAGTCGCTGCGCGGGCGATCTGCTGCTGCAACTCGACCGGCCATTCCATCGTGAGACTGGCCCCGCGGTAGTCGGCCACCGCCGGATATGGCCGGTCAGTGGGCAGCTCCAGACGCTCCGGCAGCCCGGCCAGCACCTGCTCCCAGTACGACAATTGTCCGGCAATTCGACTGTCAGGGTCGGTCAGATCACCCAGATACGACCGCTGCCACAACGTGTAGTCCGCATATTGCACCGGCAACGGCGCCCAGCCGGGGACCTGCCCCGCGCACCGGCTCGCGTAGGCCACCCCGATATCACGCACCAGCGGACCGATCGACCAGCCATCGCCGGCGATGTGATGGACTACCGCAACCAGGACATGTTCACCCTCGCCCATTCGGAAAAGGCTTGCCCTCAACGGAATCTCAGCTGACAGATCGAAGTTGTATTCGACGGTCGCGCGAATCGCGTCGTGTAGTCGATCCACGGACCAGTCCACGGCGTCAACGACCTGCCACCCCAGATCGGCCTGTTCCGCCGGCACCACAACCTGTCGAGGCACACCGTCGAGCGCCGCGAACACCGTACGCAGAGACTCGTGGCGCTCCACCACGTCGGCCAGTGCCTGCCCTAGGGCGTCGACATCCAGCCCGCCGGTGATCCGGTACGCGGTCGGCATGTTGTAGATCGGTGATGGTCCCTCGAGCTGGTCGAGGAACCACAACCGCTGCTGGGCATACGACAGCGGGAGGTCATCCGGGCGTTGTTGGACCACCAACGGCTCGCGCCGACCCGAACTCTCGCCCACACGCGCCGCAAGCTCTGCCACCCTGGGTGCCTCAAACACGGCGCGAACCGCAAGATCAGTGTCCAGACTGGCGTTGACCGCATTGATCAACCGCATCGCCGAGAGGGAGTCGCCGCCCAAGTCGAAGAACGAGTCATCCACCCCGACGCGTTCCAGACCGAGAACCTGGGCATAGACACCGGCCAGCAGCTCCTCGACCGGAGTGGCCGCGGCACGGTACTCCTGACCGTTGACGTAGTCAGGGGCCGGCAAAGCGCGTTTATCGAGTTTGCCGTTCACCGTCAACGGCAAGCTGTCCAGAACCACGATCGCGGCGGGAACCATGTAGCCGGGCAACCGGTCCGACAACGCGGCGCGAACCGCGATCGGATCCGCGCTGCCGGTGATATAGCCGACCAGGCGCTTGTCGCCGGGGCGATCCTCTCGCGCTATGACCTCGGCTTGTCTGACTCCGTCCAAATCTGCCAGGGCTGATTGAATTTCGCCTAGTTCGATGCGGTACCCACGAATCTTGACCTGCTCATCAGCACGCCCCAAATACCGCAACTGCCCATCGATACCCCACGCCGCCAGATCACCGGTCCGATACATCCGCGCCCCGGCCCCACCAAACGGACACGCCACAAACCTCGTCGCACACAGGCCCCCACGCCGCCAGTAACCAAATCCCAACCCGGCGCCGACCACATACAGCTCGCCCACCACACCCACCGGCACCGGCTGCAACGACGAATCCAGCACGAAGAACCCGAGATGGTCCAATGGCACACCGATCGGACTGGCGCTGCCCCCGGCATCACTGGCCACGATCTCCCGGAACGAGGCGTGCACCGTCGTCTCGGTGATGCCATACATGTTGATCAACCGAGTCGAACCCGAATGTCCCTCGAACCATGGTCGAAGGCGCTGTGGTTCAAGCGCTTCCCCACCGAAGACCACCGTCTCCAACTTCAACTGACGGCCCAACTCAGGCTGCAGCGCGTCCACCGACTGCAAGGCGTAGAACGCCGACGGCGTCTGACTCAACACAGTCACCTGCTCGGCAACCAGCAAGCCCAACAACTCTTCCGGAGATCGTGTCACCGACTCCGATACCACTACCAGCCGGCCTCCGAACAGCAAAGCCCCCCAGATCTCCCACACCGAATAGTCAAACGCCAACGAATGACACTGAGTCCAAACCTGACCCGCCAGACCCAACTCCACATCCAACGTCTCCAACAACCGGACCACATTCCGATGACTGATCGCCACGCCCTTGGGAACACCCGTCGTCCCGGAGGTGTAAATCAAATACGCCACATCATCGGAATCGGGCCCCCGCAGCGCGGTACTGGGTTCGGCATCGATCGCGGCATCGGCAACGTCTACGAGGGTCAGGTCGATCCCTTCCAGACGTGTCCGCAATTCACGGGTGGTCACCGCGACAATCGGAGCCGCATCGCCGAGCATGAACTGGATCCGCGCATCAGGATGCATAGGATCGACCGGCACATACGACGCCCCCGACTTCAACGCCCCCAGAATCGCGACGATCGCCTCAACCGACCGGGGCACCAACACCGCCACACATTCACCCGGGCCGGCGCCGAAGCCAACTAGGCAGTGCGCCAAGCGGTTCGATGCCTCATCGAGCTCCCGATAAGTCATCGAATGACCATCGAAACTCACCGCCACGGCCTCTGGCGCACGAGCCGCCTGAGCAGCGAACAACCCCGGAATCGACATGACAGGGAGCGGGGACTCAGCCAATGCCGCCCGGTTGCCGACATCGTCGAGGCGAGCATGCTCGACAACATCCAGCACATCGACCGACGACAGCCGCCGGGCCGGATCATCGATCAGTGCCTCTGCGACGCGCGCCAACCGTCCGATCATGGCTTCGACACTGGCCGCGTCGAATACGTCGGTGCGGAACTCGACCGTGCCGCCGATCCCCGCCGGCTCACCGGCGTCGTTCCACCGTTCAGCCAACGAGAACGTGAGATCCATCCGGGCCACGTGGGTGTCGACCGGCAGCGGACTGACCTGCGCCTCACCCAGAGTCGATTCGGTCGCAGTGTCGGCGGTGAAGTTCTGCCAGGCCAACGCCACCTGGACCAGCGGGTGATGAGCCAGCGACCGGGTCGGCTTGAGCCGATCCACGAGCACTTCGAACGGCACATCCTGGTGCTCGAGCGTGGCCAGGCTACGCTGGCGCACCTGGGCCAGCAGCTCAGCAACAGTGGGGTCGCCGGCCAGATCCACTCGCAGCACCAACGTGTTGACGAAGAACCCCACCAACTGATCCAGTGCGGCATCACTCCGGCCCGCGATCGGGACCCCGACCGCCACATCAGAGCTCGCACCGAGCTTCGACAACAGCATCGTCAGCGCGGCCTGAACCACCATGTACGTCGTTGCGTTGTGTTCCCGTGCAACTTCGCGTATCCGCTTGTGCAGTTCGGCCGGCAATGAGACCGGCATGCTGGCACCGCGGTGGTCGGCCACCGCAGGATAGGGACGGTCGGTAGGTAGCTCCAGGCGTTCTGGCAGCCCGGCCAATGCCTGCTCCCAATACGCCACCTGCCCGGAGATTCGACTGTCGGTATCGCCCAGGTCGCCCAGGTGCTCACGCTGCCAAAGGGTGTAATCCACATACTGCACAGGCAACGGCGTCCAACCCGGCGCTCGTCCCGCCGACCGGCCGGCATATGCCAACTGCAGGTCCGTGATCAATGGGGCTACCGACCAGCCGTCGGCAGCGATGTGGTGCACCACGGCCACCAGGACATGCTCATCCTCGTTCAGCCGTAAAAGCGCTGCCCGCAAGGGTATTTCGCTGCCCAGATCAAAGGCATGGCCGGCCATCTCTCCGATGGCCTCACGCAATTCAGTCGTCGACCACTCACCGGCGTCGACCACTCGCCAACCGCAATCGGCTTCGCCGGCAGGCACCACCACCTGCTCTGGGACGCCCTCGATCGACCGGAACACCGTACGCAAAGACTCGTGACGCTCCACCACATCGGCCAGCGCAGCACCGAGCGCGTCCGCATTCAGCGACCCTCTGACCCGTAATGCCACCGCCATGTTGTAGATCGGCGAAAGGCCCTCCAACTGATCCAGGAACCACAGCCGCTGCTGAGCGTATGACAACGGAATGACTGTCGGCCGCTGTTGGGCCACCAACGGCTCATGCCGTCCCGAACTTTCACCGGCACGCGCCGCCAACTGGGCCACCGTCGGCGTCTCGAACACCGCCCGCACCGCAAAATCAGCACCCAGAGTGGCATTGACCGCATTGATCAAGCGAGTCGCCGACAACGAGTCCCCACCCAGGTCGAAGAACGAGTCATCAACCCCAACCCGCCCCAAACTCAGCACTTGGGCATAGATGCCCGCCAGCACCTCTTCGAGAGGAGTGGCCGGAGCACGGTACCCCTGACCGTTGACATAGTCGGGCGCCGGCAACGCTCGGCGGTCGAGCTTGCCGTTCACCGTCAATGGCAAGGTGGCCAGCACGACCACTGCGGTGGGCACCATGTAGCCGGGCAACCGCTCCGACAATGCCGCACGAACCGCGACCGGATCCGCAGTGCCGGTGATGTAACCGACGAGGCGCTTGTCCCCAGGGTGATCTTCCCGGACGATCACCGCCGCCTGGCCTACCCCATCGGCTTCGGCCAAAGCTGTTTGAATCTCACCCAATTCGATCCGGTACCCGCGGATCTTGACTTGCTCATCGACCCGGCCCGCATAGCGCAACTGCCCGTCGCCGCCCCAGGACGCCAGATCGCCGGTCCGATACATCCGTGCCCCGGCCCCACCGAACGGGCATGCCACAAACCGCGAAGCACTCAATCCACCCCGTCGCCAGTAACCGCACCCCAAACCGGTGCCCACCACGTACAACTCACCCACCACACCAACCGGCACCGGCCGCAACGACGGGTCCAGCACAAAAAAGCCGAGATGAGCCAAGGGCACACCAATCGGGCTGACGCTGCCCTCGGCATCGACGCCAACAATCTCACGGAACGACGCATGCACCGTCGTCTCGGTGATCCCATACATATTGATCAACCTCGGCGAACCTGGGTGATGATCCAGCCAGGCGCGAAGACGCTGCGGCTCAAGCGCTTCCCCGCCGAAGATCACCGTCTCCAACTTCAGCTGGCCACCCGGCCCCGGTCGCAGCGCATCGACGGCTTGCAACGCATAAAATGCCGACGGCGTCTGACTGAACATGGTGACCTGCTCGGCAGCCAGCAAGGCATGAAGAACCTCCGGGGCGCGCGTCACCGCCTCTGGCACGACCACCAGCCGGCCTCCGAACAACAGCGCCCCCCAGATCTCCCAGACCGAATAGTCAAACGCCAACGAATGACACTGAGTCCAAACCTGACCCGCCAGTCCCAGCTCCGCATCCAGCGTCTCGAGCAGCCGGACCACGTTGCGATGGGTGATCGCCACGCCCTTGGGAACACCCGTCGTCCCGGACGTGTAGATCAAATACGCAATGTCCGCAGCCGTCGGCGACGGCAATGCTTCACTTTGCCCGCTGCGATGACGCACCTCTTCGAAATCGATAACTTCCAGATCGCATCCGGCCAATCGGCCCATCAACTCCGTGGTCGTCACTGCCACTGCCGGTTCGGCATCTGCGAGCATGAACTGAATCCGTGCATCAGGATGCATAGGATCGATCGGCAGATACGCCGCCCCCGACTTCAACACCGCGACAATGGAAACGATCGCCTCAATGGAGCGAGGAAAGAGCAATGCCACCCGTTCGCCAGGGCCTACACCCAGACTGACCAACCTGTGAGCCAAGCGATCCGATGCCGCGTCCAGCTCCGCGTATGTAATGGAGCGGCCGTTGAACGTGACCGCCGGCGCATCGGATGCACGAGCCACCTGAGCGGCGAACAGCCCCGTGATCGACGCCGACGCCGCCACCGGTTCGATCAACGCGGACCTATTGCCCCACTCGAACAGCTCAGCGTGCTCATCCTCGTCCAAGAAATCCATCGACGACAACCGTCGGCTCAGGTCGGCAGTCACGATGCCGCCTCCACCTCAGCCGTCATCGCCATCAAGACTTTCCGCAACCGATGGATCAAGCGCACAACAGTGGCCTCGTCATAAACGTCGGTGCGAAACTCCACAGTCCCTCCAATCCCGGCCGGCTCGCCGGTCTCAGTCCAGCGATCACCCAGCGCAAAGGTCAGATCAGTCCGCGCGGTGTGGGTCTGCGCGGGCAACGGGCTCACCCGGACGTCTCCCAGCGCCAGACCGCCTGCGGTGTCTGCGCTGTGCTGCCAGGCCAGGTTCTGCCAGGACAACATGACCTGCACCAACGGGTGATGGGTCAAGCTGCGGGCCGGGTTGAGCCGGTCCACCACAAGCTCGAACGGCACATCCTGGTGCTCGAAGGCTGCCAGACCGCGCTGTCGTACCTGCTCTAGCAGCTCACCAATGGTCGGATCTCCGGCGAAGTCGACCCGCAGCACCAGGGTGTTGACGAAGAATCCCACCAGGTTGTCCAGCGCGGGATCATTACGCCCAGCGATCGAGATACCCACGGCAACATCTGAAGTCGCACCGAGCTTCGACAGCAACAGCGCCAACCCGGCTTGCACCACCATGAAACTGGTCGCGTTCTGCTGACGAGCAAGCCGGGCGACGCGCTGCTGCAACTCGGCCGGCCAATCCACCAACAGGCTGGCGCCCTGGTAGTCGGCCACCGGCGGGTACGGCCGATCCGTCGGCAACTCCAACCGCTCCGGCAGCCCGGCCAACGCGTTCTCCCAATACGCCAGTTGCCCGGAGATACGGCTGTCACGGTCGGCGAGATCACCCAGATACGAACGCTGCCAAAGCGTGTAGTCGGCATACTGCACGGGCAACGGTGACCAATCAGGCTCTTCGCCCTCGCTCCGCCTGGCGTAAGCAGCGCCGAGGTCCGCCACCAACGGGGTCACTGACCAGCCATCAGCAGCAATGTGGTGTGCCACTGCCACCAGGACATACTCGTTCTCTGCCACGCGGAAAAGCGTTGCTCTCAACGGCAATTCACTCGACAGATCAAAGGAATGACGTGCTACCGCGCCGGCCGCCTCGGCCAGTCGGTCGCCTGCCCAACCAGCTGCATCCACCACCTGCCAGCACAGGCGGGCGTTTTCGGCCGGCACCACGAATTGCTGGGGCGCTTCACCGGCGAGGGTGAACAGTGTGCGCAGGCTCTCGTGGCGACCCACCACATCGAACAGCGCCTGCCCGAGCGCCATGGGGTCGAGATCCCCGCTCAGACGCAATCCGACGGCCAGGTTGTAAACCGGTGAGGGGCCGTTCAGTTGGTCGAAGAACCACAACCGCTGTTGGGCGTACGACAACGGGATGGTCTGCGGGCGTGGCATCACCTGCAGTGGCGGACGTGCCGCGTCCGCCTGCTGGCGGTCCAGGCAGCCGGCCAGCCGTCCGACGGTGGGCGCGTCGAACAGATAGCGGACGGGCACGTCCTTGCCGAGGGCGGACTGAAGGCGGGCGCTCACCCGGATGGCGATCAACGAATCTCCGCCCAGAGCAAAGAAATCGTCGTCGAGCCCGACCTGATCGAGGCCGAGCACCTCGGCGAACACATCGGCGACGGTCTTCTCCGTCGGCGTCTGAGGTGAGCGGAAGGTCGCGGCTGTGAACACCGGCTTGGGAAGGGCCTTACGGTCGGTCTTGCCAGAGGAAGTCAATGGGAACTCGTCGAGCACCACGATCTGACTCGGCACCATGTATTCGGGCAAACGGGCAGCCAACCACTGACGCACCTTGCTCACCTTGCCGTTGGTATCAGGATCATTGGCGTAGGCGCTGCGCCTGTGCGAACCAGCCGAGTGCAGATAGAGATCGGTCAGTACCGGAATCTCCCCGTCCTCGGCCCCGGCAACGAACACCGCGTCGACAGTGCCGGGTTGAGGCCCCCACGTGACCGCGACCTGGTATCCGGCGGCCTCACCGAGCCGGTACAACAGTTCGGGCGTGACAGTGTTCGCGGGATTGGCGGCAACGTCTGCCTCTGCCAACGCATCCGCGACCGAATGTCCGTCGGCAAGGGCCTGCTCGATGATCACGTCGGCGAACACACCCGCACGTGGTATCGCGGCGACTCGCACGGTCGGCGGCCGCTGAGCCGTCAACTCCGCGTGCAGTCCGCTCAGGCCTGCGCAATCGGCCCAATCCCAGTTGGGCGCGTCTTCGAGCGAAACGACCCCGTCCGCTGACCTGTGGATGATGACGTCGTAGCGGTAACGGGTCAGCTCATTGTCGGCTTCACCGCGCTTGACCTGGATGCCTATCCCGCCCACCGCTGGATGTTCAGCTGCCCAAGTCGTGAAGAACTCAGGGGCCAGCAGCAACTCCGGCTCACCGAGAACTGCACGTTGAACGCGCTGACGGAGGTCGTCCGTGTCGGTATCGGAACCGCTGCGCGCCAGCGCGATACCGGTCTGGAAGGCGCCCTGCAGGCTGTAATTGCGCACATCGCCGACGAACAGTGTTCCGCCCGGGGCCAACAGGCCCATGGCGTTGTCGATCACCTCGGTGAGGTACGCGGCATTGGGGAAGTACTGGATGACCGAGTTGACGATGATCGTGTCGAAGTATCCGTCCGGCAGCCCGTCAGCCACATCCGCAGGCTGCACCTGCAGCCGGACCCTGTCCCCCCACGGTTGTCCGGCCACCGCTGACTCGAGCGTCCGTATGGTCGGCGCGGAAAAGTCTGTGCCCCAGTACTCCACGCACTTCGGAGCGATCTGTGAAAGTACAAGACCCGAACCGACGCCGAGCTCGAGCACCCGCTGGGGCCGCAGTGCCAGAATCCGGTCCACCGCCAGAGAGCGCCATTCCTCCATCTCATCCAGCGGTATCGGATCACTGGTGTAACTGCTGTTCCAGCCACGGAAATCGCTCCCGAACTCCGCCACGTCGAGGTCGGCGTCATAGAGTTCGTCGTAGACGTGCTGCCACTGATCGACGACTTCCGCATCATGATCAGCACTGCTGGCACGCTCCAATGCGACATACGCGACCAGGTGGTCGGCGGCATCGTTGTGGTACACCGCGGCGGCAGCGCGATTGACTTGCGGGGAGGCCAGCAAGGTGTTCTCGATCTCGCCCAGTTCCAGGCGCTGCCCACGCAGTTTGACCTGGGCGTCCGCACGTCCCAGGTATTCCAGGCTGCCCGTCGGGGTCCAGCGCACCAGATCGCCGGTGCGATAGAGACGCGTCCCCGGAACCCCAAAGGGATTGGCCACGAAGCGATCCGCCGTCAGATCAGGTCGTCCCACATAGCCACGTGCCAGCACCGGGCCGGCCAGGTACAGCTCACCCACGACTCCGACCGGAGCCGGATTCAGCCGGGCATCCAACACCAACGCACACGTACCCGGGACCGGGGCACCGATCCGCACGGGCTGTCCGGCCGACAACGCACTCCAAGTGGCCCAGATGGTCACCTCGGTCGGTCCGTAAGCATTGAACATCCGCCGCCCCGGTGCCCACGCCGCCACCAACTCGGCCGGGCACGCCTCACCACCTGTGACCAACGTCTTCAGTCCGGACAGACGGCTACGGTCCAGAGTGGCCACCACGGTCGGAGTGATCAGCGCCGCCTCAACCTGCTGGTCCTCGATCACCGCCGTCAGTGCGTCACCCGCGTAGGAATCCGGCGGGGCCACCACCAGCGCGGCCCCCGAAGCCACTGCCCACAGCCATTCGAATACCGAGGCATCGAACGTCGGCGCGGCCACCATCAGCACCCGTGCGCGCGCAGCCACCCCGAACAACTCACGATGAGCCGCAGCCACTCCTAGAACACCGGCATGACTGATCGCCACACCCTTCGGCGTACCCGTGGAACCTGAAGTGAAGATTGCGTACGCAGCATCGTCAGTGGTCAACGGCGCCAACCGATCAGCGTCGGTGACGGGCTCTGCGGAGCTACTCGAAAGATCCAGTGCCTCAATGTCCATTACCGGGCGCGTTCCGGTTCCGGCTACAGGGTCACCACTACGAGTCAGTACACACACCGCTTCGACGGTTTCCAGTACCGTGGCGATCCGCTCGGCCGGGTGGCCCGGATCAACCGGCACGTACACCCCACCTGCCTTGAGCACCGCCCACCAGGCGATCACCAGCTCCGCGCAGCGACCCATCGCCACCCCGACCGCACGCTCGGGGCCAACCCCCGCTTCGATCAATACCCGTGCCAGCTGGTTGGAGACCTCATCCAGCTCCCGGTAGGTGAACTCCCGCAGGTGATCCACCACTGCCAGGGCCTCCGGATCCGCAGCCACCGCCGTCGCCAACAACTCCGGAGCCAGGCCCACCTGCGCATCGATCCCGGCACCAGACCACTTGTGCAGCAACAGTTTGCGTTCAGGACCATCAAGCAAACCGACCTCGCCCACCACGACCGACGAGTCAGCCACCACGGCTCCGACCACCTTGCCGAACCAGCCCACCAGACGCTCGATCGTGGAGCGATCGAACAAGTCCGTGGCGTATGTCAGCACGCCGGTGGCCATCGGGGCACCCGAACGTTCGTCGGGGACCTCCCTGATGTCCACATCGAGATCGAACTTGGCGGTGCGGGTGACCATCGACATCGGCTCGATGCCGGCACCCTCCAAGGCAACCTCGGGACGCACGTTGTTCTGGAAGACGAGCGCGACCTGGAACAGCGGATGGTGCGATGTGGACCGTGTCGGGTTGAGTTGCTCCACCAGCAACTCGAACGGCACGTCCTGATTTGTGTAGCCGTCCAGCGCCTTCTGACGCACCTGATCCAGCACGTCGCTGAACCGCTGCTGCGAGTTCAACCCGACCCGTAGCACCCAGGTGTTGACGAAGAACCCGACCAGCTCCTGCAGGGCCTGATCGTTGCGCCCGGCGATCGGCGTCCCCAGTGCGATGTCCTCACCGACACCGGCCCGGTGCAGCACGACGGACATGACGGCCTGCAAGACCATTGATGTGGTGACATTATGTTCTGCGGCAACCGCTTTGACACCTGACCAAGACTCGGGATCGATACGCAGATCGACCGCGTCGCCGCGATAGCTGGGCGCGGGCGGGCGCGGCCGATCAGTGGGAAGCGATACCACCTCGGGCAGACCCGCCAGCTCTTTGCGCCAATAGGACAACTGCTCGGCGATCCGGCTGCCTGGATCATCCAGGTCTCCCAGATGTTCACGCTGCCACAGCGTGTAATCGCCATACTGCACCGGCAGCGGTGACCAATCGGGCAGCTGCCCGGTGCAGCGGGCTGCATAGGCGACCCCGACATCCTTGACCATGGGCGCCATTGACCAGCCGTCGAAAGCGATGTGGTGCAAGACGATTCCGAGGACATACTGTTCGGGTCCCACGGCATAAATTTGGGCCCGGATCGGAATCTCGGTCGCCAGATCGAACCGGTATCCTGCCAAGGCGACCAACTCGCCCATGACAGCGTCTTCTTGGTCCGCGGCGACCTGCACCAGGGCCGGTCCTCCGCGCCGCCACAGCCCCGGCTGCACGGGCAGAACCTTCTGCGAGGGCACCCCGTCGATGTCGGGGAACACCGTGCGCAGCGATTCGTGACGGGTGATCACATCATCAAGGGCCGCATCGAGTGCATCCAGATCCAGCGCACCGTTGATCCGGAACCCGATCGGCATGTTGTAGGTCGCGACCCCGTCCTCGAACCGATTGAGGAACCACAGCCGCTGTTGTGCATAAGACAACGGGATTACGTCCCCGCGCCGCTGCGGGACCAGCGGCCGGCGTCCACTCGAGGCTGAACCGAGGCGCGACGCCAGTTGAGCGATCGTCGGTGCGTCGAACAAGGTGCGCACTGCGAGGTCCACGTCGAGGTGGCTGTTCACCGCGGCGAGTAATCGCATTGCCGACAGGGAATCCCCGCCGAGGTCGAAGAAGGAGTCGTCGATACCGACGCGTTCCAGGCCCAGGACTTGGGCGTAGATACCGGCCAGGATTTCCTCGGTAGCCGTGCTCGGAGCCCGGTAACGGTCAGTGTCGGTGTATTCGGGTGCGGGCAGAGCGCGTTTGTCGAGCTTGCCGTTGACCGTCAACGGCACTGCGTCGAGGACGACCACTGCGGCGGGCACCATGTAGGCAGGCAACCGCTCGGAAAGGGCCGCACGTGCTTCGGCCGGGTCCGCGGCGCCGGTGAAGTAACCGACCAGGCGCTTGTCCCCCGGCTGGTCCTCACGGACAATCACCACCGCCTGCTGCACACCCTCCACATCAGCCAGCGCGCTTTGGATTTCCCCGAGTTCGATGCGGTAACCACGAATCTTGACCTGCTGATCGGCACGTCCGGAATAGCGCAACTGCCCATCCGGGCCCCAGGAGACCAGGTCACCGGTCCGATACATCCGGGCACCAGGAGCGCCGAACGGGCACGCTACGAACCTCGAGGCGGTCAACCCCGCGCGCCGCACATAGCCGACGCCCACGCCGCGGCCGGCGACATACAACTCACCCACCACACCGGGGGGAACCGGACGTAGCGACCGGTCCACGACGAACAACGCCGCACCCGGCACCGGCACGCCGACCGGCACCACGCCCGGCCCAGCCTGAAGCGGAGCGCTGATCGTGGCATACACCGTCGTCTCCGTCGGACCATAACCATTGACCATCACCCGACCCGGCGCCCACCGATCCACCACATCCGGCGGGCACGCCTCAGCAGCCACCATCAACGCCGGGACCGACTTCAGCTTCTCGGGCGAGAGCATTCCGACCGCAGACGGTGTCTGGCTCAACACCGTCACGCCCTCAGCGAGAACCAACGCCTCCAGATCCTGCGGTGAGCGTGTGGTCTGCTCGGGAACAACCACCAGACGGCCACCGTGCAGCAGGGCGCCCCAGATCTCCCACACCGAGTAATCGAACGCCAACGACGAACACTGCGACCACACCTGCTGCGGCCCCAGCTCGATACCCACATCCATGCCGTCGAACAACCGCGTCACGTTCTGATGGGTAACCGCGACACCTTTCGGCGTCCCCGTGGTCCCAGACGTGTAGATGATGTGCGCCACGTCGTCAGGAGCCGGAACCGGCAGTGCGCTCGAGGATTGCACATCGATACACGGGTCGTCGACGGCGATCACCCGCACACCGGATCCGTGCAGCCGCCCGGCGAGCGCAGCCATGGTGACCGCCGCGACCGGCTGCGCATCGGCCAGCATGAACTCAACGCGAGCATCGGGGTGTGCCGGATCAATCGGCAGATACGCCGCACCGGACTTGAGCACTGCCAAGATCGCCACCACAGCCTGCATTGAGCGCTCGAGCATCAGCGCAACACACTCGCCGGGCCCGGCGCCGTATTCAGATAGCACGTGTGCCAACCGATTCGACGTCTCGTCCAATTCCCGATAAGACACTGAACGATCTTCGAAACGCACCGCCACGGCATCGGGAGCACTCTGCACCCGTGCACCGAACAACGCCGGAATCGAAGACTCCGCCACCGGTTGCGTCAGCACCGCCCGATGACCAACCGCATCGAGCCGCGCACAATCAGCGGCGTCAAGAACATCCACCGACGACAACCGCTGAGCTGTGTCAGCTGTGATCGCCGCCAACACGCGTTGTAGGCGCTCTAGCAGTAGGCGAACACTGGACGCGTCGAACACGTCGGTACGGAACTCGACCACGCCGCCGATACCGGCCGGCGCGCCGCCATCGCTGAACCGTTCAGCCAGTGAGAACACCAGATCCATCCGGGCGGTTCGGTTATCCGCATCCAGCGGTGTCGCCTGGACGTCACCCAGATCCAAACTGGACGCCTGCTCCGAGGCGAAGTTCTGCCACGAGACCATCACCTGCACGAGTGGGTGGTGCGTCAGGCTGCGGGCCGGGTTGAGTCGCTCCACCAGCACCTCGAACGGCACGTCCTGACGTTCGAACGCCGCCAAGCCGCGCTGCCGTACCTGCCCCAGCAGATCAGACACCGTCGGATCACCGCCCAGATCCAACCGCAGAACGAGAGTGTTGACGAAGAAACCCACCAGTTCATCAAGACCCGGATCGCTACGGCCGGCGGTCGCGATTCCCACCACCACATCGGAACTGGCGCTCAACTGTGCGAGGAGCGCGGCCAGCGCCGCCTGGACCACCATGAAACTCGTCGCGCCGTGCTCCCGGGCCACCCGCTCCACCTGCCGCTGCAACTCGGCAGGCCAGTCGATCGCCACACTCGCACCTTGGTAATCGGCCACCGGCGGATACGGCCGGTCAGTCGGCAACTCGAGGCGCTCAGGCAGATCGGCCAGCTCTTGTTCCCAATAAGCCAGCTGTGTGGCAATCACACTGTCCGGATCAGACGTCGACCCCAGCCAGTCATGTTGCCACAACGCGTAATCGGCGTATTGCACCGACAGTGGCGCCCACTCCGGGGCACGGCCGGCGCAGCGGCTCCCGTAGGCCGAGCCCAGATCCGCCACGAAAGGCGTGATCGACCAACCGTCGGCAGCGATGTGGTGAACCACCGCAACCAGGACATGTTGGTCCTCAGCGACGCGGAAGAGGGTTGCCCGCAACGGGATTTCCTGCGTGAGGTCAAATGGGCGCCGCGCGACCGCTCCGGCTGCTTCCTCCACCCGATCCGCCGACCACCCAGTGGCGTCGACAACCTGCCAGCCCAGTTCCGCTTGCGGGGCAGGCACCACCAACTGCTGCGGAATCCCGTCGACGGCGCCGAACATCGTGCGCAGGCTCTCGTGCCGCCCCACCACGTCGGCCAGCGCCTGTCCCAGCGCGTCGGCATCCAGGCTGCCTTCGAGCCGCAAAGCAACCGCCATGTTGTAGATCGACGACGGCCCCTGCAGTTGCTCCAGGAACCACAGCCGCTGTTGCGCGTAGGACAGTGGAATAACATCCGGCCGCTGCTGCGGGACCAACCGCTGGCGCCCACCCGAGCCCGCCTTGATGTGCGGTGCCAGCGCAGCGATGGTGGGCGCGTCGAACAAGGTACGGACACTGACGGCGGCGTCGAGGCCCGCGTTGACGGCGGCGATCAGTCGCATCGCCGTCAGTGAGTCCCCGCCGAGGTCGAAGAAGGAGTCGTCGATACCGACGCGTTCCAGGCCCAGGACTTGGGCGTAGATACCGGCCAGGATTTCCTCGGTAGCCGTGCTCGGAGCCCGGTAACGGTCAGTGTCGGTGTATTCGGGTGCGGGCAGAGCGCGTTTGTCGAGCTTGCCGTTGACCGTCAACGGCACTGCGTCGAGGACGACCACTGCGGCGGGCACCATGTAGGCCGGCAACCGCTGCGAGAGCTGTGCGCGGACCACCGCGGGATCGGCTGAGCCGGTGATGTAGCCGACCAGGCGCTTGTCCCCCGGCTGGTCCTCACGGACAATCACCACCGCCTGCTGCACACCCTCCACATCAGCCAGCGCGCTTTGGATTTCCCCGAGTTCGATGCGATACCCACGAATCTTGACCTGCTCATCAGCCCGCCCGGCATACCGCAACTGCCCATCCGGGCCCCACGACACCAGATCCCCAGTCCGATACATCCGAGCACCAGGAGCGCCGAACGGGCACGCTACGAACCTCGAGGCGGTCAACCCCGCACGCCGGACATAGCCGACGCCCACGCCGCGGCCGGCGACATACAACTCACCCACCACACCAGGTGGCACTGGACGCAACCACCGATCCAGGACGAACAACGCCGCACCCGGCACCGGCACACCAATCGGCACCACACCCGACCCAGCCTGAAGCGGAGCGCTGATCGTGGCATACACCGTCGTCTCCGTCGGACCATAACCATTGACCATCACCCGACCCGGCGCCCACCGATCCACCACATCCGGCGGGCACGCCTCAGCAGCCACCATCAACGCCGACACCGAACCCAACACCTGCGGATCCAAAACCCCCACCGCAGAAGGTGTCTGACTCAACACTGTCACACCCTCAGCAACAACCAACGCCTGCAAATCCCGCGGCGAGCGCGTCACCGACTCGGGCACCACCACCAAACGCCCACCATGCAGCAGAGCCCCCCAGATCTCCCACACCGAATAGTCGAACGCCAACGACGAACACGCAGACCACACCTGCTGCGGCCCCAGCTCGATACCCACATCCATGCCGTCGAACAACCGCGTCACGTTCTGATGAGTAACCGCAACACCTTTCGGCGTCCCCGTGGTCCCAGACGTGTAAATAATGTGCGCCACATCATCGGGCGCAGGAACCGGCAACGCCGCACTGGACTGAGAATCAACCCGAGGATCCTCAACGTCGATCACCGACACACCGGAACCGTGCAACCGCTCAGCCAACCCAGCCGTCGTGATGACCGCGACCGGCGCCGCATCGGCCAGCATGAACTCAACACGAGCATCGGGATGCGCCGGATCAATCGGCAGATACGCCGCCCCCGACTTCAACACACCCAAAATCGCCACAACCGCCCGCGCTGAACGCTCAAGCATCAACGCCACACACTCACCAGGTCGCGCCCCTTGGGCACTCAGCGAGTGCGCCAACCGATTCGACGCCTCATCCAACTCCCGATACGACAACGAGACGCCCTCGAACGACACCGCCACCGCATCCGGAGCACGAACAACCTGGCCTGCGAAAACCGCCGGAATCGAAGACTCCACCACCGGCCGCGTCAAAACCGCCCGATGACCAACCGCATCCAACCGCACACAATCAGCAGCATCAAGCACATCCACCAACGACAGCCGCTGGGCCGGGTCCGCAGTCATCACCGCCAGCATCCGCTGCATACGCTGGATCAAGGTCTCGATCGTGGCCGCGTCGAACACATCGGTGCGGAACTCCACCGATCCGTCGATACCGGCCGGTACGCCGGCATCATTGAAACGTTCGCGCAGCGAAAACACCAGATCCATACGGGCCGTTTGCGTTTCGGCGTCCAGCTGCGTGACGCCAACATCGCCCAGCACCAATGCCGCAGTAGGATCGCTGTGCTGCCACGGCAGATTCTGCCAGGTCAGCATGACCTGCACGAGCGGATGATGGGTCAGGCTGCGGGCCGGATTGAGCCGGTCCACCAGCACCTCGAACGGCACATCCTGATGCTCGAACGCCGCCAAGCTGCGCCGCCGCACCTGACCCAACAGGTCGGCAACCGTGGGATCTCCGGCCAGGTCCACGCGCAACACCAGCGTGTTGACGAAGAAGCCCACCAACTCGTCCAGCGCGGGCTCGCCACGGCCGGCAGACGCGATGCCCACGGCCACATCAGTGCTCGCGCTCAGCTGAGCCATCAGTGCCGCCAGCGCCGCCTGGACGACCATGAAACTCGTCGCGCCTTGCTCCCGGGCCACCCGGGCGATCTGTTGCTGCAACTCGGCCGGCCAATCCACAGCCACACTGGAGCCCTGGTAGTCGGCCACCGGCGGATACGGGCGGTCCGTCGGTAGCTCCAACCGGTCGGGCAACTCAACCAGCTCGTCCTCCCAGTAGCTCAGCTGCCCGGCGATCACACTGTCCGGATCAGACGTCGACCCCAGCCATTCCTGCTGCCACAACGTGAAATCGGCATACTGCACCGGCAGGGGTTCCCAATCCGGGGCCTCCCCTGTGCACCGACTGGCGTAGGCAGTCGCCAGATCAACCACCAGCGGAGTCACCGACCAGCCGTCGGCGGCGATGTGGTGCACGACCGCCGCCAGCACGTGCTCATTCTCACTGACACGGAAAAGTGTTGCCTTGATCGGGATCTCACTCACGAGGTCGAAACTGTGGCGTGCTGTCGCACCGATCGCCTCGTCGAGCCGGGCTGTGGGCCATCCGTCGGCGTCAACGATCTGCCACCCCAGATCAGCCTGGTCGGCGCTGAGTACCACCTGTTGAGGTACCCCGTCGACCGAGGTGAACACGGTACGGAGGCTTTCCTGACGGCCGATGACATCGGCAAGTGCTACGCCCAGGGCATCTTCATCCAGGCGCCCACTGAGCCGTAACGCGACCGCCATGTTGTAGATCGGCGACGGTCCCTGTAGTTGCTCCAAGAACCACAATCGTTGCTGGGCATACGACAACGGAACGGCCGCCGGACGATGCCGGGCAGCCAGCGGGGGCCGGGCCACGCCGTCCTGGTGCCGATCGAGATAGTCGGCGAATCCACCCACCGTGGATGCCTCGAACAAGTAGCGAACCGGCACATCCCGGCCAAGAGCGGACTGCAAACGCGCGCTGACCCGGATGGCGATCAGGGAATCGCCGCCGAGAACGAAGAAGTCGTCGTCGAGACCTGCCCTTCCGAGTCCCAGAACCTCGGTGAACACCTCGGCGACGATCTTTTCCGTATCGGTCTGCGGAGCTCGGAAGGATGTGGCGACAAAGGTGGGTTCAGGCAGAGCCTTGCGATCGATCTTGCCGGAAGAAGTCAACGGGAACTCGTCGAGCACCACGATCTGACTCGGCACCATGTACTCGGGCAACTGCTCGAACAACCACTGACGGACCGTAGTGACCTTCGAGTTGGTATGCGGGTCATTGGCGTAACCGCCGCGCTGACGGGAGTCCGCTGCGGGCTGGTAGAGCTCGGTGAGCGCGGGTAGCGACTCACCATCGGAGACGGCGATGAAGACGGCATCCAGGGTGCCGGGTTGAGTTCCCCACGTGACTGCGACGTGGTACCCGGCGGCAGCGCCGAGGCGGTACACCATTTCTGGGGTGACGACGTCCTCGGCGACGGAATCGGCGTGGGCTAGCGCCTCGGCGAGTGGGAGCCCAGCGCCCAGAGCTTGTTCGGTCACCACATCGGCGATCACGCCGGCGCGGGGAATGGAACTGACCCGCACGGTGGACGGGTGCTGAGCCGTCAACTCGGCCAGCAGCCCGCTCAGACCCGCACAGTCCGTCCACGTCCAGTTCGGGGCGCCGGCCAGCGAGCACACCTGGGTGGGCGACTTGTGGACGATCACGTCGTAGCGGTACCGGCTCAGCTCGTTGTCGGCCTCGCCGCGCTTGACCTGGATACCGATACCGCCCACGGACGGATGGTCGGCTGCCCAGGTGGTGAAAAACTCTGGGGCGAGCAGCAACTCGTGCTCGCCCAGCATCGCGCGCTGAACCCGTTGGCGGACCTCGTCGGTATCGGTGCCGTTGCGGCTGCGCGCGAGGACGATACCTGTCTGGAACGCTCCTTGCAGGCTGTGATTGCGCACGTCACCGATGAACAGCGTGCCGCCCGGCGCCAGCAGTTCCACTGCCTTGTCGATGACCTCGGCCAGGTACCCGGCGCTCGGGAAGTACTGGACCACCGAGTTGATCACCACCATGTCGAACTGGTTCTGCGGCAACTCCGCGGTGATGTGCGCAGGCCGGGTCAGAAGATGGACCCGATCGCCCCAGGGCCGGCCGGCCACCGCCGTCTGCAGCTTCTGGATGGTCGGCGCGGAAAAGTCTGTGCCCCAGTACTCCACGCACTTCGGAGCAAGCTGGGACAGCAGCAAACCAGATCCGACGCCGAGCTCCAGCACCCGCTGCGGCCGCAGTGCCAGAATCCGATCCACGGTGGCCGAGCGCCATTCCTCCATCTCGTGAAGGGGAATCGGATCGTCGGTGTAGCTGCTGTTCCAGCCGCGGAAATCGTTACCGAACTCGACGGCGTCGAGATCGGCGTCGTAGAGCTCGTCGTAAATGCCTTGCCACTGGTCGACAACGTCGGCGTCGTAATCGGCGGTGCTGGTCTGCTCGAGGGCGATGTAGCCAACCAGATGATCGACACCGGTGCTGCCCCGATGCACGGCCGCAGCCGCACGGGTGACCTGCGGGGAGGCCAGCAAGGTGTTCTCGATCTCGCCCAGTTCCAGGCGCTGCCCACGCAGTTTGACCTGGGCGTCCGCACGTCCCAGGTATTCCAGGCTGCCCGTCGGGGTCCAGCGCACCAGATCGCCGGTGCGATAGAGACGCGTCCCCGGAACCCCAAAGGGATTGGCCACGAAGCGATCCGCCGTCAGATCAGGTCGTCCCACATAGCCACGTGCCAGCACCGGGCCGGCCAGGTACAGCTCACCCACGACTCCGACCGGAGCCGGATTCAGCCGGGCATCCAACACCAACGCACACGTACCCGGGACCGGGGCACCGATCCGCACGGGCTGTCCGGCCGACAACGCACTCCAAGTGGCCCAGATGGTCACCTCGGTCGGACCGTAAGCATTGAACATCCGCCGCCCCGGTGCCCACGCCGCCACCAACTCGGCCGGGCACGCCTCACCACCTGTGACCAACGTGTCCAACCCGTCGATCTCGGCCGGGTCCAGGGTCGCCAGCACCGTCGGAGTGATCAGCGCCGCCTCAACCTGCTGGTCCTCGATCACCGCCGTCAGTGCGTCACCCGCGTAGGAATCCGGCGGGGCCACCACCAGCGCGGCCCCCGAAGCCACTGCCCACAGCCACTCGAATACCGAGGCATCGAACGTCGGCGCGGCCACCATCAGCACCCGCGCCCGCGGAGTCAGACCGAGTAGATCGTGGTGCGCGGCTGCCACCCCCAACACCCCGGCATGGCTGATCGCCACACCCTTCGGCGTACCCGTGGAACCCGACGTGAAGATTACGTATGCCGCATCGTCAACACTCAAAGGCGCCAGTCGATCCGTATCCGTCACAGGATCCGCACTGTGCTCGGACAGATCAACCACATCTAGCGGAACCACGAGTCGGCTGCCGGTCCCCTCGACCGCACCGATGCCGCAGGTGAGCACGCAAACTGCTTCGGCGGTGTCCAGCACCGTGGAGACTCGCTCGGCCGGGTGGCCCGGATCAACCGGCACGTACACCCCACCTGCCTTGAGCACCGCCCACCAGGCGATCACCAGCTCCGCGCAGCGACCCATCGCCACCCCGACCGCATGCTCGGGGCCAACCCCCGCTTCGATCAACGCCCGTGCCAGCTGGTTGGAGACCTCATCCAGCTCCCGGTACGACAGCTCGCGTGTTCCGTCCACCACCGCGACGGCATCGGGATCAGCGGCCACTGCCGCAGCCAACAACTCCGGGGCCAAGCCCTTCGGGCCACTCACCTCGGCACCGGACCACATGTGCAGCAAGAGGTTCTGCTCGTCGTGATCCAGGAGGCCCACCTCGCCCACGACCACCGACGGGTCGGACACCACAGCCTCGACGACGCGGCCGAACCACCCCACCATCCGCTCGACACTGGAGCGGTCATACAGATCGGTGGCATAAGCGACCGTGCCTGCCGCCATCAGCGCACCGCAGCCCTCGGCAGGCACTGCGTGCAGATCGAACAGCGCGCTCGCGTCTCCGCTGGACAGTTCTCGCAGATCGAATTCGAGGTCGAACCGGGCAGTGCGGATGTCGGCAACCATCGGCTCGACGTAGAGCTCGTCCAGCTGGATCTCGGGGCGCACATTGTTCTGGAAGGCCAAGGCCACCTGGAACAGTGGATGGTGCGAGGTGGATCGTGTCGGGTTGAGCCGCTCTACCAAAAGCTCGAACGGCACATCTTGATTGGCATAGGCGTCCAGGGCCTTCTGCCGCACCCGTTCCAGCACCTCGCTGAACCGCAACGCAGGGTCGACACCTACCCGTAGCACCCAGGTGTTGACGAAGAAACCGACCAGCTCATCAATGGCCTGGTCCATCCGCCCGGCGATCGGGGTGCCCAGCGCGATGTCCTCACCGACGCCGGCGCGGTGCAGCGCCACCGCCATCGCGGCCTGCAACACCATTGACACCGTTGCGTTGTGCGCCGCGGCCACGGCCTTGATCCCTGCCCAGGACTCGGGATCGATACGCAGATCGACCGCGTCGCCGCGATAGCTGGGTGCCGGTGGGCGTGGCCGATCCGCGGTTAGCGACACGACCTCGGGAAGATCCGCCAGTTCCCGCCGCCAATAAGTCAGTTGGCTGGCGAGCACACTGTCGGGATCAGATTCGGATCCCAGCCAGTCTTGTTGCCACAATGTGTAATCGGCGTACTGGACGGGCAGCGGTGACCAATCGGGCAGCTGCCCGGCGCAGCGGGCTGCATAGGCGACCCCGACATCCTTGACCATGGGCGCCATCGACCAGCCGTCGAAAGCGATGTGGTGCAAGACGATTCCGAGGACATACTGTTCGGGTCCCACGGCATAAATTTGGGCCCGGATCGGAATCTCGGTCGCCAGATCAAAGGTGTAGCCCGCCAGGGAGATCAGCTCTCCGACCAGATCGGCTTCCGCTACCGGCGCCACCGCTGGGCCTCCGCGCCGCCACAGCCCCGGCTGCACGGGCAGAACCTTCTGCGAGGGCACCCCGTCGATGTCGGGGAACACCGTGCGCAGCGATTCGTGACGGGTGATCACATCATCAAGGGCCGCATCGAGTGCATCCAGATCCAGCGCACCGTTGATCCGGAACCCGATCGGCATGTTGTAGGTCGCGACCCCGTCCTCGAACCGATTGAGGAACCACATACGGTTCTGCGCGAAGGACAACGGGATCAGAGCAGGACGGTCGCCCGCCACCAACGGCGCACGCCGTTCCGAATCCTCACCGACATGTGGTGCCAACTGCGCCACCGTCGGCGCGTCGAACAACGTGCGTACCGCCAGTCCGGCATCCAAGTTCGTGTTGACTGCGGCCACAACCCGCATCGCGAGAATACTGTCCCCGCCCAAATCGAAGAAGGAGTCGTCGATACCGACGCGTTCCAGGCCCAGGACTTGGGCGTAGATACCGGCCAGGATTTCCTCGGTAGCCGTGCTCGGAGCCCGGTAACGGTCAGTGTCGGTGTATTCGGGTGCGGGCAGAGCGCGTTTGTCGAGCTTGCCGTTGACCGTCAACGGCACTGCGTCGAGGACGACCACTGCGGCGGGCACCATGTAGGCCGGCAACCGCTGCGAGAGCTGTGCGCGGACCACCGCGGGATCGGCTGAGCCGGTGATGTAGCCGACCAGGCGCTTGTCCCCCGGCTGGTCCTCACGGACAATCACCACCGCCTGCTGCACACCCTCCACATCAGCCAGCGCGCTTTGGATTTCCCCGAGTTCGATGCGATACCCACGAATCTTGACCTGCTCATCAGCCCGCCCGGCATACCGCAACTGCCCATCCGGGCCCCACGACACCAGATCCCCAGTCCGATACATCCGAGCACCAGGAGCGCCGAACGGGCACGCTACGAACCTCGAGGCGGTCAACCCCGCGCGCCGCACATAGCCGACGCCCACGCCGCGGCCGGCGACATACAACTCACCCACCACACCGGGGGGAACCGGACGTAGCGACCGGTCCACGACGAACAACGCCGCACCCGGCACCGGCACGCCGACCGGCACCACGCCCGGCCCAGCCTGAAGCGGAGCGCTGATCGTGGCATACACCGTCGTCTCCGTCGGACCATAACCATTGACCATCACCCGACCCGGCGCCCACCGATCCACCACATCCGGCGGGCACGCCTCAGCAGCCACCATCAACGCCGACACCGAACCCAACACCTGCGGATCCAAAACCCCCACCGCAGAAGGTGTCTGACTCAACACTGTCACACCCTCAGCAACAACCAACGCCTGCAAATCCCGCGGCGAGCGCGTCACCGACTCGGGCACCACCACCAAACGCCCACCATGCAGCAGAGCCCCCCAGATCTCCCACACCGAATAGTCGAACGCCAACGACGAACACGCAGACCACACCTGCTGCGGCCCCAGCTCGATACCCACATCCATGCCGTCGAACAACCGCGTCACGTTCTGATGAGTAACCGCAACACCTTTCGGCGTCCCCGTGGTCCCAGACGTGTAAATAATGTGCGCCACATCATCGGGCGCAGGAACCGGCAACGCCGCACTGGACTGAGAATCAACCCGAGGATCCTCAACGTCGATCACCGACACACCGGAACCGTGCAACCGCTCAGCCAACCCAGCCGTCGTGATGACCGCGACCGGCGCCGCATCGGCCAGCATGAACTCAACACGAGCATCGGGATGCGCCGGATCAATCGGCAGATACGCCGCCCCCGACTTCAACACACCCAAAATCGCCACAACCGCCCGCGCTGAACGCTCAAGCATCAACGCCACACACTCACCAGGTCGCGCCCCTTGGGCACTCAGCGAGTGCGCCAACCGATTCGACGCCTCATCCAACTCCCGATACGACAACGAGACGCCCTCGAACGACACCGCCACCGCATCCGGAGCACGAACAACCTGGCCTGCGAAAACCGCCGGAATCGAAGACTCCACCACCGGCCGCGTCAAAACCGCCCGATGACCAACCGCATCCAACCGCACACAATCAGCAGCATCAAGCACATCCACCAACGACAACCGCTGCGCCGGATCGGAAACGAACGCAACCAGAATCCGCTGCAACCGCTCCGCCAGGTCTGCTACGCCAAAACTAGAGAAAGGTTGACCCGTGCCCATCGTGCTGAGGACCAGTTCATCTCCGGCACTGGAGAAGACGAGACCGAAGCCACCGACAACGCCAGCGTTGGTCAACGACGCCGAAGCCTCCGCGCCACCGAAGTCCAGCGTGAACGTAGACGGAAGGAAGTTGACACTCACCCGATTCGCCATCTGGCCCGCCACCCGCGGGTTGACCTTGCGCTCTAGCGTGTGTACCGGAAAGCGCTGATGCTGCAGGGCTTCCTGTATGTGGCTCTCGACATCGTCGAGGAATTCGGAGATCGACGTTGCGGGTGAGGCCTTCACCACGAGCGGCACCACGCCGGCCACCATGCCGGGCAGCGTCCGCGATTCTGGACTTACACGCCGGCTGACCGGAAAGTCGAGCACAACATCTGAGCCCTCAGCGCACCACCCACGCACCAGCAACGCACACGCCGCAGTGATGATCGATGAACGAGCAACATTCTTCGACCGGGCGAGTATGTCGACTTGACGCAGCACCTCTGATTCGAATTGAACTGAGGCAGAAGGCCAATGCACCTCCTCGGTATCAACGGCATCAGTCTGCCAAGAGTTCGGGCCCGCTTCCGGCGGAAGATTCCCAGTCCAGTAGGCCTGGTCATCGAGATATTCCCTGGAGGCTTCGTACGTCGACTCGTCGTCGATCAGATCGGCCAGCGATCCGAAGATCGGCGGGGGTATGGGTGCGCCGGAACAGACTGCGGAATACACCGATGCAAGCCGAGATCCGACGAGCGCAATCCCGGTCCCGTCGAGCACGATGTGGTGACAGCACGCGATCAGGAAGTGTTCATCGTCGCGTGTCTGGAACAGTGCAAATCTGAACAGCGGTCCGGTGAAAGACATTGGCGTGCGCTGGATCGAGGCTGCCATGTCACGGGCTTCTGCGACGGGATCGGACGCGCTGCGCAGGTCGTAGAAGGCCAGCCCCACATCGGGGTGGTCGACTACCTTTTGGTAGACCTGCCCGTTCACCTCGAAGAAGGTGGCCCTGAGGGGTTCAGCCTCTCGCACCACCCGGCGGATCGCCCACTCAAGGGCGTCGCGGTCGAGCGCGCCCGCGATTTTCACGAATAGGCCGAGTAACCATTCCGTGCCGGACTCTGCCACGTCGTGCGCAAGCCAAATGTCGAGCTGCGCGCGTGTTACCGGCAGCGCTTGTTCAACGTGCTGCATCAGACTCTCCCACCGCGAAATCTGTTGTTAGCCCCCCGGCTCTTCTAGTTGTCAGACCCCTGGCTCTGCGCCAACCTGTCGCGCAGACTCTTAGGGCGGATGTCAGGCCAGTTCTGTTCGATGTAGTCGAAGCAGGAAGCTCGATCCGCTTCGCCGTAAACAACCTTCCAGCCGGCAGGGACGTCAGCGAATGCTGGCCACAGACTGTGTTGCTCCTCGTCGTTGACCAAGACGCGAAAGCTGCCATTGTCGTCGTCAAACGGATTGATACTCACTTGGTCCTCCCCATCGTCGAGTAGACCAGTGAAAATCGATCGACAACCCGGCGCAGGCACCCAGCCCCGCCTGTTGCTTCACGATGCCTGTTTCCTGTGGCCCACTCCAGCTATGACGTTCTTGTTGCAGGGCGCCAGCATATCCACTTATCTTGACGAGAGTGCAGAAATTAGAAATCAAAGAATTTCCCATTGCTGCCCCTCTGCCATTCACCTTCTAACTTGTCACGAGTTCCGCGATTCGGCAAATGTTTCTCAGGCCCCATCCAGACTCGCCGCCGGCCGGTGCGGCCGGTGGTGGCCTGCGGATCGGGCGGCCTCGGCCCATGAAACGCCGATTTGGGCTACCCACGGACCGTGATTACGGCGAAAAGTCTGCGCCTGGCCACCGACCAAGGCCAGACAAGGGGTGCTCCGCTGCGGCCATCGGGGCGCGCAAACGGAGGCGGGACGCTCCGCGCTGCGACAGCCAGCCTTCCGAGAGAGGCGGACATCCCGCTCGACGCGGCGCCTCCACGCGCGGCCGGCATACCACCCCGGGACCAACGCAATGTCATTATCGGGGCTAAATGCCCAGCAACTACACAGTTTCAATCACCATCGACGGGTAGTCGTGTCGAGGCGGCCACAAGCCGTGCGCGTAGGCACAACACACTCGCCATGTGGCGCTTCACGAGCGATCGGGCCGGCCCGTCGGGGCTAACACTCGAACGTCATCAGACGGACGCGACGACACGCCCGGCACCTGACTTAGGACATTTGGCCTAGTACCCCGGTTTGATACCGAGGTGGGCCAGGATTTCGCGTTGGGCGGTGGGGACTTCCGGTGGGAAGGTCTGGATGGCACCGTTGATGCTGATGGTGGCGCTGCGCAGCGGCCGGAGCTGCTTGACGACCTTGCCGATGGACAGCCCGGTACGTGCCTGGATGGCGTGGGAGACAGCCAGGGCGGTAAACACGATGGTCAGGTGCGCCTCGATGGCGTCGCGGGTGTAGTGAAACATCGGCCGGGCACGGAGGTCGCTTTTGGACATTCGAAACGATTTCTCGACGTGCCACAGGTCGTGGTACTTGGCGATCACCTCGCCGGCCGGCATCAATTCCCCCGGCACGTTGGTGACGTAGCCCTTGAGTCCGACCAGGGATTGCGCGCGAGCCAGGCTGGCCTCATCAAAACTGCGGTCATCGCCGCGGATTTTGACGAATCGTGCTGATTTGACCTTCTTTTCGCCCTCGATGATGGCGCGGGCGCGGGCCTCTTGGGCGGCCAGGGTCTTCTGGTCACGCCGTGCCCGTTTGGCCGAGTATGCCCAGATCGACCGCCACGCACCCGGATGGGCCTGGGGATCCCAGACCGGTTCAGCCCGCAGCGCGGTGTTGTTGACTTTCGCGTTGCCGTGCCGCGGTGTAACAGTGTCGATGATCTGCCCGTCGGCGAAAACATCACCGTTCCAATGGAAATGGGATTCCAGATCCCCAGGAGCCTTGGTGGAGCGGGAGCCGACGATGAACGACAATCCGAGCTCGTCGAGGGCGTTGAGGTTGGTTGCTGAGAGCATGCCGGCATCAGCAGCCACGACCATCGGAGTGCCGTCCAACCTGTGGCGTTCGAGGAAGCCTTTGACGATCGGGACGATGGTGGTCGTTTCAGCGGTATTGCCTTCGTAGCAGCCGATTTCCAGTGGGAACCCGGTCCGGTCCACCAGCAGGCCCACCACGATCTGCGGATCGACCCGGCGCTCTTTGGAGTAGCCAACCTTGCGCAGGTCATCCTCGGACTCGGCCTCGAAGTACAGGGTCGTCACGTCATAAAGGAGCAGGCTCAGGCCGCCGCAGTCGGTGGCATAGGCAAAGCACTTCTCGGCGATCAGATCCCGATACTTGCCCGCCCCCATCTGGTCGAGGTGACGTTGAATTGTGCGGTAGGACACCGTATTTACGCCCAGATCGGTCAACACCCGGTTGGCGTCGAGCTTGCTGGTCGGCTCCACTATCCGGGCGATCACCAGATCCCGGAACACCCGATCGGCGACATCGTCAAAGCCCAGCCAGTCATAGACCCCGCCGATCACGTCGTAGAGCAGTCGAGAATGGGTGGCCGTCGTTCGGCCGGGCGGTGCCAGCGGGGCGGACTTGGGCTGCGGCACGTCCACCAGCGCCGGCACCCGATAGTCGCCAACATCGGTCAGCAACTGAGCTCGTGCGGCCACCTCGATATCGAGGGCGTGCTGGCCACCAGCGACGATCTGCCGCGCCTGCTCCAGCAGAATGCCCAGTTCAGCATCAGTATGTGCGGAACCAAGATGGGCCAGAATCACCACTCGGCCGCTGTCCTTGCGCGCGACCTGCACCGCGACCGCGCCGGAGGTCGTGCGCACTTTCCGCACGTACGCCACCGCCTGAACCTACCGGCCTAGTACCCCAAACAGCACACTCTATTACCCAAACAACCAGGTCACAGCGCTGCCAATCGGAAAATCCCCACACCGTGTCCTAAGTCAGGTTTGGGCTACCCACGGACCGTGATTACGGCGAAAAGTCTGCGCCTGGCCACCGACCAAGGCCAGACAAGGGGTGCTCCGCTGCGGCCATCGGGGCGCGCAAACGGAGGCGGGACGCTCCGCGCTGCGACAGCCAGCCTTCCGAGAGAGGCGGACATCCCGCTCGACGCGGCGCCTCCACGCGCGGCCGGCATACCACCCCGGGACCAACGCAATGTCATTATCGGGGCTAAATGCCCAGCAACTACACAGTTTCAATCACCATCGACGGGTAGTCGTGTCGAGGCGGCCACAAGCCGTGCGCGTAGGCACAACACACTCGCCATGTGGCGCTTCACGAGCGATCGGGCCGGCCCGTCGGGGCTAACACTCGAACGTCATCAGACGGACGCGACGACACGCCCGGCAGCCGCGACTCGCCCGGAGATCTCATCTGTGAATACGGCTACGACACGTCTGTAGTTCAATTCAGCGAAGCGAACAATCAGGGCATAGAACCCCGCAGACGCGCCGCAGCACGGTAGAGGGCACCGCCACCGAGACGCCCACGCCGGCCAGCAAATCCTGTCGATAGCGTAAGGGGTTTTCAATACGGGCTAATAGCGGCCAACGGCGAAGCGGATTGAGTTAGCCAGGGCCGTCTTAGATGATCTTGGACATGCAAAATCAAGATCGTTTGTATCAAATTTGCGATTGCAAACAGACAACTGCTTCACTCAGACACGGTGAAGTACTTGATCAGCCCATTTTTGGCTAGTTTGGCAAACAACCGGCAGCCGAACAATGTTTGCAATTGATTAGACGTCCGTATGAAGTCTCCGGCGAAGGCTGGAAACAGTCAGCTGACGGTTGCCAGAACGAACGGCAACACCCCAGGCGCTCCGGCGTCACGCAGCAGTCGCGCGGCCATGGTCAGCGTCCAGCCGGTGTCTGTCATATCGTCGACCAGAAGCACCGGACCATCCCAGTGTCCTCCTGCGTCCTCGTCGGCGACACCCGATTGCGGTCGTTCCCAGGCACCGTCCAGCGCCGCTACGCGATAGGCCGAATTCGCCGCGGTGACAGGCCGCCGTTGCGGCGCATAGGTCAGGGTGCCCAGATTCGTCAGCCGGCCGATCTGCGCCAGCCGCTGCACCGTCGAGGAGATCAACAGCGGATGCGTCTCGGAGTCCAGCCCCATCACCGCGGCCGGCCGTTGATCCCAGTCCCATGCTTTGAGCACCTCGATGGCCGCGTCGATCACGTCGTCGGGAACCTCGCCGTCCGGCTCGGCCAGAAGGCGGCGGAGCCGCGCTCCCCAGCCGAGATCGGTGAGTCGGCCGATCGCCCGCCCCGGCCCGGCACCCTCGGCGATGCGACCGGACAGCGGCACACCGAGCGCAGCGAGCCCGGACGGCCACTGCTTGCGCGGGGCCACCAGGACGCCGGGCCTGGACAACCGCTGGGCGGTATCGGTGAGGATGTCCTGCGCCACCGCCGCCTCGTAGCGCCGGCCGGTGCAGTTGTCACAACGTCCGCACCGTGCGTCTGGTGCCAGCTCCGGATCGTCGAGCTGGCCCCGCAGGAACACCATCCGGCAGCCGGTGGTGGCCTGGTAGTCCAGCATCGCCTGTTGCTCCCGGCGGCGCGCCTCGTCCAGTGCCCGGTACCGGGGCTCGTCATAACTCCAGGGCTCTCCGGTACCGATCCAGCCGCCCTTAACCCGGCGGACCGCACCATCCACGTCGAGCACCTTCAGCACCATCTCGAGACGCGACCGGTTGAGATCGACCAGGGGTTCCAGCGCCTGGGTGGACTGTGCGCGGTCGGTCTCCAGTGCACCGATGACGTGGCGCACCATCGATTCGGACGGGAACGCCACCGACGCGAAGTACCTCCAGACGTCTTGATCCTCGGTGCCGGGAAGCAGGATCACCTCGGCGCTGTCGGTCGCACGCCCGGCACGCCCCACCTGCTGGTAGTAGGCGATCGGCGACGAGGGCGCCCCCAGGTGCACGACGAAACCCAGGTCGGGTTTGTCGAAGCCCATCCCCAGGGCCGACGTCGCCACCAGCGCTTTGACCCGGTTCCCGAGCAGGTCGGCTTCCAGCTGTTCCCGTTCGGTGGTGTCGGTCGACCCGGTGTAGGCGGCCACCTTGTGGCCACGCTCGGCCAGTAGTGCGGCCACATCGTGGGCCTGGGCCACCGTGAGGGTGTAGATGATGCCGGAGCCCGGCAGGGAATCCAGGTGCGCCGCGATCCACGCGGCCCGCTGCGCGGGGGTGCCCACTTGCACCACCGACAGGCGCAACGACTCGCGGTCAAGCCCGCCGCGCAACACCAGTGTGTCCGCTCCACCGACGCCCAGCTGGGTCGCGACATCACTGACCACCCGATCGTTGGCCGTCGCAGTGGTCGCGAGAACCGGTACCTGAGAACCCAATTCGGCGATCAGGGTTCGAATCCGGCGGTAGTCCGGCCGGAAGTCGTGTCCCCAGTCGGAAACGCAGTGCGCCTCGTCGACTACCACGAGACCCGCGTCGGCGGCAAGCGCGGGCAGCACGTTGTCACGGAAGTCGGGATTGTTGAGGCGCTCGGGGCTGACGAGGAGTACGTCGAGCTCGCCGTCGGCCACCTGCCGGTGAATCGCGTCCCACTCGGTGACGTTGCCGGAGTTGATCGTCGCGGCCCGCACCCCGGCCCGCTCGGCGGCGGCCACCTGGTTGCGCATCAACGCCAGCAGCGGGGAGACGATGACCGTGGGGCCGCGACCGACTGCGCGCAGCAGCTTGGCCGCGATGAAATACACCGCGGACTTGCCCCAACCGGTGCGTTGCACGACGAGCGCGCGTTGCCGCTGGACCACCAGCGCCTCGATGGCCGACCACTGATCATCGCGCAGCACCGCCCCGGGCCCGGCCAGTTGTTCGAGGATCGACTGGGCCTGCTCGCGGGTTGTCATGGCCCCAATGATGCCGGGTACGCCCGACACCGCTCACCACGCCGAGCCCTCATCACCGAAAGTGCCAGTCGCGCTAAGCGTTTCGCTTAAACATGAATCTCTGTCAACTTTTGCGGAAACACCGTCGCGCCCGATACTCATCCGGTAGACGTGGATCCATGCCTATGGGGGGATATGTGGGGCACGTCGGTGCGTTGGCGGTGGCCCTGGGGATCGGTTCTGCGGTAGCGCTGAGCAACGGGTGCGGGGTGGCGGCGGCCGACCCGGCGGACTCGTCCACATCGTCTGCTTCATCTGGTTCATCTCGGCCATCGGGGCCGTCGGGGCCGTCGGTCAAGACGCCTGATCGAGCGAAAGTGAAACGACAGCACCCGGCCACACCGCGCAAGCCTGCCGCAGCCAAGACGGACCACACCGCCGGATCCAAGGACTCCGAAGACTCCGAAGACTCCAACGATGTCGCGTCGACGCCGAGAGCCGCGATCGACAAAGTGGGGGCCGAACTGCGCACCGCCGTGCGTGACGCGCTGGGTTCGGTCGCTTCCAACCGGCCAGGCGACGACGGAGCGGCGGTGAAGGCGCCCACCGTCAAGGCGCAGGCCAAGCGCGGGGCCAAAATTGTCGAGCGCACCTTGCCCAGGGCGGCCACACCATCACACCCCGAAGCCGACACTGCCGTTGCGCCCGACAAGACCGAACCCGAAGCGCCCGTAGCGGTCGAGGTCGGCGCCCCCACCAGTGCGCTACACCCGCTGTCGGCGATCACCCCCGCTCCGGGCCCGAAGTTCCCGGAACCGAAGGCTCCCGCACCGCCGAAAGTCGAGAATGTACAAACAGAGGTCACGGGCGCTATCTCCACGGTGATCAACACCGTCCTGAACCCCTTCTCGGTGAACTCCACTCCTGACTCCCCGGCCGAACCTCCCGCGGCCTGGGCCATGCTGGCATTCGCACGCCGCGAGTTCGAGCACGCCCTCCGGCAACCGCAGGATCTCCTGACCCAGGTCAACACCCTCACCAGCGCTGTGACCGCGGAGGGGCCAATCGCACTGGCTCCGGGAATCGTCGTCCCACCGGAGCTCGCGGACCATGTCATCGCGACGCCCGGCCCGTCTCTGACCGATCAGATCACGGTGTTCGGCATGGAGGCGCTCAAGCAGGTCTCTCAAGTCATCGGCGTCAACATCACGATGAAGCTCGGCGAGTTGATCACCACCCCCACGCCGCCGTGGTTCACCACCATCGGGCTCACGGTCACCAAGGACACCTACGAGGGCGGTGACGTCTGGGTGATCACCCCGCCCAACCCCACCGGCGAGCGCGTCATCGCGGTGCACGGCAGCGGATTCGTCTACGACCCCAACATCATTCACTGGATGGACTACACCCAGATGGCGCGCGAGACCGGTGCCACTGTCGTCGTCCCCCGCTACCCGCTGATCCCCGACGGCGGCACCGCGGAGAACTCAGTTCCCGCCATGGCCGACTTCATCGCCAACGAGGTCGAGACCTACGGTGCCGAGAACGTCAGCATCTATGCGGATTCGGCCGGCGGAACGCTGTCCGCGCTTGCCGTGCAAAAGATCGTCCGCGACTGCAACGGGGACTCCGGGTGTCTGGAAGCCCGGGTCCCGTCCCGCATGGTGCTGCTTTCCCCGGGCCTCGAAGGCGAAGCGGCCTACAACGACCCGAACGTAGCGTTGGTGAACGACCCCGTCGTATGGCTCACCGAGGAGGACAAGGAGTACTACGGCTCCTGGGCCAGCGGCCCGGAAGAACTCTGGAACCCGATGATCGGACCGACCGAGGGCATGCCCCCGACCACGATCTACGTGGGTTCACGCGAGCAGGCCGCACCGGGTGCGCTGCTCTACGCCGAGAGAATGGTCGACGCCGATCCGAATGCCGACGTCACCGTGGTGATCGGGATGGGCCAGATCCACGACTGGGCCCAAGGCGGTCCCATCCCGATCAACTCACAGTCAGCGAACTACCGCGACGACATCTACCGACAGCTCGGCATCGTCGAAGACGACGCCGATGAGGCAATCAGCCTCTAGGACTTCGCCTTTTCAGCTTCCTGTTCACGCTTGATCTCGAGTGCGATGTCGATCAACTGGTCTTCCTGACCACCGATCAGCTTCCGCTGGCCGACGCGGAGCAACAGTTCGTGGGCGGGTACCCCGTAGCGTTCGCCCTGGCGCACCGCGTGCTTCAGGAAGCTGGAGTACACCCCCGCGTAGCCCATCACGAGCGCGTTGCGGTCCAGCAGGCACTCGGCCGGCATCGCCGGGGCGACGACCTCCTCGGCGGCATCGGCGATGTCGAAGAAGTCGATGCCGGTCTTGACACCGATCTTGTCGAACACTCCGACCAGCGCCTCGACCGGGGCATTGCCGGCACCGGCACCGAACCGGCGGCACGAGCCGTCGATCTGCTTGGCACCCGCGCGCACCGCTTCGACACTGTTGGCCACGCCGAGACCAAGGTTCTCGTGGCCGTGAAAGCCAACTTGGGCGTCGTTACCGAGTTCGGCAACCAGCGCCGCCACCCGGTCGGCGACACCTTCGAGCACCAGGGCACCCGCGGAGTCCACGACATACACGCACTGGCAGCCGGCGTCGGCCATGATGCGGGCCTGCTTGGCCAGCTTCTCCGGCGGAATGGTGTGGCTCATCATCAGGAACCCGACGGTCTCCAGGCCCAGCTCACGGGCGAGCCCGAAGTGCTGGATCGAGACGTCGGCCTCGGTGCAGTGGGTCGCGATGCGGCAGATCGAGCCACCGTTGTTCTGGGCTTCCTTGATGTCTTCCTTGGTGCCCACACCGGGCAGCATCAGGAAGGCGATCTTGGCTTCCTTGGCCGTCTCGGCGGCCAGCTTGATCAGCTCCTGCTCCGGGGTCTTGGAGAACCCGTAGTTGAAGCTCGACCCGCCCAGTCCATCGCCGTGGGTGACCTCGATGACCGGGACACCGGCGGCATCCAAGGCGGCGACGATGGCGCCGACCTCATCCTTGGTGAACTGGTGCCGCTTGTGGTGCGACCCGTCGCGTAGCGACGTGTCGGTCATCCGGACGTCCCACACCGGGTTGAAGAAAATGTCACTCATGCTTGCGCACCTCCTGAAACCGCTGATGCCAGTTCCTTGGCGATTTCCTCGCCGACCTTGGTCGCCGCGGCGGTCATGATGTC
Source organism: Mycolicibacterium lutetiense (assembly GCF_017876775.1). Classification (NCBI taxonomy): domain Bacteria; kingdom Bacillati; phylum Actinomycetota; class Actinomycetes; order Mycobacteriales; family Mycobacteriaceae; genus Mycobacterium; species Mycolicibacterium lutetiense. The sequence goes on along the minus strand of NZ_JAGIOP010000002.1, from coordinate 4,085,694 downwards.
CAGATTTCCAGCGTAGGGCGGCAGGTAATCACCCGCACCCTCCACTTCCACGAACACCGTGACCAGGTGGTTTCCACCGTTGACCACCGACGGTTCGTCGAACTGCGGTTCGTTGAGCAGGCGGTAGCCCGGGACGTAGGTCTGCACCTCGGCCACCACATCCTTGATCGACTGCGTGATCGCAGCGTGGTCCGCGTCCTCGGGGATCGCGCAGAAGATGGTGTCGCGCATGATCATCGGCGGCTCGGCCGGGTTCAGGATGATGATCGCCTTACCGTTGCGGGCCCCACCGATATCGCGCACACCCGCGCTGGTGGTCTTGGTGAACTCGTCGATGTTGGCCCGGGTGCCCGGACCGGCCGAGGCCGACGACACCGACGCCACGATCTCGGCGTAGGGCACGTCCACCACACGGCTCACGGCGTAGACCATCGGGATGGTCGCTTGACCACCGCAGGTGACCATGTTGACGTTCGGCGCATCGAGGTGCGCGCGCAGGTTGGCCGGCGGGATGACGCCGGGGCCGACGGCCGCCGGGGTCAGGTCGATGGCCCGGATACCGGCCTCGGCGTAGCGCGGCGCCGCGTCACGGTGCACGTAGGCACTGGTGGCCTCGAACACCAGGTCCGGTTTCTCGTCCCGAGCCAGCAGCCAGTCCACACCCTCATGGCTGGTCTCCAAACCCAGCTTGCGGGCGCGGGCCAGACCCTCGGACTCCGGATCGATGCCGATCATCCAGCGCGGCTCGAGCCACTCCGAACGCAGCAACTTGTACAGCAGGTCGGTGCTGATGTTGCCCGACCCGACGATGGCAACTGATGCCTTCTCAGCCATATCGGCTCCCTATCCTCGAAACATCATTCGAAAGAAAGATGTACAGAACCTAATCCGGTGAACTCAGCGACGAAATCGCTGCCCGGAGGTGCATCTATCGCACGCATGAACGCCCCCGGCAACACGATGTCACCGGCCTCCAACCGCACCCCGAAGCTCTCCACCTTGCGGGCCAGCCAGGCCACCGCGGTGACCGGGTTGCCCAGCACCGCCTCACTGTTTCCCTGGGCTACGAACTCACCCCGGTTGGTCAACACTGCGTCGATATTGCTGACGTCGATGTCCTTGGGCGAGACCCGCGCGTCCCCGAGCACCCATCCGGCACTGCTGGCGTTGTCGGCGATCGTGTCGCACAACTTGATCTGCCAGTTGGTGATGCGGGTGTCGATCAGCTCGATCGCCGGCGCGAGCGCGGCCGTGGCGGCGAGCACGTCCTCCTCGGTGCAGCCCGCCCCCGGCAGGTCGTCGGACAGAATGAACGCGAGCTCCACCTCAACCCGCGGGTAGAGGTAATTCGACGACTTGATCGGCCTGTCCTCGAAAACCTGCATATCGTCGAGGAGGTGGCCGTAGTCCGGCTCGTCGACACCCATCATGTCCTGCATCGCCTTGCTGGACAGTCCGACCTTGTGGCCGACGATCCGGGCGCCCTCGGCGACCCGCTGACGGATGTTGATCAGCTGGATCTCATAGGCGTCAACCACATCGATGTTGGGATTGCCGTCGGTCAACGGGGTCATCGGTACCCGACTGCGCTCGGCCTCGGCCAGGTCGGCGGCCAGCTGGGCACGTACCTCGTCACTAAGCATTGTGGTGAATTCCCCTCACTTCATTGACCGGGGCGGTTGTTGGATTGCCGGTCAATTCTATAACGTGTTCTACATGACTGGACAGGAGTACGACGTTGTCGTGGTCGGCAGCGGCGCTGCCGGCATGGTCGCCGCCCTCACCGCAGCCCACAACGGCCTCTCGACAGTAGTCGTAGAGAAGGCGCCGCACTATGGAGGTTCCACTGCGCGGTCAGGTGGTGGGGTGTGGATCCCAAACAACGAGATTCTCAAGCGTGACGGGGTCAAAGACACCCCCGAGGCCGCCCGCACCTACCTGCACAAGATCATCGGTGACGTGGTGCCCGCGGAGAAGATCGACACCTACCTCGACCGCTCGCCGGAGATGCTGTCCTTCGTCCTGAAGAACTCACCGCTGAAGCTGTGCTGGGTGCCCGGGTACTCCGACTACTACCCCGAGACGTCCGGCGGCAAGGCCACCGGCCGCTCGGTCGAGCCCAAACCGTTCAACGCCAAGAAGCTCGGTGTTGACGAGAAGGGCCTGGAGCCGCCGTACGGCAAGGTGCCGATGAACATGGTGGTGATGCAGCAGGACTACGTCCGGCTCAACCAGCTCAAGCGCCATCCGCGCGGCGTGCTGCGCAGCGTCAAGGTGGGCGTCCGTTCCGTCTGGGCCAACGCCACCGGCAAGAACCTGGTCGGCATGGGCCGCGCGCTGATCGCACCGCTGCGCATGGGCCTGCAGCAGGCCGGAGTCCCGGTCCAGCTGAACACCGCGCTGACCGATCTCTACATCGAGGACGGTGCCGTTCGCGGCATCTACGTGGCGGATCCCCGCGACTCTTCCGCTGAGCCGCAGCTGATCCGGGCGCGCCGCGGCGTGATCCTGGGCTCCGGCGGATTCGAGCACAACGAGCAGATGCGGGTGAAGTACCAGCGTGCCCCCATCACCACCGAGTGGACCGTGGGTGCGGTGGCCAACACCGGCGACGGGATCCTGGCCGCCGAGAAGCAAGGTGCCGCACTGGAATTCATGGAGGACTCGTGGTGGGGCCCGACGGTCCCGCTGGTCGACTCACCGTGGTTCGCGCTGTCCGAGCGCAACTCCCCCGGCTCGATCATCGTCAACATGGCCGGCAAGCGGTTCATGAACGAGTCGATGCCCTATGTCGAGGCCTGCCACCACATGTACGGCGGCGAGTACGGTCAGGGCGCAGGCCCCGGCGAGAACATCCCGGCCTGGCTGATCTTCGACCAGCAGTACCGCGACCGCTTCATCTTCGCGGGTCTGCAGCCCGGACAACGCATTCCGAAGAAGTGGCTGGAATCCGGCGTCATCGTCAAGGCCGACACCCTCGAGGAGCTGGCCGCCAAGACCGGTCTGCCCACCGATGCGTTCGGCGCAACCATCGACCGGTTCAACGGGTTCGCCCGCTCCGGGGTGGACGAGGACTTCCACCGCGGGGAGAGCGCCTACGACCGCTACTACGGCGATCCCACCAACAAGCCCAACCCGAACCTCGGCGAGATCAAGAACGGCCCGTACTACGCGGCCAAGATGGTGCCCGGTGACCTGGGCACCAAGGGCGGTGTCCGCACCGACCTCGTCGGCCGGGTGCTTCGCGACGACGACTCCGTGATCGACGGGCTCTACGCCGCAGGTAACGTCAGCTCACCGGTGATGGGTCACACCTACCCCGGCCCGGGCGGCACCATTGGTCCCGCCATGACCTTCGGATACCTCGCGGCGCTCGATATCGCTGCGGCTGGAAAGGGCTGATATGCCAATCGATGTCGAAAAGGCACTCGCCGCCGACCTGGAGCCCATCGAGTTCTCCTGGACCAGTAGCGACATCCAGCTGTACCACCTCGGCCTTGGTGCGGGCGCCGATCCGATGGATGAGCGCGAACTGCGCTACCTGACCGACAACACCCCCCAGGTGCTGCCGACCTTCGGCAACGTCGGCGTCAGCTTCCACATGACCGAGGCTCCGACGGTGCAGTTCCCCGGCATCGACATCGAGCTGTCCAAGGTCCTGCACGCCAGCGAGGCGGTCAGCGTGCCCGGCCCGATCCCGACGAGTGGCACTGCGTCGTCCAAGCAGCGCTTCACCGAGATCTGGGACAAGGGCAAGGCCGCCGTCATCGTCAGCGAATCCACGGTGACCGATGAATCCGGCAAGGTTCTGTGGACCACCAAGCGGTCGATCTTCGCCCGTGGTGAAGGCGGTTTCGGCGGCGAGCGCGGCCCGGCCACCTCGGCCGAACTGCCTGATCGCGCACCCGATATCGAGATCTCGTTGCCGACTCTGCCGCAGCAGGCCCTGCTGTATCGGCTGTGCGGTGACCGCAACCCGCTGCACTCCGACCCGGCCTTCGCCGCGGCGGCCGGCTTCGACCGACCGATCCTGCACGGGCTGTGCACCTACGGCATCGGCTGCAAGGCCATCGTCGACAACCTGCTCGACGGCGATGTCTCCCAGGTCGCTTCCTACGGTGCCCGGTTCGCCGGCGTGGTGTTCCCCGGCGAGACGCTGCAGGCCAACATCTGGAAGGAAGACGGCAAGTTCATCGGCGTGCTCACGGCGCCGAGCCGCGACAACGCCGTCGTGCTGTCCGGTGTGGAGCTCGTCCCGGCCTAACTCTCTGTTCTTCCCTGCTTTGTCACGCTGGAGTGGCTGTCGAATGCGACGGCCACTCCAGCGTTGTATTCGGGGCCACCAGTGGGCATTTCGAGGCAATGGCCTGGCTGCCACTCGCTTTGTCACGCCAGCGTGGCCATGGCTTTGTCACGCCAGCGTGGCTCTGGGCGCCGACAGACACTCTGGCGTGACGGCGTGCACGTCATAGCACGACCCCCCACGACTGTCATCTGTCACACCAGGGCGGCTGTGGACAACCAGCGTCACGCCAGCGCCTGTGGATAACCGACGTGACGGATACGGCATTGCCCTGCACACTTTCTCGCCATGGGGGAACCATTCGTCGGCAGTGAGGCCGTCGCCACCGGCGAGTTGCACAAGAGCGCACTGCGCACCAGGTACACAAGGGTTTTTGGGGATGTCTACGTGAGTCCGGGCACCGAACTGACGCCACTCGTCCGGGCCCGGGCCGGCTGGCTGTGGTCTCGTCAACGCGGCATCGTCGCGGGGAACTCTGCGGCCGCAGTCCACGGCGCAAGGTGGGTGGACCCAGGCGCTCCGTTCGAGATGATCCACTCCAACCGCAATCCACTTGCAGGACTTCGGGTTCGGACCGAGGAAATCGAAGAGGATGAGATAGTCCGGATCGACGGGATTCCGGTCACCTCGGTGGCCCGCACCGCCCTCGACATCGGAAGTTGGTATCCGCGAGACGACGCGGTGGCCGCCCTCGACGCACTCGCCTGCGCAACCGACCTCAAGGCTGCCGACGTCGACCTGCTCGTGCAGCGGCACGCCCGACGCCGAGGTATCCAACGCGCCCGCACAGCCTTGGGACTGATGGACAGCGGTGGGCAGTCACCCAAAGAAACCTGGTTGCGGTTGATCGTCATCGACGGGGGCTTGCCTCCCCCGCAGACTCAGATTCCGGTTGTCGACGGCCCGGGCGACCCGTTCGCCTACCTCGACATGGGTTGGGAAGACATCAAAGTCGCAGCCGAGTACGACGGTGAGGAACACCGAGCCAGCAGCAGGCGGTACGGCTGGGACCTCCGACGAGCCGAACGGATACAGCGCCAAGGCTGGATCAACGTCCGGATCTCCGCGGGCGAACGCGAAGCGAATATTCTGCGCCGGGTCATCGCCGCTCGGGCACAACGAGTGTCACGCTAGCGTGGCTTTCGAGCTTGCAGGCCACGCTAGCGTGACATTGATATCGATCGGTGGGAGTTGACCGCGCACATTGTCACGCTGGAGTGACTGTCGACTGCGACGGCCACTCCAGCGTGACAAAAGCGAAGCGGGACAAAGCAAAGCGGGACAAAGCGAAGCGGGCGCCGGTTTACACCGACGCCCGCTTCAATCCAGCTGAAGTGAAACTACATCCGCTTCCAGAGATCGTCCCCGCCGGAATGGCGCGGGGCCTCGGGTGCCACCGGAACCGGGCCGGGAGCCGGCTGGCTCGGGGCGGGCGCGGCGGCAGGCGGTGCGGACGCAGCGGGCGGAGCCGAGTGTTGCACCGGAGGCGCCGAATGCGGAGCCGCCGACGCCGTCCCACCTGATGGGGCGCTCATCTGCGTTTCCCGCGAATCCAGGCCGGCTTCGCGACGATCCTGTGCAACGTCGCGATCGTTCTGCGCTGTCTCGCGATCGTCCTGTTGCTTGTCCCGATCGTTGAGCTCGGCCTCGCGTTCGTCTTGCTGCTGTTGCGGATTCGGGCCACCCGCGCCACCGGGCTGACCGGCACCCGGCGCGCCGCCATTCTCCGAGCCGCCACCCTTGGCGCCCTCCATGGCTTTCATCAACGGCTCCATCAACGAGCCGAACTGTCCGCCCATCTGTCCCAAGGCCTGCGTGGGCGCACTGGCCATCTGGCCCATCTGGCCCATCTGCCCCATCATCTGGCTGAGCTGACCGACGCCCTGGCCACCGGAGTCGTCGGCCTTCTCGTAGGCACCCTGGGCATCCGAGAGCTTGGCGTTGAACATGTTTTCCTTGGCCGACAACGCCGTCACATTCGTGGTCAGCGAGGCCGCCAGAGTAGGCACGATGCCGGCGATGGTCATGCTCATCGCATCCTCACCGGGCTGAATCGACGGCATGTCGGGCATGGTCAAGGACGCGGCGTCCCAGCCGAGCTTCCCGCCCATCGACAACGGTGAATTCACCGGTTACCCCCTTCCCGTCGAGACCGATCACCAATCGTCATAGTCATCGTCACCATCCCCCGTGTCGTATTCCAAAGGAGCCGGGACCGCCAGCCCGGTCGTGGTGCCGCCACCGCCACCGCCACGCTGACCCCCGCCCATCATGCCCATGCCACCACCCATACCGCCGGCCGAGTTGGCCGCCGCCACCGGGGCGACACCGCCGACCACCGCGGCACTGGCACCGGGGTCGACCGAGACCGGCGCGGTACTGCCACCACCGACCATCTTCGCCAGCAGTGGGGTCTGTGCGGCTCCGCCGCCACCGCCGCCGGGCAGACCCGCGGCCTTGACCATGCCCGCACCACCGCTGGGACCGGAGCCGCCGGCCGCCGGATGGTTCGAGAACGACGAGAACGGGCTGACCCCGCCGCCCGTGCCCTTGCCGCCCGAACCCAACTGCGAGACCAGTTGCTGCAGCGGCTGCGCCATCTGCTGCAGCGGCTGGGAGAGCTGTTGCGGAATCTGGCCTGCCATCTGCGGGATCTGGCCCAGCATCTGCGGCAGCTGGCTGATCAGCTGCATCATCGAATCGGCGCCCTTCTGGGCGGCCTGCTGTGCCTGGGCCGTCGGCGGGGTGCCGACCTGTGGAAGGTTGGCAATCGTGCTGAGGCTGTCTGCCATGGAAGCGGAGGCGGCCGAGACCGTCGCAGTGTTCTGCGCCAAACCCGCCTTGACCCGGCTCTCGATCACCGCCTGCACATTAGGGCCGGCTAGCGGCCCCAGGGCCAAAATTCCCATGACCTCCTGCTGGACCTCTTCCGCGGCCGCGTTAACGATGGCCTTGGTCTCCGCCACGGTCGTCGCCATCTTCATCAACGCTGTGGAGATGGCCTGCGCCTGCAGGCCATTGGCCTCATGTCCGCCGATCATCGTGGTCGCCTCACCCGAGGCAGCCAACGCCGCGCCGCCTTCCCACGTACCCTGCAGCTTCGACAGCTGGCTGGTCTGTTGCGGGACGACGGTGCCGCTGATCTTGGCGGCGATCTTCTGATACGACCCCGCTGCCGCGATCAGCTGCTCTTCATCGACACTCGGCCAACCCGGTCCGAGCAACGTCTGCGACCCGTACGGGCTACTGTCGCGCTCCACAGCCATACCGCGGCCCCCCTTCTACGCGTGATGCATATCCGGAGCGAACATTACCGTGTCAAACAGGGGTGGCGATGCACCTTTATCCGAGGATCAATCCCGACGTCGGCACGCCTGTGCCCGCGGTGACCAACACATGCTCGACGCCGTCGACCTGGTTGACCGACGTCCCCCGCAATTGCCGCACGCCCTCGGCGATGCCGTTCATCCCGTGGATGTAGGCCTCACCGAGCTGACCACCGTGGGTGTTGATCGGGAGCCGGCCGCCGACCTCGATGGCACCGTTGGCAATGAAGTCCTTGGCCTCGCCCTTGCCACAGAAGCCGAGCTCCTCGAGCTGGATCAACGTGTACGGGGTGAAGTGGTCGTAGAGGATCGCCGTCTGGATGTCGTCGGGCGACAGACCACTCTGCTGCCAGAGCTGACGGCCGACCAGTCCCATCTCGGGGAGACCGAGCTCGTCGCGGTAGTACGAGTACATCGTGAACTGGTCGGCGCCGGCACCCTGGGCGGCGGCCTCGATGATCGCCGGCCGGTGCTTGAGGTCCTTGGCCCGTTCCGGGGTGGTGACGACGATGGCGACACCACCGTCGCTCTCCTGGCAGCAGTCCAGCAGCCGCAGCGGTTCGGCGATCCACCGTGAGTTCTGATGATCCTCGATGGTGATCGGCTTGCCGTAGAAGAAAGCCTTCGGGTTGGTCGCGGCGTGCTTTCGGTCGGCCACCGACACTGCACCGAAATCCGCACTCGTGGCACCGTATTCGTGCATGTACCGCTGGGCGATCATGGCCACTGAGGCCGCCGGGGTACTCAACCCGTGCGGGTAGGACCAGCTGTACTCGACACCGCGCGAATCCGCGTTGACGGTCAGGCCGGTCATCACCTGGCCGAATCGGAACTCCGAGCGCTCGTTGAAAGCCCGGTAAGCCACAACGACTTCCGCCACACCGGTAGCGACGGCGAGAGCCGCCTGCTGGACGGTCGCCGCGGCGGCACCGCCGCCATAGCCGATCTGGCTGAAGAACTTCAGGTCCCCGATCCCAGTCGAACGCGCCACGGCGGTCTCCAGGTTGGAGTCCATCGTGAACGTCACCAGACCGTCGACGTCAGACGGCTTGAGGCCCGCGTCCTCGAGTGCGTCGAGCACGGCCTCGGCGGCCAGACGCAGTTCACTGCGCCCGGAGTTCTTGGAGAAGTCGGTGGCGCCGATACCGGCGATCGCGGCTTTACCGGACAGGCTCACTGTGCGCCTCCCATAGCCAGGGTGGAGGTGGCAATGACGTGGTTACCAAGGCTGTTGCTGCCCACCACTTTCAGGCTCACCAGATCCCCCTCGATCTCGGTGACCTCACCGGTGAAGGTGATCGTGTCGTAGGCGTACCACGGCACGCCGAGTCGCAACTTGATCGATTTGACGATGGCGTTCGGCCCGGCCCAGTCGGTCACGTACCGGCCGACCAATCCGGTGTCGGTGAGGATGTTGACGAAGATGTCCTTGGAGCCCTTGGCCTGCGCCAAGTCCCGGTCGTGATGCACATCTTGGTAGTCGCGCGTCGCGATGGCGGTGGAGACGATGAATGTCGGGTCGCCGTAGATCTTGAGTTCGGGGAGTGCAGTGCCCACTCGAACGTCGGAAACAGTCGGGCTCATGCTTGTGGCTCCCATGCATACAGCGTCCAAGCCGGACTGATCTCACTGTCCGGGAAGTCGATATAGGTTGCGGTGACCGGCATTCCGATCTTCACCTGATCGGCGTCGACACCCCGCAACTCGCCCAGCATCCGGACGCCTTCCTCGAGTTCCACGAGGGCGATCACGAACGGCAGGCTGCGACCGGGCACCTTGGGCGCATGGTGCACGACATAGCTGAACACCGTGCCCTTGCCCGAGGCCACCAGGTAATCGGACTCCGTCACCGGGTCCTTGTAGTCCTTCCACACTGCCGGCACCGGCGGGTGCTGCAGCGTCCCGTCCGGGCGACGCTGAATCCGGAGTTCGTGCGCGTTGATGCCGTCCCAGAAGAACTTGGTGTCCCGCGACGAGGACGGCCGCATCAGTTTGTCCGGATCGAGGTCCTCAGGGATGACCGCGGTTTCGGCTGAGCCGTCCTCGGCCTGCTTTCCGGCCGGCAGGAACTTCATGATCCGCCAGTCCATGTCGGCGACTTCCTCGTCACCGACATGCCAGCGGATCTTCTGATTGATGAAGTAGCCCTCACCCAGCGCGGTCTGCTTGGGGCCGACGATGCCGACGATCTCGGCACTCATCACCACCTGCTCACCGGGCGCGAGGTAACGGTGATAAGTCTGGTCGCAGTTGGTGGCCACGACGCCGACATACCCGGCGTCGTCGAACAACTTCATCGCGCGGCCCAGCGGGTCATCGTCGGATCGGGTGCGGCCCAGGCCCATCATGGTCCAGACCTGGATCATCGCCGGCGGCGCCACGATGCCGGGATGCCCCGCGGCTCTAGCGGCCTCCGCGTCGACGTAGATCGGGTTCTTGTCGCCGATCGCATCGGTCCAGTGGTGAATCATGGGCTGATTCACCAGATCCCGGGCCACCGTCGGTTCGCTTCGCCCAGCTGCGACGATCTCGTCGATGCCGGCCTGCAGATTCGCGCTCATCTCAACCCTTCGCTCTACCGCGGAACCCTCGGCACCCGCAGGCCCGACGCGGCGATCATCTCGCGCATCACCTCGTTGACGCCACCGCCGAAGGTGATCACCAGGTTGCGCTTGGCCATCTTGTCAAGCCAGACGAGCAGCTCGGCGGTCTCCGGGTCGGCCGGGTTGCCGTACTTGCCGACGACCTCTTCGGCGAGCCGGCTGACCTCCTGGATGCGCTCGGTGGAGAACACCTTGGTGGCCGCAGCGTCGGCCACGGCGATGGTCTCGCCGGATGCCGCAACCTGCCAGTTGAGCAGCTCGTTGATCCGCCAGATCGACTTGATCTGTCCCAGAAGGCGTTTCACATCGTCTTGCTCGACCGGCGTGACACCGTCCGAACCGGGCTTGGACGCCCAGGCGTGCACCTGGTCGTAGATGCCGGCAACGCGGCCGGCCGGCCCGAGACCGACACGCTCGTGGTTGAGCTGGGTGGTGATGAGCTTCCAGCCACCGTTCTCCTCGCCGACAAGCATGTCGGCGGGCACGTGCACATCGTTGTAGTACGACGCGTTGGTGTGATGGGCCCCGTCGGACAGGATGATCGGGGTCCAGGAGTAGCCGGGATCCTTGGTGTCGACGATCAGGATCGAGATGCCCTTGTGCTTGGCAGCTTCGGGATCGGTACGACAGGCCAGCCAGATGTAGTCGGCGTCATGCGCGCCGGTGGTCCACATCTTCTGACCGTTCACGATGTATTCGTCGCCGTGCTTGACGGCGGTGGTGCGCAGCGAGGCCAGGTCGGTGCCCGCTTCGGGCTCCGAGTAGCCGATCGCGAAATGCACTTCGCCGGCGAGGATTCCGGGGAGGAACTTCTTCTTCTGTTCCTCGGTGCCGAGCGCCTGCAGGGTCGGGCCCACGGTCTGCAGCGTGACCATCGGCAACGGGATGTCGGCGCGGTTGGCCTCGTTGATGAAGATCTGCTGCTCGACCGGGCCGAAGCCCAGGCCGCCGTACTCCTTGGGCCAGCCGACACCGAGCTTGCCGTCACTGCCCATCCGCTTGATCACCGTGCGGTAGGCCTCGTTGTGCCGGTCGGACTCCATCGCCTCGGCCTCTTCGGGCGTGATGAGGGTCGAGAAGTATTCCCGCAGTTCGGCTTGCAGCGCGCGCTGCTCAGCTGTCAGGTCGATGAACATTACGCTCCCACCAAATCGAGGCGATGCGACGGACCGCCCAGCAACCGGGTCAGATCCTTGATCGAGGAGTAGTAGCGGTCCATCGGGTAGGTGATGTCCATACCCATACCGCCGTGCAGGTGATGGCAGAGCCGCATGGCCGGCGCGGCCTGCGAGGTGAGCCAGTAGCCCAGGATGCTCAGATCCTCGTCGGCGTCAAGGTCCTCCGACAGACGCCACAGAGCCGAATTGGACAGCAAAGAGATTGTCCGCGAAGCGATGTAGACCTCGGACAGCTGTGCGGCCACCGTCTGGAAGGTCGAGAGCGGACGGCCGAACTGCTCACGGGTGGCCACATAGTCGGCGGTCAGCCGCAGCGCTCCGGCCACCAGGCCGGCGGCGAAGGCCCCGGTGGCGGCCAGCGCCAGCTGGTTGACGCGGTGCGCCGTCGCGCCGTCGAGCACATCGGCGGCGTCGACCGTGACGTCGGCAAACGTGACCGCGTACTCATCGGAAGCGTTGGAGGTCGGAGTCTTGGTGACGGTCACACCGTCGGCTGCAGGCGAGACCACCACCACCGCGTTGTCGGCGGTCACCACCAACCACTGCGCGGCCTCGGCGTAGGGCACGCCGATCTTGGTGCCGTTGAGCTTGCCGTCGGCGTAGTTGACTGCGGGCTGCTCCGGGAGAGACTGCCCCGGCTCGTTGAGTGCCGCCGAGAGCACCGCACCCGCGGCGACGCCGGACAGGTACCGGTCCTGCTGGGCGTCAGAAGCCAGGTCGAGCAGCGACACCAGACCGAGGCCCACAGTGGCAAGCGCCGGGCCGGTCGTGCCGTGCCGGCCGATCTCGGTCAGCGCGGTGGACAGCTCGGGCAGGCCCAGACCGTCACCGCCGAGTCGTTCGGGCACTCCCAGTGCCGCGACCCCACCGGAAACCAGTGCGTCCCAAGTGTTGTCACGCTCCAGAACAGACGTCACCACGTCGGCGACGGCCTGCTGCTCCGGGTTCGGTGTGAAATCCACCCGAATCCTCCTTGATTCGTTAGGTGATCAGCGAGCTTAGGCCTGATTTGCCGGCTCGCCGGCGTGTGCAACCGGGCATTCGCCCGTGAAGTCCACCGGCCAGTGCTTGATTCCGTTGAGCCAACCCGACTTCAACCGCTCGGGATCCCCGATCGGCTTGAGATCGGGCATGTGATCGGCCACCGCGTTGAAGATCAGGTTGATCGTCAGGCGAGCCAGGTTGGCGCCGATGCAGTAGTGCGCCCCGGTGCCGCCGAAGCCGACATGCGGGTTGGGATCGCGAAGGATATTGAAGGAGAACGGATCGTCGAACACGTTCTCGTCGAAGTTCGCCGAGCGGTAGGACATCACCACTCGCTCGCCGGCCTTGATCTTCACACCGGCAATCTCGGTGTCCTCGCTGGCGGTGCGCTGGAAGGCCGACACCGGCGTGGCCCAACGAATGATCTCGTCCACCGCGGTCTTGGGCCGCTCCTTCTTGAACAGCTCCCACTGCTCGGGGTGCTGCGAGAACGCGATCATGCCGTGGGTGATCGAGTTACGGCTGGTCTCGTTACCCGCGACGGCCAGCATGATGACGAAGAAGCCGAACTCGTCGTCGCTGAGCTTCTCACCGTCGATATCGGCCTGGATCAGCTTGGTGACGATGTCGTCGGTCGGGTTCTTGCCACGCTCCTCTGCCATCTTCATGGCATAGGTGATGACCTCGAACGAGGACGCGGCCGGGTCGATGTCGGCGTACTCGGGGTCGTCACCGGCGGTCATTTCGTTGGACCAGCGGAACAGCTTGTCACGATCGTCTTGGGGCACGCCGAGCAGCTCGGCGATGGCCTGCAGCGGCAGCTCGCAGGACACCTGCTCGACGAAGTCGCCGGTGTTGGAGGCCGCGGCGTTCTTGGCGATCTGCTGCGCGCGGTTGTTCAGTTCGTCCTCAAGCCGCGAGAGCGCACGCGGGGTGAAGCCACGGGAGATAATCTTGCGCAGCCGGGTGTGGTGGGGGGCGTCCATGTTGAGCAGCACGGCGCTTTGCACGTCGACGGCCTCGCGGGGCATCTCCTGCGGCCAGACCGGGATCGCGCCGTTCATCGCGCTGGAGAACACCTCGCTGCGCAGCGAGACGTCCTTGACGTCCTCGTGCCGGGTGACCAACCAGTAACCCTTGTCGCCGAAGCCTCCGGTGCCACCGGGGACGTCGACCCAGCGAACCGGCTCAGCCTTACGGAGCTCGGCAAGCTCTTTGACCGGCAGGCCCTTGAGGTTGAGTTCGGAATCGAGGAAGTCGAATTCCTTGGGGATGTTCGGGCAGCCCATGTGTCTACTCCTAGTGTCTGCAGCACCCTGCGCGCGTGGCAAGCAGTGCTTGATACAACGTGGTCTAGTACCGATTGAGACCATTGAAACACGGCTTGACCGCAGATCAAAGGCAGTGTTATATCCGCGCTTGTCAGAGTAATGAAACGTGTTCTAGCCTGGCTTCATGGGTAACCCTGTCATCGTCGAAGCCACCCGCAGTCCTATCGGTAAGCGCAATGGCTGGTTGTCCGGCCTGCACGCCACCGAGCTTCTTGGCGCCGTCCAGAAGGCTCTCATCGAGAAGGCCGGGATCGACGCCGGAAGCGTCGAGCAACTGATCGGCGGCTGCGTCACCCAGTTCGGCGAGCAGGGCAACAATGTCACCCGGCAGTCCTGGCTGGTCGCCGGACTGCCCGAACACGTCGGCGCCACCACCGTCGACTGCCAGTGCGGCAGCGCCCAGCAGGCCAACCATCTGGTCGCCGGGCTGATCGCCACCGGTGCCATCGACATCGGCATCGCCTGTGGCATCGAGGCAATGAGCCGGGTCGGGCTCGGCGCCAACGGCGGCGGCGCCCGCGCCGCGTCATGGGACATCGACCTGCCCAACCAGTTCGAGGCCGCCGAGCGCATCGCCAAGCGCCGTGGCATCACCCGCACTGACCTCGACGCGCTCGGCTTCGCCTCGCAGGCCAGGGCCAAGCAGGCCTGGGCCGAGGGCCGGTTCGACCGCGAGATCTCGCCGATCGACGCGCCGGTCATCGACGAGAACAAGCAGCCGACCGCTGAATGGAACACGGTCAGCCGCGACCAGGGCCTGCGCGACACCACCCTCGAAGGCCTGGCGGCGCTGAAGCCGGTCATGGAGGGGGGCACGCACACCGCCGGTACGTCCTCGCAGATCTCCGACGGCGCCGCCGCGGTGCTGTGGATGGACGAGGACAAGGCGAAGGCGCTGGGCCTCAAGCCGCGCGCCCGGATCATCAGCCAGGCCAACGTCGGCGCCGAAACCTACTACCACCTCGACGGTCCGGTGCAGTCCACCGCGAAGGTCCTCGAGAAGGCCGGGATGAAGATGGGCGACATCGACCTGGTCGAGATCAACGAGGCGTTCGCCTCGGTGGTGCTGTCCTGGGCCCAGGTGCACGGTGCCGACATGGACAAGGTCAACGTCAACGGCGGCGCCATCGCCCTGGGTCACCCGGTCGGTTCGACCGGCGCCCGGCTGATCACCACGGCGCTGCACGAGTTGGAGCGCAGCGACAAGAGCACGGCGCTGATCACCATGTGTGCCGGCGGTGCACTGTCCACCGGCACGATCATCGAGCGCATCTAGTGGCTTTCAGTGAGGCCGAGCGCATCGCCGCCGCACAGTCCTACATCGATGCGCTTTCCACGCACCGGGGCGACAACGTGCCGTTCACCCCGGACTGCATCCGCATCGAGATGGGCCTGAAGACCGGCCGCTCCGGGGACCACCTGCGTCGCAGCCTGAACAACGGCCCGCAGTTCAAGTTGATCGAGAAGACGACCGACCCGGAGTTCACCGTCGACGGTGACAACATCCGGGCCAAGTTCGACGTACTGACCAAGCCGCGGCTGTTCGGATGGCGGGTGTGCTCGCACGTCGACGAGACCTTCCTGATCGCCGCATCGGACGGAAAGATCCATCACATCCGCGCCTCCCTGACCCCGTTCCTCAGCCGCTAAGGTCCCCGCATGGCCAACACCCCTCGCCCGCTGAACCCCAAACAGGTCGAACGGCTCAACGCGAAATCGACCGGCACCGCCATCAAGTGGATGTCGCGCGCCCAGACCTGGATCTTCAAGAAGACGGGCGGGCGGTTCGGCGACAAATTCCTGCGTGGCGCCGAGGTCGGCATCCTGACCACGATCGGGCGCAAGTCGGGCGAGGAGCGTGACAGCCCGCTGTTGTTCCTGCAGGAGGACCAGCGCATCGTGCTGGTCGCCTCGCAGGGCGGTCGGGCCACCAATCCGATGTGGTACCTGAACCTGGTGACCAACCCCAAGGTGAAGTTCCAGACCAAGCACGCGACGCTGGAACTCACCGCGCGCGAGGCCACCGACGCCGAGCGCGACGTGTACTGGCCCAGGCTCGACGCCATGTATGCCGACTTCGTGAATTACCGGTCCTACACCGACCGCAAGATCCCGATCGTGATCTGCGACCCGGTCTGACCGCCCCCTGACCGCAGACAGCGCCCCCGGACATTGTCCGGGGGCGCTGTCTGTTGTGCGGACATTACGCAACTCCGCGTAGCAGAATTGACGAGTGAACAGATTCTGATTTATGTTCTGTGAGCGCACACACAGTGAACGCTAGGTGAGCGGCAGCCCACACATTCGTGAATCGACGGAGAACCAATGCAACGACCCACTCGACGCCGGGCCGCCGGTGCCGCCGCAACAACCCTGACGGCATGTTCTCTGTTCGCCGCCGCGACCCTGCCCGCCGCGGCGATGACCGTGACGTTCATCCGGCACGCCGAGTCGCAGGGCAACGCCTCCGGCTACATCGACACCAACACCCCGGGGCCTCATCTCACCAACGATCAGGTGAACCAGAACGGCGGCGCGACCGGCGAGGAGCAGGCGCAGGCCTGGGCCAATGGCCAGACCGCCGACGCGTTCGACGCGCTCTACGCCTCGACCATGATTCGCACCCAGGAGACCGCCAAGCCGTTCGCCGACAAGAGCGGACTGAACGTCACGATCCTGGGCGCGTTCGACCCGGACCACCCGCAGCAGAACTCCGGTGTGCAGGAGATCAGTGCCGGCATCTTCGAGGGCCTGCCCGAAAGTGAAGGGATCGGCCGCATCGGCTACATCCTCGCTCCCCTGGCGTGGACAATGGGCCTGCAATTCATCCCGGTCCCCGGCGGCGAGACCGGCCTGGAGTTCAACGAGCGCGTGACGAATGCCCTCACTCAGGTCGAGTCGGATACCGAAGACACCAATGGCGACGGCAAGATCGACGCCGCGGTGTTCTCGCACGGCGCGACGATCATGATGTGGACGATGATGAACGTCGACAACCCGAACCTGATGTTGATCGTGCAGCATCCGTTGAACAACACCGACACGGTGGTCGTGGAGAAGAACGACGACGGCAGCTGGACCCTCAAGGAATGGGCCGGCGAAGAAGTCGGCGCGGCCAACTACCCGACACAGATGTTCGTCAATGTGCGCGACCTGATCGTGGCGCCGCAGAAGGCGGTCTACAACATGCGCATTCCGGTTCTCTCGCTGGATGCGCAGGGCATCGTCACCACGGGTGCGCAGGGCGTCCAGGACGTCGCCCAGGCCGGGGTCAAATTCGTCAAGGACTCGGTGACCGACACCGTCAACGCCATCACCGGCATCCCCGGCTCGATCGGCCAGTCGACGTCGCAGGTGTCGAAGGTCAGCACCCTCAACGTCGCCGCGGACAATGACAACCCGGCGGTGGGCGACCTCGCCGAGGGCGCCAAGACCGCCGTCGAGAATGTCACCGAGGGCGCCACCACGGAGGTCAAGAAGGTCACCGAATCGGTCAAGCCCACGACCCCCACCGTCCGTGCCACCAACGGTGCAACCAAGTTGACCGACGGCAACAAGGCAGAGCCGGGTAAGGCGGTCTCCGCGGTTCGCGACCGGGTCAACCGGGCCACGGACGACGTGCGCGGCGAGGTCGAGTCCTCTGCCCGGCAGGCCCGCGAGACCGTCAAAAAGCTCACCAGTGCCGTCAAGACCGGCAAGGCTGACAAGTCCGACGACAGCAAGCCCAAGCAGAAGACCAAGGACGCCGCGTGAAATAGGCAGTAGCGCAATGTAATACCGACCGGGTCGGTCCCCCTCCTCGCCCGAGGAGGGGGACTGAGCCGTATCTGCTCCGCCCCAGAACAGAGGGGGTAGCAGAGCCAAAAATCTTGTCAAATTCCTTCCCGCACATTGGGATAAATGCTCGCCCTGACAGCGAACGATCAGACAATTCATCTGGCCGGCCAGCGAACCGTCACCGGCAGGTCAGGTGAAATCTGTACAGCCACGAGGGAGGAAGCACATGAACCGCCGTAGAGGTGACGCGCCGGCGTCACGGATTCGAAGTCTTCTAGGGGGTGTCGCCCTGGCATTCCTTGCATTTTTCCTGGCGATGCCCGTCGCCCATGCTGCAGAGACCATGCGCGTGACGTTCATCCGTCACGGCGAGTCGGCGGGCAATGCCTCCGGGAATATCGACACGTCGACACCCGGTCCGGTGCTCACCGAGAAGGGGCAGCAGCAGGCACGTGACATCGCCGCCAAGCTGGGCGACAACAACTACGACGGCATCTACGCGTCGACGATGGTGCGGACCCAGCTGACCGCGGCGCCCATGTCGCAGTACCTGGGCATGCCGATCCAGGTGATCGACGGCATCCAGGAGATCCCGGCCGGCGTCTTCGAGGGAACGCCGGAGTCTGGCGCCCAGGGCGGGTACGGCCTGTATCCGATCGGGTGGACGTTCCCGGGCGTCATCCCCCAGATCCCCGAGTCGATGTTCAACAAGGGCACGTTCATGCCGGGCACCACCGAGAACGGATACTCGTTCGACGCCAGGGTCGACGGTGCGCTGCAGACCATCTATGACAACGGCGATCGCAACGCTGTGGTGTTCTCGCACGGCGGAACCATCATGTTCTGGACGATGATGAACGTGAACAACCTCACCGTGATGGAGAAGCTCCAACTGCTGCAGTCAGCTCAGTTGGACAACACCGATTACGTGGTCATCGAGGGCAACAACGAAGACGGCTGGACCCTGGTGAACTGGAACGGCCAGCAGTTCAGCCCTGAACCGACCTTCGGGCACGAGATGGGCCTTCAACTTCGAACGTTGTCCCGCCAGTTGACTGCCGCCGCTGATCAGGTCAAAGCGGCCTTCCAGACCGGCGACATCACGAAGATCGCGACCGCGATCAGCCACAGCGTGGCCGACGCATCCTTCTCGGTGACCAAGTTCAACCGGGCGATCAGCGCACAGATCATCAAGCGGGTCCTTCCCCCGGCGCAGACCGCCACCGACCAACTGCAGGAGAAGGTGTCCACCGAGGTGGAGAACATGAAGACCGCGGTTGACACCAACGTGGTCTCGCATCGTCTCGCGTCGGCACCGAAGGCGTCGGCACCGGAGTCATCTCCGGCGTCCGCACCTGCGGGATCGGACGAAAAGGTTTCAGCCGCCAAGGAACCGGAAGCCGCTGCGTCGGTCGGCAGCCCGGTGCGGGCGAAGGCCGAGGAGGCGCTCGACCGCATCGTCAAGCCCCGTGGCGCGACTGATCTGTCGGACGGCAACAAGGCTCTGCCGGGGGTGACGAAGTCGCTCACCCGAAACGGCGAACGGGTCAAGACCGCGGTCGAGGACACCCAGGACCAGGTGTCGGCGTCGATCAAGAAAATCGGCGATGCCGTCAAGAAGGCCACCGGCCAAACCGGCAAGGCCAAGGCCGACACGGGCGCCGCTGACAACAAGGATACCGGCAGCAAGGACGCCGCCTAACCCCACTACGCTGCGCAAGCAGACGCAAAGGCCCCCGAAATCAACGGATTTCGGGGGCCTACGCTGGGGGTTCCACCCGCTTGCGGGGGACTGTTCGTCGGAAGTACCTACGCGCCGTAGACGGGAACCGCGGTGCGCGCCTTGGCCAGCAGGTCGTTGACGACCGGGCCCAGCTCGGCGGGATCCCACTTGGCGCCCTTGTCGATCTGCGGTCCGTGGGCCCAGCCCTCGGCGACGCGGATCTTGCCGCCCTCGATCTCGAATGTCTTGCCGGTGACGCCCTTTGACTCGACGCTGCCCAGCCACACCACCAGCGGTGAGATGTTCTCCGCAGCCATGGCGTCGAAGGCATCGTCCTGGGTGGCCATCATGTCGGCGAACACGGTCTCGGTCATCCGGGTACGAGCCGACGGCGCAATCGCATTCGCGGTGACGCCGTAGCGACCCATCTCGGCGGCAGCCACCAGCGTGAGCGCGGCGATGCCGGCCTTGGAGGCGCTGTAGGTGGCCTGGCCGACGCTGCCCTGCAGGCCCGCGGCGGAGCTGGTGTTGATGATGCGGGCGTCAACGGTGTTGCCCGCCTTGGACTGTGCGCGCCAGTAGGCCGCGGCGTGCTTCATGGTGGCGAAATGCCCCTTGAGATGCACGGCGGTGACGGCATCGAATTCCTCTTCGGTGGCGTTGGCGAACATCCGGTCGCGCACGATGCCGGCGTTGTTGACCAGCACGTCGAGGCCGCCGAAGGAATCGACGGCGGTCTGGATGAGGCCCTCGGCCTGCGCCCAGTCGGCGACGTTGGCACCGCTGGTGACGGCTTCGCCTCCGGCAGCGACGATCTCGTCGACCACGTTCTGCGCGGCGCTGCCGCCGCCGGCGGCCGAACCGTCCAGGCCCACCCCGATGTCGTTGACCACGACGCGGGCACCTTCGGCGGCGAACGCGAGCGCATGCTCACGTCCGATACCGCCACCGGCACCCGTCACGATAACCACGCGGCCGTCGAGCAATGTCATTACGAATCTCCTACCGTGTTGGATTGTGGCGCTACGCGCCTTTGTTCGCGCTTGAGGCGTCGAGGTAGTTCGGCGGTTCGCCACCGCCATGGACCTGCAAAGCTGCACCACTGATGTAAGAGGCGGCCGGCGACGTCAAAAATGCTGCAGCCCAACCGATATCGGCAGGCTTGGCCAGCCGGCCGAGCGGGACAGTAGCAGCCACCGCGGCCACCGACTCGGCGTCGCCGTAGAACAGTTCGGACTGTTCAGTCTCGACCATGCCGACGACCACGGAGTTCACCCGCACCTTGGGTGCCCATTCGACGGCCAACGTGGTGGTCAGGTTGTCGATGCCGGCCTTGGCCGCACCATAGGCGGCGGTGCCCGGGGTCGGCCGGTGTGCGCTGACGCTGGAGATGTTGACGATCGAACCGCCGGTCTCCTGCTTCTGCATCACGGCGTTCGCGTGCTGGGAGACCGAGAGCGGCCCGAGCAGGTTGAGTTCGATGATCTTGGTGCTGAACTTGGCGGACGCATCGGCGGCTGCGACGTACGGCGATCCACCGGCGTTATTCACCACGACGTCCAGCCGACCGTGCTTGGCCACGATGGCCGCGATCATGGCGGCCACCGATTCGTCATCGCGGACGTCGCAGCTGTGGAATTCGTAGGGCAGCCCCTCAACCCGACGGCGTGCGCAGGTCACCACGGTGGCGCCCTGACCGGCGAAAACCGCGCTGATTCCCGCGCCGACTCCGCGCACCCCGCCGGTCACCAGGACCACCTTGCCGGTCAAACCCAAATTGATGGCACCAGCTTCTGGCGTATCGGTCACTGTGCTAGCGTACCAAGCAAGTGCTTGCTTAGGTAGCGACCCCTTCAGGAAGTGGATTGATGACGATCACCACCAAGACAGTCGAGCCGGGCATCGTCTCGGTCACCGTCAACTACCCGCCCGTCAACGCCATCCCGTCGGCAGGCTGGTTCGAACTCGGCGATGCGATCACCGCAGCCGGCCGCGACCGCAGCACCCACGTGGTGATCCTGCGTGCCGAGGGCCGCGGATTCAACGCCGGCGTCGACATCAAGGAGATGCAAAACACCGAGGGATTCGGCGCGCTCATCGACGCCAACCGGGGCTGCTACCACGCCTTCAAGGCGGTGTACGAGTGCGAGGTTCCCGTCGTCGCGGCCGTCAACGGCTTCTGCGTGGGCGGCGGGATCGGCCTGGTCGGCAACGCCGACGTGATCGTCGCCTCCGATGACGCCAAGTTCGGCCTCCCCGAAGTAGAACGTGGAGCGTTGGGTGCCGCCACTCACCTGTCCCGCCTGGTCCCCCAGCACCTGATGCGTCGGCTGTTCTTCACCGCCGCAACCGTTCCCGCCGAGACGCTGCACCACTTCGGTTCGGTGCACGAGGTGGTTCCGCGTGAGGATCTCGACGAGTCGGCGCTGCGCGTCGCCCGCGACATCGCCAGCAAGGACACCCGGGTGATCCGCGCCGCGAAGGAGGCGCTGAACTTCATCGACGTGCAGCCCGTCAACGCGCGCTACCGCATGGAGCAGGGTTTCACCTTCGAACTCAACCTGTCCGGTGTGTCCGACGAGCACCGTGACGCGTTCGCCGGAACCGAGAAGCGATCCAAATGATTCGGCGGGCACGAGCGAAGCGAGAAGGGGAGAAATGACAGACAAGCGGACAACTCTCGACGAGGCAGTCGCCTCGATCGAAAGCGGAATGACGATCGGCATCGGTGGCTGGGGCTCGCGGCGCAAGCCGATGGCCTTCGTGCGCGCCCTGCTGCGTACCGACGTCAAAGACCTGACCGTGGTCACCTACGGCGGTCCCGACCTCGGCCTGCTGTGCTCGGCAGACAAGGTCAAGCGCGCCTACTACGGCTTCGTGTCGCTGGACTCGCCGCCGTTCTACGACCCCTGGTTCGCCAAGTCCCGCACCACCGGCGCGATCGAGGCCCGTGAGATGGATGAGGGCATGCTGCGCTGCGGCCTGCAGGCTGCCGCCCAGCGGCTGCCGTTCCTGCCGATCCGCGCCGGACTCGGTAGCGACGTCCGCACGTTCTGGGGCGACGAGCTCAAGACCGTGAAATCCCCCTACCCGACCGGCGAGCACTACGAGGAGCTCATCGCGATGCCTGCGCTGAACCTCGACGCGGCCTTCGTGCACATGAATCTCGGTGACGCCAAGGGCAATGCCGCCTACACCGGTATCGATCCCTACTTCGACGATCTGTTCCTGATGTCGGCACAGCGTCGCTTCCTTTCGGTGGAGCGCGTGGTGTCCACCGAGGAACTGGTCAAGGCCGTTCCGACACAGGCCCTGCTGATCAACCGGATGATGGTCGATTCCGTGGTCGAGGCTCCGGGCGGTGCGCACTTCACCACCAACGAGCCCGATTACCGGCGCGACGAGAAGTTCCAGCGCCACTACGCCGAGGCCGCCGGCTCCGAGGAGACCTGGGCCGAGTTCGTCAAGACGTACCTGTCCGGTAGCGAGGCCGATTACCAGGCAGCCGTGCGGAAGTTCAAGCAAGATCAGGAGGCCAGCAAGTGATTGCCGTGACCCGTGCCGAGGTGTGTGCCATCGCCTGCGCCGAACTGTTCCGCGACGCCGGCGAGATCATGGCCAGCCCGATGACCACCGTCGTCCAGATCGGTGCCCGCCTGGCCCGGCTGACCTTCTCCCCCGACATCCTGCTGACCGACGGTGAAGCCCGGATCCTGGCCGATACCCCGGCGATCGGCGCCCCCTTCGCCGTCGAGGGCTGGATGCCGTTCAACCGGGTCTTCGAGACCCTGGCCTGGGGCAAGCGCCATGTGGTGATGGGCGCCAACCAGATCGACCGCTACGGCAACCAGAACCTGTCGGCGTTCGGCCCGATCCAGCAGCCGACCCGCCAGATGTTCGGTGTCCGCGGCGCGCCCGGCAACAGCATCAACCACGCCACCAGCTACTTCGTCGGTAATCACTCCAAGCGGGTGTTCACCGAATCGGTGGATATCGTCTCCGGAATCGGCTGGGACAAAATCAATTTCAACAACGACGGCAATCCGGAGAACCCGGCCTACCGGTTCGCCAACGTCTACCAGGTGGTGTCGAACCTGGGTGTGTTCGACTTCAACGGCCCCGAGCACCAGATGCGTGCCGTGTCGCTGCACCCGGGCGTCGACGCTCAGCAGGTCGCGGACAACACGACCTTTGAGGTGCACGGCTTGGAGGCTGCCGGCGAGACCCGTCTGCCGACCGACGAGGAGCTCACGCTCCTGCGCGAGGTCATCGATCCGAAGTCGTTGCGCGACAAGGAAGTGAAAGCAGTCGAGGCGAAATAGTGGGCAAGCTCAAGACACCGCTCACCGAACTGGTCGGCATCGAGCATCCCGTCGTCCAGACCGGGATGGGCTGGGTGGCCGGTGCACGACTGGTCGCCGCAACCTCCAATGCCGGCGGGCTCGGCATCCTGGCGTCGGCAACGATGACGCTCGAGGAACTGCAGACCGCCGTCACCAAGGTCAAGGCAGCCACCGACAAGCCCTTCGGCATCAACATGCGTGCCGATGCGGGCGATGCCGGTGCGCGCGTCGACCTCCTGATCCGCGAAGGAGTCAAAGTCGCCTCCTTCGCTCTAGCTCCCAAGCCTGAGCTGATCACCAAGCTGAAAGATGCCGGCGTCGTGGTGATTCCGTCGGTGGGTGCGGCCAAGCACGCCAAGAAGGTGGCCGGCTGGGGTGCGGACGCGGTGATCGTGCAGGGCGGTGAGGGCGGTGGCCACACCGGTCCCGTCGCCACCACTCTGCTGCTGCCCTCGGTGCTCGACGCAGTCAAGGACACCGGCATGCCGGTGATCGCGGCCGGCGGTTTCTTCGACGGCCGCGGCCTGGCCGCCGCACTGTCTTACGGTGCGGCCGGGGTTGCCATGGGAACCCGATTCCTGCTGACCTCGGATTCCACCGTGCCCGACACCGTCAAGGAGCGGTACCTGCAGGCCGCACTCGACGGCACCGTGGTGTCCACCCGGGTCGACGGCATGCCGCACCGGGTGCTGCGTACCGGCCTGGTCGAGAAGCTCGAAAGCGGCTCAGGGGTGCGCAGCCTCGCCGCTGCGGTCAGCAACGCCCAGAAGTTCAAGAAGTACTCGGGGATGTCCTGGCTGTCGATCGCCAAGGACGGCCTCGCGATGCGCGAGGGTAAAGAACTCACCTGGTCGCAGATCGTCATGAAGGCCAATACCGCGATGCTGCTGAAAGCCGGTCTGGTGGACGGCAATACCGACGCCGGCGTGCTGGCCTCGGGCCAGGTGGCGGGCATCATCAACGATCTGCCGTCGTGTGCCGAGTTGGTCGAGAAGATCGTCGACGACGCCGTCGCGCACCTGCAGTCGGCGTCAGGCTACATCCAGTAGCTTCCTCGCCGAGCAGACACAGAATCGCCCCTTTCCGACGTGGAAGGGGCGATTCTGTGTCTGCTCGCGGATTGTTGTTCGCCGCCACCACCGTCTTTGCGCCCGGCCCGCAGTGTTACCGCGGTGATAAATCCTGGGCGGTATTCCCCCGCCGCAGGCGCCCCGCGGCCACCGTCTTCAACACCTCCATTTTGGCCTCCGGTCAGCAGATCGCTGCAGGTGGAGGGCATCGAGTGAGCGGCATGGCCGGGCCGCCTCATCACCGGCATGTTCCCGCGAAATGACTTGTGCGTTAACGCGATTTCACAGCGCCGCCGAGCCCTCAGTGCGTTCTTTTGACGCCCTCCGCAACCCCCCTACGCTCGTTGATCAACAGGCTGGAGGGACGGATCGTGGTCGATTCACACGCAGGCGGCACAACACCTGCCGATGCTTTGCTGCGGTTGGGCAAGTACTTCCACCGTGGTGAAATCTCGGCCGATCAACGGACCCTGCACAAGATCGGCGGCCGCTCGGCTGACGATTTCTACCGCGACCGCTGGGCGCACGACAAAGTGGTGCGATCGACCCACGGCGTCAACTGCACCGGATCCTGCTCGTGGAAGATCTACGTCAAGGACGGCGTGATCACCTGGGAGTCCCAGCAGACCGACTATCCGTCGGTCGGTGCCGACAAGCCCGAGTACGAGCCGCGGGGATGCCCACGCGGAGCGTCGTTTTCCTGGTACACGTATTCGCCTGCACGCGTGCGCTATCCGTACGTCCGTGGCGTGCTGCTGGAGTACTACCGTGAGGCCAAGGAGCGCCTGAAGGACCCCGTGCTGGCCTGGGCCGACATCGTCGAGGATCCGGAGAAGTCGACGCGGTACAAGGCCGCCCGCGGGAAGGGCGGATTCGTCCGCGCCGAATGGTGGGAGGCCGCCGAGATCGCCGCCGCCGCCCACGTCCACACCGTCAAGAAGTACGGACCGGACCGGGTGGCCGGATTCTCGCCGATCCCGGCGATGTCGATGGTGAGCCACGCCGTCGGCGCCCGGTTCATCTCGCTGCTCGGCGGGTCGATGCTGTCGTTCTACGACTGGTACGCCGACCTGCCGGTGGCCTCCCCGCAGGTGTTCGGCGACCAGACCGATGTGCCCGAATCGGCAGACTGGTTCGACGCGGGCTACCTGATCATGTGGGGCTCCAACGTCCCCGTCACCCGAACCCCCGACGCGCACTACATGACCGAGGCCCGCTACCGCGGCCAGAAGGTGGTCGTGGTGTCGCCGGACTATGCCGACAACACCAAGTTCGCCGACGAGTGGCTGCCGGCTCGCCCCGGTACCGATGCGGCACTCGCCATGTCGATGGGGCACGTCATCCTCAAAGAGTTCTTCGTCGATCAGCAGACGCCCTACTTCACCGA
Organism: Mycolicibacterium lutetiense; assembly: GCF_017876775.1. NCBI lineage: Bacteria > Bacillati > Actinomycetota > Actinomycetes > Mycobacteriales > Mycobacteriaceae > Mycobacterium > Mycolicibacterium lutetiense. The sequence goes on along the minus strand of NZ_JAGIOP010000002.1, from coordinate 4,059,669 downwards.
CTACGTCAAGAAGTACACCGACCTGCCGTTCCTGGTCACGCTCACCGAACGCGACGGACGGATGCTCCCCGGGAAGTTCCTCACCGCAGCCGATCTCGGCGGTGAATATGCGGATGTCGAAGCTGCGTCCTCTAAAACGGTGCTCCTCGATCAGACCGGGCGGCCCGTGGTGCCGAACGGTTCGCTCGGGCACCGGTTCACGGCATCCGGCGAGGGGCACTGGAACCTCGACCTTGAGGGTGTCCACCCGATGCTGACCCTGCTCGGTAACCACGACGACACCGCGACCGTGGCGCTGCCCCGGTTCGACAGCGACAAGCCGGGCATTCTGGAGCGCGGAGTGCCGACCAGAATCGTTGCCGGACAACGGGTGACGACAGTCTTCGACCTGATGCTGGCGCAGTACGGAGTGGCCCGTGCCGGGCTCCCCGGACAGTGGCCGTCCGGATACAACGACGCCTCCGAGCCCTACACCCCGGCCTGGCAGGAAGAGATCACCGGCGTACCCGCGGTGGCCGCCGAGCGCATCGCACGGGAGTTCGCCGACAACGCCGAACGTTCCAAGGGCCGTTCGATGATTCTGATGGGCGCCGGAACCAACCACTGGTTCCACTCCGATCAGATCTACCGGTCGTTCCTGTCCCTGGTCATGCTCACCGGCTGCCAGGGAGTCAATGGTGGTGGCTGGGCGCACTACGTCGGCCAGGAAAAGTGCCGGCCGGTAACCGGTTGGGCCACCCTGGCATACGGGCTGGACTGGCAGCGTCCGCCGCGGCAGATGCAGGGCACCATCTTCTGGTACTTGGCCACCGACCAGTGGCGGTACGACCCGTTCACCTCAGAGGTGATGGCCTCACCGCTGGCCGAAGGCCGGTTCGCGGGTCGCACCGTGGCGGACAGCATTGCGCTGGCCAGCCGGCTGGGCTGGATGCCGACCTATCCAACCTTCAACCGAAACCCGCTGGATCTCGCCGACGAGGCCGACCGGATGGGCAAGGACGCCGCGGAATACGTTGTGGACGGGCTCAAGTCGGGTCACCTGCAGTTCGCCTGCGAAGATCCCGACGCCCCGGAGAACTTTCCGCGCTGTCTTACGGTGTGGCGGTCGAATCTGCTCGGCTCCTCGGCCAAGGGCAACGAGTACTTCCTCAAACACCTGCTCGGCACCGACTCTGCCGTCGCCGCGCGCGACGAGGACGGTATCCGCCCGCAGGAGGTGCACTGGCGTGACGAGGCCCCGGTCGGCAAGCTGGATCTGTTGCTGTCCCTGGATTTCCGCAACACCAGCACAACCCTGTTCTCCGACATCGTGCTGCCCGCGGCCACCTGGTACGAGAAGCACGACCTGTCCAGCACCGACATGCACCCGTTCGTCCACGCGTTCTCGCCGGCGATATCGCCGCCGTGGGAGACCAAGACCGATTTCGACGCCTTCCACCGCATCGCCCGCGGATTCTCCTGGCTGGCCGAAAAGCACCTCGGCAAGCGCAAGGACATCGTGGCCATGCCGCTGCAGCACGACAGCGCCGATGCCACCGCGCAGCCCGGCGGTCGCGTACTGGACTGGAAAGCCGGTGAATGCGAGCCGATTCCCGGCAAGACCATGCCCCGACTCGTCATGGTGGACCGCGACTACCCGGCGATCGCCGAGAAGATGGCCGCCCTCGGGCCGATGGTGGAAACCGTCGGACTCACCACCAAGGGCGTGACCACCCACCCCGATGAGGAGGTGGAGTACCTGCGCGGGATCAACGGCACCGTGGTCAGCGGCGTCGCCGTCGGACGCCCATCGCTGGCCAAAGACACCCACGCCGCGGAGGCCATCCTCGCGTTGTCGGGCACCACGAACGGGCGCCTGGCCGTAGAGGGCTTCGAGGCACTGGAGCGTCGCACCGGAACCGAACTGGTCGACCTGGCCAAGGAGAATGAGGGCAAGCGAATCACGTTCGCCGACACCCAGGCCCGGCCAGTGCCGGTCAACACTTCACCGGAATGGTCCGGCTCGGAGACCGGCGGCCGGCGCTACTCGCCGTTCACGATCAACACCGAACGACTCAAGCCTTGGCACACCCTGACCGGCCGCCAGCATTTCTATCTGGACCACGACTGGATGGGTGAGCTCGGCGAGCAACTGCCGACGTTCCGCCCGCCGCTGGACATGACCGCGCTGTTCAATGAGCCGGCCGTCGGAGATACCTCGGGCGGAATCACGGTGCGCTACCTGACGCCACACTCCAAATGGTCGATTCACTCTGCCTACCAAGACAACCTGCACATGCTCACGCTGTCGCGGGGCGGTCAGTGCATCTGGATGTCGGACGTGGACGCGGCCAAGATCGGGGTCAAGGACAACGACTGGATCGAGTGCACCAACCGCAACGGCGTGGTCAATGCACGGGCCATCGTCAGCCACCGGATGCCCGAAGGTCTGGTGTTCATGTACCACGCCCAGGACAAAGCCGTCGATGTGCCGCGCACCGAGAAGAACGGTAAACGCGGCGGCATCCACAACGCGCTGACCCGGATCATGATCAAACCGACCCACCTGATCGGTGGGTATGCCCAGCAGTCCTTCGCCTTGAACTACCACGGGCCCACCGGAAATCAACGCGATGAGGTCACCACGATTCGTCGCCGTTCACAAGATGTGGAGTACTGAAATGACCGGACACGAATCTTGCGGAGTGGACCAATGAGGGTGATGGCTCAGTTGGCCATGGTGATGAACCTCGACAAGTGCATCGGCTGCCACACCTGCAGTGTCACGTGCAAGCAGGCGTGGACCAACCGCAGTGGTGTCGAGTACGTGTGGTTCAACAATGTGGAAACCCGCCCCGGACAAGGTTATCCGCGGCAGTACCAAGACCAGGAGAAATGGAAGGGTGGCTGGACGCTGAACAAGCGCGGCAAGCTCACCCTCAAGTCCGGGTCCCGGTTCAAGCGGCTGCTGAACATCTTCGCCAACCCCGACCTGCCCACGGTGTCGGACTACTACGACCCGTGGACCTACGACTACGAGAACCTGCTGTCCGCGCCCGCGATGGATACGACGCCGGTGGCGCGGCCCAAATCTCTGATCACCGGGCGCGACACCAAGGTGACCTGGGGTGCAAACTGGGACGACGATCTGGGTGGCGGGCCGGAGCAGGTGGGCCGGGATCCGTTGCTGGCCAAGGTCAACAAGGACGCCGAAATTGCGGAGCACTCGGCGAAGGTCAAGCTCGAGTTCGAGCAGACGTTCATGTTCTACCTGCCGCGGATCTGCGAGCACTGCCTCAATCCAGCGTGCGCCGCCGCGTGCCCGTCCGGCGCGATCTACAAGCGCTCCGAAGACGGCATCGTGCTGGTGGACCAGGACAAGTGCCGTGGCTGGCGGCAGTGCGTCACCGGGTGTCCGTACAAGAAGATCTACTTCAATCACAAGACCGGCAAGGCCGAGAAGTGCACGTTCTGCTATCCCCGCGTCGAGGTCGGCATCCCCACCGTGTGCTCGGAAACCTGCGTCGGCAGACTCCGCTACATCGGCGTGATGCTGTACGACGCGGATGCGGTGCTGGAGGCCGCGTCCGTCACCGATGACAAGGACCTCTACCCGTCACAGCTCGGCGTCTTCCTCAACCCGCACGACCCGCGGGTGGTGGCCGAAGCCGAACGGGCCGGCATCTCACCCGAATGGATTGAGGCGGCACAGAATTCACCGGTGTACCGGTTGATCGTCGACTATCAGGTGGCTTTGCCTCTGCATCCGGAGTACCGGACGATGCCGATGGTCTGGTACGTGCCGCCGCTGTCACCGGTGGTGGACATCCTGAAGGAGACGGGCCACGACGGAGAGAACAAGAACAACCTGTTCGGCGCCATCGACACGCTGCGGATACCGGTCGAATACCTGGCCGAGTTGTTCACCGCCGGTGAGGTGGGTCCGGTGCGGGCCTCGCTGCAGCGGCTGGCGGCCATGCGCGCCTACATGCGGGCAGCGAATCTCGGCGAGGAGTTCGATGAGACCATCCCGGACTCGGTGCGTTTGAGCGGTAACGAGATCGAGTCGATGTACCGGCTGCTGGCGATCGCGAAATATCAGGACCGGTATGTCATCCCGACCGGCGCCGGCTCTGACGCGCACCGACTCGACGCGATCGCCACCGGCTGCAGCCTCGACGGCGACGGGGGGCCGGGCATGACCGCGTTCGACACGATGGTGGACAAGTTCCATCTGACGAACACCAACGATGCTGTTCCGCAGGGTGATCCGACCCGGGTCAACTTGCTCAACTGGGACGGCCGGAGCACAGACGGGTTGTTGCCGACCACATGAAGCTACTCACCCTTGGCCGCAGAACAGGTACCGGTTCCGCCCTGTCAGAGCGCCAGCAGCGACTGGTGTGGCGCATCACCGCGCTGTTGCTCGACTACCCGACGGCCGAGACGGCCGATCTTGTCGACCAGCTTGCCTCTGCCACAGCGGAACTGCCCGAGTCGGCTCGGGTGCCGCTGATGCAGTTCCTGCATCAGTTCAACGCAACAGATTCGATGCGGCGGGCGTCGAACTATGTCGAGACGTTCGATATGCAACGACGCAGCAGCCTGCATCTGACCTACTACGCCTACGGCGACACCCGCAAACGCGGCATGGCCCTGCTGCGGTTCAAGCACGCCTATCGCCAGGCGGGTCTGGAAGTCGGTGACCTGGAGAATTCCGAGCTGCCCGACTACCTGCCCATGGTGCTCGAGTTCGCCGCGACGGTCGATCAAGTCCAAGGTGAGCGCCTGCTGGCCGAACACGTCCCGGTGCTCGAACTCTTGCGGCTCTCCCTGCAGGACAACGAGTCCTACTACACCGGCCTGATGGCTGCCGTCCTCACCACCCTGCCGCCGGTGAACAGCGCCGACCGCCGCCGTATCGCGCAGCTCGCCGCCGAGGGCCCGCCCGATGAGGATGTCGGCCTCGACCCGTATGCGATGGACCCGATGACGATGGACCCGAGTGGATCCGGAGGAAGACGATGAGCAACGTGCTCTGGATGACCCTGCCGTACATCGGATTCACCTCATTCGCTCTCGGACATATCTGGCGCTACAAGAACGACCAGTTCGGATGGACGACACGGTCTTCGCAGATATACGAGAGCAAGTTGCTGCGGCTCGGCAGCCCGCTGTTCCATTTCGGCATCCTCGGCGTGCTCGCCGGGCACGTCGTCGGCCTGCTGATCCCACAATCGTGGACTTCGGCGGTGGGTGTCTCCGAACACGTCTACCACCTGATGTCGGTGAGTATGGGGTCGGTGGCCGGGGTGGCCGTCGTCGCTGGGGTGGCCATCCTGCTCTACCGCCGGGTCACCGTCCCGGAGGTACGCACCGCGACCACGCTCAACGACAAGCTCATGTACCTGCTGCTGGTCGGGGCGTTGGCGACCGGGATGCTGAACACCCTGACCAACGTGTTCTCGACCTACAACTACCGCGAAACGGTGTCGCCGTGGTTCCGCAGCTTGTTCACACTGCATCCGGCGCCGCAGTTGATGGCGGAAACCCCGTGGACGTTCCAGGCACATGTGCTGATAGTGCTTGCCCTGCTCGGCTTATGGCCCTACACGCGGTTGGTGCACATGTTCAGTGCACCGATCGGTTATCTGGTCCGCCCGTTCGTCATCTACCGCAGCCGGGATCCGCAGCGTGCCGGAAAGAACCGCTACGCCAAGGCTTGGGTGACGCCACAGGCACCACCTCCACGCAGCCGGTGGATTTGACCGACGCAAAGAGCTATCTCACAACAGAAGTCGTCACCGGGTGAGTAGATATTCACGGCTCGGACACGGCACGCAGCTTCCGGGCAACATGTCATTTCTAGGTTTGCACCATGCCCCGATCACGCACGATCACCAACTGGGATCCCGAAGACATCGTGGCCTGGGAGGCCAGGAACAAACACATCGCCCGGCGAAATCTGTTTTGGTCGGTGGTCGCCGAGCATGTCGGGTTCTCGGTGTGGACCATGTGGTCGGTCATGGTGCTGTTCATGCCCGAAGAGGTGTACGGATTCTCTGCTGGGGACAAGTTCCTGTTGGGCGCCACGGCCACCCTGGTAGGAGGATGCCTGCGCGTCCCCTACACGCTGGCCACGGCGAAATTCGGCGGCCGGAATTGGACAGTGTTCTCGGCTCTCGCGCTGTTGATTCCCACGTTGGGCACCATGTGGCTGTTGGCAAATCCGGGCTTGCCGCTGTGGCCCTATCTGCTGTGCGCGGCCGTCGGCGGGTTCGGCGGCGGTAACTTCGCTTCCTCGATGACCAACATCAACGCCTTCTACCCACAACGGCTCAAGGGCTGGGCACTGGGGCTCAACGCCGGCGGCGGCAACATCGGCGTACCGGTGCTCCAGCTGGTCGGCCTGCTGGTCATCGCGACCGCGGGCAACCGGGCTCCGTACTGGGTGTGCGCCGTCTATCTGGTGTTATTGGCCGTGGCGGCGATCGGCGCTGCGTTGTTCATGGACAATCTCGAGCAGCACCAGATCGACACCACCGCAATGCGTTCCATTCTGTCGATTCGCGACACCTGGGTGATCGCTTTGCTCTACATCGGCACCTTCGGATCCTTCATCGGGTTCTCGTTCGCCTTCGGCCAGGTGCTGCAGATCAACTTCGTCACCGGCGGCCAGAGCCCCGCGGATGCCGCATTGCACGCCGCGCAGATTGCCTTCATCGGCCCGTTGCTCGGTTCGATCTCCCGGGTCTATGGCGGCAAGTTGGCCGACCGGGTCGGCGGCGGACGCGTCACCGCCGTGGTGTTCGGCGGGATGATCCTTGCCGGTGCACTACTTATCGCTGTGTCCACCTACCATGACCACGCCGGTGGCCCGGTCGGAACTGCCACCATGATCGGCTTTGTCGTGGGTTTTGTTGCACTGTTCGCGCTCTCGGGCCTGGGCAACGGGTCGGTGTACAAGATGATCCCGTCGATCTTCGACGCCCGAAGCCGATCGCTCATCGGCAGCGAAGCCGACAGGCAGCAGTGGTCGCGCGCGATGTCGGGTGCGCTGATCGGGTTCGCCGGTGCGGTCGGCGCCCTCGGTGGGGTAGGTATCAATCTGGCGCTGCGTCAGTCCTACCTTTCCAGCGGGTCGGCCACGGCAGCGTTCTGGATCTTCTTGGCCTTCTACGCGTTGGCCATGATGCTGACCTGGTTCCGGTACGTCCGCACCCCGTCCGCACGACAGTCGACGCCCTCGATGCTCGACAGCGTCCTGAATTAGGCCGATCAGCGCGACCGGAGAGCAACCATGGTGTCGCCATCAGTGGCACCGCTTCTGCACCACCAGACGCGAAACCCCCCGAAATCCGTGAATTTCGGGGGGGTTCGCGTCTGCTCGGCGGAGACGACCTCCGCGCGTGGAACCTAGAGGCGCTCGATGATGGTGACGTTGGCGGTGCCGCCGCCCTCACACATGGTCTGCAGACCGTAGCGACCGCCGGTGCGCTCGAGGGTGTTGAGCATGGTCGTGAACAGCTTGGCACCGGTGGCGCCCAGCGGGTGGCCCAGCGCGATGGCGCCGCCGCTCGGGTTGACCTTCGCCGGATCGGCCTTGGTCTCCTTGAGCCAGGCCAGCACGACCGGCGCGAAGGCCTCGTTGATCTCGACGGTGTCGATGTCGTCGATCGACAGGCCGGTCTTCTCCAGCGCGTACCGGGTGGCCGGGATCGGGCCGGTCAGCATCATCACCGGATCATCACCGCGTGCGCTGATGTGGTGGATGCGGGCGCGGGGCTTGAGGTTATGCGCCTCTACTGCGCTTTCTGAAGCCAGCAGCACCGCCGCCGCACCATCGGAGATCTGGCTGGCGAGCGCGGCGGTCAGCCGGCCGCCCTCGACGAGTGGCTTCAGCGAGGCCAGCTTCTCCAGGGTCGACTCGCGCGGTCCCTCGTCGACCCCGAAGTCGCCGACGGGGATGATCTCCTTGTCGAAATGCCCGGCCCGGATCGCGGCGAACGCCCGCTGGTGGCTGTTGTAGGCGAACTCCTCCATCTCCTCGCGGGAGATGTCCCACTTCTCGGCGATCATTTCCGAGCCGCGGAACTGCGAGATCTCCTGGTCGCCGTAGCGGTGCAGCCAGCTCTTGGATTCGTTTGTGGGCGAGGTGAATCCGAACTCCTTGCCGAGGACCATGGCCGAGGAGATCGGGATCCAGCTCATGTTCTGCATGCCGCCGGCCAGGATGAGGTCGGCCGTGCCCGACATGATGGCCTGGGCACCGAAGGAGATGGCCTGCTGGCTGGAACCGCACTGCCGGTCGACGGTGACGCCGGGGACGGCTTCGGGGTATCCGGCGGCCAGCCAGGTCAGCCGGCCGATGTTGCCGGCCTGCCCGCCGATGGCGTCGACGCAACCGACGATGACGTCGTCAACGGCGCCCGGGTCGACGTCGACACGATCGAAGATGGCGCGGAATGCGTGCACGCCGAGGTCGATCGGGTGCACCTGTGCCAGCGAGCCGTTCTTCTTTCCGACCGGCGTACGGATGGCATCGACGATGTATGCCTGCGATGTTGAAGCCATTACTAGTCTCCTTTGACCTGACGGGCGGCGGTGATTCCGCCGAGGACGATGGCGAGGTACTGCCGGCCGACCTCTTCGGCCGAAAGCGGTCCGCCAGGTTGGTACCAGCGGACCGAAACCCAGGTGGTGTCACGGATGAACCGGTACACCAGGTCGACGTCGATGTCCTGACGGAACGAGCCGTCGGCGATGCCCTGCTGCAGGATGTCCACCCACATCTTGCGCTGTTCGCGGTTGCGCTCGTCGACGAAGCCGAACTGCGGGACACCGGCGAGTCGCTTGGCCTCATCCTGGTAGATCACGACCTGCGCATGCCGGTGCTCGATGGCCTCGAAGGACGCCAGGAACAAGCCGGTGAGCCGGCCCAACGGGCTGGACTCCTGCTCGAGGATCTCCTGGTACCGCGCGAACAGCCAGTCAAGAAAATCCCGCATCACCTCTTCGACCATCTGCTCTTTGGACTTGAAGTGGTGGTACAGACTGCCCGACAGGATTCCTGCGGAGTCGGCGATATCGCGGACTGTCGTTGCCTTGAGCCCGCGCTCGGCGAACATGGTCGCGGCGAGGTGCAGCAACTCGTCACGTCTGCTAGCCGGTGGGCTGGGCGTATCCGGCGCCATTGCCACAGCATAGCAACCAAGCGCTTGCTAGGTCACGTTAGGCCCGCGCCGCCCTATCGATAGTCGGACGACCAGTACGCCGAGCAGTAATCGGGCCGTTCCCCCGACACCGGACGATCGGCCCGGGCCCGCGACAGATTGAAGGTGTACCAGGGGTCGGGGTCGCGCTTCCGCGCGGTAACGCACTCGCGTACGGACTCAGGCAGCCGGTGCAGCGCCGGGTCGATATCTGCGGACAGCCCGGACAGATACTTGGCATCGAGCGCACCGGTCTGCTCGAAACGGTCGATGTTGCGGTCGGCGACCAGGCGCTCGGGGTTGAGCGCCGCCAGCCCGAGCAGCGCCACGATCCCGGTCACCAGCACCGCATGGGGCAGCCATCGCCCGCTTATCCGGATCCCGGCCACCGCGACGAGCAGGAACACCACCCCGAGCCACACCTCGATGGTGATCACCGTCAGCCGCTCGGTGCTGAAGCCGTATGCCTGCTGGTACAGCCACATCCGGTGAATCGCCGAGATCACCACGACAACCGAGGTGGCGCAGAGGATTCCGACCAGCACCCGCAGCAGACGGCGGTCGGCTTCTTCGCCCCGTCCGGCGACCCGGATCGCCACACTGAGCACCAGCAGGGTCAGCGCCGACACCCACAGCAGCTGCCAGAACCCTTGCCGGGCGTACTCGGCGTAGGTCAGCCCTTCGGTTTCCAGCACGTGAGTGTGGCCGCCGAACAGCACGGTGGCCTGCACCGCCACGAACGCCAGGAACAGCACGTCGAGCACGCCCAACGGCAGGGCCCACTCCCAGCGCGGCACCGGCCGCATCGGCGCGGGGGCCAGGACGTCCAGGCGCGGAGGGAACCGGGTCAGATACGCGCCGGCCAGGACGAAGAACACGACGAGACCGAACACCAACACTCGCGCAGTGGAGTCGGCGCTGTCGAAGGACGGCACCAGATTCCCGAAGATGCGTGCAAAGGCCGGGTCGGCCGCAGCGAAGAGCCCACCGAACACGAGCACCAGAATCACTGTCACGCCGAGGACGACGACGATGCGGCTGAGACTCGGGATGCTGGCGCGACGTGGCAAGGCGTGCTGCACCCACCGGACCACCCGGGCGGCAAGTACCCATGGCAGGAACGGTGCGGTGAGAACCGCTGTCCAGGTACGGCCCCCGAACAACGTGCACCAGCCGACGATCCAGCCGGCCATGATGCACAGCACGCCGAGCCAATCCGCCGCGAGCAGACCCGGGACGGCAAACAGCGCGAGCGTCAAACCCACCCCGACCCACTCCTGCCGGGACGGACGCCGATCCGCAGTGCCGTACACCACGCCGAAGACCATGACCGCCACCACGAAGTAGCCGATGCTGAGTGTCGACGGCCGCCACAGCGCGGTGCCGACGAGCCCGGCCGATACGGCCGCCAGCAGCACCCGGCGGGGCGCGCCGGCCAGCGGATCGACCGGCCAGACCCGTCGCGACCACACCGTCCAGCCCGGCTCGCTGTAGCGCGGAAGCGCCGGGCCGATCAAGGGAGGCGGGGGCGGCACAATCCCATGCGCCCCCGGATAACCCGGAACCACCGTCGTCATACCGTTTCCCCCGCTTTCGTTCGCTCGGGGAGAGTGACCTTGATCCGGCACCCAGCCCCGATCTCCAGTACTTCGATTGTGCCGCCGTGCAATTCGACGGCCCAGCGGGCAATCGCCAGACCGAGCCCCGTTCCTCCGTCCGAGGTGGCACCGCGGGTGAACCGCTCGAAGACCCGCTCCCGCTCGGCCGGCGCGATGCCCGGGCCCTGATCGGTCACCTCGAGCCGCAAACCCGACGCGTGACGCGACGCCAGCACCATCACCCGACCACCGGCTGGACTGTGCCGAATCGCGTTGTCCACCAGGTTGACCACGACCTGCCGCAGCCGCGCCGGGTCGGCCACGGCCGCCAGGTCGGGCGGCGACACCCGCACCGCAACCGTTACGTCGGCGGCCGATACCGAGACGTGTTCGACGGCTTCGCGCAAGAATTCGTCGACGCCGAATCGGCTGATCTGCAACGGAATCGCGCCGCCCTCGATACGGGAAAGGTCCAGCAGATTGGTCACCAGCTCACCCAGGCGTTCGGTCTGCGACAGTGCCATCCGCATGGTCTTGGCGTCGGGTTCGGCCACGCCGTCGACCACGTTCTCCAGCACCGCGCGCAACGCGGTGATCGGGGTACGAAGCTCGTGGGAGACATTGCCGATCAGCCCACGCCGGTACTCGTCGGCGGCACCGAGGTCGGCCGCCATCTGATTGAATGCCGCAGCCAATTGGCCGATCTCGTCGCGCGAGGTGGCACGCACCCGGCGGCTGTAGTCACCGCGGGCCATCGCCCGCGCGGCCGTGGTCATCTGCCGCAATGGCGAAGTCATGCCGTGGGCGAGGAACTGAGTGAGGGCCAGTGAGGTCGCCAGCGCAGCCAGCAGAGCGTAGCGGAACTGCCAGCTCGCACCTATCCAGAACGTGAACGAGGCCAGCAGGATCGCCCCGCCCACCAACAGGCCGGTCTTGACCTTGAACGATGCGAACGGATCGAGCGGGCGTGGGAGTCGATCCCACAGCCCGGCAATGCCATTCACCGCGGGATCTCCAGGGCATAACCCACACCGTGGACGGTGCGGATCAGGTCGGGTCCGAGCTTGCGACGCAACGCCTTGACGTGGCTGTCGACGGTGCGACTCTCCACCTCCGATGTCCAGCCCCAGACGTGTTCCAGCAGCGTCTCACGGGCCACCGCCGCGCGCGGCCGTCCGGCGAGGAACGCCAGTAGATCGAATTCCGTACGGGTCAGGTGGATTTCCTCGGCATCGTGACCCGAGCCCTGATGCACCCTGCGCTCGGCCAGATCGATGCGGTACTCGCCGACCGAGAGCGGCGCCGGTCCGCCGGCCCGATCGACTCGGCGCAACAACACCCTGATACGGGCCACCAACTCCCGCATGCTGAACGGTTTGGTGAGGTAGTCGTCGGCACCGATCCCGAGGCCGATCAGCATGTCGGTCTCGTCGGTGCGCGCGGTGAGCATCAGCACCGGCACCACACGCTGAGCCTGGATTCGCCGGCACACCTCCAGCCCGTCGAATCCGGGCAGCATGACGTCGAGGACCACAAGATCGGGGGAAGTCGCCAAGGCGGTCTCGACCGCCGACGGTCCGTCGACTGCCGTCTCGACTGCGAATTCTTCGGCGCGCAGTCTCGTCGCCACGGCGGCCAGGATGGTCGGCTCGTCGTCCACCACCAGGATTCGCTTCACAACTCTGACTGTAAGTGCAGGTTGTGGTGCTGCCGGGCAGCGATTGTGAAGGTCCTGTGCAGAACCCGCCACGCTAGCTGCGGGCGGTTCCCGCAGCTCCGGGCTCAGGCCCGCTGGCTGGAAACCGAGATGACCTCGCCGGTCAGGTAGCTCGAGTAGTCACTGGCCAGGTAGGCGATGGTGGTGGCGATCTCCCACGGCTCGGCGGCACGGCCGAATGCCTCGTCCGAGGACAGCCGGTCCAGCAGGGCCGCGTCGGCCGAGCGCTCGAGGAACTTGTGCCGCGCGATGCTCGGCGAGACCGCGTTGATCCGCACCCCGAACTCGACGGCTTCGACGGCGCTGCAGCGGGTCAGCGCCATGACACCGGCCTTGGCTGCGGCGTAGTGCGACTGCGAATGCTGTGCGCGCCAGCCCAGCACGCTGGCGTTGTTGACGATGACACCACCGTGCTCAACCCCGCGGAAGTAGCGCAACGCGGCGCGGGTAGCCCGCATCACCGAGTTCAGCGTGACGTTCAGGACGCGGTCCCACTCGTCATCGGTCATGTCGACCAACGGCGTCTCGCCGCCCAGGCCGGCGTTGTTGACCAGAACGTCCAGGCGGCCCATCTTCTCGACCGATGAGGCGATCAGTGCGTCGACTGCCTCGGTGGAGGTGACGTCACACACGACGGCCTCGACCCGGCCCAAGCCGAGCTCGGCCAGCTGATCGCGGGTCTCGTTCAGACGCCGCTCGTGGTAGTCGGACACCACGACGTCGGCGCCCTCCAGCAGGGCGCGACGTGCAGTGGACGAGCCGATGCCGGTACCGGCGGCGGCCGTGACCAGGACGACCTTGCCCTTGAGCAGGCCGTGGCCCTCGACCTCGTTCGGAGCAATCGACAGATCCATCAGCCCTTGGCCTCTCGGGGTAGACCGAGCACCCGCTCGGCGATGATGTTGCGTTGGATTTCGTTGGACCCGCCGTAGATGGTGTCCGAACGCGAGAACAGGTAGAGCCGCTGCCACTCGTCGAACTCGCCGTCTTCCAGCGTCAGCCCGGCAGTGCCCTGCACGTCCATGGCGATCTCGCCGAGCTCGCGATGCCAGTTGGCCCACAGCAGCTTCGACACGTTGTCTTGTCCCGGCTGCTCGACATCCATCGTGGCCAAGGAATACGAGCGCATGGCCTGCAGACCGGTCCACGACTCGGTCAGCCGCTGACGGATCAACGGATCGTCGGCCGCGCCGCTGCGCTTGGCCAGCTCGACGAGGTTGGAGTGCTCACGTGCATAGCGGATCTGCTGCCCCAGCGTGGATACCCCACGCTCGAAGGTCAGCGTGCCCATCGCGACGCGCCAGCCGTCACCGGGCTGACCGACGACCAGCGAGGCGTCGGCGCGGGCGTCGTCGAAAAACACCTCGTTGAACTCGGAGTCCCCGGTCAGCTGGATGATCGGGCGGATCTCGACGCCCGGCTGATCCAGCGGCACCAGCAGATAGGACAGGCCGGCGTGCCGCTTGGAGCCCTTCTCTGTGCGCGCCACCACGAAGCACCACTGCGCCCAGTGGGCCAGCGAGGTCCACACTTTCTGGCCGTTGATCCGCCACTCGTCGCCGACCAGCTCGGCCGTCGTCGCCACATTCGCGAGGTCGCTGCCGGCGTTGGGCTCGGAGTAGCCCTGGCTCCACAGCTCGGTGACATCGAGGATCTTGGGCAGGAACCGTTGCTGTTGTTCGGGGGTGCCGTACTCGATGAGTGTCGGCCCGAGCAGTTCCTCGCCCAGGTGGTTGACCTTGTCGGGCGCGTTGGCGCGGGCGTACTCCTCGTAGAAGGCGACGCGATGCGCAACCGACAGCCCGCGGCCGCCGTGCTCCACCGGCCAGCCGAGGCAGGTCAATCCCGCGGCGGCGAGATGCTGATTCCACGCGCGCCGCTCTTCGAAGGCTTCGTGTTCACGCCCCGGTCCACCCAGGCCCTTGAGTGCTGCGAATTCGCCAACAAGATTGTCTGCGAGCCACTGCCGGACCTCGGCCCGGAACTCCTGGACCTCTATCACCCCTGTAGGCTAACCTACCAAGCACTTGCTTTGTTAGGGGAGTCGATGACGAGCGATCGCCGCACCGTTCCAGCGGTGCTGGACCGGGTTGCCGTGCAGTATTCGGACCACGAGGCGCTTGTCAGCGCCTCCGGCGGAGCCGGCAATCCAACCTTGGATAAGCGCCTCACCTATTCGGAACTGCGCGCCCATGTCCGCCAAGCCGCGGCCGCGATGATCGACCTCGGCGTCGCGCCCGGCGACCGGGTGGCGATCTGGTCGCCCAACACCTGGCACTGGGTGGTGGCCTGCCTGGCCACGCACTACGCGGGCGCACAGATGGTGCCGTTGAACACGCGCTACACCGCCAGCGAGGCCACCGACATTCTGGCCCGCACCGAGGCGCCACTGTTGATCGCCTCGGGAGAGTTCCTCGGCTCGGACCGCGCCGCCGAACTGGACCGGGCCGCACTACCCGCCCTGCGGCACATCGTGCGGGTGCCCATCGAGAAAGACGACGGGACCTGGGACGAGTTCGTAGCGCGTGGCGACAGGGACGGCGCCCTGGAGACCGTTGATACCCGCGCTGCGGCGGTGCAGCCCGACGACGTCTCCGACATCCTGTTCACCTCCGGCACCACCGGACGGAGCAAGGGCGTGTTGTGTGCACACCGCCAGTCGCTCGACGGATCGGCCGCCTGGGCCGCGTGCGGTGAGGTCACCAGCACCGACCGCTACCTGTGCATCAACCCGTTCTTCCACAACTTCGGCTACAAGGCCGGCATCCTGGCCTGCCTGCAGACCGGCGCGACGCTGTACCCGGTGCTGACGTTCAAGCCCGAGCAGGTACTGAAAACAATTGCCGAACAGCGCATTACCGTGCTGCCCGGACCGCCCACCATCTTCGGCACCCTGCTGGACCATCCCACGCGTGCCGACTACGACCTGTCCTCGCTGCGCTTCTCGGTGACCGGCGCGGCCGTCGTCCCCGTCGTCCTGATCGAGCGGATGCAGTCCGAGCTCGACATCGACATCGTGCTGACCGCCTACGGCCTGACCGAGGCGGCCGGATTCGGCACCATGTGCAGCGCCGACGACGACGCGGTGACCGTGGCCACCACCTGTGGCCGGCCGATCGCCGATTTCGAACTGCGCCTGGACGATTCGGGTGAGGTGCTGCTGCGTGGGCCGAACGTCATGCTCGGCTACCTCGATGACCCCGAGGCCACCGCTGCCGCGATCGACGCCGAGGGCTGGCTGCACACCGGCGACATCGGGACGCTCGACGCCCGCGGCAACCTGACCATCACCGACCGGCTCAAGGACATGTACATCAGTGGCGGGTTCAACGTGTACCCGGCCGAGATCGAACAGGTGCTGGCCCGGTTGGACGGGGTGGCCGAGTCCGCCGTGATCGGCGTTCCCGACGAGCGTCTGGGCGAGGTCGGCAAGGCCTTCGTGGTGGTCAAGCCCGGCGTGGCACTCGATGAGGCCGCCGTGATCGCTTACGCACGTCAGCATCTGGCGAACTTCAAGGCGCCGCGATCAGTTGAGTTTTTGGATGTGCTGCCGCGAAATCCGGGCGGCAAGGTGATCAAACCGGTGCTGCGCAGCAGAGGAACCCGAGAAGGGGTGCAATGGACCTGAATTTCGACGACGATACCGAGGCCTTCCGGGCCGAGGTACGCGAGTTCCTGACGGCCAACCGAGAGTCCTTCCCGACGAAGTCGTACGACACCCTTGAGGGTTTCGAGCAGCATCGCCGTTGGGACAAGGTGCTTTTCGATGCCGGCCTGTCAGTGATCGCCTGGCCCAAGGAGTACGGCGGCCGCGACGCCACCCTGCTGCAGTGGGTGGCTTTCGAGGAGGAGTACTTCCACGCCGGCGCGCCCGGCCGGGCCAGCGCCAACGGCACCGCGATGCTGGCGCCCACGCTGTTCGCGCACGGCACCGAAGAGCAACTCCAACGCGTGCTGCCGAAGATGGCCAGCGGCGAAGAGATCTGGGCCCAGGCCTGGTCCGAGCCCGAGTCGGGTAGCGACCTGGCTTCGTTGCGCTCGACCGCGACCAAGGTCGACGGCGGCTGGAAGCTCAACGGACAGAAGATCTGGAGCTCGCGCGCACCGTTCGGTGAACGCGGATTCGGCCTGTTCCGCTCCGATCCGGAGGCGCAACGCCACAAGGGCCTGACCTACTTCATGTTCGACCTCAAGGCCCCCGGGATCACCGTGCGGCCGATCGCCCAACTCGGTGGGGACACCGGCTTCGGCGAGGTCTTCCTCGACGACGTGTTCGTACCGGACCAGGATGTCATCGGCGGCGTGCACGAGGGATGGCGCGCGGCGATGAGCACGTCGAGCAACGAGCGCGGAATGTCGCTGCGTAGCCCGGCCCGCTTCATGGCTCCTGCCGAAAGGTTGGTAGCGCATTGGAAAACACTGCAGAGCGATTCCGCTTCAATTTTCACCGACCGCGTCGCCGACGCCTGGATCAAGGCGCAGGCCTACCGGCTGCATACCTTCGGCACCGTGACCCGACTGGCCAACGGCGGTGAACTGGGCGCCGAGTCCTCGGTGACCAAGGTGTTCTGGTCCGACCTGGACGTCGCCCTGCACCAGACCGCACTGGACATGCAAGGTCCGGATGCCGAGCTGGTAGATCACTGGACCGAAGGCCTGCTGTTCGCCCTGGGCGGCCCGATCTACGCCGGCACCAACGAGATCCAGCGCAACATCATCGCCGAAAGATTGCTCGGCCTACCGCGTGAAGCCGGAGGGAAGGCCAAATGAACTTCGAGATCGACGAACAGCAGCGGGACTTCGCGGCCAGCATCGACGCGGCGCTGGCAGCCGCCGATGTTCCGGCCGCCGTGCGCGCCTGGGGTGACGGTGACACCGCACCCGGCCGCAAGGTGTGGTCACAGCTCACCGACCTCGGGGTGACGGCGCTGCTGGTGCCCGAGAAGTACGACGGCATCGACGCCAGCCCCGTCGACCTCGTCGTCGCCCTGGAGCGGTTGGGCTACTGGGCGGTGCCCGGCCCGGTCACCGAATCCATTGCCGTCGCACCGGTTCTTCTGGCGGACGATGAGCGCTCGAGTGCGCTGGCCTCCGGCGAGCTGATCGCCACCGTCGCCATGCCACCGCTGGTACCGCGTGCCGTCAACGCCGATGTCGCGGGACTGACGCTGCTGGCCGCCGACGGGAAGGTGAGCGACGCCAGCATTGATGGTCAAGGCGGTGCCGCCCATGACTCCGTCGACCCGTCCCGAAAGCTGTTCGACGTCACGGCATCCGGCGACAACCGGCCCGCCGACACCGCGCGGGCCTACGAGTTCGGTGTGCTGGCCACCGCCGCCCAGTTGGTCGGCGCCGGCCAGGCCATGCTGGACCAGTCCGTCGAATACGCCAAGCAGCGCACCCAGTTCGGCCGGACCATCGGCTCGTACCAGGCCATCAAGCACAAGCTGGCCGATGTGCTCATCGCCGTCGAGCTGGCCCGTCCGCTGATTTACGGGGCCGCACTGTCACTGGCAGAGGGCTCGTCCGACACCGCCCGTGACGTCAGCGCCGCCAAGGTGGCCGCTGCCGATGCCGCGCTGCTGGCCGCCCGCTCGGCGCTGCAGACCCACGGCGCCATCGGGTTCACCCAGGAACACGACCTGTCCCTGTCTCTGCTGCGTGTGCAGGCATTGCGCAGTGCCTGGGGCGATCCGACCGCACATCGTCGTCGACTGCTGGAGGCCATCTCGTGAGTGAAGAACGCCAAATGCTGCGCGAAACCGTCGCCGCGCTGGTGGACAAGCACGCCTCCCCCGAGGCCGTGCGCGCCGCCATGGAATCCGAGCGCGGCTACGACGCGAAGCTGTGGAGCCTGCTGTGCGAGCAGGTCGGCGCGGCCGCCCTGGTGGTCCCCGAGGAACTCGGCGGTGCCGGCGGCGAACTTGCCGACGCCGCAGTGGTTCTCGAAGAGCTCGGCAAAGCCCTGGTGCCGACCCCGCTGCTGGGCACCACGCTCGCCGAACTCGCGCTGCTGGCCGTCGAAGATCACGAACCGCTCGAAGGCCTTGCTGAGGGCGCATCGATCGGCACCGTGGCCTTCGATGCAGACTACGTCATCAACGGTGACGTGGCCGATGTCGTCATCGGCGCCGACGGCGAGAACCTGACCCGCTGGACCACGTTCACCGCCACCCCCAAAACGACGATGGATCTGACCCGCCGGCTGTCCGCGGTGATCCCCGGTGACACCGTTGTCCTCGGCGCCGATCCCGGCCTGGCCGACACCGCCGCCCTACTGATGGCCGCCGAGCAGATCGGTGCCGCGTCACGCTGCCTGGACCTCACGGTCGCCTACACCAAAGATCGGGTGCAGTTCGGCCGCGCGATCGGCAGCTTCCAGGCGCTCAAGCACCGGATGGCCGACCTGTACGTGAAGGTTTCGGCGGCGCGTGCCGTCGTCAACGACGCCATTGCCGCCCCGTCGCCCACCAACGCGTCCCTGGCCCGCTACTTCGCCAGCGAGGCGCTGTCCGCGGTGACCGCCGAGGCCGTCCAGATGCACGGCGGTATCGCGATCACCTGGGAAAGCGACATCCAGCTCTACTTCAAGCGCGCACACGGCAGCGCACAGCTGCTCGGGCCGCCGCGGGAGCAGCTGCGCCGACTCGAAGCCGAAGTGTTCTAACCTCAGTCCGATGACCGACCATGTCGCCCTACGAGCCGGGATCCCGCCGTTCCACGTCATGGACGTGTGGCTGGCTGCGGCCGAACGTCAACGCGTGCACGGGGATCTGGTCAACTTGTCGGCCGGGCAGCCCAGTGCCGGTGCGCCGACGGCGGTACGTGACGCCGCCGTTGCCGCGCTGAGCGACGGCCCGCTCGGTTACACCGTCACACTCGGCATCCCGGAGCTGCGCGCCGAGATCGCCGCGTCATACCGCAACTACAACGTCGAGGTGAGCGTCGACGAGGTGGTGCTCACCACCGGATCGTCGGGCGGATTCCTGCTGACTTTCCTGTCCTGCTTCGACGCCGGCGATCGGGTCGCGATCGCCAGCCCGGGTTACCCCTGCTACCGCAACATCCTGACCGCGCTGGGCTGCGAGGTGGTCGAGATCCCGTGCGGCCCCGAGACTCGCTTCCAGCCGACGGTCGCCATGCTCGAGGCGCTGGATCCGCCGGTGGCCGGCGTGATCATCGCCAGCCCGGCCAATCCGACCGGCACCGTGATCGCGCCCGCCGAATTGGCCGCGATCGCTCGCTGGTGTGACCAGACCGGCGTGCGGTTGATCAGCGACGAGATCTACCACGGCCTGGTCTATCCGGGAGCGCCGAAGACCAGTTGCGCGTGGGAGACCTCGCGGAATGCCGTGGTGGTCAACAGCTTCTCCAAGTACTTCGCGATGACCGGCTGGCGGCTGGGCTGGCTGCTGGTGCCGACCGAATTGCAGCGCGCGGTGGACCGGCTCACCGGCAACTTCACCATCTGCCCGCCGGCCCTGGCCCAGCATGCCGCGGTGGCGGCGTTCACCCCGGAGTCACTGGCCGAGGCCGAGGGCCTGCTGTCGCACTACGCCGACAATCGGCAACTGCTGCTCGACGGGCTGCGCAGCCTCGGGATCGATCGGCTGGCCCCGACCGACGGCGCCTTCTATGTGTACGCCGATGTCAGCCAGTACACCGACGACTCACTGGCCTGGTGTTCAAACCTGTTGGCCGACACCGGCGTCGCCATCGCTCCCGGCATCGACTTCGACACCGTGCGCGGCGGCTCGTATGTCCGGCTGTCGTTCGCCGGCCCGACCGGCGACATCGAAGAGGCCCTGCGCCGGATCGGCGCCTGGCTGACCTAGCTCGAGGCTGCAACGGCTTTCAGGTCAGCAGCATCAACCTGGGCCAGGTCGATGCCCTTGGTCTCCCTGGCGAAGTAGACCGCGATCAGAGTGATCACCGAGGCCCCGGCCAGGTAGATCGCGATCGGCACCGATGAGCCGTAGACGTCCAGCAGCCGCACCGCGATGATCGGCGCCAGCGACCCGGCGACGATCGCGGTTACCTGATAGCCAAGGGAGACACCGGAATAGCGCATCCTGGTGGGGAACATCTCCGACATCATCGCCGGTTGCGGGGCGTACATGAAGGCGTGGAACAGCAGACCGATCACCACGGCCGACATGATCACCAGGTGGTTGGTGCTGTCCATCATCGGGAACGCGAAGAACCCCCAGGTGCCGGTGGCGACCGTGCCGATCAGGTACACCGGACGCCGCCCGATGCGGTCCGACAATCTTCCGACCAGCGGGATGGCCACCAGGTGTACCGCGTGGGCAACCAACAGCCAGCGCAGGATCGAGCCGGTGTCCGCGTGCGCCTGCACCTTCAGATAGGTGATGGAGAAGGTGACCACCAGGTAGTACATGATGTTCTCGGCGAAACGCAGGCCCATCGCGGTCACCACCCCGCGCGGGTAACGCCGCAGCACTTCCACTGCGCTGAACGACGATGCCTTGAGCTGCTCCGCTTCCTGTTGCGCCGCAACGAAGATCGGCGCATCGGTGACCTTTGTGCGGATGTAGTAGCCGATCAGCACCACCACCGCCGACAACCAGAACGCGACCCGCCAACCCCAGGACAGGAAGTCCGCGTCCGACAAGGTGCTGGTCAGCACCAGCAGCACGACGGTGGCCAGCATGTTGCCGACCGGAACACCGGCCTGCGGCCAACTCGCCCAGAAACCGCGGCTGCGGTCGGGACTGTGCTCGGCCACCAGCAGCACCGCCCCACCCCACTCGCCACCGACCGCGAATCCCTGGAGGAAGCGCAGCACCACCAGCAGGGTCGGCGCCCAAGATCCGATCTGCCCGTACGTCGGCAGACAGCCCATCAGGAAGGTTGCGACACCGACCAGCAAGAGCGAGAACTGCAGCAGCTGCTTGCGGCCGTACTTGTCGCCGAAGTGGCCGAACACGATGCCGCCCAACGGTCGCGCCACGAACCCGACCGCGTAGGTGACGAACGCCGCGAGGATCGCATCCAGATCGCTACCGGACTGCGCGAAGAACACCTTGCTGAAAACCAGCGTCGCGGCCGTGCCGTACAGGAAGAACTCGTACCACTCGACCACGGTGCCGGCCATCGACGCGATGACGACGCGTTTCAGGCCGGAGGTTGGTGAGAACCCAGTGAGGCCCTCAGTTCCCTTGCGATCGGCAGCACACATGGTGTGTGAGTATGCAGGCCGGTCCGACCCCGCGTTGGGCTAACCCTGAATCAGCGCGGCGCCCGTGGCAGCTTGAACCTCGTCGAAGGTGAGGCCGGGAGCGGCCTCCACCAGGGTCAGCGTGCCGTCGCCGGAAATGTCGATGACGGCCAGATCGGTGATGATCCGATGAACGACGCGTTCTCCGGTCAACGGCAGCGTGCAGCTTTCGACGATCTTCGGCTGCCCCGATTTGTCGACGTGTTCCATCAGGACGATGACCCGGCCGGCGCCGTGGACGAGGTCCATCGCCCCACCCATGCCCTTGACCATCTTCCCGGGCACCATCCAGTTCGCCAGGTCACCGAAGCGCGACACCTGCATGCCACCGAGGACCGCCACGTCGATGTGACCGCCGCGGATCATCCCGAAGGACAGCGCCGAATCGAAGAACGCGGCGCCGGGGAGCACCGTGACGGTTTCCTTGCCCGCGTTGATGAGATTGGCGTCGATCTGATCGGCGGTCGGGTACGGGCCGGTGCCCAAAATCCCGTTCTCCGAGTGCAACGTGACATGAACATCGGGGTCCAGGTAGCCGGGAATCAGCGTCGGGAGGCCGATTCCGAGGTTGACGTACTGACCGTCGGACAGTTCACGCGCCGCCCGGGCGGCCATCTGCGCACGGCTCCAGCCTTTGGTGATCACCGAATCCGTCATGCGGACACCTCTGTCTCCTCGCGCACGGTGCGCTTCTCGATACGCTGCTTCTGCGGTCCGGTCTCGACGACCCGCTGCACGAACACTCCGGGAAGGTGCACCGCTTCCGGGTCCAATTCGCCTGGCTCGACCAGCTTTTCGACTTGGGCGATGGTGATCCGGCCCGCCATCGCGACCAGCGGGTTGAAGTTCATCGCGGTCTTGTCGAACACCAGGTTGCCGTGGGTGTCACCGACAGCGGCGTGCACCAGCGCGAAGTCGGCGTTGATGCCGGTTTCCATGACGTACCGACGGCCGTCGAACTCCCGGGTCTCCTTGGGAGGCGAGGCGACCGCGACAGAACCATCGGCCGCGTAACGCCACGGCAGCCCGCCGTCGGCGACGAGGGTGCCCACCCCGGCCGGGGTGTAGAACGCCGGGATACCGGCCCCGCCAGCGCGCAACCGCTCGGCGAGCGTGCCCTGCGGCGTCAACTCGACCTCAAGCTCGCCGGCCAGGTACTGCCGCGCGAACTCCTTGTTCTCCCCGACGTAGGACGCGGTCACGCGTCGGATGCGCCCGAGGCCCAGCAGCACACCAAGGCCTTCACCGTCGACACCACAGTTGTTGGAGAACACCGAGAGATCTCCGACGCCGGAATCCGCCACCGCCTGGATCAGGCTGTCAGGGATGCCACAAAGTCCAAATCCTCCGACGGCCAGCGAGGCGCCGGCGCCGATGTCGGCGACCGCCTCGTGGACGTCAGCCACCTTCTTACCGGCCATACTGCATGCTCCTGCGTCTGCTCGGTGGATCGCTTGCCTAGGCGAGAACATCACCATCAACTGCTCAATGCAAGCTCCGGCCGGCCACCGGGCGCGTTCCGTTCGCTCAGGTGACACCGGACGGCGGTAGCGTCCACTGAGTGGACGCTACAGTCTGTGACTGTGGCTGAAGGTGGATCCGGCACTCCGGTGATCACGCGGGCAGCGGCGATTCTGCGCGCGCTCGCCGATGCCCGCTCGGACGGGGTCACCACGACCGAGCTCGCCCGCTCGACGGATATGCCGCGGGCGACTGCGCACCGCATGCTGACCGCGATGGCCGGCGAAGGCCTCGTCGACCGGGCGCCCGACTCGGGGTTGTGGTTCCTGGGTCCGGAGGTCTACCTACTGGGCTCGGTGGCCGCCGCACGGTACGACGCGGCACCGCTGGCCACCGACATCCTCCGTGCCCTGGCCCGTGACACCGGCGAGAGCGCCTTCCTGTCTGCCCGCCGTGGTGACGAATCGGTCTGCGTGAGCGCCGAAGAAGGCAGCTTCCCTTTGCGCTCCCACGTGCTGCATCCGGGCAAGAGGTTCCCCCTGGGCGTCGCGT
Organism: Mycolicibacterium lutetiense; assembly: GCF_017876775.1. Classification (NCBI taxonomy): domain Bacteria; kingdom Bacillati; phylum Actinomycetota; class Actinomycetes; order Mycobacteriales; family Mycobacteriaceae; genus Mycobacterium; species Mycolicibacterium lutetiense. Next base: position 4,035,909 of record NZ_JAGIOP010000002.1, on the reverse strand, counting down.
CGGCGGGAATCGTCATGCTTGCGCACCTACCCGAACCGGAGATCGCGGCGTATCTCGATCGGGTTGATCTGACCGTGGATTGGGGCGGGACGCACTCGGCCGCCCAGCTTCGACGCCGGATCCAGCAGACCCGGATCAAGGGCTATTCCGTCAACCCGGGCCTGATCGTCGAGGGCAGCTGGGGTATCGGCGCGGCAGTGTTCAACGAGTTGGGCCAGCCGATGTGGGCGTTGAGCCTGACCGGCGTGGAGATGCGTTTCGGGGCTCAACGCCAGGCCTCCCTCGGGGAGGCGTTGCTGCTTGCTGCACACACTCTCGGCCAGCGGCTCAAGCGCAAGCGGTAACGCAGCATGGACTGAATGCTTGCGGGCCGGCCGCGAAATTGCTGCAGTGGGGTATGCCATTCATCGAGCACGATCGCGGTCGGGCCTACTACCGGCACTGGGCCACACCCGAACCCCGCGCAGCCGTCATCTTCCTGCATGGATTCGGCGAACACACCGGCGTCTACCACCGCTACGGCTTCGCGCTCAACGCCGCGGGCATCGACCTGTGGGCGGTCGACCAGTTCGGGCACGGCCTGACCCCGGGCACCCGGGGCGATTTCGGCAGCATCGAGGACAGTTCGACGCTGGCCGAGGCACTGACCGTCCTTGCCGAGCAGGCGACTCCGGGCATACCGCTGGTGGCACAGGGGCACTCGTTCGGCTCGGTGGTCACGCTGTTCCGGTTGCTCGGTGAACCCGACCGGTACCGGGCCGGCGTCATCTCCGGCGCCCCGTTGGTTCCGCTCCCCGAAATGCTCGACGCGGACACCTCGTTGGACCTGGATCCGAACTGGCTGTCGTCCGATCCGTTCTACCTCGACAGCCTGGAGAACGACCCGCTGGCCTTCGTCGATGCCGATGGATCCGCACTCACCCGTGAGCTGGACCGGGCCTGGGACCGGTTCGGCGCTGAGCTTCCCGGGCTCGCAGTGCCCACTCTGGCCCTGCACGGCTCGGCCGATGTCATCGCCCCGGTCGGTGCGGTGCGGGCCTATGCCAAACAGATAGAACCCTTGCAGTTCAAGGAGTTTGACGGCGGCCGCCACGACATCCTCAACGAGTCCGTGCACCGGGAGGTCGCTGCGGACATCGTCGAGTTCCTCGACGCGCAGGTCCGCTAACGTCCCGCGTCGTAGCCCGCGGTGAGCCAGTAGACGGTCCGGTCCAGACTGGGCAGGATCTCGGTGATGTCGATCTCGCCGGCAGTGAAGCGGCCGACCAGTCCGAACACCAGACTCGTCACGATGTTGTCGAGATCGTGGACGAATGCTTCATCCACTCCGGCCAGGATGGACAGGCCCGCAGGCACCACCGCGTCGAGGCCGCGGCGCACCAGACGGTCCCCGCCGGGCGCGGCCCGCGACCGCGAGTACGCCCTCAGCATGTCCGGGTGCTTCTCCCACGGCTCGAAGATGGTGCGGAACATCCGCATCAGCGCCTCGTACAGGGACTCCCCCGGCTCACGCACCTGCCCGGCCACTCCCGAATACCGGTTCTCGGCCATCCAGGAGTCCAGTGCGGCCAGGATCAACTCGTCGCGGGTGGAGTAGCGCTTGTAGATCGTGGCCAGTGAGGTCTTGGCCCGGCGCGCCACCTCACGGAGCTGCACCGCGTCGTAGCCCTCGGTTTCGAGTATCTCCACGACGATGTCGAGAAGCTGATCACTTGCCACAGTCGAGAACACCCTTGCCGTCGATGAGTAACCACGTTACCGTACCGCTGTAACACGGTTACAGCCATTCGGCGGAGCGAGGATCAATGGGAAATCTGGACGGAAAAGTCGCCTTCATCACCGGGGTAGCCCGGGGTCAGGGCCGCAGCCACGCGGTAGCGCTTGCCAGCGAAGGCGCCGCCGTCATCGGCGTCGACATCTGCGCGGACATCGCATCCAACCCCTACCCGATGGCCACCCGCGACGAGCTCGACGAGACCGTCGCCCTGGTCGAAGCGGCCGGCGGCAAGATGCTCGGATCGGTCGCCGACGTGCGCGACTTCCACGCCGTCAAGGCCGCAGTCGATGCGGGTGTCGCGCGGTTCGGCCGACTGGACATCGTGCTCGCCAATGCCGGCGTCGCCCCCACCGCGTTTCGTGAAGTGACCATCGAAGAAGACCTCGAGATGTGGACCGATGCGGTGGGCGTCAACCTGATCGGCTCCTTCCACACCGCCAAGGCGGCCATCCCCCACCTGATCGCAGGCGGGCGGGGCGGTTCCATCGTATTCACGAGTTCCACCGCCGGACTGCGCGGCTTCGGCGGCATGCAGGGCGGCGGCCTGGGCTACGCGGCCTCCAAACACGGCATCGTCGGTCTCATGCGCACCCTGTCCAATGCTCTTGCCCCACACAGCATCCGGGTCAACACCGTGCACCCCACCGCGGTCAACACCATGATGGCAGTCAACCCGGCGATGACGGCGTTCCTGGAGAACTACCCCGACGGCGGTCCGCACCTGCAGAACCCGATGCCGGTTTCGCTGCTCGAACCGGAGGACATCAGCGCGACCATCAGCTACCTGGTCTCCGACGCTGCCAAATACGTCACCGGGGTCACCCTCCCCGTGGACGCCGGCTTCACGAACAAACTCTGATGGGGCGCGTCACCGGCAAGCGCGTGCTGATCACCGGCGCAGCGCGCGGCATGGGCCGAAGCCACGCGGTACGTCTCGCCGAAGAGGGCGCCGACGTGATCCTCGTCGATATCTGCCAATCGTTGCCCGAAGTGGAATATCCGTTGGCCACCCGCGATGAGCTGGACGAAACCGCCCGTCTGGTCACCGAACTCGGCCGTCAGGCCCTGCCCTATGTGGTCGACGTGCGTGACGGTGCGGCGTTGAGCGCCGCGGTCGCCGACGGCGTCGAGAAGCTCGGCGGTCTGGAAGCCTCGGTCGCCAACGCCGGCGTCCTGACCGCCGGCACCTGGGACACCACCACCGCCGAACAGTGGCGCACCGTCGTGGACGTGAATCTGATCGGGACCTGGAACACCTGCGCGGCCGCACTGCCGCATCTGGTGGAACGCGGCGGCAGCCTGATCAATGTCAGTTCGGTGGCGGGCGTCAAGGGCTCACCCCTGCACACGCCCTACACGGCATCCAAACACGGTGTGGTCGGCCTCAGCCGGGCCCTGGCCAATGAGCTTGCCGCGGTAAATGTCCGGGTCAACACAGTGCATCCCACCGGCGTCGCCACCGGGCTGCGACCCGACACGCTGCACACCCTGATCCACGAGACCCGTCAAGACCTGGGGCCGATCTTCCAGAATGCGCTGCCTATCCAGATGACCGATGCGCTGGACATCAGCAATGCCGTGCTGTTCCTGATCTCCGATGAAGCCCGACACGTCACCGGACTGGAATTCAAGGTCGACGCCGGGGCGACGATCCGATGACGGCCTCCGACACCCGGGCCGAGCGGGGCAGGCGTGAGTTCGCCGAGGTGATGACGTTTGAGGCACCCTCCGACGATCGGAGCCCGGCGACCGCGAACCTGATCGACTTCGTGTTCGCCGAGGTGTGGCCACGCACCGCGTTGAGCCGCCGGGACCGACGTTTCGTCACGCTGCCGTGCGTCGCGGCGGCCGACGCCGAAGGGCCGTTGCGCGACCACGTCTACGCCGCACTCAACAGCGGCGACGTGTCGATCGTCGAAATGCGGGAAACCGTTCTGCATTTCGCGGTGTATGCCGGGTGGCCCAAGGCCTCACGGTTCAACATCATGGTCGACGAGCAGTGGGACCGGATTCACCGGGAACGGGGGCTGACGCCGCCCGCACCTGAGCCGCTGCTGCCGCTACCCACGCCGAGTGATCCCGAAGAGCGGTTGCGCTGCGGCGAGCAGTCGTTCCGCGACATCAACCGCATCCCGTTCGCCCCCACCCGCGACAACCCGTATTCGGGGGCCGGCATCCTCAACTTCGTGTTCGGCGAGATGTGGCTGCGCCCCGGACTCGGCATGAAGGAGCGACGCCTGGTCACCGTGGCCTGCGTGGCGTTTCAGGACGCACCGCTGCCAATCCTGAGCCACGTCTATGCCGCTCTGAAGAGCCGCGACGTCTCGTTCGAGGAAATGGATGAGCTGGCACTGCATTTCGCGGCCTACTACGGCTGGCCCAAAGCCGCGAACCTCAACCTGGTGATCGGCGAACAGAAGCAGCGGGTGCTTGACGAGGAGCCAGGGTGGGAGTCCGAATAGTTTTCGAGCACATCTACCCGGCGACCGGCCGGCCGAATGGGACCGTCGACCTGGCCGGTGCCGCCGAGATCGACGACGCGGTCCAGGCTGCGACGAAAGCGCAGCGGGAATGGGTCTCGCTGACCGTCGACCGCCGCCGTGACCTGCTGATCGGCCTGGCCGACGTGGTGCACGCGCACCTCGACGAGCTCGCCGAACTCAACGTGGCCGACTACGCGGTGCCGATCGCGTTCGCCGGCACCGCAATGCTTCTCGAGCGGTTCCTGCGGCACTACGCGGGCTATGCCGACAAGCCGCACGGGGTGACGACTCCCGTCAACGGGTCGTTCGACATCAACCTCGTCGAGCGCGAGCCGTACGGTGTCGTCGGCGTCATCACCCCCTGGAACGGCGCCCTGGTCGTCACCGGCTCGTGTGTCGCGCCCGCCCTGGCCGCGGGCAATGCCGTCGTGCTCAAACCCTCGGAGCTCGCGCCGTTCGCCGCACTGCGCTTCGGCGAGCTGTGTCTCGAGGCGGGACTACCCGACGGGCTGGTGACCGTTGCCCCCGCTGACGCCGAGGGCGGCGACGCCCTGGTCCGTCATCCCGGCATCGGCAAGATCGCGTTCACCGGCGGCGGCGCGACCGCGCGCAAGGTATTACAAGCCGCCGCAACGAATCTCACCCCGGTGGTCACCGAGCTGGGCGGCAAATCGGCCAACCTCATCTTCGCCGACGCCGATCTCGACCTCGCTGCCACGCTGTCGGCACATCAGGGCCCGCTCATGCAGTCGGGACAGAGCTGCGCATGCGCGAGCCGGATACTCGTCCACGATGCCGTCTACGACGAGTTCCTGGAGAAGTTCCTCGGCGTCGTCGGCGCGGCCCGCGTCGGTGACCCGATGGATCCCACGACCACGTTCGGCCCGGTGTCAGCCAGGGAGCCGCCGACCGGATCCTGGCCGCGGTCGATACCGCGGTATCCAGCGGCGCCGGTCAACTGCTGCTGGGCGGCAAGCGAATCGGTGGTGATCTCTCCGATGGCTACTACATCGAGCCGACCGTGTTCGGCGGCGTGGACAACACCTCCGAACTCGCGCAGCTGGAGACCTTCGGGCCGGTGGTGTCGGTGATGCGGTTCAGCGACGAAGAGGACGCGGTGCGGATCGCCAACGACACCCCGTACGGTTTGAACGCCTTCGTCCAGACGACGGATCTGAACCGCGCGCATCGCGTGGCCCGCCGGCTGGAATCCGGGTCGGTGTGGATCAACCAGTTCAGCGACATCTCCCCGCAGGGCCCTTACGGCGGATACAAGCAGAGCGGCTCGGGCCGCACCGGCGGCATCGAGGGACTCAACGAGTTCCAGCAGGTGAAGAACATCCGGATCGCCGTGCGTTGATTTCCCGGCGCGAACAAAAACTTACGCCCCCGAAGTAATTTCGGGGGCGTAAGTGTCTGCTCGCTGAAGGATCAGGCCGGCGTGAAGGTGATGTTCAGTTCGGTGAGACCCCGCAACAGGAACGTCGGCTCGTAGGCGTAGTTCCGCTGCCCGGCCGGGCCGTGTGCCGACTCGTCGACGGTGATGTCACGCATGCGATCCAGCAGGCGGCGGACGGTGATCTGGCCTTCCACCCGCGCCAGTGGTGCACCGGCACACGTGTGAATGCCGCGACCGAAGGCGATGTGCTCGCGGACATTCTTGCGGTCCGGACGGAACGCCTGGGGATCGTCGAACTTGCGGGGATCGCGGTTGGCCGCGCCCAGGCACAGCATCACGATGGTCCCGGCCTTCAGATGAACGCCGCCGAGCGTGGTGGTCTTACGGACCAGCCGGAAATCGATCTTGGTCGGTGAATGCATCCGCAGCGCTTCCTCGATGAAAGTCGGGATACCGTCCGGGTTCTCCCGCAGCATCTGCTGGTATTCGGGGTTGTCCCCGAGGGTCTGCACCGCGGCGGTGAGCAGCTTGGTGACGGTCTCCTGCCCGGCGGCGAACAGGAACGTGGCTGGCTTGACGACCTCCAACAGTTCCGGTGTCGAGCCGTCGGGATAGGTGGCGGTAGCCATGCCGGAGAGCACATCACCACGCGGCTCGCGTCGGCGCTCGGCGAGGTATCCGGCGAATTTGTCGTCGAGGTACTGCAGGGGGTCGAGGCCCACCGGCTCACCGTCGAGTGCTCCCACCCGGTTGCCCTCGGGCCGCTCGGCACCAAGTGCGGCAAGGAATTCGGGGCGATCCTCCTCGGGAACGCCCAGTAGGTCGATGATCGCCGAAGTGGCGAACGGTTTGGCGTACTCCGAGAGGAACTCGCATTTGCCAGCCGCACCAGAGGGGTCGATGAGCTGGTCGATCTGATGATCGACCAGCTGCCACATGTAGTCTTCGTTCTCCTTGAGCCGGCGCGGCGTCAGCAGCTTGCTCAGCAGCGAGCGCGCCCGCTCATGCTGCGGCGGGTCCATCACCACCATGTGCTCGTGGATCGGGAACAGATGGCGGTGCGCCTCGATCTGTTCGCTGATGTCGTCACCCTCGGGCTCGAAGGGCAGCGGCGGGAACAGGCCACCGATCGCGTTCACGGCCGAGAACGACCCATGATCTTTGAAGGCCGCCATGACTTCCTGGTAGCCGGTCACCGCCACCACACCGTGATGTGGTTCGGCGAACACCGGCCCGTTGCTACGCAGATATTCGTAGTACTCGTACGGGTCCTGGGCGACGGCCGGGTCGGCGAAGTAGTCGACGGAAGCGAAATCGGTCATGGCTCAAAGGCCTTTCGTGCTGATGTTGAGCAGGCTGATCGCCTGACGCGGGCAGGCGTCTACGGCGGATTTGACGTTGTCCCAGGTACCTTGATCCCACTGTCCGTCTGCCTGGGCAGCGCTGGCGACCTCGTCGTCGGACAGGTCGAACACCTCAGGGGCGAGTTGGATGCACAACGCATGGCCCTCGCACAGGTCGGCGTCCAACCGGACCCGGGTCATGCTCACGTCTTCGGGCATCTGTTTCCTCAGTTCTGAATTTGATCAATCGATCAAACCGTTAGGATGGCTCATGCTTACCACCCCCGACGTTCGGCGGTCAAGGAAATCGTCCGGGCCGAAACATCTGCTGTCGGGCAATGGTTTTCGGAGGCTGCGCTGATGCCGGCCGCACGTGCGGCCAAGAACAAGGACGCGAGCACCCGCAAACGCCTGATCGAGGCAACCGCCCAGGTCATCCGGGACGAGGGATACGCCGCGGCCACCACCCGGCGGATCGCGGCCGTGGCCGGTGTGCGCTCGGCGCTGGTCTACTACTACTTCGACACCCTCGACGACCTGTTCGTCTCGGTGCTGCGCAGCGGTGCCGACGCGGCACTGGCCCGGCTGCGCGAGGCCATCACCACCGACGACCCGCTCCGGGCCCTGTGGCTGATCAACTCCGACTCGCGGGTGACCGGGCTCAACACCGAGTTCATGGCACTGGCCAATCACCGCAAGGCGATCGGTGTCGAACTCAAGGCCTACTCCGAGCGGGTCCGCGATATCGAGGCCGCGGCCATGGCCGGCGTACTGCGCGCCCACGGCGTGGACATGGAAGAGTTCCCGCCCGTCGTGATGTCGATGCTGCTCACCCAGTCCGCCCGCAGCCTGTGCAATGAAGAGGCGGTCGGCGTGACCGAGGGCCACACCGAGTTCCGCGCCTTCGTCGAGCGGTTCCTGCGCCGGTTCGGCACCGGCCAGGCGGCTACTTGAGCATGCTGCCCGCGTCCACGGTCACCGGCAGGCCGGTGATGTAGCGGGCCTCGTCGGAGGCCAGGAACAGCACCGCGTTACTGATGTCGACGGGTTCCACCCAGCCGACCGGAAGCACGTGCATCAGTTGGGCGACCACCGCCATGTCGTCGGGACCCGGATTCTCCAGGTCGGGACGGAACAGCTTCATCGTGCCCTCGTTCATGAACATCGGGGTGTTCACGTTCGTCGGACACACCGAGTTCACCCGAATCGAATCCTGACCCAACTCCACCGCAAAGCTGCGCATCAGACCGATCACACCGTGCTTGGCCGCGATGTAGTGGCCGGTATGCGGATACGCCTTGAGCCCGCCGACCGAGCTGGTCAGGATGATCGAACCGCCACGACCACCGGAAAGAATGTGTGGCACTGCGGCTTTCACAGACTTCCAGACGCCGGACAGATTGACGCCGATCATGTCGTCCCAGTCGGACTCCTTGGTCTTGTGCAGGAGGTCGCCACCGTTGCCGATGCCGGCATTGGCCACCACGATGTCGAGCCGGCCAAGCTGCTCGACGCCACTGTCAACCGCCCCCTTGAGCGCGTCGAAGTCCCGCACATCGACCTCGGCGGTGACGATGCGACGGTTGAGGCCCTTGACCAGATCCGCTGTCTCGGCAAGGTCGTCCGGGGTGGACGCCGGAATCGCAGTTGTGTCGGTGACCGGGGCGCAGACGTCGACCGCGATGATGTCTGCACCCTCTTGGGCCAATCGCAGCGCATGGCTGCGTCCCTGTCCGCGCGCCGCACCGGTAACGAAGGCGACCTTGCCCTCTACCCGACCAGTCATGTGTGTCCTCTCGCCGCTGTTTTGATCGATTGATCAAATTTTGGCAGGACACAACACGTTCGTCAAGGGCTAGTTTGATCAACTGGTCAGCTTTGGAACGCTTCCCACCGCGCGCCCCGATCTCCACCGTGGGGTCGTAGCCCCCGCCGGCGAGCAGCCCAGGTGCAGAAAGCGGCGGGCGGGGCAGCGGCACCAACGAAACTGGGCCCCACCCTGACGGATGGGGCCCAGCTACACACCGTGCTACCTACTAGGAATCAGAGCCCGAGTTCCCCTTGGACTCGTTGGACTTGCCGGCGTCGCCGCCCTTGGCCCCCTTGGCCTTGGTTGCCTTGGCCTTGGCTTCCTTCGCGGTGGCCTTCGCTTCCTTGGCTTCCTTCGCCTTCGCCTGCCTGGCCTCCTTGGCCTCGCTGACCTTGGCCTTGATCCGGTCCGTGACCTTGGTCTTGCCCTTTGCCTTGGTCTCGCCATCGGCATCGGCATTGGCCGACGTGCCAGTTGCCGACCCGGAAACGGAGCCGGAGTCGGCAGCAGCCTCATCCGTCGCGGCCGGAACGGCAGCGACGCTCGGGGTCTCGACCTTCGCCGTCTCAGCCTTCGGGGTCTCGACCTTCACGGCCTCGACAGCCGGGGCCTCAACCTTCAGGGATGCGGCAACCGGGGCGTGAACCTTCACGGCCTCGACGGCCGGCGCCTCAACCTTCGGAACCTCCACCACAGTGACCTCAACAGCAGACTCGGGCAGGGCCGCAGGAGCCGAACCACTCAGGTCAGCCGCAACCCGCTGAGCCGAAGCGACGGTCAGCCCGGCTGCCGAGGCAGCTTCGGGGGTGTTGTCGATGGCCGCGGCAAGTTTCGCGGGGATGTCCACGAACAGACTCTGCAGCAATCCGCCGACGACCTTGACGCCCGGTCCGGCCTGGCCGGGGACGGCGAACCTGATCAGGCCCGGCCACTCGGTGACGCCGCCGGCACCCTCCTCATTGGCGTCGGCATAGTCGAATCCGTTGAGGAAGGCGTTGGCCAACACGCCGGGCGTGTTCGCCAGGACGTTGACGGCGCCCTGAATGTCCTGGGCGGCCACCCGCGTGGAGAACGCCTCACTGACTCGGGAGAGCTCGAACATCGTGCCGCTGACCGCGCCGAACGCACCCTGGAACACACCGCTGACGAGCACGCTCGAGGTGAAGGTCGCGCCAATCAGATTCGTGAAGTTCTGGGCGATCTGCTCCGGAATTCCGGTCAGGTACTCGGTCCCGCCGCGCGGGATGCCCGAAAGGATGAATCCGGGGGCGATCAACGGGCCGAAGGCGCCCTGGAACGCGTACAGCATGGAGTGGTTGAACCACTCGTACGCGTCACCGATCTCGCCGGCCATCAGGTGGGCCTGCGCTTTCTCCAGCATCACCTTGCCCTTGGGGCCCTCGTACCACGTCTTCAGCGAGGCCGGAACAGCCTCGAACGCCGCGCCGAACTTCGCCGCGTAGCCCAGCTGGTTCTCCAGCACCTGGCTCAGCAACGGGGCCGGATTGGCGGCGAGCGCAGCGCCCAGTCCGCTGAGGTTGGTGAAGGTGTTGTTGGCCAGTGCTCCGTAGATGACGGTCGGCGAGGCAGTGGCGTCCATCACGGCCGTCAGCTCGTAGGCAAGGGATTTCGCCTGCTGAATGACGGTCGCGTTCTGGGCGACGGGGGTCACCGCGATGGCGCCGGCGCTGACCATTGCGACACCGGCGAGAAGGAACTTGTCCTTGCGACTGACCGCCGGGGTTTCACCGGAGGAAAGGGCGGGATAGTGCACAAAAACTCCCTAAAAGCTGATAGTTGACTGTGGAACGACCAAAAATTAGCTTAGGTTTTCCTAAATATCAATAGGTATGCCTACCCTGACTACCCCGCGCGTCAATACACGCGAACCGGTGCCGCAAAAACAGACTGGGCCCCCTCCCGTGGGAGGGGGCCCAGTCTGTGTCAACGACGAAAAGTCAGAGCCAGGTATCAGGCGTGGTGGCGGTGAGGAATGCGTCCAAATCATCACGCCATTGCGCCGGGGTGTTCTTGTCCGGCTCGATCCCGGTGTACTCGCCACGGTAGAACAGCAGCGGCCGAGGCTTGCGCTTGGGAACCTCGGACAACGAGTGCACCGCACCGAACACCACGAAGTGATCCCCGCCGTCGTGTACGGAATGCACATTGCAGTCGATGTGGGCGAGGCTGCCGTCGATAACCGGCGAGCCGAGTTCCGATGGCGTCCAATCGATTCCAGCGAACTTATCCGGCGCCTTGGAGCCGAACTGCGCGGACACGTGCTGCTGATTCTCGTGCAGCATGTTCACGCAGAATTTTCCGCTGGCCTCGATTGCCTGCCACGCCCGCGACTGCTTGGTGGGGCAGAACAACACCAACGGCGGGTCGAGCGACAGCGCCGCGAACGATTGGCAGGCAAAGCCGACCGGCGCGTCATCGTGCAGGGTGGTGATCACCGTGACGCCAGTACAGAACTGGCCGAGCACATTTCGGAACGTGCGCGGGTCGAGCGACTGAGCTTCCGTCACTTGAAAATCACCGTCACTTGAAGCCCACGGAGAAGTCGTGGCCCCAGAGGCTGATCCCCACGCTCTCGCGGGCGATCCAGCTCTCATCCTCGACTTCCAGTCCCTCACAACCGAATTCCATGTCGAACCCACCCGGGGTCTTCATGTAGAAGGACAGCATCTTGTCGTTGATGTGCCGGCCCAGTGTCGCCGACATCTTCACCTGGCGGCGCTGCGCGCGATCCAGGCACAGGCCGACGTCGTCGGAGTTCTCCACCTCGACCATCAGGTGCACGATGCCGGTCGGGTTGGGCATCGGCATGAAAGCCAGCGCATGGTGGCGCGGGTTGCAGCCGTAGAAGCGCAGCCAGACCGGATCCCCGTCGGCCGGACGACCCGCCAACTGCGGCGGCAGCTGCATCGAGTCGCGCAGCTTGAAGCCCAGCACATCCTGGTAAAACGCCTGTGCTGCGGCGTCGTCGTCGCAGGTCAACACGACGTGCCCGAGACCCTGCTCGGAGGTGACGAACTTGTGGCCGTACGGGCTGACGAATCGGCGGCCCAGGTACTGGGCGCCGTAGAACGCCTCGAGGACATTGCCCGCGGGATCGGAGAACCGGATCAGGCCCTCGACCCGACGCTCGCGGATCTCGTCCTTGGTGCCCTCGACGAAGTCGACGCCCGCCTTGGACAGCGTCTCGCGCAGACCCTGAAGCGCCGGTGCGTCGGCAACCTCCCAGCCCGAGATCAGCAGCCGGTCACGGTCGCCGGGCACGATCACCAGACGGGCCGCGAAGTCGTCCATCCGCAGATAGAGCGCACCGGGGATGGCACCCTCACCCTCGACCATGCCCAGAACCTTCAGCCCGAATTCGCGCCAGGCGGCCACGTCGGTGGCCTCGATGCGCATGTAGCCGAGTGCCTTGATGCTCATCGGTCAGCCTCCCAGGAAATCGATGGTGAGCTTGTTGAACTCGTCGAACTTCTCGACCTGAGCCCAGTGTCCACACTGCCCGAAGACGTGCAGCTGGACCCGCGGAATCTGCTTGAGCGCGACCAGCGCGCCGTCGAGCGGATTGACCCGGTCCTCACGGCCCCAGATGAGCAGCACCGGCTGGCGCAGCTTGTAGACCTCGCGCCACATCATGCCGAGTTCGAAGTCCGCACCGGCGAACGACTTACCCATCGCGCGGGTGGCAGCCAGCGATTCGGGCGTGCTGGCAATGGCGAACCGCTCATCGACCAGTTCCGGGGTGACCAGCTTCTGGTCGAACACCATGATCCGGATGAAGGTTTCGAGGTTCTCCCGCGTCGGTTCGAAGTTGAACTTGGCGAGCGCCTTAACACCCTCGGTCGGATCCGGTGCGAACAGGTTGACGCTCAGGCCGCCCGGGCCCATCAGGATCAGCTTGCCCGCACGGTCCGGGTAGTCCAACGCGAAGCGCACCGCGGTACCGCCGCCGAGCGAGTTGCCCAGCAGCGGGATCCGGCCCTGCAGACCGAGGTGGTCGAACAACCCCAGCAGCGCCTTGGCGCTGTAGCGGTTGTACTGCTCGTGCTCGGTGTGTTTGTCGGAGTGCCCGTAGCCGGGCTGATCGACCGCGAGCACGTGGTAGTGCTCGGCCAGCACCGCGATGTTGCGGCCGAAGTTCGACCAGCTCGAGGCACCGGGACCACCGCCGTGCAACAGCACGATGGTCTGGGCATTCGGGTCACCGGCCTCGTGGTAGTGCAGCCGCATGTCATCTCTGACCTGGGCGTACCTCGAGGTGGATTCGAACGTGATCTCTTGAGTGGCAGTCATGTATCAGACCATGGTGTCGGCCGGGGGCAGGCCGAACTCGTTGTTGCCGAAGATCAGGTAGGCACGCTCGGGATCGTTGGCCGCGTGAACCCGACCGGCGTGGGCGTCACGCCAGAACCGCTGCACCGGAGCATCATTGGACAGCGCGGTGGCACCCGAGGCCTCGAAGAGCCGGTCGATCGAGGCGATCGCACGGCCGGTGGCACGCACCTGATCGCGACGGGCGCGGGCCCGCAGCTCGAACGGGATCTCCTCACCGGCGACCAGCAGGGCGTACTCGTCGGCGACGTTGCCCGACAGCTGACGCCAGGCGGCGTCGATGTCGCTGGCGGCCTCGGCGATCCGGATCTTGGCGAACGGATCGTCCTTGGCCTTCTCACCGGCGAATGCCGCGCGGACCCGCTTGCCCTGGTGCTCGACGTGGGCGTCGTAGGCGCCGTAGGACATGCCGACGATGGGCGCGGAGATGGTGGTGGGATGGATGGTGCCCCACGGCATCTTGTACACCGGGGCGGTGTTGGTCTGGTAGCCGCCGGCGGTGCCGTCGTTCATCGCCTTGTAGGACAGGAAGCGATGCTTGGGCACGAACACGTCCTTGACCACGACGGTGTTGCTGCCGGTGCCGCGCAGGCCGACGACGTTCCACACATCGTCGATCTCGTAATCGGTGCGCGGGATCAGGAAGCTGCCGAAGTCCACCGGGCGGCCGTCCTTGATCACCGGGCCGCCGAGGAAGGCCCAAGTGGCGTGATCGCAACCCGAAGACCAGTTCCAGGAGCCGTTGACGATGTAGCCGTCACCGGTCTCGGTCACCACACCGGCACCCATCGGGGCGTAGGACGAGGAGATCCGCACCGCGGTGTCCTCACCCCAGACATCTTCCTGGGCCTGCTGATCGAACAGGGCCAGGTGCCAGTTGTGGACGCCGATGATGCCGGCCACCCAACCGGTGGAACCGCACGCGCTGGCCAGGCGCCGGACCGCCTCGTAGAAAACCGTCGGGTCGCACTGCAGGCCACCCCACTGCTCGGGCTGCAGCAGCTTGAAGAAACCGATGTCCTCCAGCGCCTTCACGTTCGCGTCGGGCAGCTTGCGCAGATCCTCGGTTTCCTGAGCGCGCTCACGCAGCGTCGGCAGCAGTTCGTCGATGCCGGCCAGAACTGCCTGCACGTCACGCTGTTCAATGGATGTCACGGAAATGCCTCCCAAGAATCGGACTGCGATAAGCGCGAGCTGACCGCCTAGACAGAGATTAGAACACGTTACGATTTGTGTCGAGTAGGGCCTGGCAATGCAGGGCTGGACCTGGGCAAGTACGTTTTTGTAACCTGTTCTAGTTATGAGTGAAGAGAGGGGCCAGCCGTGACCGATGAGCCACTGGGTAGCCATGTGCTCGAACTGCAGGTCAGCGCGGTCATCGAGGAGACAGCCGACGCGCGGTCGATTGTGTTCTCGGTACCTGACGGTGCCGAGATCCCGGCCGACCGGTTGCGCTACACCCCGGGCCAGTTCCTGACCCTGCGGGTGCCGAGCGATCGCACGGGCTCGGTAGCCCGTTGCTATTCGCTGTCCAGCTCGCCGGTGACCGACGATCAGCTGACCGTCACGGTCAAGCGGACCGCCGACGGCTATGCATCGAACTGGCTGTGCGACAACGCACATGCCGGCATGAAGATGCACGTGCTCGCTCCGTCGGGCACATTTGTCCCGCGCGACCTCAATGCCGACTTCCTGCTCCTGGCGGCCGGCAGCGGCATCACCCCGATGATGGCGATCTGCAAGTCCGCGCTCGCCGAGGGCACCGGCAACGTCGTCCTCGTCTACGCCAACCGCGACGAGAACTCCGTCATCTTCGGCGCCACCCTGCGTGAACTGACCGCCAAGTACCCCGACCGGTTCACCGTCGTGCACTGGCTGGAGACCGTGCAGGGTCTCCCCAGCCCCGCCGCACTGGCCGGGCTCATCGCGCCCTTCGCCGCACGCGAGGCCTTCATCTGCGGGCCCGGACCGTTCATGGCGGGAGCCGAGCAGGCGCTGAAGCAGGTCGGCGCCGCCGACGACCGCATCCACATCGAGGTGTTCAAATCACTGGATTCCGACCCGTTCGCCGCCGTGGTGATCGAAGAGGACGACAGTGACGAGGGCCCCGCGACCGCGATCGTCACCCTGGACGGCGCCACTCATGAGGTCCGTTGGCCACGGTCGGCCACGCTGCTCGACGTCCTGCTGGACAAGGGCCTGGACGCCCCGTTCTCCTGCCGCGAAGGTCATTGCGGCGCCTGTGCGGTGCTCAAGAAGTCCGGGGACGTCGAGATGAAGATCAACGACGTACTCGAACCGTCCGATCTGGATGAGGGCCTGATCCTGGGTTGTCAGGCCAGACCGGTGTCGGATTCAGTCGAAGTCACCTACGACGAGTAACGAGCGGATACCTTTCTTGACGATGACGATCAATAGGCTTTCCGCAGCGAGCACGGCAGCGGTGCTGACCGCGGCTGCGCTGGCGTTCCCCGCGTCGGCCTCGGCCGCCGCCAACTCGGCCGTCAGCTCGATCCCGAGCCCCCAGGGCACGATCGAGATGCACGTCAGCGCGAACTGCGCGGGTACGCAGTGCACGTTCAACACATCGGCCAACCTGCTGACGCCGGACGGTCCCATCGGATTCCCCGGTGATGCGTGGGCACGTCAGACCATCACCCTGCGCAGCTCCAACAAGGACACCTGGCAGGAAGCGTCCTACAGCGCGCCGGCCGGGATGCCGCGGGAGATCAAGGGCTCCAACCACGACAACGTGCTGTCGAAGTTGTACCGGTCGGTCAACAAGGTCGAGATCTCGGCGACCTACTTCGGTGGCGGGCCGATCGAACGCTTCAGCATCGAGGGCGTATCGACACCCACCAAGTGGCAGACCGGACAGCCGAACACCGCGGACAGCTTCATCATCTGCTCGGACATCCACGTGGTCTGGGGCGGAGTGAACCTCGCCACTCCCCCGGCCTGCGCGCAGACGGGATTCTGACCGGCGCTCACGCGCCCTGCTCTGACATGTGCTTGTCCACGAGTCTGCGCCACCGGCGGTGCCGGTAGGCGTAGATCCCGCGGGCCAGCGCCACCACCACGGGCGTGAGCCGGCCGGCGTCGATCTCGACGGTGTCGCTGTACCGGCACGACCGATCGTCGACCGGTTCGACGTGCAGGGTGTGATCCCAGGTCCGCAGCACCCCGCCGTATTCGTGGGTGCGGATCGTGCGGGTGGTGTCGTCGACATCGCGAACCTCGATGGTGTGCCGGTAGGCCGGGATCACGTGGAAGGCGAACAGCCAACCAGCACCCCGGTCCCCAACCCGGAACGGTTCGGTGCGTCCGGCCAGAGCGGGCACGCCGAACAGGCCGCGGCAGACGTAGAGAAACGTCGGGACCTGTTGCATGGCCTGCCACACTCGTTCGGTGTCGGCGGGCAGAATCGTCTCAACATGGATGCGCTGCATGTCACCAATTTTCGAGAGCCGCGCGGCGCCTGACTACTCGCTTTTCGTGCGGAGGCGACGATGACCCCGACCGACCGGTTTCGTCCCCGTAAGCAGCCCAGACAGCAACGCGCCGTGGAGACTCGACAGGCCATCCTCGACGCGGCGGCTCGCATTTTCGCCGAGTACGGGTACACGGCGGGCACCACCAACCGCATCGCCGAAGCAGCGGATCTGTCGATCGGCTCGCTGTACCAGTACTTCCCGAACAAGGACGCGATCCTCTCGGCGCTCACCGACGCCCATGTCGACGCCGGGGCGGCACTACTGCGCGAGCGCACGGCCGGAGGGCTGCCCGAGTCACTCGAAGACCTGCTCCGCCTGTTCGTCCGGGCGAGCATCGACAACCACCGCGACGACACCCGTCTGCACCGCGTGCTGTTCGAGGAAGCTCCGCGCTCACCAGCCCTGCTGAACCGGTTACACCGCACCGAGGAAGATGCCGTGAGCGCGGCAAAGGCCTTGCTGGACAGCCATTCCGACGTGACGGTTGCCGACACCGCATTCGCGGCACGCATGGTGGTCGCGACCGTCGAGTCGCTGACCCACCGACTGCTGGCCTGCGAGAAGCCCGCCGAATCCGAGCAGCTCGAGGACAGCATCGTCACGATGCTGGCGGGCTACCTACGGGGTCACTAGCTCTGGCGAGCAGACGCGTAGGTACCCGAAAATGACAATTCACGGGTACTTTCGCGTCTGCTCGCCGGGAAAAGTCTTACCGCGGCAGGCCGAGCAAGCGCTCACCGGCGACGGTCAGCAGGATCTGCTCGGTGCCGCCGGCAATCGTCAGGCAGCGGGTGTTGAGGAAGTCGTGCACCTCGCGGTTGCGCACCGCACCCCCGCCGTCGGACAGTTCCAGCCGGAACTCCGACAGAGTCTGGCGATAACGCACGCCGATCAGCTTGCGCGCGCTGGCCTGGGCGCCGGTGTCCTGGCCGCTGACTGCCAACTGCGCGATCCGCTGGTCCAGCAGTGAGCCCACCTGAGCGGTCAGGATCAACCCACCGAGGCGGTCCAGATCGGCCGGGTCCACATCCGGCTGCGCGCCGAGGGACCGCAGCAACTCCTCCATCGGATTGCCCAGCGCCGTCCCGCCTGCCATCGCCACCCGCTCGTTGGCCAGCGTGGTGCGGGCCAGCCGCCAGCCGTCGTTGACGGTGCCCACCACCATCTCGTCGGGCACGAACACGTCGTCGAAGAACACCTCGTTGAACAGCTCGTCACCGGTGATCTCGCGCAGCGGGCGAATGTCGATGCCCGGTGTCTTCATATCGATCAGGAAGTAGGTGATGCCCTTGTGTTTCGGGGCGTCGGGGTCGGTGCGCGCCAGGCACACACCCCAGTGCGCCTTCTGCGCCGCCGAGGTCCACACCTTCTGTCCGGTCAGCTTCCAGCCGGGCTCACCGTTCGGGCCTTCGGCGCGAACAGCTTTCATGCGCAGGGCAGCCAGGTCGGACCCGGCCCCCGGCTCGGAGAACAGCTGGCACCAGGCCAGGTCACCGCGCAGGGTGCCCGGCACGAACTGGTCGATCTGTGCGGCGCTGCCGTGGTCCAGGATGGTCGGCACGGCCCACCACCCGATCACCAGATCCGGGCGCACCACCTCGGCCGCGGCGAGCTCCTGATCGATCAGCAGCTGCTCGGCGGGAGTTGCGTTGCGACCGTAGGGACGTGGCCAGTGCGGGGCCAACAGACCGGACTCGGCGAGGGCCACCTGCCGCTTTTCCACCGCCAGCGCGGCCACCTCGGCCACCGCGGCACTGATCTCCGGGCGCAGCTCGGCCACCGACTCCAGATCGATCCGAAGTTCGCGACGCACACCCTGCTGGGTCAGTGCGGAGACCCGGCGGATCCACCGACGCCGCCCACCTAGGGCATGCGAAATCCCGTACGCGCGACGCAGATACAGATGCGCCTCGTGTTCCCAGGTGATACCGATACCACCGAGCACCTGGATGCAGTCCTTGGCGTTGGCCTCGGCCGCGTCTATGCCTGCGGCGGCCGCCACCGCGGCAGCGATCGACAGCTGGGAATCATCGGACTCCGACACCGCACGCGCCGCATCGGCCGCCGACACCGAGATCTGCTCCGAGCGCAGCAGCATCTCGGCACACATGTGCTTGACGGCCTGGAAGGAACCGATCGGCTTACCGAACTGCTCGCGCACCTTGGCGTACTCGGTGGCGGTCTGCAGGGTCCAGCGGGCCAGCCCGGCGGCCTCGGCGGCCAGCACGGCCGCGGTGATGTCGGCGAACCGCTGCGGCGAGACCTCGAGCACCTGTGCGGGCGTGGAATCGAGCACGACCCGGGCCAGCGGCAGCGAGAAATCGGTGGCGGTGAGCAGTTCGATGCTCACGCCTGCGGCACTCGCGTCGACCAGCACCACGCGATCCCCGGCAGGCAGCAACAGCACGCCGGCCGCATCCGCGCCCCGGACGTACTCGGCGGTGCCCGACACCGTGCCGGATTCGGGGCCGCCGGACAGCGTCAGGTCGGCGCTCAGCGCCGCGCCTGCAGTGCGCTCGCCCGACACCAGTGCCTCCAGCACGGCCTCATCGGTGACGATCAGGGTGGCCAGCGCCGTGGTGGCTACCGGACCGGGCACCAGCGCGGCGGCGGCCTCGTCGACCATCGCGCAGAGGTCCTCGACCGTGCCGCCGGCCCCACCCTTCTCCTCGGGTACAGCAACGCTGAAGATCCCTAGTTCGGCGAGACCCTGAAACGGCCTGCGCCAGGCATCGGCATCATCTTCACCGGATCGGACCGCCGTGGCGGTGTCGGTTGCGGCAGCCCAGCTCCTTACCAGGTCGCGGGCGGCAAACTGCTCGTCGGTGATGGTGGCAGATGCGCCGGCCATGGTGGACCTCCTAGCCCCTCACGCGAGAAGTCCGTGCTTCCCACTAGAACGTGTTCTAATGGTGACAGTGTTCGACCGTCAAGTCGACCCGCATAACAGCAGGACACGTCCGTGTGTTTGACGGCGCGGAGGTGCGTAGAAGGAGATCGCCGTGCGTATCGTTTTTTACGAGGTACGCGACGAGAGGGGGCCGCAGACAGCATGTCCAGCGCACCACAGCAGGCAGGCAGCGAATCATCCGGCTCGGACACCCGACCGCGTGAGGTCCTGAACGTGGCAGTCCTCGCCGAATCCGAACTCGGTTCAGAAGCTCAGCGGGAGCGCCGCAAGCGCATCCTGGACGCCACCCTGGCCATCGCCTCCAAGGGCGGCTACGAAGCCGTCCAGATGCGGGCCGTGGCCGAACGGGCCGATGTCGCCGTTGGCACGCTCTACCGCTACTTTCCGTCCAAGGTCCACCTACTGGTGTCCGCCCTCGGCCGCGAGTTCGAACGCATCGACGCCAAGACCGACCGGGCCGCCCTCGCCGGCGGGACCCCCTACCAGCGGCTGAGCTTCATGGTCGGCAAGCTGAACCGGGCCATGCAGCGCAATCCCCTGCTCACCGAGGCCATGACGCGGGCCTTCGTCTTCGCCGACGCCTCTGCCGCGGGCGAGGTCGACCACGTCGGCAAGCTGATGGACTCGATGTTCGCCCGCGCGATGAGCGACGGCGAGCCGACCGAGGACCAGTACCACATCGCCCGGGTCATCTCGGACGTGTGGCTGTCGAACCTGCTGGCCTGGCTGACCCGGCGGGCCTCGGCCACCGACGTCAGCAAGCGACTGGACCTGGCCGTGCGGCTGCTGATCGGCGCCGAGGACAAACCTAAGATCTGACGGGTGACCCTTCCCGTCGAACTCCAGGACGCACTGGCCCGGGCCGCACGCATACCCAGGCTGCTGATCACCTCCGATTTCGACGGCACCCTCGCCCCGATCGTGAACAACCCGGCCGACGCGCGCCCACTGCGCGACGGGGTTGAAGCACTGACCCAGCTCTCTAAGTGTCCCGGCACCGCGACCGCCCTGATCTCGGGGCGGGCACTCGACGTGCTGCGGGATCTGTCGGGCATGCCGACGGCCGTGCACCTCGTCGGCAGCCACGGCGCCGAGTTCGACTCCGGATTCGCCCACCCCATCGATCGCGCCCTGCTCGATCAGATCGCCGCCGAGCTCACCGCGATCGCCGGTGCCCGGCCCGGGGTGACCGTCGAATTCAAACCGGCAAGCGTGGCCCTGCACGTCCGCAACGCCGAACCTGCCGACGCCGACTCCGCGCTGGCACAGGCGCGTGCGGCGTCGCAGACCTGGAATGCGGAGCTGACCGAGGGCAAGGCCGTCCTCGAATTCGCCGTGATCACCACCGACAAGGGCGAGGCGATCGACATCCTGCGCGACGAGCACGAGGCGTCCGCGGTGATCTATTTCGGCGACGACGTCACCGACGAGAAGGCGTTCCGCCGGTTGCGCGACGGCGACGTCGGCGTCAAGGTCGGGCCCGGCCAGACCCTGGCCGGTTACCGGGTGGACGAGCCCGAAGATGTTGCGGCCGCACTGAAATACCTGCTGCAGGTGCGCACGGCGAACTAGGCCGGCGGGCCCGAGGTCCGGCCGCGCACGACCTCGGTTTCCAGTACGTCGATCACCGGCAGCCCATCCCGCGGCGGATTGTGCAGCAACTCACCGGCCCTGCGCCCCTTGGTCACACTGGACTGCACGACCGTGGACAGGCCGCGGCGCAACGCTTCGGGCACCCCGTCGAAACCGGTCACCGTCATCTCCCCGGGCACGTAGATGCCACGTGACCGCAGATAGTCCATGGCCGACAGGGCCAGCACGTCGGCGGTACACATCAGGGCGGTGATGCGGGGATTTGCCTCCAAAGCCACTTCAGCGGCGGCACCACCCGAGGTCGGCAGGTGGTCGTAGCTCTCCACCACCGTCAGCCTCGCCGGTGCCAGCCCGGCGGCCGTCATCGCGTCGTACACACCGTGGATGCGCTCGCGCTGCACATGGAAATGCGGGGTCAGCACCCGATCTGGATCTGCCAGTGCGGGTTTCGTGCCGGCGTGCGTCCAGTCCCGGCCCAGCCGCATGGTCAGCAGGCCGATGTCCTGATGACCCAGTTCCAGCACGTGCTCGGCCAGTTGGCGCATCGCGCCGCGATCGTCGATGCCGACCCGCGAGACCCCGGGAACGTCCTTCGGCTGATCGACCACCACGACGGGCAACTGGCGCTGACGCACCACCGACAGATACGGATCGTCGTCGGAGGCCGAATACACCACGAATCCGTCGACACCGGCGGCGAGCACGGCCGCCGAACCGTCCTCGAAACTGCGGTTGGGTCCGATGGCCACCAACAGCAGCCCCTGCCCCACCGCCTCACAGGATTCGGCAAGTCCGGCAACGAAATCCAGCGCGGCGGGATCACTGAACGAGTAGTTGAGCGGCTGGGTGATGATCAGTCCCACCGCGCCGGCCCGCCGGGTACGCAGGGAGCGGGCCACCGGATCCGGTCCGGCGTAGCCCAACCGCTTGGCCGCATCGAAGATGCGGTCGCGAAGCTCGGCGGACAACTGGTCAGGACGGTTGTACGCGTTGGAGATCGTGGTGCGCGAAACCTTCAGGTCGGCCGCCAACGAAGCCAGGGTGGCCCGCCGCGGCGGGTGGGGACTCCTCGGCATGCTTTCTGAGGCTAGTGGATGGTCGAATTCCTCACCCGGTCAACCGTCCACACCGCCAACCAGATTCCGCAGGCGATCGTGACGATCAAGAAGCTCGGCGGCATGTTGAAGATTGCCGACACCGCCAGCCCGGCCCACACCGACGCCACGCTGATCCCGGTTGAGATCGCCATCGCGAGAATCGGCCGGGCCGTCACCATGATCGCCGTCGCGGCCGGGGTGACGACGAGCGCGAACAGCAGCAGCGTGCCCACGGCCAGCACGGCCATCGTCACCGCGATCCCCAACAGGACCATGAACAGCACCGACAACGCCCGGACCGGCACCCCTTTGGCCTCGGCCACCTGCGCGTTGACCGACGCGAACAGCAGTGGGCGGAAGACGAACACGACCGTGGCGGCCAGCACAACCAGCAGTGCGGTGAACATCAGCAACTGCTGGTGGGTGATGGCCAGCAGGTTCCCGAACAACACATTGGTCAGCGTGGACGAATTCTTGGTGGCCAGCGAGTTGAAGAACAGGCCGAAACCGGTAGCCAGCGCCAGTATGGTGCCGGTGGCCACCTCACGGTCATGAGCCCGGTTGCCCAGCGCCCCGATCACCAGCGCCCCGCCGACGCAGAACGCTCCCAGCCCCAATCCGACCGGAAGCCCCAGCAGCGCCGCGCCGGTGGCGCCGGGCAGACCGATGTGGGCCAGTGCGTGCGCGGCGAAGGCGGTGTTGCGGACGATGACGAAGTAGCCGATCAGGCCGGCGGCCAGCGCTACCAACGTGCCGCCGATCAACGCGTTGCGCATGAATACCGACGTCAGGATCTGCCACCAGTTGTGCTGGTAGCCCAGTGCCAGGTTGCCTTGGGCGAAGGTTCCAGCAGCAGCCAGACCTGCCGACATCACACGCTCCTCATGTACATCTGCCCCATCGGGGTGTTCGCCACCTGGACCTGGGTTCCGTAGAGGTGGGTCAG
Organism: Mycolicibacterium lutetiense; assembly: GCF_017876775.1. Classification (NCBI taxonomy): domain Bacteria; kingdom Bacillati; phylum Actinomycetota; class Actinomycetes; order Mycobacteriales; family Mycobacteriaceae; genus Mycobacterium; species Mycolicibacterium lutetiense. The sequence goes on along the minus strand of NZ_JAGIOP010000002.1, from coordinate 4,012,706 downwards.
CAGGTCGGCGTCCACCACCTCGTCGATGGCGGCGTGGTGTGCGTGCCCGTCGAGCAGGTAGATCGCACTGTCGAGCACGCTCAGCAGTGGGTTGAGGTCATGCGCGACAACGAGAATCGTCACACCCAGGTCCTTGTTGAGCCTGGCCAGCAACTGCACGATCTCGTGTTGGTTGCGCAGGTCGAGTGCGGCCAACGGCTCATCGAGAATCAGCATTTTCGGATGTCCGACAAGGGCATTCGCCAGGGCGACGCGCTGGCGCTGACCGCCGGACAGCTCCGACAGCCGCATGTTCGCGAACCCGGTGGCCTCGACCCAGGCCAGGGCCTCGTCGACCCGGGCCCGGTCGGCGGCCGAGGTGCGGGTGAAACCCCAGCGCCGCCCGGTGAGCCCGAGGGTCACCGCACCGCGGGCCCGGATGGCCTCCCCCGCACCTGCGGCGTAGTCCTGGGGGACGTAACCGATCAGATCGTTGTGTTCACCCGGCTCGCCGCCGAGCACCCGCACCGACCCCGAGGCCGCGGGCAACAGGCCCAGCACGACCTGCAGCATCGTGGATTTTCCCGATCCGTTGGAACCGATCAGCGCGACGATGCCACCGGTCGGGATCTCGAAGGTGCCCTCCGACCAGATCAGCCGGCCCCCGCGCACGGCGCTGACGTCGTCGAAGACGAGGGCGGGCGGCAGGGCGTCCGTTGACACTAGGACTGAACTCCGAGCGCTTTGGCGAGCGCGGTCAGTTGGTTCACCTGCCAAGCCTCGAACGAATCCACTCCGGGCGCCACCGTTTCGGTGACATCGACAACCGGAATCCCGGCGCTCTCGGCGGCGGCCCGGATCTGCTTGGGCACCGAGCCCTCGGTCTGGGTGTTGTAGATCAGCACATCGACACCGTGATCGGAGAGCAGTCGCAGGAATGCGTCCAGATCCGCCGGTGACGGGTCGGTGTGGTTGGACGAGGCCGCCTGGAAGCCCGCAGGAGTCTGATTGACCAGGCCGACCGCGGCCGCCATGTCGTCGAACAGCACTTCGGTGGCGGCATAGCGCTTGCCGGGCGCCTTGGTCTTGATGTCGGCGATCAGCTGTTGGTAGGGCTGCAGCGCGGTGGCGAACTCGGCGCGACGCTGGAGGAAGTAGTCCCGTGCCTCGGGAGCCGCTTGACCGAGCTCCTCGGTCACGGTGTCGGCGATGCCGCTGACCGCGGCGGGGTTGTACCAGGCGTGCGGGTTGGCCCGTGATTCGTCGGACTGGCCGACGGCCGAGACGACGACCGCATTCGGCGCGGTGCTCATCGCCAGTTTGTTGGCCCACGCGTCGTAGTTCCCGCCGTTGACGACAACCAGTTGGGCGCCTTGGAATTTCGCCGCGTCGGCGGGCGAGGGCTCGAAGTCGTGCGGATCGACCGACGACCCGGCGATTATGGTGGTCACCTTGGCACAGTCACCGCCCAGGGCAGACACGATGTCGCCCCACTGGTCGACGCTGACGACCACGTTCACCGGTGTCGTCACGCAGTTGCCTGCCGATTCGGGCTGGGTCGCTTCAGAGCCGCAGGCGGCCAGCGGGGTGACGAGCAGCAGGCCCGCCAGTGCGTAGAGCTTGAGGTTCACGACCACATCACCCAGTAACGATAACCGTTTTCATTAGCGCCTGCACATCGGGGTCCTATGGCCGACGCCCCCAGACTTTGTGCATCGTCGCGGAGCGGTACGCGAAAGTCGGATCCTGCAGGGCGGCCCAGGCCGCGGCCACCGCCGATTCGGGGAGCACCCCGGCGACCACCATCAGGTCGTCGACCTGTTGGAAGCTCTGCATCAGGAGAAGTGCCTGCGGACTGCCACCGCGCTCCACGGTCAACCGGCCCTCGTTGACGACACCGGTGAGTCCGAGTTGTTCGACGTGCACCGGCAGCATTGAGCCGTAGTGCAGGTTCATCACGTTCGCCTCGGCGAGGAACTGTGTGCGGGCGTTCAAGTACTCCGCGTACCCCGCGGCCAGCGGATGGCTCCGGTCGACAGGCGCCGTGGTGCTGTAGTCCGGTTCCTCGACTGCGAGCCGACCTCCCGGCCGCAGCGCCGCAACCATGCGCCGCAGCGCCCCGACCGGGTCGGCCAGGTGCAGCACCAACGCCCGGCTGTGCACCAAATCAAAACGGCCCGACTCGATTTCGTCGACCGTGATATCAAGGCGCCGAACTTCGACTCCCAATGCCGGTAGGTCGTCGAGGAAACGCGGATCCAGATCCGCAGCGACGACATGCCCGGACGGACCCACGCGATCGGCCAGCCAACGCGCCACCGATCCCGCCCCCGCGCCGACCTCCAGGCAGGACCAACCGGGGGCCACCCCCACCGTTTCGAGGAAGCGGATCGTCCACGGATCGCACAGCGACTCGAGCACCCGCAGCCGCGCCAGCTCTTCGTCCGTCTCGTAGTCGGCCGCAAAGTAGCCGCCGTCCCCCGTAGCGTCCGTCATCGGAACATTCTCGACATCACGACGGGGTTCGGTCGCAGAATCGCCCAGCCCATAAGCTCCACTCGTGTCTGAGCACGCCTTCAGCCCCGACGAGCGTCGCGCCGTCTACCGGGCCATCGCCGAACGCCGGGATATGCGCCGGTTCGTCCCCGGCAGCACGGTGGCGCCCGAGGTCCTCAGCCGCCTGCTGCACGCCGCACACGCGGCACCGAGCGTCGGCCTCATGCAGCCGTGGCGGTTCATCCGCATCACCGACGACGCGCTGCGCGGCAAGATCCACGCCCTCGTCGACGAGGAACGCATCCACACCGCCGACGCGCTCGGCGTCCGTGGCGATGAATTCCTGGCCCTGAAGGTCGAGGGAATCCTCGATTGCGCCGAGCTGTTCGTGGTTGCCCTCGGCGAGAACCGCGACCGGCACATCTTCGGCCGCCGCACCCTGCCCCAGATGGACCTGGCCTCGGTGTCCTGCGCGATCCAGAACATGTGGCTGGCCGCCCGCGCCGAGGGCCTCGGCATGGGCTGGGTGTCGATCTTCAAACCCCTGCCCCTGGCCCGGTTGATGGGCATGCCCGCCGACGCCGAACCCGTGGCGATCCTGTGCCTCGGCCCGGTGCCCGAGTTCCCGGACCGGCCGGTGCTGGAGATCGAGCACTGGACCACCGCACGCCCGCTGCCCGAATTCGTGTCGGAGAACGGCTGGCCGGACCCGACGTCGTCCTAGGCTGGTCGGGTGGCTGCATCCGTCGACCTCAACGCCGATCTCGGCGAGAGCTTCGGCGCGTGGAAACTCGGTGACGACGAGGCCATGCTCGACCTGGTCACCAGTGCCAACGTGGCCTGCGGTTTCCATGCCGGGGATCCGGCGCTGTTGCTGCGCACCTGCCGCGCGGCCGCGGACCGCGGTGTACGCGTCGGCGCCCAGGTCAGCTACCGGGACCTGGCCGGATTCGGCAGACGCTTCATCGACGTCACGCCCGAGGACCTGACCGCCGACGTGATCTACCAGATCGGCGCGCTGCAGGGCATCGCCCATGCCGCCGGAACAACTGTGACCTACGTGAAACCCCATGGTGCGCTGTACAACACGATCGTCAGCCACCGGGACCAGGCCGCCGCGGTGGCGGCCGCGGTAGCGGCCGTCGACACCGGCCTGCCAGTGCTGGGCCTGTCCGATTCGGTGTTCTTCGAGGAGGCCGAGCAACGCGGGCTGCGCACCGTCGCCGAGGCGTTCGCCGACCGCGCCTACCAACCCGACGGCACCTTGGTGTCGCGGCGCGAACCTGGCGCGGTGCTGCACGATCCCGCGGAGATCGCCGAGCGGGTGGCGCGGATGGTCACCGCCGGCCAGGTCACCGCGTTGGACGGCTCGGCCATCGAGGTGACAGTGGATTCCGTCTGCGTACACGGTGATTCCCCGGGTGCGGTGCAGATCGCCACGGCGGTGCGTGAGCGCCTGACCGAAGTCGGGATCACCCTGGCCGCGTTCAGTTGAGCGCGCAATCTCCGCAGTTCGATCCGCCGGGCACCCGGTAGTAGAGGCAACAACTGCGGCGGCGGAACGTCAACCCCGTCAGGTGGCCCGTCCCCACCAATTCGCCGGTGGCCAACAGTGATTCGGTGACGTCCAGGACGTCGTAGTGCAGTTCCGGTCGGGCCCGGGCCAGCTGAGCCGCCGCCGCGACCAACGCCGCCGCGGCATTGCCGTAGAGCAGCCGCGGCGCCATCTTGACCCGAAGCCCGGCGGCCAGCGGCTCGAGGTGGTCGACGATCACCGATCGATACAGCTGCCGCACCATCTCCGTACCGGCGTCGACAGGTTCGCCCAGCGGCTCCGGCAACCGGAGTTCGGTACTGGTGCCGCGGCGCTGCAGATCGGCCAGCCCGGGCAGCACCCCGTACTGCAGCGCACACCCCAGCAGCGGTGACCACAAGCGTGACGCGTGGCTGAACTGAACCAGGGAGGCACCGATACGAAGGTCCGTCGTGCGATACCCGGCGGTGGTCTTGGCGACGAGGTCGGCGCAGCCGTCGTCATAACAGCGTCGCACCGGAACCCAGCCGGCCGGATCCCCGCCGACGGTGATGGCGAAGAACCCGCCGAGCGAGGCGATCTCGCCGAGCTGGGTGCCGATGTTCACCACGTCGCCACCGTCTTGGGCACGACGGTGATCTGAGGCCTTCCGGCATCGACAGCGATCCGGGCTGCGACCCCGTATACGTCGGCAAGTAGATCCACGGTGAGGACCTCCACGGGGGTTCCGACGGTAACCAGTTCTCCGCCGTCAAGCACACAGATCCGATCGCAATATGCCGCAGCGAGATTCAGGTCGTGCAGGGCGGCGACCACCGTCGCACCGGACTCCCGCAGCAGGCCCAGGGCCTCGTGCTGGTGGCGCAGATCGAGGTGGTTCGTGGGCTCGTCGAGCACGATGACCTCGGTGCGTTGGGCCAGCGCGCGAGCGATGAGCACGCGTTGCTTCTGTCCTCCGGACAGCCGGCCGTAGCCGGCCCCGCTCAGGTCCGCAATATCCAGCGCGGCCAACGCGCTGCCGATGATTTCGCGGTCCTCACGGCTGTCGGAGTCGAACGATCGCTTGTACGGTGTGCGCCCCATCGCCACCATGTCGAACACGGTGAGCTCGAAATCGCCTGCGGCTTCCTGCAATACCGCCGCGACGCGTCGCGCGGCCAATTTGCCGGGCAGCATCCAGACGTCGGCGCCGTCAACCAGCACCCGTCCCGCGCTCGGCCGCAGGGCCCGGTACAACGTCCGCAGCAGCGTCGTCTTGCCAGCCCCGTTGGGACCCACCACGGCCAGCATCTCACCGGGGGCGACCGACAACGAGACGTCGGCGATCAACGGTCTGCCGCGCACCGACACCGAAACCGCCTCGAACTCCACGCCTGCCGTCACACCCGGGCCTTTCGTCGCATCAGCCACAGGAAGAACGGCCCGCCGACGAGTGCGGTCAGGATCCCGACGGGCAGTTCCTCCGGCGCGGCCACGGTCCTGGCCACGATGTCGCACAGCACCAAAAATGCCGCCCCCAGCAGTGCGGCGGCCGGCAGTGCCCGGCGATGGTCGGCACCGACCAACAGACGCGTCACATGCGGCATGACCAGCCCGACAAACCCGATCGTCCCGCTGACCGCGACCATGGTTCCGACCATGAGCGCCACGACGAGAAACATTCCCGCCCTGAACCGGTGTACATCGAGCCCGAGCGAGGCGGCCGCCTCCTCACCGGTGTAGAGCAGATTCAGCGATCGGGTGACGGCCAGCAGCACGATCACGCCGAGGACCACCGCCAACGCGGGCACCCAGACCATGCGCCAGGTGGTGCCACCCAGGCCCCCGAGCATCCACCGCACAGCCGACTGCGCCTTGTGCGGATCGTCAGAGGTCACGATCATCAGACTTGCCAGCGCGGACAGCACCTCGGCCACCGCCACGCCGGCCAGAACCAGCCGTACGGTCGTCATCCGCCCGCCCGAGCGGGCCAGAAAGTAGACCGCGACGAGCGCGAGGAAGGCTCCGAGGAAAGCTGCCAACGGCAAGGTCAGTGCAGGTAGCACCCCGGCGCCGAACACCAGCATGGCGACGGCGCCGACCGAGGCTCCCGAGGAGACGCCCAGCAGCATGGGATCGGCGAGCGGATTACGCACCACGGCCTGCAGCGCCATGCCGCACGCTGCCAGCCCTGCCCCGACCACCGCCGCCAGCACGACCCGGGGCAGCCGGGCGTCGAGCACGATGGATTCCCTTACCGCAGGCCAACTCTGCTCGACGAGGCCCGGATGGACGGCGTGCACCACGATGGCCCACACCTGTCCCGGCGCGATGGACACCGAACCGACGGCAACGCCGGCAGTCATCGCCGTCAGCAACAGCGCGGCAAGCCCGGCGAGGACCAGCCGGTAGGGAATCACGAAAATCGGTCCGGGTGCAGCTGTCGGGCCAGGGCCTGCACCGCGCGGCCCACCCGCACCCCGACCACCACCGAAGACAACGGGAGCACCGCGAACCGCTGCTGAGCAACCGCCGGAACATGTTGCAGCAGCGGATGTTCGGTCAGAAAGCGTTTCTTGTCGGCAACCGGCTGATCGCCGTAGTCGTAGATCACGATGACCTCGGGCGCCCGCTCGGCGAACTGCTCGAACGATACGTCGCCCCACACCTTGGGCACGTCGGCGAACACGTTGACGCCGCCGGCCGCCTCGATCATCAGGTTGCCGATGCCCTTGCCGCCCGAGGTGAACACCGTCGCCTCACCGCTGTCATAGACCGCGACCCGCGCCGGCTGGACGTCACGCACCTTCGCCGCGGACTGCGCCAGCTCGTCGTGCAGCGTCTGGATCTGCCGCTCGGCCCGGTCGGTGACACCGAAGATCTTTCCGATACTGCGGATTTCGTCGTCCACGGTGGACATGGCGACGGGCCCGGACCGGCAGTCCTCGATATTGAGGTAGGTATTCACCCCGGCGTCGGTCAGCCGTTGCCGGGCGCGACCCTCCTTCTCGTCGAACGCACTGTCCCAGCCGCCGTAGACGAAATCGGGTTCGACAGCCAGCAGCGACTCGTAGGACGGGTACTCCTTGGCCAGTACCGGAACGCTGTCGTAGGCGGCCTGATATTCGGGCAGGATCCGGTCGTCGAGGAACGACGTGCCGACCATGGAATCCTGCAGGCCCAGCGCCAGCAGCGTCTCGATCGCATGCTGGTTGAGTGCGACCGCACGGGCCGGCGGTCGGCCATAGGTGGTGCTGACACCGCAATTGTCGACAGTGACCGGGAATCCCGGCGGAGCGTTGCCCGCAGTCTCAGGCGCTGCGGTCGAGGCGCACCCCGATACCAGTAGCGCCGACACCAGTCCGGTGATCAGCCAACGAGCACCCATGGGCGTACCCGTCCTCTCCGGGGAGATCCGCCCCAGTACGTGCGAGGTGGCGACTGCGGTGTTTGTCTGGCTCTCGACGGCCAACGGATGCTGGTCGATCGATCACAGTGGCGGGACCGCGCCGGATTCACACCGGCTTCCACGATCCGCAGTCGCCCTATCGCCTCGAATGGTAGGTCAAGCCGGGCCGACCACCGGCAGCAGCGCCATCTCCCTGGCGTTCTTGATCGCCGTGGCGACCTGGCGCTGTTGTTGCGGAGTGAGCCCGGTGATGCGCCGGGACCGGATCTTGCCCCGCTCACTGATGAAGGTGCGCAGCAGATGGACATCCTTGTAGTCGACCTCGGTCACGCCGAGGGCCTTCAGCTGATTGCGCCTGGGCTTCTTGACATCGGTGGCCGGAGGGCGCTTCCTGGTGTTCTTCCGGGAGTTCGCCGCCATCACCAACTCGACTTCCGCACGCCCGGCAGTTCACCGCGGTGCGCCATTTCGCGGACGCGGACCCGCGACAGCCCGAACTTCCGCAGATGGCCACGCGGCCGGCCGTCGACCGCGTCTCGATTGCGCAGCCGCACCGGGCTGGAATCACGCGGCAGCCGCTGCAGCGCCGTGACCGCTGCGGCTTTCTCCTCACGCGTGCCGGCCGGATTGCGGATGGCCTCTTTGAGCTCGGCCCGTCGTTCCGCATAGCGCTCCACGAGTTTCCGGCGCTGCTCGTTCTTGACGATCTTGGATCGCTTGGCCATCAGCGCTCCTCACGGAATTCGACGTGACGACGGGTGACCGGGTCGTACTTGCGCAGCACGATCCGGTCCGGGTCGTTGCGGCGGTTCTTGCGGGTGACGTACGTGTACCCGGTGCCCGCGGTCGACTTCAGCTTCACGATGGGCCGGATATCGGTGCTGGCCATCAGATCTTCTCCCCTGCGCTACGCAGCCGGGCCACCACGGCCTCGATGCCGTCACGGTCGATCACCTTGATTCCCTTGGCGCTGACCCGAAGCCGGACCCGGCGACCCTCGCCTGCCAGGTAGTAGGTCTTGGTCTGGATGTTGGGGTTCCAGCGGCGACGACTGCGCTTGTGCGAGTGCGACACCGTGTTGCCGAACCCGGGCGAGCGCCCGGTGACTTGGCAGTGGGCAGACATCGGTCTCCTTCGAATGGGGTAGCCTTACGATAATGATAATCATTTTCAATAACAACTTTCTCGGGAGGTGCGGTGCGAACCCCTGTGGTGCTGATCGCCGGTCAAGGTGACAGCAACGGCGTAGCGGACGAACTGGGCCGCAGGCCCGGAACCGTGCTGGTGCGCCATACCTTTGACGGCCACGTGGTGCTGCGGACCGTGGCCGACCGGAACGGGACATCCGAACTCGCTCTCGAGCTCGCCCACGGTTGCGTGTCCTGCACCGTCCGCGACGACCTGCTGATCCTGTTGCGGCGCCTACACCGGCGCGGCGACGTGGATCGCATCGTGGTGCAGTTGATGCCCTGGCTGGAGGCCGAGCCGGTGTGCTGGGCGATCAACACCATCCGGGTCCACGTCGGGCCCGGTTACCTCGACGGGCCTGCCGCTCGCGACGTCACCATCGAGGCGGTGATCGCGTGCCTGGACGCGGCGGTCTGGCTGCAACAGTCTGTCGGCGACGAGGAACTGCCCGACGGACGCACGGTCGCCCAGGTGGTCGTCGGTCAGGCCGAGTTCGCCGACATGCTGGTGCTCAACGAGCCCGAGGCCACCACCCTGGCAGTGCTGCGCCGGCTCGCGCCCCGCGCCCGCATCACCGTGGGCCCCGACCGCGTCGAGCTCGCCCTGGCGCATCTGGAGCCGAACAGCCGGCGCGGGCGCACGGCCACCCCGCACGATCCACTCCTGGCCGGTGAACCGCCGCTGGCGCCCGACGACGAGGTCATCATCATCGAATTCGCCGCGCGGCGGCCGTTTCACCCGCTGCGCCTGCACGACGCCGTCGACCTCCTGCTCGACGGGGTGGTGCGCACCCGCGGCCGGGCCTGGCTGGCCAACCGCCCGACCGACGTCATGTGGATCGAATCCGCGGGCGGCGGAATGCACTTCAGCAACGCCGGAAAGTGGTTATCGGCAATGGATTCCACCGAGCTGGCCTACACCGATCCGGAACGCGTGGCGATGGCCGCGATCGACTGGCATCACCAGTTCGGCGATCGTCACGTATCGCTGACGGTCCTGGCCTGCGGTGCCCGCCCCGGCGAGGTCATCGAAGCGCTGCGCGGCGCGCTGCTCACCGACGACGAGCTGGCCCGACCGGACCTGTGGGCCGATTACCCCGACCCGTTCGGGGACTGGCACCAAGAGCCCTGTCAGCCGGGAATTGACGAACCCGCCGCGTCCGTCCATCAGGAAATCCGTCAGGACATCCATCAGGAAGGGGAATCCCAATGAAGCCCGCAATCCATCCCGACTACCACCCCGTGGTGTTCCAGGACGCCTCTACCGGCACCAGATTCCTCACCCGGTCCACGGCAACCAGCGAACGCACCATCGAGTGGCCGACCCCGGACGGGATCCAGACCTACCCGCTGATCGCCGTCGACGTCACCAGCGATTCCCATCCGTTCTGGACCGGCACCGCACGGCACCTCGACTCGGCCGGGCAGGTGGAGAAGTTCCGCCGCCGCTACGGGTAGGTCCTGGTTCTAGGGTGGGACCATGCGGCTCAAGCCCGGCAGACCCGACCTGGCCCCCTATGCGCGGTTCTTCGACGCGCCGGCGGCCACACCGCAATCCCCGGTCACCGTCACCTGGGCCGGGGTCAGCACGCTGCTCGTGGACGACGGCACGTCGGCGATCCTGACCGACGGCTTCTTCTCCCGGCCCGCGCTGCCCCGCGTGGTCTTCCGCAAGCTGGCGCCGTCGCTGCCCCGCATCGACGGCTGCCTGTCCCGCCTCGGTATCGACAAGCTCGAAGCGGTGCTGCCGGTACACAGCCACTTCGATCACGCCATGGATTCGGCCGTGGTGGCCGAGCGCACCGGCGCCCGGTTGGTGGGCGGCACGTCGACCGCCCAGATCGGCGCCGGGGGCGGCCTGACTCCCGACCGGATCGTCACGGTCACCCCAGGCGAAGCCGTCACCCTCGGCGCGTACGACGTGACGCTCTTCGAGTCCGAACACTGCCCGCCGGACCGCTTTCCCGGCGTCATCACCGCGCCCGTCGTACCGCCGGCCAAGGTCGCGGCCTACAAGTGCGGCGAAGCCTGGTCGACGCTGGTACACCACCGGCCCAGCGACCGTCGCCTGCTGATCATCGGCAGCGCCGGCTCGGTGCCGGACGCCCTCGACGGGCAACGCGCCGAGGTGGTCTACCTCGGGATCGGCCAACTCGGCCTGCAATCCGAGCAGTATTTCGAGAGCTACTGGACCCACACCGTGCGTGCGGTCGGGGCGCGGCGGGTGGTGCTGATCCACTGGGACGACTTCTTCCGCCCGCTGCAAGAGCCGCTTCAAGCCCTGCCGTATGCCGGTGACGATCTGGACGTGTCGATGCGGGTCCTGACCCGCCTGGCCGACCAGGACGGGGTGCTTCTGCACCTGCCCACCGTGTGGGAACGGTCCGACCCCTGGCGCTGACCTTCGCGCTCGGCGCGCTGGCCGTGGTCCTGGCTTTCGCGATGGCGCGTCCCAACGGCTGGCCCGAAGCAGTCGCAGCGGTGCCCGCCGCCGGACTGCTCATCGCGTTCGGGGTGATCTCGGGGCCCGACGCGCTGACCGAGGTGAATCGTCTGCTGCCCGTGGTCGCCTTCCTGGCGGCCGTGCTGGTGCTGGCCCACCTGTGTGACGACGAAGGCCTCTTCCACGCCGCGGGCGCGCTGATGGCCCGGGCCAGCAGGGGTGATTCCCGGCGGTTGCTGACCCGGGTGTTCCTGATCGGGGCGACGACGACGGCGGTGCTGAGCCTGGACGCCACCGTCGTCCTGTTGACGCCGGTGGTACTGGCCACCGCCCGCACCTTGGCGATACCACCCCGGCCGCATGCCTATGCCAGCGCACATCTCGCCAACTCCGCGTCGCTGCTGTTTCCGGTGTCGAATCTGACGAACCTGTTGGCCTTCGCCGTGGCGGGGTTGTCCTTCATCCAGTTCAGTACGGTGATGGCGCTGCCCTGGCTGGCCGCCATCGGCGTCGAATTCGTCCTGCTGCGTTGGCTTTTCCGCCATGAGTTGAATCGCCCGGCGGCCGAGGTGACTCCGCCACCACCCGAAGTTCCGGTGTTCGTACTCGTGGTGTTGGGTTTGACGCTGGCGGGTTTCGTCGTCACGTCGGCCTTCGATGTATCGCCGGCCTGGGCAGCACTCGGCGGTGCGGTCGTGCTGGGCCTACGCAGTCTGGCCCAGCGCCGCAGCACGATTCGCGGCATCGCGCGCGCAGTCAATGTGCCGTTCCTGGCGTTCGTCGTGTGCCTGGGTGTCGTGGTGGACGCCGTCGTTCAGAACGGCCTCGGCGACGGCATGCGTGGGGTGCTCCCCCTCGGCGACTCGTTGCCCGCGCTGTTGGGCCTGGCGGCGATCGCGGCGGTGCTGGCCAACGTGGTCAACAACCTGCCCGCGGTGTTGGTTCTGCTGCCGTTGGTGGCCGGCGCCGGCCCGGCCACAGTGCTCGCCGTGCTGATCGGGGTCAACGTCGGCCCCAACCTGACCTACGTCGGCTCGCTGTCAAACCTGCTGTGGCGCAATGTGGTTCACCGTGAAGGCCTACCGGCGAAGTTCACCGAGTTCAGCAGGGTGGGACTGGTCACCGTGCCCGCGACGCTACTGGCCGCTGTACTCGGATTGTGGCTGAGCCTGCGACTCTTCGGTGGCTGACCGCCGGCTCACCACTCTTTGAGTACCCGAAGCTTGTTCGCATCGTTCATCGCGACGCGCCGCAGGCGCTTCAACTCCGGGTAGAAGGCGTTGTCCTTGTTCGCTTCCTGGCCGTTGAGGGGCAGATCGACCGCGGCGATCAGCTTTTCCTCCAGGAACCACGGCTCGGGGTGAACCACCCACGACACCAGGGCATTCTCGGCCATCCACTGCGTCAGGATAGATTCTCCCCCGGCAAAGGTTCGCTTGTCGCCGGAGCCGATACGGCGCAACTTGAAGCCGAGCTCGTCAGCGAGCAGGATGCCGAGCGTCTTGCGCAGCGTCGAACCCTCAGCGGTGGCGTTGGCCGCGCCGTAGTGGTACTTGACCCGCTTGCGCAGATTCTGGGTGCTCGGCGGCTTCCCGCTCGCCGGTGGTCGGGTGGGGCTGATGCCCACGTAGAGGAGCGTCAGTCCGTCCCGCTGCCGGCAGCCCGAAACGTCGATGCCCGCGGGGACCGTCCGGAACCACCAACCGTTGGCGCCGGGTTCCTCGGGAACCGGGCAGGGGTCGCTGAACACTTCCTCCCGGGTGAACGGCCGGGCCTCAAGAAAGGCCGCCGGGCTGCTGGCGCTTCGCCCTCTGGACATGTGCCTAACTCCGGCGCTGCCGGGCGATCTCGGCCAGCACCACACCGGCCGCGACCGAGGCGTTCAGCGATTCGGTCGGCCCCGCCATCGGGATCGACACCACCGCATCGCAGGTCTCCCGCACCAGCCGCGACAGGCCCTTGCCCTCCGAACCGACCACCACGATCATCGGGCCGGTGCCCTCGAGCTCGTCGACCGTGGTGTTACCGCCGGCATCCAGGCCGACCACCTGCAGACCGGCATCGGCATAGCTTTTCAGCGTCCGGGTCAGATTCGTCGCCCGCGCCACCGGCGTGCGGGCCGCGGCCCCGGCACTGGTGCGCCAGGCCACCGCGGTCACCGAGGCCGAACGGCGCTGCGGGATCACCACACCGTGCCCACCGAACGCGGCCACCGAGCGCACGATGGCGCCCAGATTGCGCGGATCGGAGATGTTGTCCAGAGCCACCATCAGGGCGGGCTCCCCGGAACTCCGGGCCGCCTTCAACAGGTCGTCGGGATGGGCGTAGTTGTACGGCGGAACCTGCAGTGCCAGGCCCTGATGCAGCGTGTTGTTGCTCATCCGGTCCAGGTCGTGACGCTGCACCTCCAGGATCGAAATGCCACGGTCCGCGGCGATCTGGACGGATTCGGTGAGCCGTTCATCGGCCTCGGCACCCAGTGCGACATACAGCGCGGTGGCCGGGACCTTGGCCCGCAGGCATTCCACCACCGGGTTGCGGCCCAGCACCAACTCGGTGTCGTCGGTCTTCTTGTGCCTGCCCTGCGCCTGCCGCGCCGCCTTCGCGGCCTTCTTGGCGGCCGGGTGATGGGGCCGCTCGTGCGCGGCCGGCGTCGCCCCGCGGCCCTCCAGCCCGCGCCGACGCACCCCGCCGGACCCGACCACGGGCCCCTTCTTCGTTCCCGGCTTGCGCACTGCGCCGCGCCGCTGCGAATTTCCGGCCATCTACGCTCCGTTCCCGTCCACCAACGCCCACTGCGGACCGTCCGCGGTATCGGTTACCTCGATGCCAGCCGCCTTCAGCCGATCCCGGATGGCGTCGGCCGCCGCCCAGTCCCGGTTGGTCCGGGCCTCGGCCCTACCCGCCAGAGCCCACTGCACAAGCTCGTCCACAGCAGCCAAGGCTGCGGACGTCTCGTCACGCGACTCCCAGCGCTCGTCGAGCGGGTCGCAGCCCAGGATCCCCATCATCGCCCGGATCGCAGTGGCCTGCGCCATCGCGCCGTCGTGGTCACCGGCATCCAGCGCGCGGTTGCCCTCGGCGCGGGCGGCATGCACCTCGGCCAATGCCATCGGCACCGCGAGGTCGTCATTGAGGGCGGCTGCGAACTTCGGGGTCCAGTCCCCGACAGCTACCGCGCCGGCCCGGTGACGAACCCGGTGCAGGAAATCTTCGATACCGCTGTAGGCCCGTGCCGCATCCTGTAGCGCGTTCTCGGAGAACTCCAGCATGGACCGGTAATGCGCGCTGCCCAGGTAGTAGCGCAGCTCGGCAGCCCGAACCCGTTGCAGCACAGCAGGAATCGCAAGCACATTGCCCAGCGATTTGCTCATCTTCTCGCCGCCCATGGTGACCCAGCCGTTGTGCAGCCAGTACCGGGCAAAGCCATCGCCTGCCGCCTGAGCCTGGGCGATCTCGTTCTCGTGGTGCGGGAAGACCAGGTCCATACCGCCGGCGTGGATGTCGAACTCGGCACCCAGGTAGGCCTCGCACATCGCGACGCACTCGGTGTGCCAGCCCGGACGGCCCCGGCCCCACGGCGTGGGCCACGACGGTTCGCCCGGCTTGGCGCCCTTCCACAGCGTGAAATCACGCTGATCGCGCTTACCCGTCGCCGAACCCTCGCCCTGGTGCACGTCGTCGATCCGGTGACCCGACAGCGCGCCGTAATCGGACAGGCTCAGGACGTCGAAGTAGACATCGCCGCCCGCGGCATAGGCGTGGCCCCGCTCGATCAACCGGTCGATGAGCTCGATCATCTGGGTGATGTGGCCGGTGGCCCGCGGCTCAGCCGACGGGGGAAGCACGCCCAGCGCGTCATACGCGGCGCTGAACGCCCGCTCGTAGGTCGCGGCCCACTCCCACCACGGTCGGCCCGCATCGGCCGCCTTGTTGAGGATCTTGTCGTCGATGTCGGTGACGTTGCGGATGAACGCAACGTCGTATCCATTGGCGGTCAGCCAGCGGCGCAGCACGTCGAACGCGACTCCGCTACGGACATGACCGATGTGCGGCAAGCCCTGGACGGTGGCACCGCACAGATAGATCGAAGCGTGCCCCGGCCGCAGCGGTACGAAATCTCGTACGGCACCCGCCATGGTGTCGTACAGCCGCAGATCGATCACTTTGGCTGCCTGTTCGCTCCGCTCACGACGGCCCAGCTTACCGGCCTATTCCGCAGGAACCACCAATGCGCTGGCTATCGCGGCCAATCCTTCACCCCGGCCGGTCAGACCGAGCCCATCGGTGGTGGTGGCCGACACCGATACCGGCGCCCCGATCAGCTCGGAGAGCAGCCGCTGGGCCTCCTCCCGGCGCGGCCCGATCTTGGGCCGGTTACCGATCACCTGCACCGTGGCATTGCCGATCTCGAAGCCCGCTGTCTGCACCAGTCCGCGAACGTGTCGCAACATGGCGGCGCCGGTGACTCCACGCCATTCCGGTCGGTCGGTGCCGAACACCCCGCCGAGGTCGCCGAGACCCGCCGCACCGAGCAGCGCGTCACACAGGGCGTGGGCGGCGACGTCGCCGTCGGAATGGCCGGCGCAGCCGTCGGCGCCTTCGAATTCCAAGCACAGCAGCCAACACGGGCGCCCCGGCTCGATCGGATGGACGTCGGTACCCAGCCCGACCCTGGGAATACTCACGTGGCACGCGCCATGACGGCCTCGGCGAGCAGCAGGTCCAGCGGCGTGGTGATCTTGAAAGCCAGCGGGTCGCCCTCGACGATCTGCACCGGCGTACCGATCTGTTCGACGAGCGAGGCGTCATCGGTGACAGCACCGGCCCCGGCCCTTTGATAGGCGCGGCGCAAAACGTCGGTGCGGAAGCCCTGCGGGGTCTGGACGGCTCGCAGACCGGCCCGCTCGGGCGTCCCCAACACCGCCCCGTTGGCGTCGACGGCCTTGATGGTGTCGGCCAGCGGGAGGCCGGGAACGACGGCAGCATGACCGTCGGCCAGTGCCGCAACGACACGGGCGATCAGCGAAGGAGGGGTCAACGCCCGAGCGGCGTCGTGCACGAGAAGATAGTCCGGTTCACCGTTCGCCACTGCGGCCTCTATGGCCAGCGCCACAGATTCGGTGCGATCGGCTCCCCCGGCCACGATCTGTGCACGTCCACCGAAGACCAAGATGGCCTCGTCGGTGAGCGCGGACGGAACCGCGACCACGACCTTGTCGATCACCCCGGATGCCAGCAGCCCGTCGAGAGCATGCTCCAACAGGGGTTTGTGCCCCAGTTGGACGAACGCCTTGGGTCGCCCCGCGCCTAGCCGCTCACCGGAGCCGGCGGCGGGGACGACCGCGACAGTTGTTGCCACCACGCGTCAGGACGCGGCGGCCAGAACCTCGTCGAGGATGGTCGAGGCCTTGGCGTCATCGGTGTTCTCGGCCAGCGCAAGCTCGCCGACCAGAATCTGCCGGGCCTTGGCCAGCATTCGCTTCTCACCCGCGGACAGACCGCGTTCCTGATCGCGACGCCACAGATCCCGGACAACCTCGGCAACCTTGTTCACGTCACCGGAGGCCAGCTTCTCGAGATTGGCCTTGTAGCGGCGTGACCAGTTGGTCGGCTCTTCGGTGTGCGGAGCCCGCAGCACCTGGAAAACCTTGTCGAGACCTTCCTGGCCCACGACATCGCGGACACCGACATACTCAGCGTTGTCTGCGGGAACTCGCACGGTCAGATCCCCTTGGGAAACCTTCAGGACGAGATATTCTTTCGACTCGCCTTTGATGGTCCGGGTTTCGATCGCCTCGATCAACGCAGCACCGTGGTGTGGATAGACGACGGTGTCTCCGACCTTGAAAATCATCTGATTCGAGCCCCTTTCGCTAGTCCATCCTAACACGGGCCCAGATCACACGCGCACCAACTGCGCAGGTCAGGGGCACCGCAGATGACGAACAGGGGTTGACATGATGACCAAAGCGTGCAACCACCAAGCCCGCCGAGTGGCCGAAACAGGTGTCCCCACATAGGTGTTGCGGGCCTGAGACGGCCGTAGCCGCACCCCCGTTCACCCCGTCTGACACGCCCTCGCATTCCGCCCGCCGACCGCACCTACTACTGTGCATAGTCGAAGTACGCCGACCCAGCTCAGGAGGCTTGAGTGAACCGCTTCGCAATCCGTGCCTCGGCCGGTCTGGCCGCATGTGGCCTGACCGCAGCCGTTCTCACCGGGTGCAGCGCCGGCCAGGTCTCCCAGACGGCGACCCAGGAGCCTGCAGTCAACGGCGTCAATGCACAGGCCGGCGCGATCGCGCTGCGCAACGTGCACCTGCGCGCGCCGCAGGAGAAGGACTACGTCGAACCCGGCTCCGAAGCCGAACTGCTGTTCGTCGCAGCCAACGAGTCCAACGAGAAGGCCAACAAGCTCATCTCGATCAAGACCACCGTCGGCGACGTGACACTGACCGGTGACCAGACCATCCCGACGGGCGGCGTGCTGATCGTCGGTGAACCCGACGGCCAGCTGAAGCCGCTGGAGCAGACCGAGCCCGCCGACGCCGTGACCGCCAAGGTCACGCTGACCAAGCCGGTCACCAACGGCCTGCTCTACGACTTCACGTTCAAGTTCGAGAACGGTGAGACCACTGTCGCCGTGCCGATCTCGGCAGGCGAGGCGCCCCGGCGTGACAAGAGCGGCGACCAGCCCACCGAGGGCAGCGGAGCCGGCGGGCACTGACCTGTTGCGCCGCTGACTGCGGGCCCCGACCGGCGCGTGCACACCGCCGATGTCGGGGGCAGCCGTTACTGTCACGGCGTGGCCGGTTCGAAAGTACGTTCGCAATACCGCTGCTCGGAATGTCAGCACGCCACCCCGAAATGGGTGGGCCGCTGCGCCAATTGCGGCACCTGGGGAACGGTCGACGAAGTAGCCGTGCTCGCGACCGTAGGTGGTTCGGTCCGGCGTTCGGTGGCCCCCACATCGCCTGCGGTACCGATCACCTCGATCGACCCGGGCATCACCCGGCACTACCCGACCGGTGTCACCGAGCTGGACCGGGTTCTCGGCGGCGGTCTGGTGGCCGGTTCGGTCACGCTGCTGGCCGGGGACCCCGGAGTCGGTAAGTCCACCCTGCTGCTCGAGGTCGCCAACCGTTGGGCGCACACCGGCCGCCGCGCGCTGTACCTGTCCGGCGAGGAATCCGCTGGCCAGATCCGCCTGCGCGCCGAACGCACCGGCTGCACGCACGACAACGTGTATCTGGCGGGCGAATCCGATCTGCAGATCGCCCTGGGCCACATCGATGAGGTCAAACCGAGTCTGGTCGTGGTGGATTCGGTGCAGACCATGTCCACCACCGAAGCCGACGGGGTGAGCGGTGGGGTCACGCAGGTGCGGGCGGTGACCACGGCGCTGACCGGCTATGCGAAAACCGCTGTCGGAGACCCGGCAGTGGCCATGATCCTGGTGGGGCACGTGACCAAGGACGGCGCCATCGCGGGCCCGCGTTCCCTGGAGCACCTCGTCGACGTGGTGCTGCATTTCGAGGGTGATCACACGTCGAGCCTGCGCCTGGTGCGCGGGGTCAAGAACCGGTTCGGCGCCGCCGACGAGGTCGGCTGTTTTCAGATGCACGACAACGGGATCGAGTGCGTGAGCGATCCGTCCGGGCTGTTCCTCGACCAGCGTCCGGCGGCAGTTCCCGGCACCGCAGTCACCGTCACCCTGGACGGCAAGCGCCCCATGATCGGCGAGGTGCAGGCGCTGTCCGTCCAGCCGGTGGGCCCGCCGCGGCGGGCCGTCAGCGGTATCGACTCGGCCCGCGCGGCGATGATCAGCGCGGTGCTGCAGACACGTTGCGCGCTGCCGATCGGCGGTCACGACCTGTACGTGTCGACCGTCGGCGGCATGCGGCTGACGGATCCGTCCTCAGACCTGGCCGTGGCGTTGGCCATCACCTCGGCTTATCTCGACATCGCACTGCCGATGAATGCCGTGGTGATCGGCGAAGTCGGGTTGGTCGGCGATCTGCGCCGCGTCACCGGCATGGACCGTAGGCTCGCCGAGGCCGCCCGGCTGGGTTTCACGATTGCCGTGGTGCCACCCGGAGTCACCAGCGCGCCCGCTGGGCTGCGTGTCATCACCGTCGATCACATCGGGGCGGCATTGCGGGCCCTCAAGGACATCGCAATTGCCAGCAATCACGAACATCGCGGACAATAGCGGCCGACCCTAGGAGAATTGATGGCCGTGAACTCCGGTGCCAGGACCAGTCGCACCGTCGTGCATCTGGCGCGGCCGACGCTACGGGAAACCCTGGGCCGGCTGGCGCCCGGCACACCGCTGCGCGACGGCCTGGAACGCATCCTGCGCGGCAGGACAGGCGCTCTGATCGTGCTCGGGTGGGACGACAGTGTGGAAGCCATCTGCGACGGCGGGTTCGCCCTGGACGTGCGGTACGCGCCCACCCGCCTGCGTGAGCTGTCGAAGATGGACGGCGCAGTGGTGCTGTCCAGTGACGGCAGCCGGATCGTGCGGGCCAACGTGCAGTTGGTGCCGGATCCGTCCATCCCCACCGACGAATCCGGCACCCGCCACCGCTCAGCCGAACGCACCGCGATCCAGACCGGCTATCCGGTGATCTCGGTGAGCCACTCGATGAGCATCGTGACCGTCTACGTTGCCGGGGAGCGCCACGTGGTGCCCGATTCGGCCACGATCTTGTCGCGGGCCAACCAGACCATCGCCACGCTCGAGCGCTACAAGGGCCGCCTCGATGAGGTCAGCAAGCAGCTGTCCACGGCGGAGATCGAAGACTTCGTAACGCTGCGTGACGTGATGACCGTGGTGCAGCGCCTGGAGATGGTGCGCCGGATCAGCCTCGAGATCGACGCCGACGTCGTCGAGCTCGGCACTGACGGACGCCAGCTCAAACTGCAGCTCGACGAACTCGTCGGCGACAACGAGGCCGCGCGCGAGCTCATCGTCCGCGACTATCACGCACTACCCGACCCACCTACCGCCGCGCAGGTCGGTTCGACACTCGATGAACTGGACGCGCTGACCGACAGTGAGTTGCTCGACTTCACCACGCTGGCAAGGGTTTTCGGATACCCCTCGACGTCCGACGCGCAGGATTCGGCGATGAGCTCACGCGGCTACCGCGCGATGGCGGGGATACCGCGACTGCAGTTCGCCCACGTCGATCTGCTGGTGCGCTCGTTCGGCTCGCTGCAAGGCCTGCTGGCCGCCAGCGCCGACGATCTTCAGTCGGTAGACGGCATCGGTTCGATGTGGGCCCGGCACATCCGTGAAGGGCTGTCCCTGTTGGCCGAATCGACGATCGCCGACCGGTTGGCCTGAGCTTCAGTTGCCCGGCGCGGCCGCCCCGGCGTCAGGTGCGCCCTCGGCGGGCGGCCCGGGCAGCTGCGGATTGGGTTGGGCCAGGATGAACGGCACCGGGGCCGATCTGAGATTGCCGAGCTGCACCATCAGGTTGTAGGTACCGGGCCCGATCGGCTGACGCGGCATCGGGCACTGCGGCGCCGACCCCATGCCGGTCCAGGTCACCTCGGTGGTCACCTGCTCACCCGGGTTGAAGGTCTTCACCAGGGTCTCGTTGGACGGTGCACAGTCAAGGTTGGACCAGAGCCGGTTGTTGTCCAGCGCGTACACGTAGGCAGCCAGCACCGCGGCGCCCACGTCACGTTTGCAGGCCACCAGGCCGATGTTGGTCACGACCATGGTGAACTTCGGCTGGTCACCCACCAGGTACTCGGGTTGGCTGGTGATGCCCTTGACCGCCAGGGTCGAATCCGGGCAGTCGTCGCCCTCCTTGAGCAGCGGCGGCGGCGTGACCGCCGCGGTCGGTGTGACCGTCGGCGGCGGCGCATGCTGAGCCGGCGGCACCACCGGCGTCTTGACCTCGGGGTTGTCGCCCGGCAGCGGTGTCGCCGGGGCAGCGGCCGAGGTCTCGTCGGCGGGCTTGGTTTCAGCGCCGGAGTTGCTGGTCACGATCACCGCGACGATCGCGGCGATGATCCCCACGACGACTACCGCGATTCCGATGGCCAGCGCTCGGCGCCGCCAGTAAATCTGCGAGGGCAGCGGCCCATGAGGTTCGAGATCCAACACGGCTTTCACGGTAAGCCCAGGTCATGCACAGTTGTCCGAGGCGCCTCGGCGTGTCGGGACTGCAGCGAAATTCTCAGGCTTCGCCGATGTCGCCGACATAATTGCGCAGCGACACCCGACCGTCGGCCAGGTGGTAGGTGACGCCGACGATGGCCTGGGTGCCGGCGGCAATGCCCTTGGCGATCGCCGACGAACGCTCCTGCAGCTGCGCCACCGTCTCGTTGACGTGGTGGGCCTCGAACTCATCGACCCGGGTGAGCCCGGCACGCCGCCCCATCAGGATCGACGGAGTCACCCGCTCGACGATGTCGCGCACATAGCCGCCGGGAATCTGCCCCTCGTCCAGCGCGGTGATTGCGGCCTTGACCGCGCCACAACTGTCGTGGCCGAGCACCACGATCAACGGGACATCCAGAATTGAGACCCCGTACTCGATGGACCCCAGCACCGCGCTGTCGAGAACGTGGCCCGCGGTACGCACCACGAACATGTCGCCCAGGCCCTGGTCGAACAGCAACTCTGCGGCGACCCGACTGTCACCGCAGCCGAACACCACGGCGGTGGGCTTCTGCCCGTGCGCCAAGCTGGCCCGACGAGCGGTGTCCTGGCTGGGATGCTGCGGTTCGCCTGCGACAAAGCGGGCGTTACCGTCCTTGAGTGCCTTCCACGCGGACACCGGATTCGAATTGGGCATGTCAATCATTGTGCCTGAGGCGACGATGAGCATCGACCCGGAAGTACTCATAGATTGGTATGAATCTGCCCAGCGTGACCTGCCGTGGCGCCGGCCCGGCGTTTCCGCCTGGCAGATCCTCGTCAGCGAATTCATGCTGCAACAGACTCCGGTATCCCGGGTCGAGCCGATCTGGCTGGCCTGGATCGAGCGGTGGCCCACCCCGTCGGCCACCGCTGCCGCCGGCTCCGCCGAGGTGCTGCGCGCCTGGGGCAAGCTGGGTTACCCGCGGCGAGCCAAACGCCTACACGAGTGTGCTGTGACGATCGCAGGCGAATACGGCGACGAAGTACCCACCGACGTGGAGACGCTGCTGACCCTGCCCGGCATCGGCGCCTACACCGCACGCGCCGTGGCGTGCTTCGCGTATTCGGCGAGCGTTCCGGTGGTCGACACCAACGTGCGCCGCGTGGTCACCAGGGTGTTGCACGGCCAGGCGGACGCGCCGGCCCGGGCCCGCGACCTGGACGACGTGGCCGCACTGCTGCCGGCCGATGCGACGGCGCCGATCTTCTCGGCCGCCCTGATGGAGTTGGGCGCAACCGTGTGCACCGCACGTGCGCCCCAGTGCGGCACCTGCCCATTGAGTCGGTGCCGCTGGCGCACCGCGGGTTACCCCGCCGGAACGATCGCCAAGCGGGTGCAGCGTTACGCCGGCACCGACCGCCAGGTCCGCGGCAAGCTGCTGGATGTCTTGCGCGACAGCAGTTCTCCGGTCACCCGCGCCCAACTGGACGTGGCCTGGCTGACCGACACCGCCCAGCGTGACCGGGCACTGGACTCACTGCTGGTGGACGGACTGGTGGAGCAGACCCTCGACGGACTCTTCGCGCTGGCGGGCGAAGGCGACTGATCACGCCGTCTCTTCGGTTTCGTCTGCACCGCAGGAGAATTGACGTCGGTAGTCCGAGGGCGTCACTCCGATGACCCGGCGGAAGTGATGGCGTAGCAGCGTCGCGGTGCCGAACCCGGCCTGCCCGGCAATCCGGTCGACATCCAGATCCGTCGCTTCGAGCAGTCTGCGCGCATAGAGCACCCGCTGATCAGTGATCCACTGCATCGGCGTGGTCCCGGTCTCCTCGACGAACCGGCGGGCGAAGGTACGCGTGGACATCGCAGACCGTCTGGCCAGAGTCGTCACAGTGTGCGGCTGATCCAGGTTGCTCATGATCCAATCCAGGTGCGGCGCAAACCCTTCCGAACACCTCACCGGGATCGGCTGGTCGATGAACTGACGCTGCCCGCCGTCGCGCTGCGGCGGGACCACCATGCGCCGGGCGATCTTGTTGGTCACCTCGCTGCCGAGTTCACGGCGAACCAGGTGCAGGCACGCATCGATGCCCGCCGCGGTGCCCGCGCTGGTGATCAGATTGCCGTCGTCGACGAACAGCACGTTGCGATCGACATGGGCAGTGGGATATCTGCGGGCCAGGTCGTCGGCGTGCATCCAGTGCGTGGTGCACGGCCTTCCGTCCAGCAGGCCGGCCGCGCCGGCCAGGAACGCACCCGAGCACACGGTCAGGATGATCGATCCCGCGTCGGCGGCGGCACGCACGGCCTCCAGCGCCTCGGGCAGGTAGTCCGTGCCACCTATCGCGGGGATCGCGACCAGGTCCGCCCCCTGAAGTGCGTCCAGTCCGTATTCGGGGGTCAGCGTCGCCCCGACGGATGTCCGCAGCGGCTTCCCCGGCTCGGGCCCGCACACCTTGAAGTCGAAGTTCGGCGCCCCGTCCGCGGACCGATCGATCCCGAAAACCTCACAGATGACCCCGAACTCGAAAATCGCCAAGCCATCGAGCACCAGCGTGGAGACGCTTCTCAGCATGGCAGCATTTTATCGTAAGGTGTCAGCGCTGCCACTGTTGGCGGTATATTTTCATGGCAACAATTACTGCCATGACTGTTGCACTCGCCCTGAGCATCCTGATCCTGCCCTTCGCGGTCGCCGCCGCGGTGAGCTGGGCGGCACATCGCGGCAACGTCCTGCGTTTCCGTCTGGATCTGTTCGACCTCGACCTGCCCGACTATGAGACGTACCGCGCAGGCCACGATCTCGACGCGATCCGCAGCCGGTTCGAACGCCGGCCGTCGTGGCCGAGCGCCGGAGCTCTAGGCGAGCGTCGCTAGAAATTCCGACACGGCTTCGCGGTACACCTCGGGTGCGTCGTCGTGGATCAGGTGACCCGCACCAGGCACGTGCAGATACCGGGTGTCCTGACCGATTTCGGCCATTCGGCGCATCTGCCCGGGAGGTGCCACCGAATTGTCGGCCTCCATCAGCAAGGTCGGCACCCCGACATCGCGCCACTGCTGCCAGTAGTCCCGCGTTCCCCACTGGGCAGCGATGTCCAGCCACCACTGCGGGTACCCGTGCAAACGCCAACCGGTAGCCGTGCGGTCGAAGGCCTCCAGGAAATACTGGCCCGCGACCGGGCCGAACTCGTCGAAAACCTCTTGAGCCGAACCGAACTCGACCGGAAGCGCATGCACCCACGGCTCCCACGGCCCGGTGGTGCGTCCCACGAAGTCGGGGGCCATGTCCTCCACCACCACCGCCTTGACCAGTTCCGGGCGAGCCGCGGCCAGACACCAGGAATGCAACGCCCCCATGGAATGCCCCACCAGGATCACCGGCCGACCGAGCCCGGCCACGGCCTCACCCAGATCCGCGACGAAACGCTCGGTGCTGATCGGATACGGATCGACCACATCGCGCCCGCGGTGCCACGGCGCGTCGTAGGTGTACACCTCCCCCAACGCGGTCAACCACGGCAATTGTCGTGACCAGGTGCTGCCTCGACCCATCAGGCCGTGCACCAGGACGATGGGCTCCCCGCGGCCCCCTCGGTGGGTGAGCAGATCTGTGACCATCCCGTTATCTTGCCGGGCAGCCACGGTAGCCTGAACACCATGCCCGTCGTGAAGATCAACGCCATCGAGGTACCGCCCAACGCCGGCCCGGAACTGGAGAAGCGCTTCGCCAACCGCGCACACTCCGTCGACAACCAGCCCGGATTCCTGGGCTTCCAACTGCTGCGTCCGGTCAAGGGCGAAGACCGCTACTTCGTGGTGACGCAGTGGGAAACCGAGGAAGCCTTCCAGGCTTGGGCCACGGGCCGCGCTGCCGAGGCACACAAGGGCGAGCACGCAAACCCGGTGGCCACCGGCGCATCGTTGCTGGAGTTCGAGGTTGTGCTGGACGTTGCAGGGCCCGCTGCCCAGGCGTAGCCGCGGCCGGACGCTGCACCGCGCGGTCGGCCTGACGGCCATCGCGGCGGTCGCCGCGACCCTGGCCAGTGGCTGTGCAACGAGCGTCGCGCCAGCGGCCGAAGTGTCCTACGGCGCACACATCGACACCATCACCCCACCGGGTCTGCGGGCCAGGCAGACGATGGACATGCTCAACTCCGACTGGCCGATCGGTCCCATCGGTGTTCGCACGCTGGCCGTCCCCGACAAGGTCGACCTGGTGGGCACCAAGATGGACTCGATCTGGTGGGATCGACCGTTCAAGGTCACCTCGGTCGACATCGGGGCCGCGCAGGCGACGTTGCACGTGCTGAACTCCTACAACGTGGCCCAGGACATCGGACTGCGGACGGCGGACAACGGACTCGTCGACCGCTTCGACGTCACACTGGTGCCGCCGAAGATCGACACGTGGTCCGATATCGACACCGAGCTGACCAAGTCGGGCGCGCGCTACTCCTACCGCGTGTCCAAAGTGGTCGACGGCAAGTGCGAGCAGGTTGCCGGCACCAACACCGACATGTCACTGCCGCTGGCTTCGATCTTCAAACTCTATGTACTGCTTGCAGTTTCGGACGCAGTCAAGGCCGGCACCCTCAGCTGGGACGATCACCTCACGATCACCAAAGAAGGCAAGAAGCTCGGCTCCGCCGGGTTGGACAAGCTGCCCCCCGGCGCTCTGATCACGGTGCGGACCGCCGCCCAGCAGATGATCTCGGCCAGCGACAACATGGCCACCGACCTGCTGATCGGCCGGATGGGCCCGGCTGCGGTGGAACGCGCACTGGTGACCGCGGGGCACCACGATCCCGCCAGCATGACTCCGTTCCCGACCATGCACGAGGTGTTCTCGGTCGGCTGGGGTGAACCCAACCTTCGCGACCAGTGGAAGACCGCCTCCCCCGCTGACCGGGTGGCACTGCTCCAGCAGACCAATTCCCGTCCCTACGAACCGGATCCGTACCGTACCCACACGCCGGCCTCCAACGACGGCCTCGAGTGGTTCGCCAGCGCCGCCGACATCTGCCGGGTGCACGCAGCGCTGCAGGCCTCGGCCTACGGCGCCGCCGCACCGGTGAAGGACATCCTCTCGGCGTTGCCCGGGATCGACCCGGATCCGGCGAAGTGGCGCTACATCGGCGCCAAGGGTGGCAACCTGCCCGGCGATCTCACCTTCAGCTGGTACGCGGTGGACTACACCGGACAGCCGTGGGTGTTCAGTTTTCAGCTGAACTGGCCGACGTTCCGGAGCCCCACTGCCGCGGGATGGTTACTGCAGATCGCCAAGCGGGCGTTCGCCATGGCGCCGGTGGGCTAACTGCTCCGCAACGTCCAGGCCTGACCGCGCAAGTGCATCACGGTCCGGCTCATCGGCGCGATGTCGATGCGCCAGAACGATTTCGGCGGGGCATCCAATGCGACGAGGATCGCCGCCCGGATCACCGCCGGGTGGGTCACCGCCACGATGCGCCCCCGCTCCGAGGCCAGGCTGTCCATCCAGCCGTGGACCCGCCTGACGAGATCGACCACGGATTCGCCGCCGTGCGGCGCCCGGGTCGGATCGGTCAGCCAGACCGCCAGGTCAGCAGGCTGTACCCGGCTCAGCACACCGCCACGCCAGCCCCCGAAATCCAGATCGGCGAGTCGGGGTTCGACCACCGCCGACAAGCCCAGCAGTTCGGCGGTCTGACGGGCCCGTTTCTCCGGACCGCAGTACGCGGTGTCGACGACGCCCAGTTCGACGGTCGCATCGGCTTGCCGATGGCCCAGCTGGTTGAGCGGTTCGTCGGTGGGGAATCGTCCGGCCGCCGTGGCGTCGGTCATCGCATGTGACACCAACGTCAGCCGGACGACCTCACTCATCGAGAATCACGCGCTGACGGACTGCTTCTTCTCATCAAGAACCTTGGCCGCCAGGGCACCGAACACCAGCCCGATCGTCGCCCAGATCACCACCTGGGTGCCCAAGGAGTACAGCCGGAAGTCGTAGAGGTCGCCGGCCGGGAACGTCGACGGGGTCTCGTGGATGCCCGGCAGGATCAGGAAGACCACGGCCATCGACACCACGTAGTCCGCGGCCCCGATCAAGGTGGCGTTCCAGACCCCCAGCTTCGGCGTGAGTCGACGTGCCAGCAGCACCGAGCCCACGAACAACCCGGCCGACAACACCACCAACAGCAGGTACAGCAGGGTCCGCTGCTGGATGGTCTCGTCCAGGCTGACCGCAGGCGGATTGGGCGGATATTTCAGCGCCGGGACGATCCACAGCGAGACCAGCATGCCGCCGGCGGTGAGGGCGGCCAGCGCCCGCGCGGACAGGTTGACCCGGCCGTACACCACGCAGAACACGACGGCCAGCAGCGCGCCCATAGCCACGCTGAAGATCAGGACGCCAAGGCCCATGCCGATGTTGGATTGCACGCCGCGGGTGAACACCTCGGCGCTCTCCCCGCCGTGAGAATGCCCGGCAGGTGCGTGTTCGGCAGCCTCATGCGCCGCACCGACACCGTTCTCGAAGTCGATCGCTCGACCGATGACCGGTTCGATCAGCAGCTTCGCCCAGAGGAATGCGAGCACGCCGGCGAGGGCGCCGGCCAGAATGCCGCGCCCGATCAGTTGTCTCTCCATGTTGTTCGGTATCTCCGCTGCGTATCAGTGGCAGGGGAAACCGAGCAGGTGCCGTGCGTCGTGCACGAACTCGTGCACATAGGTGTTGTTGCCGAACACCGACGTCGCACCCTGGTCCATTCCGACGAAATAGAGCGCCAGCAGCGCGACGAATGCCGTCAAGGTCAGCCAGAGCACCGCCTTGGTCGCCGACAGATTGATCGGCCGGGCGTGGACCGTGCCTGCATCAGTGGAAGTCATCTACGTGCCTTTCCGGGAATTCGCGTCCCAGTCCGTATCGTGACAGGCCAGGGTCTGACTGTTAACAGTGGCGCGGCCGTTCTGGACTCTCACCAGATTCCTCTACCTGTCGATTACAACAGCATCGTAGCTACCCGCGCAGGAAAACTTCCCAGCGGTAGGCGCAAAAAATGCCCCCGCCGCAATGGCGGGGGCATTTCTCGTGTGAACTTATTCCGCGGTGGCTCCGGCCTTGGCCAGATCCGGACCGTCAGAGCCGGCCGACTTGGGCGCACCGGAGAATGTGAACTTCGCATCCTCGCCGGCACCTTCGCCGTCCCAGCCCTCGACATCGACCGTGATCAGCTGACCGGGGCCGATCTCCTCGAAGAGGATCTTCTCGGAGAGCTGGTCCTCGATCTCACGCTGGATGGTGCGCCGCAGCGGGCGGGCACCCAGCACCGGATCGAAGCCGCGCTTGGCCAGCAGGGACTTGGCCTTGTCGGTCAGCTCCATGGCCATGTCCTTGGCCTTGAGCTGGTTTCCGACCCGGCCGATCATCAGGTCGACCATCTGGATGATCTCGTCCTGCGTCAGCTGGTGGAACACGATGATGTCATCGATGCGGTTGAGGAACTCAGGCCGGAAGTGCTTCTTGAGCTCGTCGTTGACCTTCTGCTTCATCCGCTCGTAGTTGTTCTCGCCACCACCCTGGGTGAAGCCCAGCCCGACAGCCTTCGAGATATCGGAGGTGCCCAGGTTCGAGGTGAAGATCAGCACGGTGTTCTTGAAGTCGACCGTGCGGCCCTGACCGTCGGTGAGGCGACCGTCTTCCAGGACCTGCAACAGGCTGTTGTAGATCTCCTGGTGTGCCTTCTCGATCTCGTCGAACAGCACCACCGAGAACGGCTTGCGGCGCACCTTCTCGGTGAGCTGGCCGCCCTCTTCGTAGCCGACGTAGCCCGGAGGGGCACCGAACAGCCGCGACGCGGTGAAGCGGTCGTGGAACTCGCCCATGTCGATCTGGATGAGCGCATCGTCGTCACCGAACAGGAAGTTGGCCAGCGCCTTGGACAGCTCGGTCTTACCGACACCGGACGGGCCGGCGAAGATGAACGAACCGGACGGACGCTTCGGGTCCTTCAGGCCGGCACGGGTGCGGCGGATGGCCTTGGAGACAGCCTTGACGGCATCCTCCTGCCCGATGATCCGCTTGTGCAGCTCGTCCTCCATGCGCAGCAGCCGAGTGGTCTCCTCCTCGGTCAGCTTGAACACCGGGATACCGGTCCAGTTACCCAGCACCTCGGCGATCTGCTCATCATCGACCTCGGCTACCACATCGAGATCGCCTGAGCGCCACTGCTTTTCACGCTCGGCACGCTGAGCCACCAGAGTCTTCTCGGTATCGCGAAGGCTGGCCGCCTTCTCGAAGTCCTGCGCGTCGATCGCGGACTCCTTCTCCCGGCGCGCGTCGGCGATCTTCTCGTCGAACTCGCGCAGGTCCGGCGGAGCGGTCATCCGGCGGATGCGCATCCGGGCGCCGGCCTCGTCGATCAGGTCGATCGCCTTGTCCGGCAGGAACCGGTCGTTGATGTAGCGGTCGGCCAGGGTGGCCGCGGCCACCAGGGCGCCATCGGTGATCGAGACGCGGTGATGCGCCTCGTAGCGATCGCGCAGACCCTTGAGGATCTCGATGGTGTGCTCGACCGTCGGCTCACCCACCTGGACCGGCTGGAACCGGCGCTCCAGGGCGGCGTCCTTCTCGATGTACTTGCGGTACTCGTCGAGGGTGGTGGCGCCGATCGTCTGCAGCTCGCCACGGGCCAGCTTCGGCTTCAGGATCGACGCGGCGTCGATGGCACCTTCGGCAGCTCCGGCACCCACCAGCGTGTGCAACTCGTCGATGAACAGGATGATGTCGCCGCGGGTGTTGATCTCCTTGAGCACCTTCTTCAGGCGCTCCTCGAAATCACCGCGGTAGCGGCTACCGGCCACCAGAGAACCGAGATCAAGGGTGTAGAGCTGCTTGTCCTTGAGCGTCTCGGGCACCTCGCCGTGCACGATGGCCTGCGCCAGGCCCTCGACCACGGCGGTCTTGCCGACGCCTGGCTCGCCGATCAGCACCGGGTTGTTCTTGGTGCGGCGGGACAGCACCTGCATGACCCGCTCGATTTCCTTCTCGCGGCCGATGACCGGATCGAGCTTGCCTTCCATCGCGGCGGCGGTCAGGTTGCGGCCGAACTGGTCGAGCACCAGAGAGGTGGACGGGTTGCCGGACTCGCCGCCACGGCCACCGGTACCGGCCTCGGCGGACTCCTTGCCCTGGTAGCCACTCAGCAGCTGGATGACCTGCTGGCGCACTCGGGTCAGCTCGGCGCCGAGCTTGACCAGCACCTGCGCGGCCACGCCCTCGCCCTCACGAATCAGGCCGAGCAGAATGTGCTCGGTGCCGATGTAGTTGTGGCCGAGCTGCAACGCCTCGCGCAGGGACAGCTCCAGCACCTTCTTGGCACGCGGGGTGAAGGGGATGTGACCGGACGGCGCCTGCTGGCCCTGGCCGATGATCTCCTCGACCTGGCTGCGCACGCCTTCCAGCGAGATACCCAACGACTCCAGCGACTTGGCGGCTACGCCCTCGCCTTCGTGGATAAGACCCAACAGGATGTGCTCGGTCCCGATGTAGTTGTGGTTGAGCATCCGGGCTTCTTCTTGCGCCAGGACGACGACCCTGCGGGCACGGTCGGTGAATCTCTCAAACATCGGTGGTTACCTGCTCTCCATCGCGTAGCGATACCCGCGTACGGCTTCGTTACATCGGTTTTCTCGTAGCCCGCACGTAGTACCTAGCGTCCACTCTAATAGGCGGCTGTCCCGGGTGCGGAGGTTGGACCCAGGACAAGCTGTCCACATCAAGTGCTCACATGAGCAACGCTGCCGGTCGGCGAATCGTTTCCGGAATACACGCGTTTCAGGTTCGCCGCTAGCGAAAAACTCCGGACCGGGAATTCTCACCGGTCCGGAGCTGGCAACTATCGGTTACGTTGCGGTCGTTTTATGTTGCGGCGTGGAATGCATCGATGACGTCGGCCGGGATGCGGCCCCGCGTCGAGACGTTGTGGCCGTTCCGGCGGGCCCATTCGCGGATGGCGGCACTCTGCTCGCGATCGATGGCCCCGCGGCCACGGACCGGCCCGGCCGCCCGGCCGCGCCGACGCCCACCGACCCTGCGCCCGGCCTCCACCCACTGCTTCAGATCGTTACGGAGCTTGGTTGCGTTTTTGGAGGAAAGGTCGATCTCATAGGTGACACCATCGAGGCCGAATTCAACTGTCTCGTCGGCAGTGGCTTCACCATCGAAATCGTCGACCAGCGTTACGGTCACTTTCTTCGCCATTACTCCGCACCGAGCCCTTCTGCATACGCATTGATAACTACCACCGAGTATCCCGCACCCTAATGTGCCACAAAACATGCACATTTCCAACAACGGGACGATCTGAGCCGTTCAGTTGCGATGACTCAGTTACTGTGACGACGAACAATCGGGAACAAAACCGTCTCCCTAATAGACAACCCCGTCAACGCCATCAACAGGCGATCGATACCCATTCCGGTGCCGGTCGTGGGCGGCATCGCGTACTCCAATGCGGCAAGGAAATCGTCGTCGAGAACCATTGCCTCGTCATCGCCTGCGGCGGCCGCGCGGGCCTGGGCCTCGAATCGCTCACGTTGGATTACCGGGTCGACGAGTTCGGAATATCCGGTAGCGAGCTCGAAACGCCTTATGTAGAGGTCCCATTTCTCGGTCACCCCGGGAATGCTGCGGTGAGCCCGAGTCAGCGGCGACGTCTCCACCGGGAAGTCACGGACGAATGTTGGTGCCCACAACTTTTCACCGACGGTGTGCTCCCAGAGTTCTTCGACCAATTTACCGTGCCCGTAGCCGCGGTCGCGCGGAATCTCGACCTCTAGCCGATCGGCAATACGCCACAGGTGGTCGACCGACGTCTCCGGTGTGATCTCCTCACCGAGCGCCTCCGACAGCGAGGGATACATTTCCAATGTGTCCCATTGCCCGTCGAGATCGTAGATAGTGCCATCAGGCAATGGCACTTCACGAGTTCCGATCGCCTCGTCGGCAACCTCTTGAATAAGTTCGCGCGTGACTACCGCCGAATCGTTGTAGTCACCGTAGGCCTGGTATGTCTCCAACATCGAAAATTCCGGTGAGTGCGTGGAATCAACGCCTTCGTTCCGGAAGTTCCGATTCAGCTCGAAAACCCGGTCAAAACCGCCGACGATGCAGCGCTTGAGGAACAGTTCCGGCGCGATCCGCAGATACAGATCCACATCGAGCGCATTCGAGTGCGTGATGAACGGCCGGGCCGCCGCTCCGCCGGCCAGGGTCTGCAGCATGGGAGTCTCGACCTCGAGGAAGCCCCGGCGTTCCAATGCCGATCGCACCGCCCGCACCACCGCCACCCGTTGCCGCGCAACACTGCGCGCTTCCGGACGCACGATGAGATCCACATAGCGCTGACGTACTCGCGCTTCTTCGCTCATTTCTTTGTGAGCAACAGGCAGCGGGCGTAATGCCTTGGCCGCTATCTGCCACGAATCGGCGAGCACCGAGAGTTCACCACGCTTGGAGCTGATCACCTCACCGTGGACGAACACGATGTCGCCGAGGTCAACGTCGGCCTTCCACGCATCGAGCGACTCCTGCCCGACCTGGGCCAGGCTGATCATCGCCTGCAGCTGCGTACCGTCACCCTCCTGCAACGTCGCGAAGCACAACTTGCCCGAATTGCGGGCGAATACCACCCGGCCCGCGACGCCGACCAGCACGCCGGTCTGCGTATCGGCGGCTAGGTCCGGATAGGCGCTGCGCAGTTCAGACAGAGAGTGTGTACGCGGAACGGTCACCGGATAGGGTTCACGGCCCTCGGCCAGCAGCCGCTCCCGCTTGGCCTGACGAATCCGGAACTGTTCAGGAAGGTCGGCCTGGGACTGGGACGCGTCGTCGCGATCGGCGGGGCTCACAGAATGCCAGCCTAACTTTCCCAGCGCGAACAGGAGAAATCAACGTGCCGGTTTGAGCCTGCCGCGCTGATTGTCACGGTTGCGCTCGAACACCAACCGCAGGCCGTCAAGGGTGAGATGACGGTCGTAGTGCTCGACGGTGCGCACGTCCGGCAACACCAGCGGCGCGGTGTAACCGGTCGCCACCACCGCGACGTCGTCGCCGGCGAACCCGTCGACATCCGCGCGGATCCGGCTGACCAGACCATCGACCAGCCCGGCGAACCCGAACACCGCCCCGGCCTGCATGCATTCGACGGTGTTCTTGCCGATCACCGAACGCGGACGGGTCAGCTCGACCCGGCGCAGCCCGGCCGAGCGGGCCGCGGCGGCATCCGAGGACACCTGCACACCGGGAGCGATCGCCCCACCCAGGAACTCCCCCTTGGCCGACACCACGTCGACACAGATCGACGAGCCGAAATCGACGATGATCGCCGCAGTGCCGTACTTGTGATAGGCGGCAAGGCAGTTCACGATCCGGTCCGCGCCGACTTCCTTCGGGTTGTCGACCAGCAGCGGGATACCGGTGCGCACACCGGGTTCGATCAGCACATGCGGCACCGACGGCCAGTACTGATCGAGCATCAAGCGCACCTCATGCAGTACCGAGGGCACCGTGGACAATCCGGCGGCCCCGGTCAAATGCTCGGAGTCATCGCCGATCAGGCCGTCGATGGTGAGCGCCAACTCATCGGCGGTCACCTCGGACTCGGTACGGATCCGCCACTGCTGCACCACTTTCGCGTGATCACCCGAACCAGTGATCAGCCCGACCGTGGTGTGGGTGTTGCGGACGTCGATGGCGAGCAGCATCAGCGCGGCGACATCAGTTCGGATGCATCCTCGGGGACATAGGCCGGATCGTGGCCGTGCTCACCGAGGTCGACCTGCCGGTTGTCCGCGTCCACGAAAACAATCCGCGGCTGATAGGCACGGGCCTCGGCATCCTCCATCACACCGTAGGCGATCAGGATGACCAGATCGCCCGGGTGGATGAGATGCGCTGCGGCACCGTTGATCCCGATCACTCCGGTGCCACGCTCACCGGTGATGGCGTACGTCACCAGGCGGGCACCGTTGTCGATATCGACGATCGTCACCTGCTCGCCCTCGAGCAGGTCGGCCGCGTCCATCAGGTCGGCGTCGATGGTCACCGAGCCCACGTAGTGCAGATCGGCCTGCGTCACCGTGGCGCGGTGAATCTTCGATTTCAGCATGGTGCGCTGCATCAGTTCCTCCAGGGCAGTTCGTGATTGTCGCCGTCACCGACGCGAGGGTGTCCGTCGATTCCGGCGGACGCTCCGATGTCGACAGAGATGTTGTCCAGCAGTCGGGTTCGGCCCAACCGGGCGGCCACCAGCAACCGGGCCTGACCTTCGCTCGGTGCGGGACCCAACATCGGGTCACGCACTTCGAGGTAGTCGACGTCGATCGCGGGTACCTCGTCGAGCACCGCTCGGGCCGCGTCGACAGTCGCCGCCGCCCCGCCCGCCGCGGCGTACTTACCGGCCAGCAGGGCCGCCGACAACGCTCCGGCCTGTTCGCGCTCATCGGCATCGAGGTAGCGATTGCGCGACGACATCGCCAGTCCATCGGATTCCCGGACGATGGGCACCGCCACAATCTGTACGTCGACGTTGAGGTCGGTGACCATCTGCCGGATCAATGCCAGTTGCTGATAGTCCTTTTCGCCGAAGAAGGCCCGGTCCGGACGGACGACCTGGAGCAGCTTGAGCACGACCGTCAGGACACCCGCGAAGTGTCCGGCGCGCGAGGCGCCTTCCAGTTCAGCCCCGGCCGACCCCGGCTGCACACTCGTGCGGGATCCGTTGGGGTACATGTCTGAACCAGTTGGGGTGAAGGCAATCTCGACGCCCTCGGCACGCAGCGCGGCCAGGTCCTCATCGAGGGTCCGGGGGTAGGCATCGAGGTCTTCGCCTGCCCCGAACTGCAGCGGGTTGACGAAGATCGATACCACGACCACCGCGCCGGGAACCCGCTTGGCCGCGCGGATCAGCGTCAGGTGGCCTTCGTGCAGCGCACCCATGGTGGGGACGAGGGTGACGCGGCGCCCACTGGCCCGCAGGGCGCGGGTGACGGCGGCGACATCGGCAGGTGCCGAGTAGACGTTCAGCTCACCGGCGACGAACTTGGGAGTTTTGCTGGGGGTCATCCTTGACTCGTTTCAGGGCTGGTTTCGGGTCCGATGTCTGAGAGCACCGCAAACACGTCCGCGGGCGCGTGAGCGCGCTGGGCGGTACGCAGTGAATCGGCCCGATATGCCTGGGCCAGTTGGGGATCCAATACGCGCAGGGCGTTCAGATGCGCACCCACCGCGGCTGCGTCACCCCGCGCAACGGGCCCGGTCAACGCGGCCTGGCCGCGTTGCAGCGCGTTCTCCAGCGCGGCGCGGGCCAGCGGGCCCACGGTGCGCTCGGGCAGACCGCCGGGCGCGTCGCCGACGAGTTCCTGACCGAGCAGCTCCTCGCCCCGCAGTGCGGCCCGCAGGGCGTCGACGGCGTCGAGCACCAAGGTGACCAGGTGGTTGCTGGCATGCGCCAACGCCGCGTGATACTGCGTCCGCGCGTGCTCGGGGACCCGGAAGGGCTCGCCGCCGATCTCCAGCACGAGCGCCTGCCCGATCGCATAGCCGATTTCGTCGGCCGCGGTGATGCCGAAACACGCATCGGGCAGCCGCGCGAGATCCTCGTCGGAGCCGGTGAACGTCATCGCCGGGTGGATGGCCAGCGGAATGCACCCCTGCTCGGTCAACGGGGCCAGGATCGCGACCCCGTTGGCACCAGAGGTGTGCACCACGATCGTGCCGGGCCGCACCGCACCGGTGGCGGCCAGGCCGGACACCAGAGATGCCAGCTCCGCGTCGGGAACCGTCAACAGCAACAGTTCGGCCCGCGCAGCCACCTCGGGAACCGGGAGGACAGAGCTGTCAGGTAGCCGGCGCTGCGCCCGCAGCCGCGACGCCTCGGAGATCGCGCTGCACGCCACCACCACGTGTTCCACGCGTTCCAGGGCATAGCCCAGCGCGGTGCCCACCCGGCCCGCCGACACAATGCCGACGCTGAGCCTGGCCGGACGTAGTCCCTCAGGTGGGGACCACCCGTTTGCAGGGGGTTGCTCCATCGCAGGAGACCTCACAGGTTGAATGGGTAACTTCCTCGTTCCGGTCCCGCGGTGCGGGTACCGGACGGTCGTCACGAGACTAACTCACTCCTCGCGACGTCTGCGACGCCCACCTTCGGCCGGTGCGGCCTGAAACCGGGCCAGCAGCTCGTTCACCGACTGGCCATCGGCGTGGTGCCCGTTCGGCGGCTCGGGCTCGGGTTCGTTGTCGCTGCGGTGCCGAGATGCCCGACGCGGCAGGTCAGGTGGTTGCGAGGATTCGGTGGCCAACGCCGGGGGCGGCTGGGCCGGCTCGGGCCGACCCGGGTCGGCTGTGCCGGAGTGGCGACCACGGGGCGGCTCGGGTGCCGGACCTGGTGACATGGTCGGAGTCGGAGTCGGCTCGGGCTCCGGTGACGGCTGAGGGGCCGGTGTCGCTTCCCGGGCGCGACGCCTGCCGACGTACTCGTCAGCCGCACCGTTCTGGGCCACCGGCGCCGTCCAGTTGCTGCCCGGTGCGCCGGCGGGGATCCACTGCCCATCGGCAGGGGCCGGCCGCCAGCCTGCGGCTGCGGGCTCAGCAACCGGCTCAGGTGGCGTTGGGGGCTCGGGTTGCGGCAGCGGCTCGGGTTGCGGGGCTTCGATCGTGGGCGATGGCTGCATCGGCGGCATGGCCGGTGGCGGCGGTGGCGGGGCCCAGGTCGACGGGGACTCAGGCTGCCGACGGGCGGCCGGTTGGGGCTCCGGGCGCGCTACCGGCTCGGGGCGCGGCTGGGGTTGCGGCTCGGGCCGCGGCGGTTCGGGCTGGCGCGGCGGTTCGGGCTGGCGCAGCGGTTCGGACTGGCGCGGCGGTTCGGACTGGCGCGGCGGTTCGGGCTGGCGCCGCCGACGACGCGGCTGGTCACCGGCAGGCACCGGCCGCGATGGCAGCCGATGCGCACCACCGGAGGTCGCCCAGTCGTTCTCCGGCGGATGCGGTTCGGCCGGAACATCGATGATCGGGCTTTCCTGGGTGCGCGACATTCGAATGTCGGTGACCTCGACCGGCGGCACATCCAGGCGGCTGGCGGTGACCCGGCCTGCGGTACGCACCGCGCTCCTGTCGGTCTCGATGGCCTCGCGGTGCACCAGGTCGGTGTCGAACAGGATCTCCAGATTCGTCCGCAATGCGGCCAGCTCGGAGCGCAGCGCAGCAACCTCATCGGCGGCCTGCGCACGCAGCTCCGAGGCGAGCTCCCGGCGCAGCTGGGTCTCGACGGTCAGTTCGTACTCCCGCCGCGCCGAGATCTCGCGATCCAGCTGCAGGTCGTAGACGAACTTGAGATCACGGGCCTTGGCCTGGTCCAGATCACTCTGGCGCCGATAGATCACGGAGACGAAGGCCGCGACGACGGCGGCCCACAGGGCCAGGATGACAGCGAGTTTCAGCAACTCGACGCGATCGGTGAACACCAATGCGGAACTGGCCAGAATGGCGAGTACCAGCAATACCGTTAAGAGCAGCCAGCCGGGCCTTCGGCCGCCGCGCCGTGGCCGACCACCGCGGGGCAGAACGGACATGCGCCGACTGTACCCGTCACGGGTCATCCAGCCTGGTGACCGCTGCGGCGATTCGGCCAACTACCTGGCCGAGTTCGTTCACTCGGTCGCGGTATCGCCGTTGTCCGGCGGCTCCCCGGGAGACTTGCAGCAGTGCTGTAGCCACACCGCCGCGACGATCAGCGCCAGGGCACTGATCGCAGCCACGACCGCACCGGGAGTGTCCTCGCCGGCCACCCTCAGGTCGCCGCGCCGGGGCAGCAAGTACAAGAGCACTCCGATCCACCAGCCGGCCACGATGGCGCCAACCCAGGCCGAGGCCTTGGCGACGACGACCGACCGGGCCACCGTCAGCGGATCAAGTCGACCGGCACCGACCCCGATCTGCCCGTCGTTGATCTTGGCCCGCACATAGAACGCCCAGCCCGCCTCGCCGATCGCGACCGCCAGCAGTGAGAGGCCGGTCCAGATCGTGAGCGGCGGGAACCACCGGTAGAGCGCGCCGACCAGCACGTAGCCGACGATGGCGACGGCGGCCACCGCGCCGGCGAGGTCGCGCTTGCGCGTGGGGCCCATCAGTCGGCTGCCGGTTCGGTGCGCAGGGCCAGCGCCAGATCGGTGCGCCTGACCCCGGCTCGTTCGGCCGGATCAATCTCCTCCATGAGGTCCGCGACCCGGCGAGACCGGCCGACGACCGTCAGCGTGGCACCCGGATCCACCGCCAACCAGGGGATCAGCACGAATGCGCGCTGGTGGGCCAGCGGATGTGGCAGCGTCAGGTCGTCATCGCGGGATTGCACCTCGACGTCACCGTCGTGGCAGGTGACCAGGTCGACGTCGAGGGTGCGCGGGCCCCACTTCTGTTCCCGGACCCGGTCTGCGGCCTGTTCCAACTCCTGGCCGCGTCGCAGCCAGCCGTGGCCGTCAAGGCCCGGATCGTCGGCGAGCAGTACCGCGTTCAGGAACGCACCCTGCTCGACTCCGCCCCAGGCGTCGGTCTCGAACACCGGCGACACCGCACGGACCGCACTACCCAAGCCGTCGACCACCGACTGCAGCCGGGCCAACCGGTCGCCGAGATTCGACCCGATCGAAAGGACTGTGGACGTCACTGGCTGTTCCCTCGTCGGGACCGCCGGGCCACGACCGCGACATCGTCGAAGGTCAGCGGAATCGGGGCGCTCGGCTTGTGCACGACGACCTCGACCGCGTGCAGACGTTCGTCGGCCATGATGGCGTCGGCGATCTCGGCCGAGACCGTCTCGATCAAGTTTCGCGGCGGCCCCGCGACGATCTCTGCTGCCCGCTGCGCCAGCGCGCCGTAGTCGAGGGTGTCGGCGAGATCGTCGGTGGCTGCCGCCCGGCGTAGGTCCACCCATGCCGTGATGTCGACGACGAAGTCCTGACCGTCGCGACGCTCATGGTCGAACACGCCGTGATTGCCACGAACCCGCAAGCCGCGCAACTCAATTCGATCAGTCAACCCGACCTCCAGATTCCCAGGCTTCCAGTACGGCGAGCGCGTCGACGGAGGACACCACATCGTGCACCCGAACACCCCAGGCCCCGTGCTGGGCCGCGAGCATCGAGATCACCGCGGTGGCGGTCTCCCGGCCGTCCGGTGGGCGCGCGGCCCCGTCCGGCCCGGCCAGCAACGCACCCAGAAAGCGCTTGCGGGAAGCGCCGACCAAGACCGGGATCCCGGTCGCGACGAGTTCGGGCAACGCATGCAGAAGGGCCCAATTGTCCTGCGCGGTCTTGGCGAATCCCAGACCCGGGTCGATGATCAGCCGTTCCGGGGTAACGCCCGCAGCGACCGCGGCGTCGACCGCCGTCAGCAGTTCGGCCCGAACCTCGGCCACCACATCGCCGTAACCCGGAGCGCGGTGCGGCTGCTCGGCGCCGACCGAACGCCAGTGCATCAGGATCCAGGGCACCTTCGCCTCGGCGAGCAGCGGCGCCATGTTCGGGTCGGCCAGGCCGCCGGACACATCGTTGACGATCTGCGCGCCGCATTCCAGGGCGACCTTTGCGACATCGGCATGCATGGTGTCGATGCTGACCGTGATGCCTTGAGAGGCAAGCGCTTCGATGACCGGGGCGACCCGGGACGCCTCCACCGCAGCGTCGACGCGCACCGCACCGGGTCGGGTCGACTCCCCGCCCACGTCGATGATCGCGGCCCCCGCGGCGGCCAGTGCCAACCCGTGTTCGACGGCGCGATCGCGGTCGATGAATTTGCCGCCGTCAGAGAAGGAATCGTCCGTGACGTTCACAACTCCCATGACCTGCAAATGGGTGGGCTTCACTTCCGCAGGATAAGTTCCAGCGCCTCGGCCCGAGAAGCCTTGTCGGTCTTGAACTGCCCCCGCACCGCTGAGGTGGTGGTGACCGCGCCCGGCTTGCGGACGCCGCGCATGGCCATGCACAGGTGCTCAGCCTCGATCACCACGATGGCTCCGCGCGGATCGAGCTTGCGCATCATTGCATCGGCGATCTGGGCGGTCAGGCGTTCCTGCACCTGCGGGCGCTTGGAGTACAGGTCGACCAGCCGGGCGATCTTCGACAGACCGGTCACCCGGCCGTCCAGCCCGGGGATGTATCCGACGTGAGCCACCCCGTGGAACGACACCAGGTGGTGCTCGCAGGTGGAGTACAACGGGATCTGCTTCACCAGGACGAGCTCGTCGTGTTCCTCGTCAAAGGTGGTGTTGAGCACCGCGTCCGGGTCGGTGTAGAGACCGGCCATCAGCTCTTTGTACGCACGCGCCACGCGGGCCGGGGTTTCCAGCAGACCCTGACGATCGGGGTCCTCACCGATGGCGATCAGCAGCTCACGCACGGCCGCCTCGGCACGCGGTTGGTCGAACACCCGCGTGGCCGTATCGGTGTTGTTGTGATGCTCGCGCAGCGACTGCGACATCGAAGCCTCCGTTCTCGGGTCAGCCGTGGGCCGGTGGGTTGGACCGGTCGGACCGGTCGGTCCGCTCAGGAGTAGGAGCAGGATCCTGGCCCGCCCCCTCGGTCGGTTCGGGCTGACCGGGATGAGGATAGGGCTGATACGGGTACGGCTGGGGCTGTTGCCATCCCGACGGATGCGGCGGCGGGTACCAGTAGCCCTGCTGTTGCTGCGGCGGCTGGTATCCGGGCTGCGACGGCGCGGGCGGCCAGCCGGGGGCGTGCCAGCCGGCCGGGGCGCCGTAGTCAGGCTGCATCGAGCCGTTCTGGTTCGAGCCGTTCGGCGGAGCGCCGTTGGCGCCAGCACCGTTGGCCTGGTCGGCCTCCCGGCTGGCGGCGGCGATGGCGGCCTTGAACGCCGGCTCGGGCACCGGCGGCGGCCACGGCTCACCGCGTTCGATGGCGATCTCGCCCGGGGTCTTGATCGGCGGCTTGTCCGACGGCACCCGGCCACCGAAGTCGTCGAACATGGTCAACCGGGGACGCTTCTTCACGTCACCGAAGATGGCCTCCAGTTCGACGCGGTGCAGCGTCTCCTTCTCCAGGAGTTCGCCGGCCAGCGTGTCGAGCACGTCGCGGTACTCGCTGAGGATCTCCCACGCCTCGGTGTGGGCGGCCTCGATGAGCTTGCGCACCTCGTCATCGATGTCGCGGGCCACCTCGTGGCCGAAGTCGGCCTGGGTGCCCATGGTGCGGCCCAGGAACGGATCACCGTGCTCGGTGCCGTAACGCACGGCGCCCAGCTTGGTGCTCATGCCGTATTCGGTGACCATGGCGCGGGCGATCTTGGTGGCCTGCTCGATGTCGGAGACCGCGCCGGTGGTGGGCTCGCGGAACACCAGTTCCTCGGCGGCGCGGCCACCCATGGCGAACACCAGGCGGGCGATCATCTCCGAGCGGGTCATCAGGCCCTTGTCGTCCTCGGGCACCGCGACGGCGTGGCCGCCGGTGCGCCCGCGGGCCAGGATGGTCACCTTGTAGATCGGCTCGATGTCGGGCATCGCCCACGCGGCCAGGGTGTGTCCACCCTCGTGGTAGGCGGTGATCTTCTTTTCGTGCTCGCTGATGATGCGGCCCTTGCGGCGCGGGCCGCCCACGACGCGGTCGACGGCCTCTTCCAGCGCGGCACCGGTGATGACGGTGCCGTTCTCGCGGGCGGTCAGCAGCGCGGACTCGTTGATGACGTTGGCCAGGTCGGCGCCGGACATGCCGACGGTGCGCTTGGCCAGGCCGTCCAGGTCGGCGTCGGGGGCGATGGGCTTTCCGGCCGAATGCACCTTCAGTACCGCGCGGCGGCCGGCCAGGTCGGGGTTGGACACCGGGATCTGGCGGTCGAAACGGCCGGGCCGCAGCAGGGCCGGGTCGAGGATGTCGGGCCGGTTGGTGGCCGCGATCAGGATGACGCCCTGGCGGTCGCCGAAGCCGTCCATTTCGACCAGCAGCTGGTTCAGGGTCTGCTCACGCTCGTCATGACCGCCGCCCATGCCGGCGCCGCGTTGGCGGCCCACGGCGTCGATCTCGTCGACGAAGATGATGCACGGGCTGTTGGCCTTGGCCTGCTCGAACATGTCACGCACGCGGGAGGCGCCGACGCCGACGAACATCTCGACGAAGTCGGAACCCGAGATCGTGAAGAACGGCACCCCGGCCTCACCCGCGACGGCACGGGCCAGCAGGGTCTTGCCCGTTCCGGGCGGGCCGTACAGCAGCACGCCCTTGGGGATCTTGGCGCCCAGCGCCTGATACCGGCTCGGGTTCTGCAGGAAGTCCTTGATCTCGTAGAGCTCCTCGACCGCCTCGTCGACACCTGCGACATCGGCGAACGTGGTCTTTGGCATGTCCTTGCCGAGCTGCTTGGCCTTCGACTTGCCGAAGCCGAAGCCCATCCGGCCGCCGCCCTGCATCCGGGAGAACATCACGAACAGCCCGACCAGCAGGAGCAGCGGCAGCATGTAGATCAGCATCGAGCCGAGGAAGCTGCCCTGGTTGACGGTGGTGCCGAACTTGACGTGCTTGGCATCGAGCTGGTCGACGAGCTTCACCGCGTAGCCGGTCGGGTACTTCGTGATGACCTTGTCGCTGTTCTCGGTCTCGTCCTTGCCGCTCTTCAGGTCGAGTCGCAGCTGTTGCTCGCGGTCGTCGATCTGGGCGCTGTTGACGTTGTCAGCATTGATCTGGGCCACCGCCACCGAGGTGTCGACGGGTTTGTAGCCGCGGGTGTCGTCGCTGAAATAGAAAAACGACCAGCCCAGCAACAGCACGACCGCGATCACGGTCAACGTACGGATCACATTTTTGCGGTTCATCGATCACTCGGCCGAGTTCGGCCCGGTCCTTCCAACGTGCGCAGTTGAGACATTCAAGGCTACCGCTAGACCAACGTCCGGCAGTTCCCGACGGTATCTAGCCGAGGGCGGACCGCTGTGCTTGGGTGAGATCGTGCTCACACCAACCGAACGGTTAGTCGATACCAATGGCGTGACTTTGAAGGTGACCGAGGCGGGTGAACGTGGAAATCCGGTGGTGGTGCTGGCCCACGGGTTCCCTGAGTTGGCGTATTCGTGGCGCCACCAGATTCCCGCGCTGGCAGCGGCCGGCTATCACGTACTTGCCCCCGACCAGCGCGGATACGGTGGCTCGTCGCGGCCCGAGGGCATCGATGCCTACAACATCATTGAGTTGACGGCCGACATCGCGGGGTTGCTCGATGATGTCGGCGCCGAGAAGGCGGTGCTCATCGGCCACGACTGGGGCTCACCGGTGGCGACCAACTTCCCGTTGCTCTTCCCGGAGCGGGCCGCGGCGGTGGCCGCGCTGAGCGTGCCGCCGATACCGCGGGCATCGGCGCCCCCGACGCAGATCTGGCGCAGGATCTTCGGCGACAACTTCTTCTACATCCTGTATTTCCAGGAACCCGGGGTGGCCGACGCCGCGCTGGGGGCCGACGTGCGCGAGTCGATGCGGCGGATGATCGCGTTGGAGGGCTTCGGCGGACCGCCCGAGAGCATGGTCGACCGTCCGCTGCCACCGCTGCCGGACTGGATCACCGCTGACGAGTTCGAGCACTACGTGCGGGCGTTCACCGAGACCGGGTTCACCGGGCCGCTGAACTGGTACCGCAACTTCGACCGCAACTGGGAGCTCAGCGACCCGGACTCAGGTCGAATGAAGGCCCAGACCATCGGCGTCCCGCTGCTGTTTCTGGCCGGGGCCGCCGACCCGGTGCTGGGCTTCACCCCGCGCGACCGGGTGCGTGACGTGGCCACCGGCGACTACCGAGAGGTGCTGCTCGACGGCGCCGGACACTGGTTGCAGCAGGAGCGGCCCGACGAGGTCAACAAGGTGCTGCTCGAATTCCTGGAGGGCCTGAAGTGAGTCCGTTGAACTTCGGTGTGTTCATCACGCCGTTTCACCCGGTCGGCCAATCCCCTACCACCGCACTGCAATACGACATGGACCGGGTGGAGGCGCTGGACCGGCTCGGTTACGACGAGGCCTGGTTCGGAGAACATCATTCCGGCGGTTACGAGCTCATCGCCTGCCCCGAAGTGTTCATCGCCGCCGCGGCCGAGCGGACCAGACACATCCGGCTGGGCACCGGCGTCGTCTCGCTGCCGTATCACCACCCGCTCATGGTGGCCGACCGTTGGGTGTTGCTCGACCATCTCACCCGGGGCCGGGTGATGTTCGGAACCGGACCGGGTGCGCTGCCGTCGGATGCCTACATGATGGGCATCGACCCGGTGGACCAACGACCGATGATGCAGGAGTCCCTCGA
This sequence comes from Mycolicibacterium lutetiense, assembly GCF_017876775.1. Taxonomy (NCBI): domain Bacteria; kingdom Bacillati; phylum Actinomycetota; class Actinomycetes; order Mycobacteriales; family Mycobacteriaceae; genus Mycobacterium; species Mycolicibacterium lutetiense. The sequence continues at coordinate 3,968,244 of NZ_JAGIOP010000002.1, read as the reverse complement.
GGCGATCCTGGCGTTGTTCCGGGCCGCGCCCGACGAGCGGATCAACCGCAAGACCGACTGGTTCACCTTGCGCGACGCTGCGCTGCACATCCGCCCCTACACCTGGCCCTACCCGGAAATCTCTACCGCAGCAATGGTTTCCCCGTCGGGACCGCGACTGGCCGGGGCGTTGGGCACGTCGCTGCTGTCGCTGTCGATGTCGGTGCCGGGGGGATACGCTGCCCTGGAAACCACCTGGGATACCGTGCGCGCGCAGGCCGCCAAATCCGACCGTCCCGAACCGGACCGGAAGGACTGGCGCGTACTGGGCGTCATCCACCTGGCCTATACCCGCGAGCAGGCCATCGAGGATTGCACCTACGGCCTTCAGGACTTCGCCAACTACTTCGGCGCGGCAGGCTTCGTGCCGCTGTCGGAGAAGACCGAGGACACCGGGTCGGCGTATGAGTTCGTGGAAAACTATGCGTCCAAAGGCAATTGCTGCATCGGCACCACCGAGGACGCGATCGCCTACATCCAGGATCTGCTGGACCGCTCCGGCGGGTTCGGCACCTTCCTGCTCCTCGGCCACGACTGGGCTCCACCGGCAGCCACCTTCCATTCCTACGAACTGTTCGCCCGTGAGGTGATCCCGCACTTCAAGGGCCAACTCACGGCCGCGCGGGCCTCCCACGAGTGGGCCAAGGGCATGCGGGATCAACTACTGGGGCGCGCCGGACAGGCGATCGTCAATGCCATCACCGAAGCCGTCGCCGAGGACACCACCGAGGAGAAGGCGTGATGCGCGCCGCGGTCCTACGCGACAGACGGATGGTCGTCCGCGATGACCTGCCCGAACCGGTACCCGGCCCCGGGCAGGTGCTCGTCGAGGTGAAGGCCTGCGGAATCTGTGGCTCCGACCTGCATTTCGCCACCCACGGCGCCGACATGCTGGCCGCGAGTGCCGACCTCGAAGGCATACCCGACATGGACATCGACCTGGCCCACGATGTCTACATGGGCCATGAGTTCAGCGCCGAGATCCTCGACGCCGGACCCGGCACCGAAACCCATCCGGCCGGAACCCTGGTCACCTCCGTCCCTGCGCTGATCTCGCAGACCGGTGTCGACATGATCGTGTACAGCAACACCACCGTCGGCGGCTACGCCGAGAAGATGCTGCTGTCGGCGCCGCTACTGCTGCCGGTACCCAACGGCCTGAGCGCCGCACACGCCGCGCTCACCGAACCGATGGCCGTCGGCCTGCATGCGGTCAACGCGTCGCGCATCGAGCCCGGCGAGGCGGCGCTCGTCGTCGGCTGCGGCCCCGTCGGCATCGTCATCATCGCCGCTCTGAAACTCCGGGGCGTGAAAACCATTGTGGCGTCGGACTTCTCCCCCGCCCGACGCGGACTCGCCGCCACCATGGGCGCCCACGTCACGCTGGACCCGGCCGCGGATTCACCATTCCATCAGTGCCAGCCCGCGGTGGTGTTCGAGGCGGTGGGCGCCCCCGGAATCATCGACGACATGCTGCGCCGCGCACCAGCGGGCGTCCGACTGGTGGTCGCCGGGGTCTGCATGCAACCCGACACCGTCCACCCGTTCTACGCGATCGCCAAACAGATCAACATCCAGTTCGTCTTCGGCTACGACCCCACCGAGTTCGCGAACTCGCTGCGCGCCATCGCCGAGGGTGAGATCGACGTCGCCCCGATGATCACCGGGACCGTGGACCTCGACGGCGTGAGCACCGCGTTCGACGAACTCGCCTCCCCCGACCGGCACTGCAAAGTCCTGGTGACGCCGTAACCTCCCGGTAGGGTTCGGTCATGCCGATCGCTGCGAATACGAAGTTACGGATACTCGGCGTTGCCGCGGCGGGACTGATCGCTGTCAGCGTCAGCGCGTGCGATGCGACCTCGGGACCCGGCGCCGGCTCGCCGGCCGATGCCCGACAGGTGACCGTCGTCGGATCCGGCCAGGTGCAGGGCGTACCGGACACCCTGACCGCCGATGTGGCCATGGAGTTCACCGCCCCGGATGTGTCCGGCGCCCTCAACCAGTCCAGCCAACGGCAGCAGACCGTGATCGATGCGCTGGTCGGATCGGGCATCGACCGCAAGGACATCAGCACCACCCAAGTCAGCGTGCAACCGCAGTTCACCGAAAGCACGATCTCGGGTTACCGCGCCAGCAATGCGGTCAAGGTCAAGATCCGCGACACCGCCAAGGCCTCGCAGACACTCGCGTTGATCGCAAGCACCGGCGGGGACGCCACCCGCATCAACTCGGTCAACTATTCGATCGAGGACGACTCAGACCTGGTGCGCGACGCCCGCGCTCGCGCATTCGACGACGCCAAGAACCGCGCCGAGCAGTACGCCGGATTGTCCGGACTGCACCTGGGCAAGGTGATCTCGATATCGGAACAGTCCGGTGGCTCGACCCCACCCACGCCCACCCCGATGCCGCGGGCGGCGATGGCGGACGTTCCCCTGGAACCCGGTCAGCAGACGGTGGACTTCTCGGTGACGGTGATCTGGGAGCTCAGCTAGCTCCCGGTTTCAGCGCCGGTCAGGGCGCCTCGTACACCTTCGGTTCGAGGGTGCCGATGTAGGGCAGGTCGCGGTAGCGCTCGGCGAAGTCCAGGCCATAGCCGACGACGAACTCGTTGGGGATGTCGAACCCCACATAGGCGACATCGAGTTCGGCCCTGACGGCCTCGGGCTTGCGCAGCAGAGTGCACACTCGCAGTGAGCGTGGATGACGAGCGGCCAGGTTGCGCAGCAACCAGGACAGGGTCAGACCCGAGTCGATGATGTCCTCGACGATCAGCACGTCACGGTCGTTGATGTCGCGGTCGAGGTCTTTGAGGATGCGCACCACGCCCGAGGACGAGGTGGACGAGCCGTACGAGCTGACCGCCATGAACTCCAGCTGCGTGGGCAGTGGGATGGTCCGGGCCAAGTCGGTGACGAACATGACCGCGCCCTTGAGCACGGTGACCAACAGCAGGTCGTCGTTGCCCAGATCGTCTCGGTACTGCTCGGCAATCATCTCGGCGAGTTCGACGGTGCGGGTCCGGATCTGCTCCTCGGACAACAGCACCGATTTGATGTCTCCCGCATAGAGCTCGGCAGAGTCGACAGGCACTCCGACAGCGTGCCACGTGAAGGGGTCGCTTTCCAACGCGGATCGCTAGACGGGTTCGGTGTGCATTGCCAGCACGCCCGAGCGCCGCGCCGCGAACAACCGCTGTTTGCGCAGCCCGGACCCGACGGCCACGCCGCCCTGCCCGCGCCAGGCCGTCACGAGCCGGTCCACCCCGCGAATCTGGATGTCGGTCAGATCACACGCGCCGCCGTCCAGCAACCAGGCCCGGATCACCCGGCGGCGCAGCGCATCGGGCAACGGTGCCAACCGCGCCGTGTCCAGACCGCCGGCCTCGGTGCGCGCCGCCGCCAGGGCCTCCCCGGCCAGGGCGTCGAGCGTCGCGGTGTCCTCGCGCAGCGCGGTGGCGGTGCGGGCCAGGGCCTCGGCCACCCCGCCGCCGAGCACGTCCTCCAACAGCGGCAGCACCTCGTGCCGCAACCTGACCCGGGTGAACCGCTCCTCGGCGTTGTGCGGGTCCTGCCACGGGGTCAGCCCGAGTTCCTCGCAGGCCGCGTGGGTGAGTTGCCGCCGCACCCCCAGCAGCGGCCGGTGCCACGGTGGGTCGTGCAGGCGCATCCCGGCGATCGAACGGGCACCCGATCCACGGCCCAGCCCCAGCAGCACCGTCTCGGCCTGATCGTCGAGGGTGTGGCCGAGCAGTACCGGCGCGCCGTCGCGGGCCCGCTCCAGTGCCTGATAGCGGACCTGACGGGCGGCGGCCTCCGGTCCGCCGGCGCGGCCGACGTCGACCGAAAGAACCTGCGCGGCAACACACCCGAGAGCAACAGCCTGCCGACGGGCGGTCTCGGCCACCTGATCCGACCCCGATTGCAGCCGATGGTCGACGATCAGTGCGGTGGTGGGTCGCAGGGTTGCCGCCACCGCGGTCAGCGCCAGTGAATCCGGACCGCCGGACAGCGCCACGCACCAGTGCGCACCGTCGATCCCGGCGGTGGTCAACACGTGCCGCAGCGCGGCTACAGCACCCGGTCGATCCATCGTTGGGGTTCGTCGATCTCTTCGGGCAATGGCAGGGTGTCGGGGCTCGACCAGACGGTGTTGAACCGGGCCATCCCGGCGGTCGCGACCACGTGGTCGACGAACGCCTTACCCCGGGTGTACTGGCTGATCTTGGCGTCGAAGCCCAGCAGGGCGCGCACCACGCGCTGCAGCGGCGGCTGCTTGCGCTGCCTGCGTTGGTCGAAGCGACGCCGGATCGTCGACACCGTGGGCACCACCGCCGGGCCGACGGCATCCATCACGTGATCGGCGTGACCCTCCAGCAGGGTGCCCAGCACCAACAGCTGATCGAGCGCGCGGCGCTGCGGTTCGGCCTGCACGGCCCGCATCACGCCGAGCACACCGGCCGAATTGGGGTCCGGCGGTTGACCGCTGCGCTGATTCCGGACAAACGCCGCGAGTCGTCCCACCACCTCGGTGACGTCCTCGCCGGCATCTTGGGTCAGCACCGCCAGGGCCTGTGACATGTGGTCGGCCAGCCAGGGATTGGCCCGGAACTGCACCCGGTGGGTGACCTCGTGCAGGCACACCCACAGCCGGAAATCAGCTGGGGCAACGCGCAACTGCCGTTCCACTGCGATGACGTTGGGGTACACCAGCAGCAGCTCACCACCGTCGGGGCCGAACGGGTCGTACTGGCCGAGGATGCCCGTGGAGATGAATGCCAGCACCGCGCCGGTCTGCGCCCCGGTCACCCGTCCGGTGATGAATCCTGGCTTTTGCGAGTCACTTTCGTCACCGGATTGGACCCCGGTGGTCATCACCCGCATGGAACGGGTGGCCGCACGGATCCATTCGGGACGATCCACCACGCGAGCCTCGGGCACTTCGGCACCCTCGATCAGTCCCGTGACCTCACGCACCGGCAGCTCGGCGGACTTCGAACTCTCCGAGAGCTGTTCGATCACCTGGTTGCGGGTGTAATCCGTGGACGGCGGGGCCGACCGGGCCAACTTCGCCCCGACTGTCGCGGCGAAATCCCAGTCGACCGCGCGGCCCGCGGTCATGGCGACCCGATCGCTCACGTGCCGCACCCGCACGACCGCAGCACCGCGGCCAGCTCATCGATCGCGGTACGTCCGGTCGGGCCGGCGTCATTCGAGATCAGCGCGAACGTCAGCACCCGGCCGTTGGCGTCGGTCACGATGCCGGCCAGCGCGTTGGTCCCGGTCAGCGACCCGGTCTTGGCCCGCAGCCAGCCCGCGGCGTCGCGCCCGGCGTCGGTGTCGAGGTAGCGGTTGGACAGCGTGCCGCTGCCACCGGCGATGGGCAGCAGATCCACCAGCGGCCGCATGGCCGGTTCGGTGTTGCCTGCCGCGAGGTTGACCACCTCGTCGAGGATCCGGGCGGTCAGCCGGTCCTCGGTCGACAGGCCGCTGGCATCGACCAGCCTGGCCGCCGACGTGTCGATGCCGACCCCGTCGAGTTGGCTCAGCACCGCGTCGACGCTGCCCTCGAAGCTCTGCGGCCGGTGCAGTTGCCACGCCACCTCGCGGGCGATCGACTCGGCCATCACGTTGTCGGATTCGTTCATCATCTGACGGAGTCGCTCGATCAGGGGGGCGGACTGCACCGCAGCGATCTGCCTGCCGCCCGCAACCTCCGACGGCAGCACCGTCACCGTCGCGGGGTCCACCCGCAGGGCGGTGGCCAGGGCCCGGCCGGCATCGAGCGCCGGCGTCGTCGACCGTCTGGATTCCACCGTCGTCGGCTGGATCCGTCCGCCGTCGAGCATCACCGATTCCATCGGTGCGATGTCACCGCCCTCGATATCGGCGGGATCCCAGCCCGGCGCCATCGTCGGGCCGCTGTACTCGCTGGTGTCCACCCGCACCGCGGTGACCGCGATACCGCTGCCGCGCACCTGCTCGGCCAGGTCACTGATCCGGGCCGCACCCTTGTACCAGGTGTCGATGTCGTCGGGCGCCGCCGAGAGCGTGGTGTCCCCGCCGCCCTTGAGCACCACCAGACCGGGCTGCGAGTCGACGGCCAGGACCGTGGTGGCCAGCCGGGCGTTGCGGTCCAACGTGAGCAGCGCGGCGGCCGTCGTCAGCACCTTGTTGACCGAGGCCGGCTGCATCGGCACCCCGGAATTCTGTTCCCACAGTTCGGCGCCGGTCTCGGCGTCGGTGATCCGGCCGGTCACCTGACCGAGATCGGGATTCGCCAGCGCCGGTGCGAGCGCAGCGGCCAGGCCGCTCACGGTCGGAGTCGGCGCCGACATGTCCACCGGGACGATCGCCGGGCTCGCGGTCGCAGGCGCAGGCGCAGGCGCGACCGCCGCGGCATCGCTGGACCGCTGCCCGGTGAGCACGGCAGCAAGCGCGACGACGCCGGCGACCAGCACCAGGACCACGACGCCAACCGCCACATGGGTGGACTGCCGCCACCGAGTGGGCCGCATAGTTCTCCTGCTCTGCCGGTGGTGGGAACGAGCCACCCGTTTAGGCCAGACTATCGCTCTATTAGGGTTGACCCGCGTCGTCGTCTGACGACCCAAGCCTGACCGCAGATGCGAAGGAGCCGCGACGGTGAAGTTCGACGTCGTCATCGAGATCCCGAAGGGTTCGCGCAACAAGTACGAGGTTGACCACGAGACCGGCCGGGTCAAGCTCGACCGCTACCTCTACACCGCATTCGGCTACCCCGCCGATTACGGGTTCTTCGAGGACACCCTCGGCGAGGACGGCGATCCGCTGGACGCGCTGGTCCTCCTGCCGGAGTCGGTGTTCCCCGGCTGCGTAGTCGAGGCCCGCCCGGTCGCGATGTTCAAGATGACCGACGAGGCCGGCGGCGACGACAAGTTGCTGTGCGTGCCCGCCGGAGATCCGCGCTGGGACCACATCCAGGACCTCGGCGACGTGTCGCAGTTCGAACTCGACGCCATCAAGCACTTCTTTGTGCACTACAAGGACCTGGAGCCGGGCAAGTTCGTCAAGACCGCCGACTGGGTAGGCCGCGAAGAGGCCGAAGCCGAGCTGCAGCGTTCGGTCGAGCGGTTCAAGAGCTCCGATCACTGAATTTGCCTGGCTGTAACACGGGGTAACTCCCCTGTGCTCTGCGCCTTTCATGCTTGACCAGGTGTTGATGCATCAGGGCATGGGGCTTGAGGCGTACAACGCATCGCCGACGCGACGTGCGGTACACGCCGTGTACGAGTGCTGCTACAGCGTGGTGCTCGCGACCGATCTGGCCGGCGGACGTCCGTTCGCTGACCATGACTCGCTGTTCCGGCAGGCCGACGCCCTGCTGTTCAGCCTCGGTGAGGATTCCATCGACCGGGTACTGCAGGCCTATCTGCGGATCGGGCGGCGCCCCCGCAGCCCGAAGTCGGTGTGCGAACAGTGCGCGGTCTGGGATGACGACCCCGCGGTGATGACAGAACTCAACTCCGAGGCCGGCCACTACGCGGAGCATTTCGGGTTCGGCTTCGTGATGTTCGTCGAGGACGGAGCGGCCCCGGCCGCGACATCGGGCGCCTGCTGCGCAGACCGCACCCTGGCCCGGATCGTCGACCGGTTGCACAACGACCAGGAGACCGAACGCAAGGTCGTCCGCAACGAGCTGGCCCGAATCAACCGAGCCCGGCTGGAACGCATGCTCGGTCCCGAGGGCGGCTACTACAACTGGTAGCCGGCTTGGACTGCGGCACGGGTACCGGTCGATTCACCTCTCGGCGGCAATCACGCCCATGACGGGTACCGGTCCCGCATGATGTCGCGATGGATGACCTCGTACACGGCGAATGCGATGCCCGCTTCTCTTCGATCCGCGATGCGTTGGCAGACGAACTTGCCAGCGGAGAGGAAACCGGAGCGGCCATTGCGATCGACATCGACGGCCGGACCGTCGTCGACATGTGGGGCGGGTACGCCGACGCTGCGCGCACCCGCACCTGGGATGCCGACACCATCGTCAACGTCTTCTCATCCACCAAGACGGTGACGGCGCTGGCCGGGCTCATGCTGATCGATCGCGGCCTGATCACCGCCGACACCCCGGTGGCCGAGTATTGGCCCGAGTTCGCCGCAAACGGCAAGCAGGACATCGAGTTCCGTCACCTGTTGACCCACAGCTCAGGACTGTCCGGATGGGACCAGCCGTTCACCATCGAAGAAAGCTACGACTGGGACAGGTCCACGTCCGCGCTGGCCGCACAGGCGCCGTGGTGGGAGCCGGGCACCGCATCGGGATACCACGCCCTGACCCACGGGCACCTGATCGGCGAGGTGCTGCGACGCATCACCGGTAGGACACTCAAACAGTTTGTCCGCGAAGAGATCTCGGATCCTCTGGGCGCCGACTTTCAGATCGGTGCGCGCCTCGAAGACCACCACCGCACTGCTGACATCATCGCCGCCGGGGAGCCCCTCGACATTCCACTCGACCAGATCTCCGAGATCGCGCTCAAGACATTCGTGGGGACGCCGTCACCGGAGATCGCGAACACCGCGGCCTGGCGTGCTGCCGATATCGGTGCGGGCAACGGACACGGCAATGCCCGGTCGCTGGCCCGGATTCTGTCGGTGATCTCGTTGGGCGGCACGGTGGACGGCGTCACCCTGCTCAAGCCCGAAACGGTCGAGTCGATCTTCGAACAGCAGCTCGACGGCCCCGATCTGGTGCTGCTCGGCCACCCGCTGCGCTGGGGCCTCGGCTTCGGTCTGCCGCAGACCGAGACCGTGCCCTACGTCCCAGAGGGCAAGATCTGCTTCTGGGGTGGCTGGGGAGGTTCATGGGAGACCATGAACCCCGATCACCGCGCCACGTTCGCCTATGTGATGAACAGGATGGGGCCGGGCGTCGAAGGATCCGCGCGCACCGCCCGCTATCTCAACCTGTTCTACGAGGCTCTGGCCTGAGAGCGCAGCTCGAGGCGTCGCAGCACGTCGCCGCCCAACCCTCGAAGCTCCTGGCCCGCCGTGGCGGGGATGAGGGTCACCCCGTCAGCCACCTCAGCGGCCTCGATATCGGCGATCAGGCCGGCCAGGCCGTCAACCGTCCCGACGTAGCGCACTTCGGCCTCGGAGCCGGCCACCGTCAGACTGCAGCGCGCCGAGCGGTAGTCACCGGCCACCGCGACGATGACGTCGAGAATCACCGAGACGTCGTCGTTCTCGGACTTGAGACCGGATCGGATCCGGCGCGCCTGCGCCAGGTCGGACGCGGAAACCCGCGCCGTCGGCGCCTCACCGTCGGTCAATTCGGTCCACGCCTCGGCATCCGCCACGAAAATCCGCACCCCGGCCACGTTAGAGATACCTCGCGCCCCCACGAAGAGTTACGTTCAGCCGGAATCCAAGGGACTACCGGGCGTCCCGCACCCGGGTCTTGTACAGGCTCGCGATCGTGGTGATGACCAGCGTCACGATGATCACGCCGAGGCTGGCCAGGGTCGGGATCTCCGGCACGTGCACGGGCTCGCCGCCGTTGATGAACGGCAACTCGTTCTCGTGCAGCGCGTGCAGCACCAGCTTGACGCCGATGAAGGCCAGGATGAACGCCAGGCCCTGCGACAGGTAGACGAGCCGCTTGAGCAGGTCGCCGAGCAGGAAGTACAGCTGGCGCAGACCCATCAGGGCGAACACGTTGGCGGTGAACACCAGGTACGGCTCCTGGGTCAGCCCGTAGATGGCCGGAATCGAGTCCAGGGCGAACAGCAGGTCGGTGGTGCCCAGGGCCACGATCACCAGGAACATCGGCGTCATCAGCCGCTTGCCGTTCTCGTGCACCCACAGCTTCAAGCCGTCCCACTTGTCGGTGGTCCGCAGGTGCTTGCGGGCGAACCGCACCACACCGTTGTCACCGTCATCGTCGTGGTTGGTGTTGCGGACCAAGTTGATCGCGGTGTACACCAGGAACGCGCCGAAGATGTAGAACACCCACGAGAACTCGTTGATCGCCACCGCGCCGAGCGCGATGAAGATTCCACGGAAGATCAGCGCCAGGATGATGCCGACCAGCAGGGCCTGCTGCTGATAGATCCTGGGGACCTTGAAGCTGGCCATGATGATCAAGAAGATGAACAGATTGTCGACCGACAGGCTGTATTCGGTGAGCCAGCCGGCGAAGAACTCCAGCCCGAACTGGCTGCCGTGGAAGGACCACACCCACACACCGAATGCCACCGCCATGCCGATGTAGATCGACAGGTAGGTCGCGGTCTCCCGCGTGCTGGGTTCGTGGGGGCGTCGCCCGATCACGACGACGTCGAACAGCAGAACGGCGATCGTCACCGCCAGGGTGATGATCCATTCCAGCTGGGTTACCTGCATCGAGAAATCCTCCGGTCGTCAGAGCGCCGAAGGTCTCTTCCACCGGAAACACGCACCGGCCCGCGACACCGATCGATCAGTTGACGACCGACGTGATGACGACATCGCAGCGAAGGAATACTCCCCTCCTGCGACCAGTCTGCCTGACGGACCCCATGAACCGAAATCGAACCGGCACGCCGCTCGCTCCATCGAGCCGTCCCGGCGTGGGCTTAGTAGTTTGTACTCGTGACAGCTCCCGCCAGTGCGCACGAGATTCCACCGCAGTACGTTCTGTCCGCACTGGCCCCCGAGCCGCGCACGCTCGTCGACATCCTGCACGACACGGCCCGGCGTTTTCCCGACGCACCTGCCCTCGACGACGGCTCCGTACAGCTCACCTACTCGGAGCTGATCGCCGACGTCGCCGACAGCGTGTCCTGGCTGGCTGCGCGCGGTATCGGCCGCGGCGACAAGCTGGGAATCCGGATGCCCTCGGGCAGCTATGCGCTGTACGTGGCGATCCTGTCGGTGCTGGCCTGCGGTGCCGCCTACGTCCCGGTGGACGCCGACGACCCCGACGAACGGGCCGAGCTGGTGTTCGGCGAGGCCAACGTGGTCGGGGTGATCACCGAGGCCGGCCTGGTCCGCGGACCGGGTTCGTCACGGGGATGGCGGGCGGCCGAGCCGCTGGGCCGAGACGACGCCTGGATCATCTTCACCTCGGGGTCGACCGGTACCCCGAAAGGAGTGGCCGTCACCCATCGCAGCGCCGCCGCTTTCGTCGACGCCGAGGCACGAATGTTTTTGCCGGACAACCCGATCGGCCCCGGTGACCGGGTACTGGCCGGGCTGTCGGTTGCCTTCGACGCCTCGTGCGAGGAGATGTGGCTGGCCTGGCGGCACGGCGCCTGCCTGGTGCCCGCCCCACGCTCGTTGGTGCGCAGCGGCATGGATCTGGGCCCGTGGTTGGTGAGCCGCGACATCACCGTGGTGTCCACGGTGCCCACGCTGGCGGCGCTGTGGCCGGCCGAGGCGCTGGAAGCGGTCCGCTTGCTGATCTTCGGGGGCGAGGCCTGCCCGCCCGAGCTGGCGGCCCGGCTCGCGGTCGACGGTCGCGAGGTGTGGAACACCTACGGCCCCACCGAAGCGACCGTGGTGGCCTGCGCCGCCCAGTTGGACGGTCAGGGGCCGGTCAGCATCGGCCTGCCGCTGGCCGGTTGGGACCTGGCGGTGGTGGACAAAGAAGGCTTGCCGGTGGCGATCGGCGACGTCGGCGAGCTCGTGATCGGCGGCGTCGGGCTGGCCCGCTACCTCGACCCCGAGAAAGACGCCGAGAAGTACGCCCCGATGCCGACCCTGGGCTGGAGCCGGGCCTACCGCAGTGGCGATCTGGTGCGACTGGAGGCCGACGGCCTGTACTTTCAGGGCCGCGCCGACGATCAGGTGAAGGTCGGTGGGCGACGCATCGAGCTGGGTGAGGTCGACACCGCACTGGTGAATCTGCCCGGGGTGAGCGGCGGTGCGGCGGCGGTCCGCAAGACCGCCAGTGGCACCCCGCTGCTGGTCGGCTACATCGCCAGTACCGATCCGGACTTCGACGTCAGTGCCGCCCGGGCTGCGCTGTCCGAGTCCCTGCCCGCCGCGCTGGTACCCCGGCTGGTGCTGCTCGACGAACTCCCGACCCGCACATCGGGCAAGGTGGACCGCGACGCACTGCCGTGGCCGCCACCCGCGGGTGCCGATCAGGACGCCCCGCAACTGGACGGCACCATGGGCTGGCTGGCCGGGCTGTGGTGCGACGTGCTGGGCACGCCCGTCGAGGGTCCGGAGTCCGACTTCATCGCGCTGGGCGGCGGTTCGCTGTCCGCCGCACAGTTGGTGGCCGCGCTACGCAAGCGCTACCCGCTGGTGACCGTCGCCGACCTCTACGACCATCCCCGGCTCGGCTCACTGGCCGGCTACCTCGACGAACTCAAGCCGCCGCCGAAGATCCAGACTCGCGAGGTCACACCGACACCGGTGCTCACCCAGGCCGCCCAGGTCGCGTTGTCGCTGCCGTTGGCCGGCCTCACCGGCATGCAATGGGTGGTCTGGCTGGCACTGCTGAACAACCTGGCCGCAGTTTCCGGGATCGTGTCCTGGGCGCACCCGCTCAGCTGGTGGTGGGTGCTGGCCGGCTTCCTGCTGTTCGTCACGCCGCTGGGCCGGATGGGCATCGCGGTGCTCTTCGCCCGGATGCTGCTGAGCGGGCTCGAGCCCGGCACCTATCGCCGCGGCGGCGCCGTCCACCTCCGGGTCTGGATCGCCGAGCGGCTGGCCGATGCCAGTGGCGCGGAGAACCTGGCCGGTGCACCGTGGATGGTCTACTACGCCCGCGCCCTGGGCAACAGCATCGGCAAGGGCGTCGACATGCACTCGGCGCCGCCGGTGACCGGCATGCTCAAGATCGGCCACCGTGCCTCCGTCGAGCCGGAGGTGGATCTCACCGGGCATTGGATCGACGGCGACCTGTTCCACGTCGGGCCGGTGGCGATCGGCAACGACGCCACGATCGGCGCGCGCACCACGCTGCTCCCCGGGGCGACCATCGGCAAGAATGCCGATGTAGCGCCCGGCTCAGCAGTGATCGGCAAGGTCAAGAACGGTCAGTTCTGGAAGGGCTCGCCTGCCGTGAAATCCGGCAAGGCCCGCCACCCGTGGCCCGATCACCGGCCGCGGCGCGCCCCGCTGTGGGTCGGGGTGTACGGGGTGTCCTCGCTGCTGCTCGCCGGCCTGCCGCTGCTGGCGCTGGCCGCCGGTCTCGCCGTGATCGCCTGGGGCGTGCACGGCACCGCCTCACCCGCCGATGCCCTACTACCCGCCCTGGCGTGGACGCCGGCCGCGGCGTTGGTGGCGCTGCTGACCTACGCCGCACTGACCGTGATCGGGGTGCGTCTGCTCTCGGTGCGCCTGTCGGAGGGCTACCACCCGGTGCGCAGCCGGGTGGGCTGGCAGCTGTGGACCACCGAACGCCTGATGGACGCGGCCCGCAACTACCTCTTCCCGATCTACGCCAGCCTGCTCACGCCGTGGTGGCTGCGCCTGCTCGGCGCGAAAGTCGGCCGGGACACCGAGATCTCGACGGCCCTGTTCACCCCGAAGTTCACCGAGGTGCAGGACGGCGCGTTCCTGGCCGACGACACCATGGTGGCCTCCTACGAACTGGGCGGCGGCTGGATCCATGTCGCCAAGGCCACCATCGGCAAGCGCGCCTTCCTCGGCAACTCGGGCATCACGCAGCCGGGCCGCAAGGTGCCCGACGACGGCCTGGTGGCCGTGCTGTCGGCCACGCCGCACAAGGCCAAGGCCGGCTCGTCCTGGCTGGGCAGCCCACCGGTCCGCTTGCGCCGCAACGCCACCGCCGCCGATGCGCTACGCACGTTCCATCCGACGGTCCGGCTCAAGATCATGCGCTCGGCGGTGGAGACCTGCCGGTTGATCCCGGTGGTCATCACCTTCGCGATCGGCATCGCGGTGCTCGGTGCGATGCAGGCGGTGACGATCCGGTTCGGTTTCCTGTGGACGGCGCTGTCCGGGGGCCTCGTGCTGCTGGTCGCCGGTCTGGTGGCCGGGACGATCGCGGTGATCGCAAAATGGTTGGTGGTCGGGCGGATTCGCGCGGTCGAACATCCACTGTGGTCGTCTTTCGTGTGGCGCAACGAGGTGTCGGACACCTTCGTCGAAACCGTCGCCGCACCCTGGTTCGCCCGGGCCGCCAGCGGCACCCCGGTGATGAACCTGTGGCTGCGCGGGCTGGGCGCCTCGATCGGACGCGGCGTGTGGTGCGAAACCTACTGGCTGCCCGAAGCCGATCTGGTGGCGCTGGACACCGCGTCCACCGTCAACCGAGGCTGTGTGGTGCAGACCCACCTTTTCCACGACCGCATCATGCGGTTGGACAGCGTTGTGCTCGAAGAAGGTTCGACGCTGGGGCCGCACTGCGTGGCACTGCCCGCGGCCCGGTTGGGTGCCGGCGCCACGGTCGGGCCGGGGTCACTGGTGATGCGCGGCGACGAGGTCCCCCCGTCCACCCGCTGGCAGGGCAACCCGATCGCCCCGTGGAACATGTTCGGCAAGAAGCGTGCCGCCGACAAGACCTCCGACAAGAATGCCAAGAAGACAGAAGACCCTGCCGCGTGACCCGATCGAAGAAAGCCGCAAAGAAATTGGCACCCCCGCCCGTTATCGACCCGTATCTGCCCACCAACGGCAATTTCGGGTACCGGGTATCACGCTACGAACTCGAGCTCGAGTACAAGGTGGCCATCAACCGGCTCGCCGGGACCGCCACCATCACCGCGGTGACCTTGGCCGCGGTGCGCACCTTCACCCTCGACCTCTCCGATGTCCTTTCGGTGTCGCGGGTCGCGGTGAACGGCCGCCGCCCCGCCCAGTACCGATGTTCGGGTGGGAAGCTGTCGATCACCCTGCCCGCGACATTGCCGGCCGGCGCCGCGATGACCGTCGTCGTCCGCTACAACGGAACCCCGCGACCCATCGAAACCTTGTGGGGTGAAGTCGGTTTCGAAGAACTGTCGAACGGCGCCCTGGTGGCCGGCCAACCCAACGGGGCGGCCTCCTGGTTCCCGTGCGACGACCATCCCAGCTCGAAGGCCAGCTACCGGATCCAGATCAGCACCGACAGCCCGTACTACGCCCTGGCCAACGGCGAGTTGATCTCCCGCAAAGCCCGCGCCGGACACACCGTGTGGACCTACGAGCAGGCCGAACCGACATCGACCTACCTGATCACCCTGCAGATCGGCCAGTACGAGAGCCAGCGGCTGACCAAGACGCCGGTACCGATGCACGCGGTGCTGCCCGCCCAGTTGCGCCGAAATTTCGACCATGACTTCGAGAATCAGCCGCAGATGATGAAGCTCTTCATCAAGTTGTTCGGCCCCTACCCACTGGCCGGCGGCTACACCGTCGTCGTCACCGAAGATGATCTTGAGATTCCGCTGGAGGCCCAGGGCATCTCGATCTTCGGGGCCAACCACTGCGACGGGCACCGTGGCGCCGAACGGCTGATCGCGCACGAGCTGGCCCACCAGTGGTTCGGCAACTCGGTGACGGCGCGCCGCTGGCGCGACATCTGGCTGCACGAGGGGTTCGCCTGCTACGCGGAGTGGCTGTGGTCCGAACACAGCGGCGGGCACACCGCTGCGGAGTGGGCCGAGCACTATCACGAACGGCTGCGCGACAAGCCCCAGGACCTGCTGCTGTCCGATCCCGGACCCGAGGACATGTTCGACGACCGGGTCTACAAGCGCGGGGCACTGACCCTGCACGTGCTGCGCACCCTGATCGGCGACCACAATTTCTTTGCGCTGCTGAGGGATTGGACGGCCCGCTATCGGCACAGCACCGCGTTCACCGACGATTTCACCGGGCTGGCCGCCGGCTACACCGACGAGCCACTGCAGCCGCTGTGGCAGGCCTGGTTGTATTCCAAAGAGTTGCCGGACCTGTGACCGATGGCGGCGGCGCTCCCGCCACAGGCCCCATCACGCGCAGCAGCGTCGCCCGCGTCGGACTGGCGACGGCGATCAGTGCGCTGTGTGGCTACGCCGTGCTGTACCTGGCCGCGCGTGACCTCGAGCCGGCCGGATTCTCGATCTTCAGCGTGTTCTGGGGTGCGTTCGGCCTGGTCACCGGGGCCGCCAACGGGCTCTTGCAGGAGGCCACGCGCGAGGTGCGCTCGTCCCGGCACCGCGATCTCAGCGGCGCGCCCACGACCCATCCGATGCGGATCGCCGGACTGGTCGGCATCGCCGCAGCCATCGTGATCGCTCTCAGCTCACCGCTGTGGAGCGCGCACGTGTTCGCCGAGTCGCGGGCGCTGAGCGTGGTACTGCTCAGTGTCGGACTGGCCGGGTTCTGCCTGCACGCCACCCTGCTCGGCATGCTCGCCGGGGTCAACCGTTGGAGCGAGTACGGGGCCCTGATGGTCACCGATGCCGGAATCCGGGTGGCCGTCGCCGCCGCGACGTTCGTGCTCGGCTGGGGGCTGGCCGGGTTTCTGTGGGCCACCGTGGCCGGCGCGGTGGCCTGGCTGATCATGCTGATCGCCGCACCGGCGGCGCGCCTGGCAGCGGGCCTGCTCACCGCGGGCAGTCCCGCGACATTCCTGCGCGGGGCCGCGCACTCGATCGCCGCGGCCGGCGCCAGCGCGATCCTGGTGATGGGATTCCCGGTGCTGCTCAAGGCCACCTCGGGTGATCTGGGCGCGGCCGGCGGTGTGGTGATCCTGGCCGTGACGCTGACGCGGGCGCCTCTATTGGTTCCGCTCACCGCGATGCAGGGCAATCTGATCGCGCACTTCGTCGACCAACGCGACAAACGGCTGCGGGCACTGCTGGCCCCCGCGGCCGCGGTGGCCGCACTGGGCGCCGTGGGCGTCGTCGCGGCCGGACTGCTCGGGCCCTGGCTACTGCGGGTGGGGTTCGGCGACGACTACCGCGCGGGCGGACCCCTGCTGGCCTGGCTGACGGCCGCCGCCGTCGCCATCGCGATGCTCACCCTGACCGGCGCCGCAACCGTCGCCGCCGCCCTGCACCGGGCCTACGCGGCGGGCTGGATCATCGCCACGGTCGCGGCGGTCGCGCTGCTGTTGCTACCGGTGGGACTGGAGACCCGCACCGTCATCGCGCTGCTGTGCGGGCCGCTCGTCGGGATCGCGGTTCACCTGGGCGCGCTGGCCCGTCTCGCGCGGACCTGACCGTGTAGTTTGGTGCCCATCGACATGCGCTTTCACGACGTTTGGATCATCATCCCCGCCTTCAATGAGGCGAGCATCATCGGCGACGTCATCACCGACGTGCGCTCGGTTTTCCCTAACGTGGTCTGTGTCGACGACGGCAGCCGCGACGGCACTGCCGACCTCGCCGTGCGGGCCGGCGCGCACGTCGTCCCCCATCCGGTGAACCTCGGTCAGGGCGCGGCGATCCAGACCGGCGTCGAATACGCGCGCAGCCGGCCCGGCGCCCGCGTCTTCGCCACCTTCGATGCCGACGGTCAGCACCAGGTCAAGGATGTGGTGCGGATGATCGACCGGCTCGACACCGACAGTGCCGATCTGGTGGTGGGAACCCGGTTCGCCAACCCGGACGCCCATGCGGTGACGCACACCCCGCCGTTGAAGCGGATCATCCTGCGCACGGCGGCATTCCTGAGCCCGCAGAGCCGCGCCTTCGGGCTCACCGACGCCCACAACGGCCTGCGGGTGTTCAACAAGTCGGTGGCCGACGAACTCAACCTCACCATGAACGGTATGAGCCACGCCGGTGAGTTCATCGCGCTGGCATACGAAAACCGTTGGCGCGTGGTCGAGGAACCGGTCGAGATCCTCTACACCGACTACTCGAAGTCCAAGGGGCAACCACTGCTCAACGGGGTGAACATCCTCTTCGACGGGCTCTTACGCAGAAGGATGTCCCGATGAACTGGATTCAGGCACTGCTGATCGTCGCGGTCCTGGTGCTGTTGGCGTACCTGCTCGGGTCACGGCGCAGTGCTCGATCCAAGGCGTGGGTGAAGGTCGGCTTCGTGTTGTTCGTGGCCGCGGGCATTTACGCGATCCTGCGCCCCGACGACACCACCGTGGTGGCCAATTGGCTTGGGGTGAAACGCGGTACGGACCTGATGGAGTACGTGCTCATCATCGCGTTCGTATTCGTCACGCTGTCGACGTACCTGCGCATCAAAGATCTCGAGCTGCGCTACGCCCGACTGGCCCGGGCCGTGGCCCTGCAGAACGTGCGAGTGCCGGAAGACGTTCAGGGCTAACGGCTGAGCAACTCCGCCAGCATGGCGATCCGGGCGTCCTCAAGTTCGGGCAGTGGGAGCACGCGGCGCACCATGGCCGCGCCGTCGAATGTGTTGAGCACAATGGTCAGCAGTACAGCGAAATCTTCCTCGGGGATCTGCTCCATGCCGGGCGCGTGCTTGGCGGTTTCGTAGATGTTGTGGATGTATTCGGCAAGCACCGTTTGCAGCGGGCCCCGCAGCTTTTCGTCGGTGCGCGCCGCCATCAGGAGCTCATGCCACACGGTGTTGGTGTCGCTGCCCGCGATGTCGCGCAGGATCGTCAGTGCCGCCGGCAACACAGGTTGCTCGGCGGCGATATCCGCACCCAGCTTGCTGCCCAACTCCACCTGACGGCGCGCCACCTCTCGCGCCGTGGCCGCCATGAAGTCACTCATGGTGGGGAAATGCCGGAACAGCGCGCCGTCGGAAACCTTGGCCCGCCTGGCGATCACCGCCGCCGAGGCCTTGGCGTAGCCGACCTCGATGATGGTGTCGATGGCGGCGTCGAGTAATCGCGCGACGGTTTCCTCGCGGCGCTGCTGCTGGGTTCTGGCCATCGCTAGACCGGGGTGTGGTCCAGTTGCTCGGCTCCGGCCCGGAGGTAGCGGCCCGATTTCACCGATTCGCCGTAGCCGTCGCGGAACTGACCGTTGCGGAAGACCACCGCACCGTTGACGGCCGTGGCGAGGACGGCGTCGTCGCTGCGGTTCACCATGCGGCTCAGCCCGCCGTAGAACGTGACCGGTTCCTCGTGGTACGCCTCCACCGAGTCGTTGAGACCGGCCGGGTCGATCACCACGAAGTCGGCACGGTCGCCGTGGCGCAGCGTGCCGGCCGCGACGCCGAACCAGTCGGCCACCTCGGCGGTCAGCCGGTGCACGGCGTGCTCGGGGGTCATGAACGGCTTACCGGCCAACTGCGCATCGCGGACCCGCTTGAGCAGCTTCACCGGGTAGTTGTAGAAGGCCATATTGCGCAGGTGCGCACCGGCATCCGAGAAACCCATGTGCACCGACGGTTCCTTGGCGAGCTTGTCGAGGAACTTCGGCCGGTTGTTGGCCACGATGGTGGTCCACCGAACGTTGCGTTCACCGTTGTCGACCAGGACGTCGAGGAACGCGTCGAGCGGATGGATGCCGCGCTCATCGGCGATCTGCCCGAAGGTCTTGCCGACCAGGCTCTCGTCGGGGCATTCGACGATGGTCGCGTCGTGGAAGTCGCGGTGCCACAGGGTCGGTCCGAGTACGCGCCGGTCGAACGACTTGCGGAACCGGCGGCGGTACTCGGGATCGGCGAGCAACTTGTTGCGCTCCAGTTGATCTTTGAGATGCAGCGCCGCGGTGCCCGCACCGAACTCCTCGAACACGGGCAGATCGATTCCGTCCGAATACAATTCGAACGGCACCGGCAGATGCTGGAACCGGACCTTGGCGCCCAGGACCCGGTTGAGCAGCCGGGCACCCGGCCCGAGCACCCGCACCGCGCCGGGCGAGGACTTGGCGTCGGCCGACACCAGCAGGCTCATCCGCACATCCGGTCGCCGGCCGAACTGGCCACTGCTCTCCAGGAAGAAGTTCAGTGCCTCATGAACTTTCGCCACATTCGGCGCGCTCTGCAGAATCCGTCCGCGCTTGCGCAAGACCTTGATCAGGCGCCGACGCTCACGCCAGGTGGCGAACGTCGACGGCAATGCGCGGGACCGGAACCGGTCCCCGTCGAGCTTGTCGATCGCCGCATCCATCCCGGACAGACCGAGCATGCCCGCTTCGAGCGCCTCGTCGAGTTTGGCCGCCATGGTCTCCAGTTCGGCGTCGGTCGGGGTGACGCCGCGAGTAGTGGCCCGATCCAGTCCCAGGACCGAGGCCCGCAGATCCGAATGCCCCAGCAGTGACGCGATATTCGGGCCCAGCGGCAGCTCGTCGATCACCTTCACGTACTCGGCCGGACCCGACCAGGTCTTGTGCTGCTCCAAGGCGCCCAGTACGTACTGACGCGGAACCGCCTCGACCCGGCTGAACAGGTCGGCGGCGTCTTCGGCATCGGCGTACACCGTCGAGAGCGAGCACATGCCGAGCAGCACAGTGGTCACGCCGTGGCGCACCGACTCCCGCAGACCCGGATCGAGCAGGACCTCGGCGTCGTAATGAGTGTGGACGTCGACGAAGCCGGGCAGCACCCATTTACCGCCGGCGTCGATGACATCGGGGCAGTCGGTTTCGTCGAGCGGGGTGGCCGACACCGCGACCACCAATCCATCGCGAATCCCCAGCGTACGGACCTGCGGCGGGGCGCCGGTGCCGTCGAACCACAAGCCGTTGCGAACGATGACGTCGTAGGACATGACGCAACGCTAAACCAGAAAGTGAGTACTCACAATCTTTTAGCGAGAATTACTCCGGAAGAATTCGACCGTCCTGGGAATGCCGGCGGCCAGATCCACCTGCGGCCGCCACCCCAGCACGTCGCGCGCACGGGTGATGTCGAGCTGGGAACGACGCAGGTCACCGAGCCGCGGCGGGTGCATTTCGGGCGCATCCGCCGCACCGACGGCCAGGGCGATCGCGGTATGCATCTCGCGGGTCGAGGTCTCCACCCCGGTGCCGACGTTGAACCGTTGACCGCCGCCGGCCGTCCCGGACGCCTTGACGAAGGCGTCCACCACGTCGTCGACATACACATAGTCGCGGGTGTCGGTGCCGTCGCCGAAGATCTTGGTGGGCCGCCCGGCCAGCAGCGCCTGGGCGAAGATCGCCACCACACCGGCCTCACCGTGCGGATCCTGCCGCGGGCCGTAGACGTTGGCCGGCGCGATGTGCGAGCAATCCAGGTTGTACAGATTGCGGAACATGTTGAAGTAGACCTCGCCGGCCACCTTGCTCGCCGCATACGGCGACGACGGATTCGTCGGGGTGTCCTCGCCCGTCGGATACGACGGCGGGGTGCCGTACACCGAACCGCCCGACGACGTGTGCACCACCTTGCGCACACCGGATTGCCGGGCCGCCTCGGCCAACCGGACCACGCCCACCACGTTCACCGTGGAGTCCAGCTGCGGATCGTCCACCGAACGTTTCACCGAGATCTGCGCGGCCAGGTGGAAGATCACCTCAGGCTGGGTGTCCTTGAGCAGGCCCAGCAGGTCCGCGTCGACGATGTCGGCCTTGACGAACTCGAAGTTGTCGCTGTTGTCGGCGCTGCTCAGGTTCTCTGCCCGCCCCGAACTCAGATCGTCGAGCCCGACAACGCTGTGCCCGTCGGCCAGCAGCCGGTCGACCAGCGTCGACCCGATGAAACCTGCCGCACCCGTGACTAGTGTTCGCACCCGCCCACCGTACAGTCGACAAGAGTGAACAAAGTCGCCCGCACAGCCGCCGCGCTCATCGCGCTGCACCTGGTGGTCCGGGCGGTACTCGCGTTCGGCGGCTACTTCTACTGGGACGATCTGATTTTGATCGGCCGGGCCGGGACCCAGAATCTGCTGTCGCCGTCGTACCTGTTCGACGATCACGACGGTCACGTCATGCCTGCGGCGTTCCTGGTGTCCGGCGCGGTCACCCGGGTGGCGCCGTTCTCCTGGGTGCTGGCCGCGGTGAGCCTGGTGGTGATGCAACTGCTGGCCTCGCTGGCACTGCTGCGGGCGCTGTGGGTGATCCTGGGCTGGCGCCCGGTGCTGCTGATTCCGCTGACCTTTGCCCTGTTCACGCCCCTGGCCTTGCCCGGGTTCGCCTGGTGGGCGGCGGCATTGAACTCCCTGCCCATGTTGGCCGCGCTGGCATGGGTATGCGGTGAGGCCGTGCTGCTCGTGCGGACCGGGTCTTCGCGGCACGCACTCTTCGGCGTGCTGGTGTTTTGCGGGGGCCTGCTGTTCTTCGAGAAGGCCGCGGTGATCCCATTCGTGGCGTTCGCCGTCGTAGCCCTTCTGGGGTACGTGACGGGCACTTTTGGCATACGCGAGGTGTGGCGCCGCGGTGCCCGGTTGTGGATCGGGTGCCTGACCCTGATCGTGGCCTGGATCGGGGTGTACCTGGTCGTCGTCGACCAGAAGCGGTGGAGCTTCGACCTCGCGATGACCTGGGACCTGCTGAGCCGCTCGTTTACCCACGGCATCGTGCCCGGGCTCGTCGGCGGGCCGTGGTCCTGGCAGCGCTGGGCACCCGCTTCGCCGTGGGCCACCCCACCTGTCTCGGTGATGGTGCTGGGCTGGGTGGTGCTTGCTGTTTCCGTCGCCGTGGTGCTGGTGCGTAAGACGCGTATTTGGCCGGTTCTGGTGGTGGCCCTGGGGTACGCCGTCGCCTGCCAGATCCCGATCTATCTGATGCGCTCGTCGCGGTTCACGGCGTTGGAGTTGGCGCAGACGCTGCGCTACCTGCCGGACCTCGTGGTGGTGCTGGCACTGTTGGCGGCCGTGGGATTCTGTGCGCCGAACCGGGATTCACGGCTTTCGGTGGCTCTCTCCGCCTCGCGTGCGCGGACTCTGACGTGTGTCGGCGTCGCGGTGTTGTTCGTGGCGAGCAGCCTGTATTCGACGTTCACCTTCTTGAAGGTGTGGCAGGACAGCCCGGTGCCTGCGTACTTGAACAACGCGCGCGCATCGCTGGCGGCCACCTCTCAGGCTGCCCCGCTGCTCGATCAAGAGGTCGATCCGCTCATCCTGCAACGCGTGGCCGCACCCGAGAACCTGGCCAGCCACATGTTCGCGCTGGCTTCACCGCGCCCCGAGTTCACCTCGGCAACAACCGATCTGCGCATGTTCGACCGGACCGGGACGCTGCTTCCCGCGAAAGTGACATGGGTGCGCACCATCGTCGAGGGCCCGGCACCTCGCTGCGGCTTCCTGGTGCAGCCCGACGAACCTGTCGTCATGCCGCTGGACGGGCCGCTGCTGCCGGCCGATTGGACCGCCGAGATCAACTACCTGGCTAACAGCGACGGATCCTTGACCATGGCCCTGACTGAGGGGCCCGATGTGAAGGTTCCGGTGCGGCCCGGCCTCAACCGGGTCTTTGTGCGGCTCCCCGGAGCCGGGCAATCGATCTCCGTGGAAGCCAACACCGCCGCCCTGTCGGTCTGCATCTCCCCTGGACCGGTGGGATTCCTGGCACCGAGGTAGTCAGCGTGCTGAGATACTGACGGTCGACTGTCGGGATCCTGGTGGGGGGACGATCTGTGAGCGCGCTGGACGGCTTCTATTCCACGTGGAACAAGGCACGGGCAACCTTCGGCGTCGGCACGCCTACCGACGGCTCCCAGCACGACGGCAGCTCCCAGCTGCTGAAGATGAAGGGCATGGTCGACTCGGCTCTGCCCGACGAACGGTGGCAGGGTCCGGGGTCACAGGCTTACGCCGCAGCCAACAAAGAGCACGCCGGCGTGTACCAGAAGCTCGCCGATCTCGACAAGAAGATGGCCGCCGAAGTCACCAACGCGGCCAACATCGTCACCAACGGACGCACTCAACTCGACACCACAAAGTCCTGGGTCGACAGCGCCGTCGACTCACTCCCCAAATCACTCAGCGCCCAAGCCCGCGAGAACAGCCTGATCCCGATCGCCAAGGAAGGCATCACCCAGGTCAACAACACCGTCAGCACCGCCAACGGAGACATGCTCAAAATCGGTCTGCGCGTCAACGGGCTCAAGAACGAGTATGACGAGCTGAAGGGGGGATAGGTGGATGAAACGTTGCGTTAGCACGCTCCGCAGATGTGGGGCGGCCACCATGGCCGCGCTCACAGTAGTTTCGTGCACCCCCGGCGATTCCGACTCGGAGAGTCCAGCTACACCGCTCCCCGAAACAGCCAACTACACGACCTCCCGTTGGATAGAAAACCCGGCGGTGGATCTCATGTCGCCTGACGGCACCTTCATCAGGGCCGTGATGGAGGCGCAGCGCGCGGCAGACCTCACGCTGGTACGCAAGCGCAACGCTCTCGACAACGTCGGTTTTCCGGGCTTTGCGCGCGCGTTCAATAACCCTGAACGCGCCGACAATTACTTCTCCCTCCCCAATAAGGGGTGGTCCTACGCAGGAACCGACTACTACGAGGTAGTGAAATTCAGCCGGGATGGCGAGACACGGACAGCTGGCGTCTGCAATTACAAATCGATGACCGCTTCCAAGCCTCCTGGCAATGATTGTACGAAACCGTAGCCACCGACAAATACGGATTTGGGTCTATCATCACCTACAGCCCAAATCCGGACCTGCCCATCGAGAAACAACACACACCCCCTGCGATGCAGCGTGGCCCGGCGAACCGTCCCACCGATGACGTCTTCGGCACGTGGGTGATCACCGACATCACGCCGCTGATCGCTGGGCGATTGCCCTGCGGCAAACCAGCGCCAGGCACACCCCCGGACCGACCCGATCCCTTCGTCTCGCCTGAACCGCCGCCATCACTGCCGCCACAACCAGGTTGGCCCGGCGGTGGGGCCAGCTAGGCAAGAGCAGACATGCGATCACCTCGATGCTCGTCGGCCTAGGCCTCGAAAGGTCGGTAGCACCATCCAGCAGTCCCTCGACGAGATGAATGAAGGTGGTCGGCGGGTCACCGGACTCAAGGGTGCATGGGAGGCCCTGACAAATCGTAGGCTCGGAACAGCGAGCGTTCTTCACCAACGGCGACCACTCGCGTGACGACTTTCCGACAGCCGCCCCTAGCCCCGGCTGGCCCGAGCAATCCAGCTAGTGTTGCGCGTCATTAGTCCACTTACATTGTGGGATCACCGCGGCCGGTGCAGCCTCGTCGGCGGTGTAGAGCAGCCACTTTGCCCCGCCGGTATCTCTCCTAGCCGATAGTGTGGCGCCTCGATGACTGATAACTGGCTTGGCAAAGCAGCGATGGCCGCGATCGTTGTTGCGATTGCTGCGAGTTGGTTTCCGTTCTGGAAGTCAGCGACTCTGTCCCCTGCCTCGATCCAGCGTCGCGTCTATTGGAGCTGTACGGGGGCGGCAGCATTACTCGCGTTCTGTGCAGTCCTCCCTGATTGGCCGGACGGTTTATTTGTCGCCGGTGCGATGACGATGTTTCTTGTCGTGACGGCATTCGCCTACTCCCCCATGATCAAGATCGGCGGAACAACGTTTGCGTTCCTGGAAGTTCACCGCGAACCCGATCCCCCTCCAGCGCTGGCGGAGGACGACAATTGAGCACCACGCCACCACAACGCATACTCGCCGCAATCCTCGTTTGCCTGACTTTCGTTGTCTCAGCGTGCAACCCAGCTCCCCCGGCATCACCGAACGCTCCCGCGGCCAAGACAACGTCCAATCCGGTCCGGCACGAACTCGAACCGTTGACCAAGCGCTTTCCTGCACTCGGATCGCCGGTCTCGGCATCGTGGGTAAGCGGCGATATGGGTGACCCACGAGTGCCCGGCCCGTCGTTGTACTGGATCGACGCCATCATCGAAGTGAGCCCAGCGACCGCGGACCGTTTGAAGGCGACGCATCGACCCGTTCCGACCGCCGACCAGCCCGACGTCTGGGAAACCCTGCGCGGCAACCTGCCACAGGGCGGTTACCTCGCCGGCGACCAGTTGGACCGGGCGTTCCGATCCACCAAGATCAGCGGGCACGTATTCCTGGCCGCGGACGCACCCGTCGTCGTCATCACCGCCACCGGCGAGTAGCCCGTCGCGCACATGCCAAGCTGGCTGGCATGACTGACGACGTACGCGAACAGGGTCTGCGGGTCCTACAGGAGATGGTGCCGCGTCTGTCGGCGAAGAACGTCGAGCCCGACGGCAGCTTCGGCGATGAGCTGCTGGCGATCGGCGTCGACAACGTCTTCGGCCGACTGTGGAGCCGCGAGGGGTTGAGCCGACGTGACCGCAGCCTGGTCACCATGGGCATCTTGATCGCCCTGCGGGCCACCGATGAGTTCGAGTCGCATGTCAGGATCGGCCTGCGCAACGGCCTCGCCGAGGACGAGATCGCCGAAGTCATCTACCACTCCAGCGGCTACGCGGGTTTTCCGAATGCCAACACGGCGATGAAAGTGGCCAAGCAGGTCATCGAAGGGCCGGACTCGCTGTAACCGCTGCCCATTGTCACGCGAGAGTGGCTGTCGACAGCGAGAGCCACTCTGGCGTGACAATCGCGGGAAAAAAATGGAGCCGCCTAGGGGAATCGAACCCCTGACCTTCTCATTACGAGTGAGACGCTCTACCGACTGAGCTAAGGCGGCGCACCTGGTGAACCGGGCGGCACCACTTTACGGCAGACGCCTCCCAGGACCCAATTCAGCCACGTAGCGCCTGCCCGACGGTGGCCACCATGGCATCGACGGCGAACTTTGGTTTGACGTTGACGGCCAGTGCTTCGCGGCAGTCCAGCACCGCTTCGATGCAGCGCAGCAGTCGATCCGGGGGCACATGGTCAGCCATAGCCGCCACTTTCTCGGCCATGTCCGGGTGGTTGGCGGTCACCGCCGTGGCCCCGGACGACACGAGCAGGGCATCGCGGAAGTAGGTAGCCAGGTCGATCAGGGCCCGGTCCAGGGCATCGCGTGAGGCGCGGGTCTGCCGTGACTTCTGCCGTCTCTCCAGCTCTTTGAGCGCTCCGGCGGTCCCGCGGGTGGTGGACGCGGTGCCTTTTCCGGTTCCACCGGCGCCGAGGGCGGTCTTGAGTTCCTCGGTCTCGCTCTCGTTGCGCCCGGCGGTCAACGCCAGGGCCTCGGACTCGGCGACGGCCACCATCTCTTCGGCGGCCGCGAACGCCCGCGTCGGCGTCGCAGCGTCCCGGGCCAACCCGAGCGCCCGCGTGCGACGCTCCCTGGCCTCGGGATCGGTCGCCAACCGTCGGGCCCGGCCGACATGGCCGCCGCTGACCGAGGCGGCCCAGCGGGCATCCGCCTCCGACAGGCCGTCACCGGAGATCAGCACGTCGGCGATGGCGTCGACCGACGGCGTCGTCAGCGCCACGTGCCGGCAGCGTGAGCGCAGCGTGATCGCGATGTCCTCGGGGTCCACCGACGGCGCACAGAGCAGGAACACCGTCGATGCCGGCGGCTCCTCCACCACCTTGAGCAGTGCATTGGCGGCGCCCTCGGTGAGTCGGTCGGCATCCTCGATCACCACGACCTGCCACCGCCCGGTCCCGGGCCGGCGCGAGGCGATCTGGACGATCTCGCGCATCTCCTTGACCGCGATCGACAACCCTTCGGGCACGATACGGCGCACGTCGGCGTGGGTGCCGGCCATCGTCGTCGTGCAGGCCCGGCATTCACCGCACCCTGGCGGCCCCTCTGACGTGCACTGCAAGGCCGCCGCGAAGCACAGCGCAGCCACCGACCGCCCCGATCCGGGCGGGCCGGTGATCAGCCACGCATGTGTCATGGTCCCGACCGTGGTGCCACTGTGTGGCGAATCACCACGGGCTGCCGACGCGGCCGCCACCAGCTCCTGTTCCACCGCGTGCTGGCCCACCAGCCGCGAAAAGACCCCGCTCATCGTCCCCAACAGTAGTGGTCAAGCCGACACAACCACGTCACAGCAGGCGCTCAACGTCCCTGCGGCCCGATACGGTGAACGGGTGACCGCGGACGTAATACCCATGAGGCGAATCAATGCATTCGTCCGGTGGGTGGCGCGTACCCCGTGGCCGGTGTTCACCCTGGGCATGCTGCAGGCCGACATCATCGGTGCGCTGTTCGTACTGGGGTTCCTCCGCTTCGGCCTGCCTCCCGAGGACCGCATCCAGCTCCAGGACCTGCCGGTGCTCAACCTGGCGATCTTCCTGGCATATCTGTTCGTGTCGTTCACCGTCGGCGCCTACCTGGCCCTGCGGCTGCTGATCCCGGTGATCCGGTGGCAGCGCCGCGACACCCTGCTGACCAAGTCCGACCCCGGCATCACCGAGCTGGCCCGCGTACGGGCGCTGAAGATGCCCTTCTACCGCACCCTGATCAGCGTCACGAACTGGCTGCTGGGCTCGATCGTGTTCATCGTGGCCAGCTGGCCGGTGGCCAGTAAGTCCGCGCCTGTGGTTCTCGTCGCCACCGCGCTGGGGGCGACCGCCACGGCGATCATCGGCTACCTGCAGTCCGAGCGGGTCCTCCGGCCGGTCGCGGTGGCCGCGCTGCGCGGCGGGGTTCCGGAGAACTTCCGCGCCCCCGGGGTGATCCTGCGCCAGGTGCTGACCTGGGTGCTGTCGACGGGCGTGCCGGTCCTGGCCATCGTCCTGGCCCTGGTGGCCAGCAAGTTCTCGATCCTGACCGCGTCCGCGGACCGGCTGATCACCCCGCTGTTGCTGCTGGCCGTGGCCGCGCTGGTGATCGGACTGTCCGGCACCGTGCTGGTGGCGATGTCGATCGCCGACCCGCTGCGCCAGCTGCGCTGGGCGCTGGGAGAGGTGCAGCGCGGTAACTACAACGCGCACATGCAGATCTACGACGCCAGCGAGCTGGGCCTGCTGCAGGCCGGGTTCAACGACATGGTGCGCGAGCTGGCCGAGCGGCAACGGCTGCGGGACCTGTTCGGCCGCTACGTGGGTGAGGACGTGGCCCGTCGTGCCCTGGAACGCGGCACCGAGCTGGGCGGCCAGGAGCGGGACGTGGCGGTGCTGTTCGTGGACCTGGTGGGTTCGACGCGGCTGGCGTCGACGATCCCGGCCGGCGACGTCGTCGACCTGCTCAACGAGTTCTTCCGGGTCATCGTCGACACCGTCAACCGTCACGGCGGGTTCGTCAACAAGTTCCAGGGTGACGCGGCCCTGGCCATCTTCGGTGCCCCCATCGAGCATCCCGACGCCTCCGGCGGTGCACTGGCGGCGTCCCGTGAACTCCACGACGAGTTGCTCAGCGTGCTGGGGACCGATACCGAGTTCGGCATCGGAGTCTCGGCCGGCCGCGCGATCGCCGGCCATATCGGTGCTCAGGCCCGGTTCGAGTACACCGTGATCGGCGACCCGGTGAACGAGGCCGCCCGCCTCACCGAGCTCGCCAAGCTTGAAGAAGGCCACGTGCTGGCCTCGGCGATCGCTGTCAGCGGCGCACTGGACGCCGAGGCACTGAGCTGGGACGTCGGCGAGATCGTCGAACTGCGCGGTCGCACCGCGCCCACCCAACTGGCGCGCCCGATGAACCTGGTCCTGCCAAGGGATCTCGAACGCGACGTCACCGAGAGCGACCTGACGGGCTAGAGCCGGTCAGGCCTTCTTGGCGGCGGCCTTCTTCGCCGGAGCCTTCTTGGCAGCGGTCTTCTTCGCGGCGGCCTTCTTTGCCGGAGCCTTCTTCGCGGCCTTCTTCACCGGCCCGCGGGCCCGGCGATCGGCCAACAGCTCCGAGGCCCGCTCATCGGTGATCGACAGCACGTCATCGCCCTTGCGCAGGCTGGCGTTCGTCTCGCCGTCGGTGACGTACGGGCCGAACCGGCCGTCCTTGATCACCATCGGCTTGCCGGTGGCCGAATCATTGCCGAGCTCGCGCAGCGGCGGGGCCGCAGCGGCCTGGCGCCCACGGCGTTTCGGCTCGGCGTAGATCGCCAGCGCCTCGTCGAGGGTGATGGTGAACATCTGCTCCTCGGTGGCCAACGAGCGAGAGTCGGTGCCGCGCTTGAGGTACGGCCCGTAGCGGCCGTTCTGCGCGGTGATCTCCTCGTTGTTCGACGGGTCGACGCCGACCACCCGCGGCAACGACAGCAGCTTGAGCGCGTCGTCGAGCGTCACCGTCTCCAGATCCATGGAGCGCAGCAGTGATCCGGTGCGCGGCTTGGGCCCGGTCGGCTTCTTGCCCTTCTTGGCCGTCGCCCCCGCCTCCGGATCTTCCGGCGGCTCGGGGAGGATCTCGGTGACATAGGGGCCGAATCGTCCGTCCTTGGCGACGATTTCGTGTCCGGACACCGGGTCGACACCCAGCACGCGGCCCTCTTGGGGTGTGGCGAAAAGCTTTTCGGCCAGCTCCAGGGTCAGCTCGTCGGGAGTCAGGTCGTCCTTGAGATTCGCGCGCTGGGGCTTGAGCTCGCCCGGATTGTCGGGATCATCGACCATCCGCTCCAGGTACGGCCCATTGCGGCCGACGCGGACCACGATCGTGCGCCCCTCGGCATCATCAAAGAGCTTGATGGAGTTGACTTCTCGCGCGTCGATACCTTCGAGGTTGCCGCCGACGAGGTGTTTGAGCCCACCGGCCCGGGCGATCGAGCCCTCGACGCCGTGGTCACCGCCGAAGTAGAAGTTCGACAGCCAGTTGGTGCGCTGCTCCTGGCCATTGGCGATCTCGTCGAGTTCGTCTTCCATGGCTGCGGTGAAGTCGTAATCCACCAGCCGGCCGAAATGCTGCTCGAGCAGTCCGATGACAGCGAAAGCGACCCACGACGGGACCAGCGCACTGCCCTTTTTGACCACGTAGCCGCGGTCCTGGATGGTCTTGATGATCGAGCTGTACGTCGACGGGCGGCCGATGCCGAGTTCTTCGAGGGCCTTGATCAGCGAGGCCTCGGTGTAGCGGGCCGGCGGGCTGGTGGTGTGTCCGTCGGCGGTCAGGTCGGCGGCATCGACGCGCTGACCCTGGGTCAGGTTCGGCAGCCGGCTCTCGGCGTCGTCGGCCTCACCGCCCGCCTGCTCGTCGAGGCTCTCGACGTAGGCCTTCAGGAAGCCCGCGAACGTGATGGTGCGGCCGGAGGCGTTGAAGACGACCTGCTCGCCGCCCGCTGCCGTACCGGCGATGCGCAGTGACAGCGTCGTGCCGCGCGCGTCAGCCATCTGCGAGGCCACGGTGCGCTGCCAGATCAGCTCGTAGAGCCGGAACTCGTCGGTGTCGAGCTGGGCGTGCAGCTGACCCGGGGTCTGGAACACGTCACCGGCGGGGCGGATCGCCTCGTGCGCCTCCTGCGCGTTCTTGACCTTGCGGGTGTACTGCCGCGGCGACGGATGCACGTACTCGGCGCCGTAGAGCTGCCCGGCCTGGGTGCGAGCGGCGTTGATGGCCGACTCCGACAACGTCGTCGAGTCGGTACGCATGTAGGTGATGTAGCCGTTCTCGTACAGCCGCTGCGCGATGCTCATCGTGCGCTCCGACGAGAACCGCAGCTTGCGGGCCGCCTCCTGCTGCAGCGTGGAGGTCATGAACGGCGCGTAGGGCTTGCGGGTGTACGGCTTCTGCTCGACGGAGCTCACGGCCAACTGAGCACCGCGCAGACCGGCGGCCAGGGCCCCGGCGCTGGCCTCGTCGAGCACCAGCACCTCGTCGGGCTTCTTCAGCTGCCCCAGCGAGTCGAAATCACGACCGGCGGCGACCCGGCGGCCGTCCACGGTGTTGAGCTTGGCGGTGAACTTGGGCGGCGCAGCACTGGCATCCGACACGGACGCGTCGAGTTCGGCGGTGACGTCCCAGTACCCGGCGCTGCGGAACGCCATGCGCTCCCGCTCGCGCTGCACGATGATGCGCGTGGCCACCGACTGCACGCGGCCCGCGGACAGCTTCGGTGCGACCTTCTTCCACAGCACGGGCGAGACCTCGTAGCCGTAGAGACGGTCGAGGATGCGGCGGGTTTCCTGAGCGTCGACCAGGGCGATGTCCAGGTCACGGGGGTTTTCCGCGGCGGCCCGGATGGCGGATTCGGTGATCTCGTGGAACACCATCCGCTTGACTGGGACCTTGGGCTTCAGCGTCTCCAGCAGATGCCAGGCGATCGCCTCACCCTCGCGGTCACCGTCCGTTGCGAGGTAGAGCTCGTCAACACCCTTGAGCAGGTCTTTGAGCTCGGTGACGGTGCTCTTCTTCTCCGGGCTGACGATGTAGAGCGGTTCGAAGTTGTCGTCGACATTGACCCCGAGGCGCGCCCACGGCTCGGATTTGTACTTGGCGGGCACGTCGGCAGCATTGCGCGGCAGGTCACGAATGTGCCCGCGGGAGGATTCGACTACGTAATTGGAGCCCAGGTAGCCGGCGATCTTGCGCGCCTTGGTCGGCGACTCGACAATTACGAGTCGCCGGACATTCCCCTTGCTACCGCTGCCGCTATCGCCAGCCAACTGTGCTTACGCTCCACTTCTATAGTTGCCGCGCCACGCCCGGCAACTGACAATTTCGCATTACCTGCGAGCCTACGCAAACCGGCTCTCCGCGTGTCCACCATTAAATACGCGGCCAATGCGCCAACGCGGAGGTATCCCCAGGTGGTTCCCCCACGTTCTCGACCAGGCGTGACAGCCGTCTCCGCCCGCTGATGCGCAGGGCCGGATGGGAGCCTCGAGTCCCGATCAATGTCGGTGCAATCCCGACCCGCATCATGGCCGCGGCCAACGCCGCGTGGGTATCGGGGGCGTGCGGGTCCAGGCCCAGCAGGTAACGGTCGTCGGCCTCCGGCGAGCCGGCCGCCAATGTCCAGGCCCGCAGCTCACGGGAGCCCGGCAGCCATCCGGGCGGCACGGTTTTGACCGCACCGCGCGTCCACTCACCGGCGATCAACATCAACTGCGGATCCAGCGCGGTACGTACCAGCGGATTGTTCTCATCAGTGCGGGAAATTTCCGAGACCAGTCCGGCATCGCTGATCATCTCGGCCAGGCCCTGGGCACGCCACATCTCGTCGACGACCACCGAGATCCGGGCCGCCTGCCTGCCACCGTTGCCGGCCAGCACAATCTGTCCCGGCCCGGCGAGCACCCCGGTCAGGTCGGCCACTGCGGGCGGCACCGACTCTGCCGAGAAGAAGGACAGCTGACTCACAAATCGACACTAGGCCAGCAGAGGCCGTAACAACGAGAACACCCCCGCGGTGTCCGGCACGGACTCAGCGGGGGTGTCTGTGTTGGGTTTGTCTCAGACGGCCCGAACACCCGTGGCCTGCGGGCCCTTGGGGCTCTGGCCAACCTCGAACTCAACCTTCTGGTTCTCCTCCAGGGTGCGGAATCCGCTACCCTGGATTTCCGTGTAGTGGACAAACACGTCGGCAGAGCCGTCCTCCGGAGCAATGAAGCCGAAGCCCTTCTCCGCGTTGAACCACTTCACAGTTCCCTGTGGCATCTTTTGTTCTTTCCTTCTCTTCAACCGGGTGCGGTCCACCGACTTCCGGTGCACCGGGCCCGTTCCGACCGCCATACCAACGCGCGAGTCGACCGGAACTGACCCGACCTACAACCCTCGCAGGAACCGCGATCGCAACGACGATCCTGCGAGTGCGAGTACAAACACAGAAGCTGCGACCGCGATCAGTCAACCATGTTCGGGCTTACTGCAACAGTGTTGGTATTCGGCGCGTGGTGAACAATTCGTTTACAAATCCGGGCCGATGTCGGTGGGATAGATCGCGGGAGGAAGAGCGGTGCTTGATCAGGGGTCGGATTTCGGCCGTGAGCTGCTCGCATGCGCTGTTGACGGCACCCCTTCCGGCGAGAATCCGCTACGCCATGTTGCGGATATCCCGCCTCGCCACGGCAAACCTCGTCAGTGGCCGGAATGGGCCAATCCGGAGGTCGTCCAGGCGTTGAGAGACCGCGGGATCAGTGCGCCCTGGTCGCATCAACTCGCCGCGGCCGAACTGGCTCATGACGGACGGCACGTGGTGGTGTCCACCGGCACCGCATCGGGCAAATCGCTGGCCTACCAACTGCCGATCCTGTCGGCGTTGGCCGAGGACCCGCGGGCACGGGTGCTCTATCTGTCCCCGACGAAGGCGCTCGGACACGACCAGCTGCGTACCGCACAGAGTCTGGCCGAGACGGTCACGGCATTGCGCGACGTCGGACCGGCCCCGTATGACGGTGACAGCGCGACCGAGGTACGCCGATTCGCCCGGGAACGATCGCGGTGGATCTTCTCCAACCCGGACATGATCCATTTGTCGCTGCTGCGCAACCACGCCCGCTGGGCGGTGTTCCTGCGCCACCTCAAGTTCATCGTCATCGACGAATGTCACTACTACCGCGGCATTTTCGGCTCCAACGTGGCCATGGTGCTGCGCCGGCTGCTGCGGTTGTGTGAGAGATACGCGCCGGATGGCGCCGGTCCGACAGTCATCTTCGCGAGTGCCACCACGGCGTCACCGGCCGAAACCGCCGCCGAGTTGATCGGGCAGACGGTGGCCGAGGTGACCGAGGACGGCTCACCGCAGGGTGCACGCACGATCGCGCTGTGGGAACCGGCCCTGCTCGACGATCTCACCGGCGAGAACGGCGCGCCGGTGCGGCGTTCGGCCGGCGCCGAGGCGGCGCGGGTGATGGCCGATCTCATGACCGAGGGGGCACGCACCCTGACGTTCGTCCGGTCCCGTCGGGGCGCCGAACTCACCGCGCTGGGGACCCGGGCCCGGCTGGAAGACACCGCACCGGAGCTGGCCGATCTGGTGGCGTCCTACCGCGCCGGTTATCTCTCCGAAGACCGCCGCGACCTGGAACACGCGCTGACCAATGGGCAGCTTCGTGGGCTGGCCACCACCAACGCGCTGGAGCTCGGCATCGACATCGCCGGGCTGGACGCGGTGGTGATGGCCGGGTTTCCCGGCACCGTCACCTCGTTCTGGCAGCAGGCCGGCCGGTCCGGCCGGCGCGGGCAGGGCGCGCTGATCGTGTTGATCGCGCGCGACGATCCGCTCGATACCTACCTGGTGCACCATCCCGCAGCGCTGTTGGACAAGCCGATCGAGCGGGTGGTGATCGACCCGACGAATCCGCACGTGCTGGGCCCGCAATTGCTCTGCGCCGCGGCTGAGCTACCGCTCACCCAGGCCGAAGTGCGGTTGTGGAACGCCGAGGCGGTGGCCGAATCCCTGGTCGACG
The DNA here is from genome assembly GCF_017876775.1 of Mycolicibacterium lutetiense. NCBI lineage: Bacteria > Bacillati > Actinomycetota > Actinomycetes > Mycobacteriales > Mycobacteriaceae > Mycobacterium > Mycolicibacterium lutetiense. The sequence goes on along the minus strand of NZ_JAGIOP010000002.1, from coordinate 3,933,261 downwards.
ACGGACTGCTCCGGAAACGCCCCAGCGGCTATTTCCCCGCACCCGGGGTGGATCCGCACCCGGCAGTGGACATCCGCGGCTCCAGCGGCGGTCAGATCGCGATCCTGGAGGCCGATACCGGCAGAATGCTGGGCAGCACCGGCGCCGGGCAGGCGGCGGCCTCGCTGCATCCGGGCGCGGTATATCTGCACCAGGGCGAGACCTATCTGGTCGACTCGTTGTCCTTCGAGGACGGGGTGGCGTTCGTGTATGCCGCCAATCCCGGCTACAGCACGTTCGCCAGGGAACTGACCGACATCGAGGTCACCGGCCCCGGCGAGCGCAGTACCTTCGGCCCGGTCACCGTGGGCCTGGTTCCGGTGTCGGTGACCAACACCGTGGTCGGCTACCTGCGCCGCCGCATCGACGGCGAGGTCATCGATTTCGTGGAGCTGGACATGCCGCCGAGAACCCTGGACACCATGGCCGTCATGTGCACGATCACTCCGGAGGCATTGCAGGACAATAATATTGACCTGCTCGCCATGCCGGGAAGTCTGCATGCCGCCGAACACGCGGCCATCGGCCTGATGCCCCTGGTGGCCAGTTGCGACCGGGGTGACATCGGCGGGGTCTCGACGGCCGTCGGCCCGGTGGACGGCCGGCCGTCGATCTTCGTCTACGACGGCTATCCCGGCGGTGCGGGTTTCGCCGACCGCGGATTCCGCAATCTCGGTACCTGGTGGGCTGCGACGGCCGACGCGATCGAAGCCTGCGAGTGTCCGCACGGTTGCCCCTCGTGCGTGCAGTCACCGAAATGCGGCAACGGCAACGACCCGTTGGACAAATCGGGCGCGGTAAAAGTACTCCGCCTGGTGCTCGGCGCGCTGAGTACGTCCTCAGCGAACCCCCGACCGCGTTGACGACCGACCCCTCGACGGCCGACTACACGGATCCACAACTGCGTGGCTGCATTCGGCTACGCCGAACACACAGACGGTGCCACGAACGGTCGGACAACGCGATCCGTTCCCAATCCCGGAGGCCGGGTGCAGTGGCAAATTACGTTAACCCACTCATGTTTGCAACCCCACAGACCTCATTTCGGATATCCGCGACCGTAATCCGCAGTTCTCTCCTGCGGATTACGGCGCTGCGGCGCGCGTATGTAGCTACTCGTACCCCGGTAAAATGCCGCGAATGACTCACGACTGGCTGCTCGTGGAGACGCTGGGTAGCGAGCCTGTTGTCGTCGCCCGAGGTCTGCAGACGAAGAACCTCGTCCCGATCAGTGTGTTTCTGCGACGAAATCCGCACCTGATGGCGATCCAGTCCGCGATCAGGGAAACGGTCCAGGCCGGCCAGGGCCTCAGCAGCATCACGCCCAAGAATGACCGCGTAATCCGCACCGAAGTGGCGCGGATGTCCGACGGCTGCATCCACGGGGTGCACGTCTGGGTCGGGCCGATCGATGTCGACCCGCCGCAGCGGCCGGTTCCCGGCCCACTGGTCTGGGACCTGACCACGGGCGTGGCCACCGACACGGCCGAATCCCTGCACAACAGCGGGATGAACCCGGAGACCGAGCCCACCCACGACCGGTCGTTCGCCGACGACCTGCCTGCCAGGGCCTTCAACGGCAGCGAAGCCAAGATTCTGGCGATGACCGTCAATCCCGTGGTCGGCCGCACCTTGTGCACCACCTGGGACGTCACCGACTACCGCGGCGAGCCCATCACGGTGGGATTTGTCGCCCGGGTGACTCTGGAACCTCACGATGACGGCTCCGACCGACTGATCTGTCGAGCGATGAACTGGCGTAGCGAACGCGAGCATCCGGTACCGCCCGACAGCCTGGCCCAGCGGATCCTCAACGGGCTGGCCCGGCCCGGCGTGCACCGGGCCCTGGTCGGCCTCGACGACTGGAAGTTGTTGAAGTGGCTCGATGACCCGGCACCATTCTTCGACTGGCGCAACCGCGAGGGCGGTCCGGCCCGCATCCATCCGACCGACGCTCGGCACATGGCCCGGATGACCACCGAATTCACCGACGGCGTCACCGCCGCGGTGCTGCGGATGCGCGCCGCGGACGGTGGCTGGCAACCGGTGCACATGACGATCAACCGGATCGAACTCGACGAAGAGACTTCCGCGGGCCTGATCGCGCTGCGGTTGCCCACCGACGACGAGGTCGCCGCCGCGGACCTCGACCGGCCCGACTAGGTCGCGACGTCCACCGGTCCGGCGCGGGCGGCCGCCCGGGCCGGACCGACGCCCCACCGGCCGAGGCGGACCGGAACCGACACCTCGAGCACCACGTCGAGACCGTCGATCCGGCAGGCGCCGAGGACCGAACGCATCCGTACCGCGATCTGGGCGGCCTGTGCGCACGCTGCATCCGGCCCGGACACCACCGCACCGGCGGCGCTCAGGGCGGCCAGATCCGCCGCCGCCTGGGCCCGGTGCCGGGCCGTGACGGCGGCACCAAGGTAGGCGCCACCCGTCGCGAACACGATCAGCATCGCGATCATCGCCGAGGCCAACAGCGTGGCCGAGCCTCGCTCACCCGACGCCGGGTTCAGGTGCCGCGGCCGCCTCAGCGGACACGGTGAACCCCGGCAACGCCGTGGCGGCACTGACCCGGGCCACCACCAAACCGCCGTCACGACCGACATGCACCACCGCGCCGGACGGCGCGACCCGGCGAGCGGCCGCCGTTGCCGCCTCGCCTTCACCGCGGGCGGCCAGGCGGGCGGCTTCGCGCGCCGCGTCGATGCAGCGGATCTGCATGCCCACGGCACCGAGTCCGCCGACACACAGCACCAGGACAGCCACGAGAGTGGCGACCGCAAAGGCGGCCTCGACGGTGACCGCACCCCGGTCATCCAGCCGGGCATCTAGACGCTGGTGTTCAGCGCCCGGCTGATGATGTTGGTCAGCGCGCTCACGATCGAATCCCCCGTGACCACCGTGTACAGGATCGCCCCGAACGCCGCCGCGGCAATGGTGCCGATCGCATATTCGACGGTGCTCATCCCTGTTTCGTCGACCATCAACAGCGCCGCCCTGGCATGCGCCCGCTGAATCATGTTTCCTGCCATGATATTTCCTCCCTCTGCGATGTGCACTCACAACAAACCTGAACCCAGCACGTCACCGGCCAGACCGGCCACCACGGGGATCACGCCCAGGCACAGGAACGCCGGCAGATAGCACAGGCCCAATGGTCCGGCGACCAGTACCGAGGCACGTTCTGCCACCGCATCGGCAGCGGCAGCGGCATCGTGTCGGGCGTGGACGGCCAACTCGGCCACCCCGTCGGCCAGCGCGCTGCCCGAGGCCGCCGAACGGCGGGCCAGCCGCAGCAGGGCCTCGGCGTTCTTCCCCTGCGGCACCACGTCACCACCACCGGCCCAGGCCCGGGCCGGGTCTGCCCCGAGCGCGAGGAGTTCGGCTGCGCGGCGCAGCATCGGCGCCAGTGACGGTGGGGCCGATGCGGTGGCTGCCGCAGCCGCGGTCGACACCGCCATCCCCGCGGCCAGGCAAGCGGAGAACAAATCGAACGTCGAGGCTGCAGCGAGCGGATCATCGGTGTACACCCGTCGCGTGTCCACCCTCGTCACCGGTGCGGGCGCGGCGCGGGACCGCACCCGCACCGGATCTGCCCCGATCAGCAGCGCTGCGGCGAGAAACAGTGCCGCCCAACTCATCTCAATACCCGTCCGATGATCCGGTCCGACCACATCAGTCCGGCACAGGCCAGCAGGACACCGATCGTCAGCAGCCAACCCCCCACTCCAGGCCCGCACAGAAACGCCAGGGGTTGCGCACCGATCAACTGACCCAGTGCGATCCCGACCACGGGCAGCCCGGCCAGCACCGCCGCAGTCGCCCGCGGGCCCGCCATCGCCGCCTCGACATGGGAAGAAAACCGTTCGCGCTCAACGATGTCGCGCTGCGCGGTGTGCATCAGCGTGGCGATCGAAAGTCCGTAAACGTGGGCCAACCGCCAGCAGACCGCGAGCCGTTCCCAATGCATCGGCAACTCCGACGCTGCCGCAACATCTTCCAGCCCGGCCGCGACATCGGCACCCAGGCGGGCCCGCGCGGCGACAGCTCTCATGCCCTGACGTACCGGCCCGGTCACCTCGCCGGCCGCGGTGCCGAAGGCGTTGACCGGATGGATACCGGTGCGCAGTTCACCCACCAACACGTCCAGGGCGGCCTGCAGCGCGGCGGATTCCTGTTGCCGCTGCCGCCATGCAGCGCGACGCCTGCGACGCACCACGACTGTGCCGGACAGCAGCGCCGTGGCCACGGCGGCGGGCAGTGAAACCAGCCAGGCCAGAACGACTCCCAGCACCACCAGGACGGGCGCTGCGCGCAGGTGGCGCCGACGCGGCGCATCCGTGCGCCGTAGCGCAGCCGCCCGCCGGGGCGTGGCCGGCCACAGCAGAAGTGCGGCGGCCAACGCCAGTGCACCCGCTGTCACGGCGACACCCGCTGTTCGACAAGGGCTTGGAGAGTCTCTGCGCCACCGCCCAAACCAGTGTCGGCATGCCACGCCGTCACCACCTCCAGATCACCCCGGACCGCCCGGCGCAGTACCGCGATCTCGGCGAGCCTGCGCCGCCCGGCGCCGTCACGCCCGACGTGAAGCAGCACCTGCACGGCCGCGGCCAGTTGACTGATCAGCGCGGCACGATCCAGACCGCCGAGTGCACCGAGGGCCTCCAGCCGGGCCGGCACTTCCGCCGGGTTGTTGGCATGCACGGTGCCTGCCCCGCCGTCATGCCCGGTGTTGAGCGCCGCCAGCAGGTCGACCACCTCGGCGCCGCGAACCTCACCGACGACGATCCGGTCCGGACGCATCCGCAACGCCTGTCTGACCAGGTCACGCACTGTGACCTCACCGACGCCCTCGACGTTGGCGCCCCGGGCCACCAGCGTGACCAGATGTGGGTGCGGTGGGGCCAGTTCGGCGGCGTCCTCGACGCAGACGATGCGCTCATCGGCGGATACGGCACCGAGCGCCGCGGCCAGCAGCGTGGTCTTGCCGCAGCCGGTTCCGCCCGAGATCAGGAACGCCAGCCTGGCCCGGATGATGGCGCGCAGCAGTTCGGCGGCCGGTGGCGGAATCGCACCGGACCGGGTGAGGGTGTCGAGATTCTGGGTGGCCGGGCGCAACACCCGCAGCGACAGACAGGTACCTGCGGCCGCGATCGGAGGTAGCACCGCGTGCAACCGCACGGTGAACGGGCCGATCCCGCTGAGTTGACCGTCCACCCACGGCTGCGCCTCGTCGAGACGGCGCCCGGCCAACAGTGCCAATCGCTGGGCCAGCCTCCGGACCGCTCCCTCGTCGGGGAAACACACTGCGCTGCGGTGCAACCCGTTGCCGTCATCTACCCACACCGCGCCGGGGGCCGTGACGAGTACATCGGTGGTGGTCGGCGCACACAACAGCGGTTCCAGGACGCCTGCGCCGGTCAGCTCGGTCTCCAGCAGCCGCAGGTTGCTCAGCACCTCGGTGTCTCCGAGCAGGCCGCCGGACTCCGCCCGAATGGCCGCGGCGACCACACCGGGGCTGAGCGGAGACGCTTCGGCCACCAGCCGTTCGCGTACCCGGTCGATCAGCGAGGCACTCACGCCGGCTCCTGCACGGGGTGACGGGCCAGGACCTCCAGCACCCGCCGCGCAGCCGAGCCGAGCGGCGACCGCGACCGCACCCGCAGGCCGCCGCGCTCCAACACCTCGGCGATGCCGGCCTGTGGTCGCATCGCGGCGAGTAGCGGCAGGTCCACGATGCGGGCCACCTCGGCTGCCCGAAGCCCGCCCGGCGACGGGCCCCGAACCACCACACCGGCATTCGGGTTGCAGGCCAGCACCCACGGCCGCGCGGCCGCTGCGGCGGTGCACGACCGCACGTCGGCCGGTGCCACCAGGACCACCAGATCGGCTGCGTTCAAAGCGGTTTCGGCCGCCTCGGTGGCGCGGCGGGGCACGTCGCACACCACCGTGACACCGCCACGGCACCCCGCCTCGATGACCGCCGCCACCGGCTCGGCCTCGATATCGGCACCCGAGCGCCCGCTGGAGAGCACGCTGACCCCGTCACGGCAGGGCAGCGCGTCGCGCAGCGCCGGAAAACCCAACCGGCCACCCTGCAGCGCCAGGTCCGGCCAGCGCAGACCGGCCAGGTCCTCACTGCCCGCCACCAGGTCGATCCCCCCGCTCCACGGGTCGGCCTCGATCAACAGTGCGGCCGGCGCCGATTGAGCCAGCGCCACCGCGAACACCGATGCACCGGCACCACCCCTGGCGCTCACGACCGCCACCGCGGGGCCGCGACCACCGTCGTCGCAGCAGGCCGCCTCCGACAGGGCCGCCACGAGATCGGCGTCCTGGGCGGGCAGCGTCACCACGTGTTGGGCGCCGACGTTGATCGCGGCCTGCCAGTCGTCGGGCCGCGGATCGTCGCGGCCGACGAGAACCACCCGGGTACGACGGGGCAGCCCCCTGGCGGCGCACCGCAGTGCGGCCGAGGCGTCGAGCAGCACGGCGGCGGCTGCCGTCCAGGCCTTGCGTCCGGAGGGGTCGTCGACGAGGACGAGTCCGACGCCGGCGGCAGCGGCCACCCGGGACACATCCTCACGCAGCTGCGGGTCACCGATCAGGGCCAGCACGGTGCCGGACGGGCTGATCGAGGTGCTCGGAATGGCCATGTGCCCACCCTGCGGGCAACGACGGGGCCGACACCATCACCAATCCGCGGATTGTGGATGAACTTCGGCCTGTGGATCAATCCCCCGGGCGGGAGACACGCTGGGCGACACGCTGAAAATGCGGTTCCGCAACCACAGCGGCTGGGCCGACAGAGATTATTTTCCCCCAGAAAAGGGACGACCCCCGCCAGGGGGGGAGGAGGCGGAGGTCGTCGTGTATCAGCCCCGGGGGGTCGGGCTGATACACCCTCGGCATAAGCCGAGTAATGCTCACTATACACACGGAACTGCCAAAACCCGCAAGGGACACCGGCGCGAGCTACCGAGCGCGATTGCGGAATCACCGCCCGAAAGAATGTGTCTTGAACTGCCATTTTGTATCGCCCGTCGGTTATGCGGGTGCACCTGCCTCTATGCTGGCGCTCGTGACCGCTTCCGATCGGGCTGCCGGGGAATTGACCGCACTGCAATCCGGGCCGGACGATGGTCGGCCGGTGCGCACGGCCGCCTTTTTCGACCTCGACAAAACCGTCATCGCCAAGTCCAGCGCGTTCGCTTTCAGCAAACCTTTCTTCAATCAGGGTCTGTTGAACCGTCGGACGGTGTTGAAGTCGACCTACGCCCAGTTCTTGTTCCTGATGTCGGGCGCCGACCACGATCAGATGGATCGGATGCGCAGCTACGTCACCAACATGTGCACCGGTTGGGACGTCGAGCAGGTCAAGTCGATCGTCGGCGAGACCTTGCACGACATCGTCGACCCGCTGGTGTTCGCCGAGGCCGCCGAGCTGATCGCCGACCACAAACTGTGCGGCCGCGACGTCGTGGTGGTGTCAGCCTCGGGCGAGGAGATCGTCGCACCGATCGCCAGGGCGTTGGGCGCCACCCATGCGATGGCGACCCGGATGGTGGTCGAAGAGGGGCGCTACACCGGCGAGATCGCGTTCTACTGCTACGGCGAGGGCAAGGTCGAGGCGATCCGCGCCCTGGCCGCACGCGAGGGCTACGCCCTGGATCACTGCTACGCCTATTCGGATTCGATCACCGATGTTCCGATGCTCGAATCGGTGGGCCACCCCACCGCCGTCAATCCCGACCGGGGCCTGCGCAAGGAGGCCGCCGCGCGCGGCTGGCCGGTGCTGACCTTCACCAGGCCGGTGTCGTTGCGGGACCGGATTCCGGCGCCGTCGGGGGCCGCGGTCGCCACCACTGCGGCCGTCGGGATCAGTGCCCTGGCGGCCGGCGCACTGACGTACTCACTCTTGCGCCGCTTCACTTCCTGAGCTACCGGATGTAGTAGCTGACGACCCCGGAGTAACGATCGGAACTCGGGTGCATTTCACCCTTGCTGTGACCGTGGTCACGTAGTACAAAGGAACCACGGAAGCTTGATGAGGCCAAGAGGTAGTCGGAAGAGAAGGCTAAATCTCCCGAACCAGGTTTCCCAGCACGGGTCCCGGCACCCACGCGGAGCACATGCCGCGGAATAGGCAAAAGTGTTGCGGGCCTGCGTGATTGCGGAGAGCGGACGGCCACGACGGCCCCTTGGGTGGGGTTGCAGCCGAAGCGCATTGCAAGGACGCCGAGGTCACCCACGCAACCCACCTGGCACGCTTGGTAACCGGTATCCGTGCTAGCGGGCGACGAGCCGAAACATCGTTTCGGACCGTCGCCCGCTTTCGTTTGCTGGGAGTGCCCCGAGCTGCGGGGTCAGCCAGCCGCCGACTGGGCGATCTGCAGCGCTTCGCGCGCACCGCCCTGCAGGGCCTCACTACTGAGCAGCAGCCATGCGGTCAGCCCGTCGGCGGTGCCGGAGGCGAATCCCCGTGCAGCAGCCCGATACTCCCCCGACTTTCGCATCCAGTGCGCCTCGGGAACCCCCAGCCCGTGCGGATCCAGCCCGCTGGCGATGGTCACCAGGCGCGACACCGCGCGTGCCACCACCCCATCGGCGGTCCCGAATGGAGCCAGGCTGAGGAGTTCGCCGTGGGCCACCGCGGCCAGCACGGGAGCGGGGACTTTGGAGCCGCCGGCCAGGATCTCCGTCAGAAGCTCGAGACGGCGCCCGACGTCGGGGTCGGTCCGCGGCCGGCCCAGGTGCTCATCGTCGGCGAGGTCGGCCGCCGCCAATGCGTGCAGTCGGGCCAGGGCCTGCATCGGCGCCCGCTGCCACACACCGACGAGCGAGGTAGCACCGCCTTCCAATGCCTCGGCGACGCGGATGGCGCCCGCGGTCACCGCATCGGGTTCACCGTCGGCCGACAACTGGAGGGCCCCACCGTCGAGCACGGCGGAGGCCCGCGCCGCACGCAGGGCCGCCTCGGCCGCCGTCTGCGGCCAGCCGCGCAGGTTGAACTTGTGTCGATGCGCCCGGCCCAAGGCCTCACGCGCCTCGTCGCTGGCCGCAGACACACCGGGCAGGTCGACCAGGGGTGCGAGTGGATCGGTCATACGCGAAACGCTAGCGGACCGCTGAACTCCGTCGCGCCGACCGTTGGGCGCATCAGGACCGCCGCCCGACAACCGTCTTGTGACGTCCCAACGCCGGTGCAACGTTTGGTGACTACGCTCACATCCATGTCACACGCACCAACGACGTCAACCGAAGTTCCGTCAGCTTATCCACCGCCTGCCGGTTTCGCGGCCGATGCCAACGCGACGGAACAGTTGTACATCGAGGCCGAGACGGACCGGTTGGCGTTCTGGGCCGCCCAGGCCGAGCGGTTGTCGTGGCAGACCCCGTTCACCGAGGTGTTGGACTGGTCGCAGGCGCCGTTCGCGAAGTGGTTTGTCGGCGGCAAGCTCAATGTGGCCTACAACTGCGTGGACCGTCACGTCGAGGCCGGCAACGGGGATCGCGTCGCAATCCACTGGGAAGGTGAACCGGTCGGGGATGCCCGCGACATCACCTACGCCCAACTCCAAGACGAAGTCTGCAAGGCCGCCAACACCCTGGCCGGGTTGGGGTTGGTCGCCGGTGACCGGGTCGCCATCTACATGCCGATGGTGCCCGAGGCGATCGTGGCGATGCTGGCTTGTGCGCGCCTGGGCGCCATGCATTCGGTGGTGTTCGCCGGATTCTCCGCGGCCGCACTCAAGGCGCGCATCGAGGACGCGCAAGCCAAGCTCGTCATCACCACCGATGGCCAGTACCGGCGCGGTAAGGCCGCCTCGCTCAAAGATGCGGTCGATGAGGCGGTTTCAGATCAGCCCAGCGTCGAGCACGTCCTGGTGGTGCGCCGCACCGGGATCGACGTGAACTGGACCGAGGGCCGCGATCTGTGGTGGCACGACACCGTCGAGCAAGCCTCGCCCGAGCACACGCCCGAAGCCTTCGACTCCGAGCAGCCGCTGTTCTTGCTGTACACCTCGGGGACCACGGGCAAACCCAAGGGCATCGTGCACACCTCGGGCGGCTATCTGACCCAGTCGGCGTACACCCATTACAACGTGTTCGACCTCAAACCCGACACCGATGTGTACTGGTGCACCGCCGACATCGGCTGGGTGACCGGGCACACCTACATCGTCTACGGGCCGCTGGCCAACGGCGCCACTCAGGTGGTCTACGAGGGCACCCCGACCTCACCGACCGAGCACCGCCACTTCGAGATCATCGAAAAGTACGGTGTCACAATCTATTACACCGCGCCCACGCTGATCCGCACCTTTATGAAGCTGGGACGTCAGATACCGGCCGACCATAATCTGTCCAGCTTGCGGCTACTGGGTTCAGTCGGTGAGCCGATCAACCCCGAGGCCTGGCGCTGGTACCGGGAAGTCATCGGCGCGGGCAAAACCCCGGTCGTGGACACCTGGTGGCAGACCGAGACCGGGGCGATCATGATCTCCCCGCTGCCCGGTGTCACCGCGGCCAAGCCCGGCTCGGCGATGACCCCACTGCCCGGCATCAGCGCCAAGATCGTCGACGACGACGGCAACGAACTGGTCCCCGGGGCTGATGAAGCCGAGCACGTCACCGGTTACCTGGTCCTGGACCAGCCGTGGCCGGCGATGCTGCGCGGCATCTGGGGCGACCCCAAGCGATTCAAGGAGACCTACTGGTCGCGTTTCGCCGAGCAGGGCTGGTACTTCGCCGGTGACGGTGCCCGCTACGACAGCGACGGCAACATCTGGGTTTTGGGCCGCATCGACGACGTCATGAACATCTCCGGACACCGGATCTCCACCGCCGAGGTGGAATCGGCTCTGGTCGGACATTCCGGGGTCGCCGAGGCCGCCGTGGTCGGCGCGTCCGATGACACCACGGGCCAGGCGATCTGCGCGTTCGTCATCCTCAAGGCCTCCGCCCACGGCGGAAACGACACCATGATCGACGAACTGCGCGCGCAGGTGTCCACCGAGATCTCCCCGATCGCCAAGCCGCGGGAGATCCACGTTGTGCCCGAGCTACCCAAAACCCGCAGCGGCAAGATCATGCGCCGGTTGTTGCGCGACGTGGCCGAGGGCCGCGAACTCGGCGACACCTCAACCCTGGTCGACCCCAGCGTCTTCGAAGCGATCCGCGCCAGCAAGTAGGTTCCAGGCCCGCCTAACCGACCGGGACGAAACCCGTTCCCGGTCGGTTCTTGGCGGTGATGTCCGCCAGCTGCGTGTTGAACGACATCGTCACCGCCGGCGTGTGCAGGGGCACGAACTTCACTACGCAGGTCGGCAATTCCTCGCTGTAGGCGCCGTGGATCATGCCGACCAGCCGATTGTTGACCGTGACCGGCGCGCCCGAGTCGCCGGGCTGGCCGCACACCTGGTTGACGATGGTGCCCGGGTCCTTACCCGGCCCCCAGGTGACGCCGCAGGAGTAGCCCGTCGTTCGGCCCAGCTTGCAGGCGATCTCACCGAACGCCGGGTCCGGTCCGAGCCCGTCGATCTGGAAACCGTTGACGTTGTTGATCGGCGTCACCTTGGCCGGATCGAACTGGATGACCGCGTAGTCGAGCCCGTCATTACCGGCCACCATCGTGCCGACCACTCCGGCGCTGTCGGCACCCTCAGCCGACACGGTGGCGCCCGGCCCGCCGCAGTGCGCCGAGGTGAAGCCGATGAGCCGGCCGGCGCTGTCGTGCCCGATCGTGGTGAGCGTGCAGAATGCGTCGCCGTTGACCACGATCCCCGAACCGCCACCCAGCACCACCGGCGGAGCGGCATGCGCAAGGGCCGGAGTCAACATCGCAACAGCGGCGACGACCGGTGCACCAATCAGCGACTGCCAGCGGTGTCTGCTCGTCAAGTGTCCTCCGATCGACGCGCCCGACCCGCGCAACTCAAGAATGGGCTCAGTCTACTGAGTGCAGGATGTCGGCCGGGATCGTTAACGGCTTCGCCGCATGGCAACATGAACGCCATGAGCACAGGCGACCGCAGGGACGGCGTTCCGACGACGGTGACCTCGATTCCGCTCGTCGACCCGCATGCCCCCAAACCGGACCCGTCGATCGGCGACCTGGTCAAGGACGCCACCGCGCAGGTCTCCACCCTGCTGCGCGCCGAAGTGGAGCTGGCCAAGGCCGAGATCACCCGAGACGTGAAGAAGGGCCTGACCGGCAGCGTGTTCTTCATCGCCGCGCTGGTGGTCCTGTTCTACTCGACGTTCTTTTTCTTCTTCTTCATGGCCGAGCTGCTCGACACCTGGCTGTGGCGCTGGGTGGCCTTCCTCATCGTGTTCGGCCTGATGGTGCTGACCACCGGTGCGCTGGCATTGTTCGGCTTCCTGAAGGTGCGACGGATCAAGGGTCCGCAGCAGACCATCGAGTCGGTCAAGGAGACCCGCGTCGCCCTGACACCGGGCCACGACAAGGGCACCGCGGCCATCGGGTCGGCATCGGCCGTCCCGGCCAAGCCGGCCACCGACCCGTCAGGCTGGTAATGCCTCCACCCGCCCCGTCGATCGCCAGGATCGAGGGGCCGTGGCGACATCTGCAGGTGCATGCCAACGGTATTCGGTTTCATCTGGTCGAGGGCGAGAGCCCGAGTGACAACAGCGACACGGACCGACCGCTGGTCATCCTCCTGCACGGGTTCGGCTCGTTCTGGTGGTCGTGGCGTCACCAACTCACCGGACTGACCGACGCCCGTGTGGTGGCGGTCGACCTGCGCGGCTACGGCGACAGTGACAAACCGCCTCGCGGTTACGACGGCTGGACCCTGGCCGGGGACACCGCCGGCTTGGTGCGCGCGCTGGGGCACAAGACCGCGACGCTGGTCGGGCACGCTGACGGTGGTCTGGTGTGCTGGGCGACCGCGGCGCTGCATCCGCGTGTGGTCGACGCGATCGCACTCGTCAGCTCACCGCACCCGCGGGCGCTGAGGGCATCCACTCTGACGCGCCGCGACCAGGGCCGCGCGCTGCTGCCGTCGATGTTGAGATATCAGCTACCGGTCTGGCCCGAGCACACGCTGGCCCGTCACGGCGGCGCGGAGTTGGAGCGTCTGGTCCGCGGCCGGGCCGGGGCCGCCTGGCAGACCAGCCAGGACTTCGCCCTCACCATGGGCCATCTGCGTCAGGCCATCCAGATCCCCGGGGCCGCGCACTGTGCACTGGAGTACCAGCGGTGGGCGGTGCGCAGTCAACTGCGCGCTGAGGGTCGGCGATTCATGCGCTCGATGAAACATCCGATCGGCGTGCCAGTGCTGCACATGCGCGGTGACGCCGACCCGTACGTGCTGGCCGACCCGGTGCACCGGACCCAGCACTATGCGCCACATGGACGGTACGTATCGATCACGGGTGCCGGACATTTCGGCCATGAAGAACAACCGGAGGCAGTCAACGAGCAGCTGAGCCGGTTCCTGGCCCAGCTGCACGCCAACTGATCAGGAGTTGATGCAGGTGCCGGTCGCGACGCGCGCGGTGTTGCCGATCTTGGCCAGCTGATGCTCGACTTCCTTGGCGGTCAGCACGAACCCGGTGTCGACGTCGTCGACTGCCGCACCGAACACCACGCCCAGCACCTTGCCTGACCGATTGATCATCGGCCCGCCTGAATTGCCTTGCCGCACCGTGCCCCTGACCGTGTAGACCTCGCGGGTGACGGTGGTGGTGCGGTAGATGTCGGGCCCGTTGAGTTCGATGATCTCGCGCACGCGGGCCGGGGTGGCCAGGAAATCGCCGCCACCCGGGTAACCCATCACCACAGCGTCGGTGCCCTTCGGGGCCGGCTGGTCGGCGAACTGCAGCGGGGTGATCGGCAGATTCGGGACGTCGAGGATGGAGATGTCGGCGTTGGGGTCATACGACACCACGCCGGCGTCGTAGGTCTTGCCGTCGGCCTCGATCGTCACGCTGTCGGCGCCGGCCACCACGTGGGCATTGGACATCACCCGGTTGGGGGCGACCACGAATCCGCTGCCCTCAAGCACCTTCTGGCAGCTCGGCGCGACGCCGCGGATCTTCACCACGGCGGGCCGGGTCATCGCCACCACCGGGTCGTTGGCCAGTGCGGCGTCCGGGGCGTCGACGTTGACGATGGGGGTTCGGCCGAACGGTTCGAGCACATCGGGCAGCCCGGACGTGTCCAACAGCGCCGACAACCGGTTCGGCACCGAGCGAAGCCAATCCGGCGCCACCTTGTCAACCTCGGTGAGTACCCGCGAATTCTTCACCGCCGCAGCTAGATTCGGCTGGTCCGAGGAAGTCAGCAGGCTACCCAGCAACCAGGACGCGACGAGGACGGCGACCAGCATCAGGCTCACCCCGACGGCCGAGTCCAACACCCGGAACACGGGGTTCCGGATGGTGCCGCGCACGGCGCGGCCGAGCACCACACCGGCGATCTCACCGATCACCACGAGCGCAAGGATCAGGAACAGCGTGGCGAACAGCTTGGTGCGGTCACCGGAGATGTGCGGAATCACGTGCGGCGCCAGCAGCACGCCTGCCACCGCACCGAGCACCACGCCGATGAAGGACAGCAGGGAGCCGAGCGCGCCGGAACGCCAGCCGGAGATCGCTGCGACGAACCCGATGCCGAGGATGGCGAAATCGAGCCAGACCGAAGATGTCATCTATATCCACTTCAACATTGGGCTTAACCGTAACCGTTGTCATGCCCGACAAGGGCCATTGCATCGTCGAGTCCGCGGACGTCGTCGGTGTTCCAGGGTTTGGCCCAACCCGCGACGTCGAGGATCGCCGAGATGACCTGGCCGGTGAAACCCCACACCAGCATCTGGTTGAGGAGGAAGGCCGGCCCGGCGAACCGGCCGGCGTTGACGTCCCGGTACACCATGAGCCGGTTCTCCGGGTTGATGAAGGCGCGCACCGGAACCCGCGCGACGACGGCGGTCTCGGATTCGTTGATCACGGCGACCTGCCCCGGGTCGGGCGAGTAGGCCAGCACCGGGACCACGTGGAACCCGGACGGCGGGATGAACATCTTCTCCAGCGTCGCCAACGGGTAGAGCCGACTGGTGTCGATGCCCGTCTCTTCCCAGGCCTCGCGGAAGGCCGTGCCCACCGGGCCCTGATCGCCGGGATCGGCCGCCCCGCCAGGGAACGCGGCCTGGCCGGCGTGATGGCGCAGGGTCGAGGCGCGGACCGTCACCAGCAGGTCGGCATCCTCGGGAAGGAGTGGAGGCGTGCCCTGAGACGGGCCCGCCGGACCGGAGAACAACACCAGAACTGCGGCGTCGCGTAGCGCGCCGGCCCGGGCGGCTTGATTGTTGGCTTCGGCGATGCCCGCCAGCACGTCAGGGGGCACCCGTCGACGGTAGGCATCGGGCACGCGGTCGAGGTTGTCCACCAGCGGTTTGAGCCAGGCCGGGGCGGCATCCGGGAACAGCCCGTCGTGCGTCGAACTCACCCCGGGTGCTCCTATCGGCTAGAGCGGATCAACTCGTCAACCGCCGCCGCGATCTCGTCGGCGCTGACGAACGATCTGGGTAGGGTCCCGGCCACGCTACCGTCCGCGCGCAACACCACCGTCGCAGGCATGACGTTGGGCACCTTGAGCGCGGCAGCCACCAATCGCCTGCCGTCCTGCAGGGTCGGCAGACGCACTCCGAGTTCGGCCAGGCGCACCAGCGCCGCCGTCTCGTTCTCGTCCTGGTGCACGGTCACGACCAGCACGTCGTCGCCGACGCGGCGCTGGTATTCGGCCATCGCCGGCAGCTCGTCGGCGCATGGGCCGCACCAGTACGCCCAGAGATTGAGCACCACGGTCCGGCCGGCCAGCGCGCGGGCCACATCCACGGACTTCCCGTCACCGGCGCACTCCAGCGTGATGCCGCGCAGCGCTTCGGTGCCCTCCCCTTTCCCAGGGCCGGGGCACGGCGGCAGATCCGCGCGCGCCCGGGGACCGGCGAGGGCCTCGGAGGTGTCGGCGTCACGGTGATCACGGGAGGTGGACTGCCCCGCCCCGGCCTGCTGCGCCGGCTCGTCGCGCAACTCCATCCAGAACGCGGTGCCGAGCGCGACCAGGATCACCAGCACCACCACGGTCCAGCGGGCCGATCTACTCATCGTGTGTTCACAGCCCGGCCAGCTCCAGCAGATGCTCGGTCTCGGGACCTCTGACCAGCGCAGCAGCGGTGGGCGGATCGGTGGGCCCCAGCCCGAACGACGGGCAGTCCTTGGCCAGCACACACACGCCGCACGCCGGCTTACGGGCGTGGCACACCCGGCGCCCGTGGAAGATCACCCGGTGGCTGAGCAGGGTCCATTCCTTGCGTTCGATGAGTTCACCGATCGCGAACTCGACCTTCACGGGATCTTCCTCGGCCGTCCAGCGCCAGCGCCGCACCAGCCGCCCGAAGTGGGTGTCGACGGTGATCCCGGGAACGTCGAAGGCGTTACCGAGGATGACGTTGGCGGTCTTGCGCCCCACACCGGGCAGCGTCACCAGATCTTCGATGTTGTCCGGCACCTGCCCGTCGAACCGCGCCACCAACTCCTGCCCAAGCCGGATCAGCGAGTTGGCCTTGTTCCGGTAGAACCCGGTCGGCCGGATCAGCTCCTCCATCTCGGCGCGGTCGGCCTGCGCGTAGTCCAGGGCCGTGCGGTATTTGAGGAACAACGCCGGGGTGGTCAGGTTCACCCGCTTGTCGGTGCTCTGCGCCGACAAGATGGTCGCCACAGCCAGTTCCAGCGGATTGGTGAAATCCAGCTCGCAGTAGACGTGCGGAAATGCCCGCGCCAGTTCACGATTCATCCGTCGAGCCCGACGGACCAGGCCCAGGTGGGTTTCGGTGTCCCACTTCTTGGACCGGCGCGTTTTCCCTGTTGGGGCGGCAGCCTCAGTCACATCAGTCAGCGTACTGACCTCGTCGGACGTTCCGTGGTGCGGACCGGTGATGATTCGTGACCCCGCTGAGACCTACGCCGTGTTAACTACTGCCTTGTGTCGTGGTTGCTGGTCGCGCTCATCCCCGGGTTGCTCATGTTGGCGGCCTTCGGGCTCGAGCGACTCGAAGCAGGGTTGGACCGAAAGCCCGGCCCGGCGCCGGCCGTGCCGCGGGTCAAGCCGGTACTCCTCGACGTCGAGAGTGAAGGTTTGCCGACGCGGTACTACGAACCGCAGGCCATGAATACCGGGTTTCCGGCGTCTCGACACGTCAATCGTGTGTAGCGTGGGCTAGTCGCGAAACCGCGTACCTCTAGACTGAGCAGGAATTCTCAGTAAGAGGACTACACCCAATAGCTTAAGGGGCAACGTGGACGAGATCCTGGCCAGGGCCGGAATCTTCCAGGGCGTCGAGCCGACCGCTGTTTCGGCGCTGACGAAGCAGTTGCAGCCCGTCGACTTCCCGCGCGGGCACACCGTCTTCGCCGAAGGCGAGCCCGGCGACCGCCTGTACATCATCATTTCCGGCAAGGTGAAGATCGGCCGCCGTTCACCGGACGGCCGCGAGAACCTGCTGACCATCATGGGTCCGTCGGACATGTTCGGTGAGCTGTCGATCTTCGACCCGGGGCCCCGCACCTCGAGCGCCACCACCATCACCGAGGTGCGTGCGGTGTCGATGGACCGCGATGCGTTGCGCGCGTGGATCGCCGACCGTCCTGAGATCGCCGAGCAGTTGCTGCGGGTGCTCGCGCGTCGTCTGCGCCGCACCAACAACAACCTGGCCGACCTGATCTTCACCGACGTTCCCGGCCGGGTGGCCAAGCAGCTGCTGCAGCTGGCACAGCGGTTCGGCACCCAGGAGGGCGGGGCGCTGCGCGTCACGCACGACCTGACGCAGGAAGAGATCGCCCAGCTCGTCGGCGCCTCCCGCGAAACCGTCAACAAGGCACTGGCCGATTTCGCCCACCGCGGCTGGATCCGGCTGGAGGGTAAGAGCGTGCTGATCAGCGACAGCGAGCGGCTGGCGCGCCGAGCGCGCTAGCGCGAGGGTCCAGCACAGCGCGCGCTAGTCCCGCAAATAGTCCAGCTGGGCCTGCACCGACTTCTCGGCGGCATCCCAGAGTTTCTGGTCGACATCGGTGTAGACGTGCTCGACAACCTGTCGCGCCCCGGCGTCATCTCCCAGTTCCCTTAGGGCTGCCCGGATCTGGTCCAACCGCTGCTCGCGGTGCGCCAGGTACATCGCCGTCACTTCGTGAAGATTCGGTAGATCGGGGCCGTGCCCGGGAAGCACCCTGCGCGGGCCGAGACCCTGCAGGCGTTGCAGCGACTCCAGGTAGTCCCGCAGGCTGCCGTCCTCGGTGTCGATGACGGTGGTGCCGCGGCCCAGCACGGTGTCGGCGGTCAGGACCGCCCCTGGTCCGTTGTCGTCGTCGAGCACGAAGCTCAGCGAATCGACCGTGTGACCGGGCGTGGCCATCACCTTGATCCGCAGCCCGGCCGCGTCGATCACCTCGCCGTCGGTCAGCGGGCCGCCCAGGCCCCTCAGGAAGCCGCTGCCGACCGAGCGGACGGTGGCGCCCGTCAGGTCCACGAGCTTGTCGATGCCGCCGGTGTGGTCCTCATGCTTGTGACTGATCAACACCAGCGTGACCTTGCCCAGTGCGGCGATACGCGCGATGTGCGCCTCATCGTCGGGACCGGGGTCGACGACGACGATCTCGTCGCTCCCCGGGCCACGCAGCACCCACGTGTTGGTCCCGTCCAGGGTCATCAGCCCCGGGTTGTCGCACAGCAGCACCGAGGCCGACACCGTGTCTGTTTCGACGACCGGTCGCAGCAGCCCGTAGGCCGGGTGCTGTGCTGCCGTCACGCTGTTTCGACGATGATCTCGACTTCGACCGGAGCGTTACGCGGCAGTTCCGACACGCCGACGGCTGAACGCGCATGCGCGCCCGCCTCGCCGAATATCTCGCCGAACAGCTCGGAGGCGCCGTTGACGACGGCGGGCTGTCCGCTGAATCCGGGTGCGGAGGCGACGAACCCGGTCACCTTGATGATTCGGACGACGGAGTCGATGCCCACCAGCGTGTGCACGGCGGCCAACGCATTGAGGCCGCAGACCCGGGCCAGCTCGTTGGCCTGCTCGGGGCTGATCTCCGCGCCGACCTTGCCGGTGGCCAGCAGCTCACCGGCCTGGATCGGAAGTTGACCGGCGGTGTAGACCAGGTTGCCGGTCCGCACCGCGGGCACGTAGGCGGCCAGCGGCGCGACCACACCGGGCAGTTCGATGCCCAGTTCGGTCAGCCGTTGTGAGTTGGTCACTTCGGCCGCTTCAGATAGGCGACGTGCTGCTCGCCGGTCGGGCCCGGTAGCACCGAGACCAATTCCCAGCCGTCCTCACCCCACTGATCGAGAATCTGTTTCGTGGCGTGGGTCAACAACGGCACCGTGGCGTACTCCCATTTGTTCGCTTCGCTCACGCCGCCCACCTAGTTCCTTCATTCATGACCCGAGCCTATCGGGCGGACACCGGGGCTTGGCTAGCATGCAGTGGTGGCAACCACAGAGAGCGGCGCCAAACACGTCGGCTGGCCGTCGAGGCTCACCAAGGCCCGCCTGCATTTCGTATCCGGCAAGGGCGGCACCGGCAAGTCCACCGTCGCGGCGGCATTGGCATTGGCCCTGGCGGCCGGCGGCCGGAAGGTGCTGTTGGTCGAGGTCGAGGAACGGCAGGGCATCGCGCAGCTGTTCGACGTACCGCCGCTGCCGTACGAGGAAGTCAAGGTGGCCACGGCCGATGGCGGTGGACAGGTCAACGCGCTCGCGATCGACATCGAGGCTGCGTTCCTGGAGTACCTCGACATGTTCTACAACCTCGGTCTGGCCGGCCGGGCGATGCGCCGCATCGGCGCCATCGAATTCGCCACCACCATCGCGCCCGGCCTGCGGGACGTGCTGCTCACCGGCAAGATCAAAGAAATCGTGACGCGAACCGCCAAGGACGCCAAAGGAAAACGCGGGGTTTACGACGCCGTGGTGGTGGATTCCCCACCCACCGGCCGTATCTCGCGATTCCTGGACGTCACCAAGGCGGTCTCCGACCTGGCCAAGGGTGGGCCCGTGCACTCCCAGGCCGATGGCGTGGTGAAACTGCTGCACTCCGAGCAGACCGCGATCCACCTTGTGACGCTGCTGGAGGCACTGCCGATCCAGGAGACCCTGGAGGCTATCGACGAACTCACCGAGATGGGTCTGCCGATCGGCAGCGTGATCGTCAACCGCAACATCCCGGCATTTCTTCCGCCTGAGGACCTGATCAAGGCCGCCGAGGGTGACATCGACGCCGACGCGGTCCGCGCGGGTCTGGCGAAGACTGGGATCACGTTGGCGGACAACGATTTTGCCGGCCTACTGACCGAGTCCATCCAGCACGCCACCCGGATCTCGGCGCGCGCCGAGAGTGCCGAACTGCTCGATGCCATCGATGTGCCCCGCCTGGAGTTGCCCGCACTGACCGACGGTGTCGACTTGGGCAGCCTGTACGAACTCGCCGAAGCACTGGAACAGCAAGGGGTCCGATAGTGAGTGCCAAACCGCCCGCATTAGATATGCACTCGATCCTGTCGGACACCGCCAACCGCGTCGTAGTCTGTTGCGGCGCAGGCGGAGTCGGCAAGACCACCACCGCAGCCGCGATGGCCCTGCGGGCCGCCGAGTACGGCCGCACCGTCGTGGTGCTCACGATCGACCCGGCCAAGCGATTGGCTCAGGCGCTGGGAATCAAGGATCTCGGGAACACCCCGCAGCGGGTTCCGTTGGCCCCGGAGGTCACCGGTGAGCTGCACGCGATGATGCTGGACATGCGCCGCACGTTCGACGAGATGGTGGTGCAGTACTCCGGGACGGACCGCGCCGACTCGATTCTGGAGAACCAGTTCTACCAAACCGTGGCGACCTCGCTGGCCGGCACGCAGGAGTACATGGCGATGGAGAAGCTCGGCCAGCTGCTGGCCGAGGACAAGTGGGACCTGGTGGTGGTGGACACCCCGCCCTCGCGCAACGCCCTGGACTTCCTCGACGCGCCGAAGCGCCTGGGCAGCTTCATGGACAGCCGACTGTGGCGCATGCTGCTGGCACCCGGGCGCGGGATCGGGCGTCTCGTCACCGGCGCCGTCGGACT
This sequence comes from Mycolicibacterium lutetiense, assembly GCF_017876775.1. Lineage (NCBI taxonomy): Bacteria > Bacillati > Actinomycetota > Actinomycetes > Mycobacteriales > Mycobacteriaceae > Mycobacterium > Mycolicibacterium lutetiense. The sequence continues at coordinate 3,912,073 of NZ_JAGIOP010000002.1, read as the reverse complement.
CGCCATGAAGGCCCTGTCCACCGTGCTGGGGTCGCAAATGCTCTCCGATGCAGCAGGTTTCGTGCAGTCACTGGATGCCACCTTCGGCGGCTTCCGGGAGAAGGCCGACCGTACCTACGAATTGCTCAAGCGGCGCGGCACCCAGTTCGTGGTGGTGTCGGCGGCCGAGCCCGACGCGTTGCGCGAGGCCTCGTTCTTTGTCGACCGGCTGTCGAACGAGCACATGCCGCTGGCCGGCCTGATCCTCAACCGCACCCATCCCACCCTGTGCGAGCTTCACGCCGACAAGGCCGAGGAAGCCGCCGATGAGTTGGCGGCCGAGGATCCGGACTCACTGACCGCGGCGGTGCTGCGCATCCACGCCGATCGGGCGCACACCGCCAAGCGTGAGGTACGTCTGCTGTCCCGGTTCACCGGGGCCAATCCGCATGTGGCGATCGTCGGAGTGCCGTCGCTGCCGTTCGATGTGTCTGATCTCGACGCGCTACGCGCGATCGCCGACCAGATCACGGGCGTGGCTGAACCCGCCTGATATTCAGGCGGGTGGCGCTACGGGGGTCGCGCGTTGGTCGGTCAGACCGCGCTGCGGTGGTGCTTGCGCTGGGCGGCGAAGAACTCGGCCCAGGAATTGACTTCGGGATGCTGCTTGAGCAGGGCACGACGCTGGCGCTCGGTCATTCCGCCCCAGACTCCGAACTCCACGCGATTGTCCAACGCATCAGCGCCGCATTCGAGGATCACCGGGCAGTGCCGACAGATCACCGCGGCTTTACGTTGGGCGGCACCCCGGACGAACAGCTCGTCCGGATCGGCCTGGCGGCACCGCGCCTGCGAAACCCACGCGATCCGGGCTTCGCCCTCACCTCGGTGGACCAGGGTGGCGGCAGGGGCGGAAGCGTTCATATTGTCTGCGACAGTTCGTATACCTGACACCAGCGATCCCTTCGTTCCAGCCATCTCCCCAGATGGCGGGCGGTCGAACCTCCCGGGTAGAAAGCCCTTGCGATCTACGCCACATTGCGCCAGCCCGTGTTACCTGGATCGCACTGTGTGTCCAAGCTAGGTGGTCAGAGGGTATTTACGCAACAGTTTGTACCCGCCTTTTTTGGGACGGCCGTGCCGTCTGACCGGTATTCGGGCGAACCCAGGTATTTCTGCAGGCAACTGGGATAAATCCCACAGGGCCTGCTCTCGAACAGGAACCCTGAGCGAGCTGGCTACTCTGTACCCATGCCGGAGCTGCCGACTCGACCGCCCGCGCAGCCACCCCAAGCGGTCACCGTCATCAAACTCGCCTGGTGTGTGCTGCTCGCGAGCGTGCTGGTGGCCGCGCTCATGTTCCCTGCGGTGGGTGGATTCGGCCTGATGTCCAACCGGGCCTCCGACGTCGTGGCCAACGGCTCGGCCGCCCTCGTCGACGGTGAAGTTCCGCAGGTCTCGACCATGGTCGATGCCAAGGGCAACACCATTGCATGGCTGTATTCGCAGCGCCGCTTCGAGGTGCCGAGCGATCAGATCGCCAACACGATGAAGCTCGCCCTGGTCTCCATCGAGGACAAACGCTTCCCCGAACACAACGGTGTGGACTGGCAGGGCACGCTGACCGGCCTGACCGGATATATGAGTGGCGACACGGACACCCGCGGCGGTTCGACGATCGAGCAGCAATATGTGAAGAACTACCAGCTGCTGGTGATCGCCCAGACCGATGCCGAGCGCCGCGCCGCGATCGAGACCACACCGGCCCGCAAACTGCGTGAGATCCGGATGGCCCTCACGCTGGACAAGACATTCACCAAGCCCGAGATCCTGACCCGGTATCTCAACCTGGTCTCCTTCGGCAACGGCGCGTTCGGCATTCAGGACGCCGCGCAGACATATTTCGACGTCAACGCCTCCGAGCTGAACTGGCAGCAGGCCGCGCTGCTGGCCGGCATGGTGCAGTCCACCAGCGCCTTGAATCCGTACACCAATCCCGACGGTGCGCTGGCCCGGCGGAACCTGGTGCTGGACACCATGATCGACAACATCCCGCAGGAGGCCGACGCGCTGCGGGCCGCCAAGCAGCAGCCGCTGGGTGTCCTGCCGCAGCCCAAGGCACTGCCCCGGGGCTGCATCGCGGCCGGTGACCGGGCATTCTTCTGCGATTACGCGCTGGAGTACCTGGCCCGCGCCGGACTGTCGAAGGAGCAGGTAGCCAAGGGCGGTTATCTGATCAAGACCACGCTCGATCCCGAGGTGCAGGGCTCGGTGAAGTCGGCGATCGACAGTATCGCCCGCCCGGATACGCCGGGCATCGCCAGCGTGATGAGCGTGATCAAGCCGGGCAAGGAATCCCATCCGGTCCTGGCGATGGGCAGCAATCGCACCTACGGCCTGAACACCGATGCCGGCGAGACCATGCAGCCGCAACCCTTCTCCCTCGTCGGCGACGGCGCCGGGTCGATCTTCAAGATCTTCACCACGGCCGCGGCCATGGATATGGGGATGGGCATCAACACCCAACTGGCGGTGCCCGCGTTCTTCCAGGCCAAGGGGCTGGGCAGCAGCGACGCCCCGGGTTGCCCAAAGGAAACCTGGTGCGTGAAGAACGCCGGCGGCTACCGGGGTTCGATGAGTGTCACCGACGCCCTCGCCACCTCACCGAATACCGCGTTCGCCAAGCTGATCTCGCAGATCGGCGTGCAGCGGTCGGTCGACATGGCGGTCAAGCTGGGGCTGCGGTCCTACGCGTTGCCCGGCACCGCCCGCGACTACGACCCGGAGAGCAACGAGAGCCTGGCCGACTTCGTCAAGCGCCAGAACATCGGTTCGTTCACGCTGGGCCCCATCGAGGTCAACGCGCTCGAGCTGTCGAATGTGGCCGCAACCTTGGCCTCGGGCGGAACCTGGTGCCCACCCAACCCGATCGCCCAGGTGCTCGACCGGCGCGGTCAGGAGGTGTCGGTGACCACCGAGACCTGCGATCAGGCGGTTCCCGAGGGTCTGGCCAACACGCTGGCCAATGCGATGAGCAAGGACGACCAGGCCGGCGGTACCGCCTCCGGTTCGGCCGGTTCGGTGGGTTGGGACCTCCCGATGTCGGGCAAGACCGGCACCACCGAGGCGCACCGCTCGTCGGGCTTCCTCGGCTTCACCAACCAGTACGCCGCGGCCAACTACATCTATGACGATTCCACCAGCCCCGGCGAGCTGTGCTCGTTCCCGCTGCGCCAGTGCGGGGACGGCAACCTGTTCGGCGGTAACGAGCCGGCCCGTACCTGGTTCACGGCCCTGAAGCCACTCGCCAACAGCTTCGGCCCGGTGGTCATGCCGCCGACGGATCCGCGCTACGTCGACGGCGGCCCCGGCTCGGTGGTGCCGACCGTGATCGGACTGGATGAGACGGCCGCACGTCAGCGGCTCAAGGAGTCCGGATTCCAGGTGGCCGACGGCGCCGCCTCGGTCAACAGCAGCTCGCGGTACGGGACCGTGGTCGGCACGGCGCCCAGCGGACAGACCATTCCGGGCTCGATCATCACGATCCAGATCAGCAACGGGATCCCGCCGGCCCCGCCGCCACCTCCGGTCGCGTTCCCGATGCCGGGAGGCCCGCCGGTCGAGATCGGCCAGACGGTGGTCGAGATCCCGGGGCTGCCTCCGATCACCGTCCCGGTGCTCGGGCCTCCACCGCCGCCCCCGTGAGGACCGCTTCGCAGTACGCTTGCCTGCATGTCAGTTAAGAAGGCAGCTGCCGTCACCGCCGGTTCGCTGGTTGCCGGGATCGGCTACGCGTCGCTGATCGAGCGCAATGCGTTCGTGCTGCGGGAAGCGACCATGCCGGTACTGGCCCCGGGCTCCTCACCCCTGCGGGTGTTGCACCTGTCCGATCTGCACATGCGTCCCAATCAGCGTCGCAAGCAGGCCTGGCTGCGTGACCTGGCGCGTCTCGAACCCGACCTGGTGATCAACACCGGCGACAACCTGGCCCATCCCAAAGCCGTGCCCGCCGTCGTGCAGTCATTGACCGATCTGCTTTCGGCCCCCGGTCTGTTCGTGTTCGGCAGCAATGACTATTTCGCGCCGCGCCTGAAGAACCCGCTGAACTACATCGTCAACCCGCAGCACCGGACGCACGGTGAGCCGCTGCCGTGGCAGGACCTGCGCGCGGCCTTCACCGAGCGCGGCTGGCTCGACATGACCCACCTCCGCCGCGATGTCGAGGTCGCCGGGCTGCACATCTCGGCAGCCGGCGTCGACGATCCGCACCTCAAGCGCGACCGCTACGACACCATCGCCGGCCGGGCCAACGGCGCGGCGAACCTGACGTTGGGGCTCACGCACTCCCCCGAACCGAGGGTGTTGGACCGCTTCGCCGCCGACGGCTACCAGCTGGTGCTGGCCGGGCACACCCACGGCGGCCAGCTGTGCCTGCCGTTCTACGGAGCCATCGTGACCAATTGCGAGCTCGACCGCTCGCGGGCCAAGGGCGCCTCCAAGTGGGGGTCGCACATGCAGTTGCACGTGTCCGCAGGCATCGGCACGTCGCCGTTCGCGCCGGTGCGGTTCTGCTGCCGCCCGGAGGCCACGCTGTTGACACTCGTCGCAGCACCGACCGGCGGTGGGCACGTGGGGACCAGGGCCGGGCAATCCAGCCCGGCCGTCTCGGCCCGGTGAGCCGGCCTGGCTGTACCGCCTCCCGCCCCCGGCCACGCCGGTGGGTCGACAATGCGGTGCGGCTGATCGAGGCCGATTCCAAACGGAGCGCCGACACCCATCTGCTGCGCTACCCGCTGCCTGCGGCCTGGGGCAATGACGTCGATGTCCAGCTGTACCTCAAGGACGAGTCCACCCACATCACCGGGAGCCTCAAGCACCGGCTGGCCCGGTCCCTGTTCCTGTACGGGTTGTGCAACGGCTGGATCGGTGAGGACACCACGATCATCGAGGCGTCCTCGGGGTCGACGGCGGTGTCCGAGGCCTATTTCGCGGCGCTGCTCGGGCTGCCGTTCATCGCGGTGATGACCGCGTCGACCAGTGCCTCCAAAATCGCCTTGATCGAAGCCCAAGGCGGGCGTTGTCATTTCGTCACCGAGTCCTCGCAGGTGTATGCCGAGGCCCAGCGGTTGGCCGAGGAGACCGGCGGGCACTATCTCGACCAGTTCACCAATGCCGAGCGGGCCACCGACTGGCGCGGCAACAACAACATCGCCGAGTCGATCTACGAGCAGATGCGTCTCGAACCACATCCGGTTCCGGAGTGGGTCGTGGTGGGCGCCGGCACCGGCGGCACCAGTGCGACCATCGGTCGCTACATCCGCTACCGCAGGCATGCCTCGCGGTTGTGCGTCGTCGACCCGGAGAATTCGGCGTTCTTCCCCGGCTACGCGCAGGACCGCGATGACGTCGTCACGGCGGCTTCGTCACGCATCGAGGGCATCGGCCGGCCACGCGTGGAGCCGTCGTTCCTGCCGGGCGTGGTCGATCAGATGATTGCCGTCCCCGACGGCGGATCGGTGGCCGCGGCGCATCACGCCAGCCGGGTTCTGGGCCGGCGGGTCGGGCCGTCGACCGGTACCAACCTGTGGGGTGCGTTCCAACTGCTGGCCGAGATGATCGCCCACGGCCGCAGCGGGTCGGTGGTGACCCTGCTGGCCGACAGCGGTGACCGCTACGCGGATACCTATTTCGACGCGGACTGGCTCAGCGCCCAGGGGCTGGACACCTCGGAGGCCGCGGCGGTGTTGTCGGAGTTCGAACGCTCGGGCAGCTGGTCCTGATCCGTATCGGCCGGGTCAGTGGTCTCGGCCGTCAGCAGGAGCCACAACACCGCCAGGGCAATGAACCCCAGATAGACGGTGGCGCCCAGGACAGTCATGCGTCGTATAACGCCTCCGATTCCGGTTTGCTTCCCGAGGTGGCCGTTTGGCATTCGGGGCACCCGGTGCGATAGGCTGTCGAAGCTTCACGCGGGGTGTGGCGCAGCTTGGTAGCGTGCTTCGTTCGGGACGAAGAGGTCGTGGGTTCGAATCCCGCCACCCCGACTGGTGTGTTCGCAGGTAGAGGCCCTGACCGGGAATTCTGGTCGGGGCCTTCTTACTTCCCAGTCCGCAGCTGGTCCGCAGTGGATTCCAAAGACCGCATCCGCGCCGCATCTAGTGCAACCGAAACCTGCTCCAGGTCGTCCGGGAACAAGTCTGCATAGGTGTCCAGGGTCAGGACTGCGGACGCGTGCCCGAGCATCGTCTGGACGGCCTTGACGTTGGCCCCCGCGCTGATCGACAGCGACGCCGCCGTGTGGCGAAGGTCGTGCGGTGTCACGGTGGGGTACGCCGGGTCTGCTGCCTGGAGACGTTGGACGGCCACGTTGAAGACCCGCGGCCGCCACGTCGACACTCGCAGCAGTGCTCCTCCTGGCGATGTGAACACCAAGTCCTCACGCCGCTTACCCATCATGAGCACGGCCAGCGGCTCGGCCAGGAACGCCGGGAACGGCACCGAGCGACGTTCGTGGGATTTCGGCGACGACCACACCACACGTCCCTTCACCTCGGCGACCGCCTCACGGATATTCACCCTGCGACGCAGCATGTCGAATGACTCCACCCGCAGCGCTGCCATCTCGCCCCAGCGCAACCCGGTGTAGGCCAGAAATCGAACAACGATGGCGTACTCGCCGACCTCGCGGGCCAGAAGTTCCACCTGCCGGTGCGTCAGGTAGCCCCGTGCTCGGTGCTGTCGTCGCGGCGACTTCACTCCCATACACGGATTGCGGGGGATCCGTCGATCGTCGACGGCCATCTCCAGAATCTGTCTCAGGACGCTAAGCGCATTCTCGATGGTGGCCGGTTTGGCTCCACCCGCCGCCAATTGCTGCACCCACGCCCTGATATCCGACGATTGCACGTCGGCTACTGCGACCGCGGCCCACCGGCCTTCGACGTAGCCCGACCATGCGAACGCGCGTGTCGCAACCGTCGTCTCCTTCAAATGGCCCTGGGTACCAAGCCACTTGGCGTGCAATTCACGGACGGTAATGCGCCCGGCTTTTGGCGCGACATAGGTTCCTATCGTCTGCGCGGCTGTGATCTCGTTGAGAAAGGCCTGAGCGTCCACCTTGCGGTCGAACGAACGGGTGTTCTCACCGCCTTGATCATCGACATACCGGGCCAACCATCGGCGCCCTTTGCCATTGCGCGCGGCAGGGGTCCCGTCCGATCGACGCCACCTGTCCTCGACGCCGGCGCGGCGGTTTCGTCGCTGCATGTGAGCCACCTCCGTTGGGTGCCAGATTCCCACCGACCACCGACAGCCGACGAAATCGTTCGACTGGAGCCAATTTATAGGCGAAGTTGAGGGTACTGGTGGACAAATGCAGGGCGCCACCACCACCGTTGGATTCGTTGACAGAACCCACTATTGAGGAGCAGCTACATGGATCTACTGAGTGCCAAACAGGTTTCAGACATCATCGGCATTCCCGTTGGAACTCTCCGCTACTGGCGCCACTGCGACATCGGACCGGCCAGTTTCACCTTGGGCCGCCGAGTCGTCTACCGGCGCGACGAAGTGCTGCGATGGATCTCGGAGCAAGAAAGCGCAACCCGGCGCGGAGGCGGAGACGCCGCGTGAACCGCACCCACGAAAAAGACCCCGGGGCCTAGCCGAGGTCTTTGTTCGAACCACCTGATCATCCGACACGGAAGTTCCACATGAGAATAGCTCGTCAACGCAGCCTGCATAAGCACCGTATGCAGGAAATCCTATGAGCGACAACACCGAGACGGACAAGAAGTCGGTAGCCGCACGCTTGGTCAGCATGGCACAGGAACGCTACCTGCTCGGGCTCTCAGAAGAGGGCGAGCCGTTCGGCGCTGACCGCGACCGCCCGCACTTGGTGATGCTGCTCCGCGCCGGCAAGGCCGGTCTACGCGCCGACCTCGCCGCACGGTACTTCGCCGAAACCGGCGCGGTCGCCGGCGGCCAGGCGCTGACTGACGCCACCCTGATCCTCGAAGGTTTGGCTGCCACGAAGCCGCCCGAACGCCTCAACCTCCGCGTCGCTGACGATGACGGCACCATTTACATCGACACCGGACGGCCCGATGTCCAGACGATTCGTATCCGACAGGGCCGGTGGACGCTCACCGAACGGGCACCTGTGCGCTTTCTGCGTACCAAGTTGACCGGGGCGATGCCGCTGCCGGCTCAGGGCGGGAATGTCGAGAAGCTCTGGGATTTCGTCAACGTCGACTTTGAAGACCGACCGGTCCTCCTTGCTGCCCTCGTTGCCGCTCTTGTCCAGACGGACGTCCCCCACCCGATCTTGGCGCTGTTCGCCGAGCAGGGCAGCGCCAAGAGCACAACCACGCGCATGCTGGTCGATCTCATCGACCCGTCACCGGTCCCCCTGCGGCAGGCACCGCGTGACGCCGACTCGTGGGTCACTGCAGCCTCCGGTTCGTGGGTCGTTGCCTTGGACAACCTGTCGACTATCTCGCCGTGGTTGTCGGATTCTCTGTGCCGCGCCGCCACCGGCGACGGCAACGTCAAACGGGCGTTGTACACAGACTCCGATCTCGCAGTCATCAAATTTCGGCGGTGCGTCATCATCAACGGCATCGACGTCGGAGCAGTGCGGCCCGACCTCGCGGAGCGACTGGCGACTGTCGACCTGCGACGCATTGATCGCCACATGCGACAACCGGAAGCCACGATGCGACAACAGTGGCGCACGGCTCTACCAGGGATTTTGGGCGGGCTTCTCGATCTGGCCGCCGTCGTCCATCAACGGCTGGAAACCATTTCGGTCGACGTGTCGCCACGGATGGCGGACTTCAGTCGCACGCTGGCGGCCGTTGACGAGATTCTGTCGACCCATGGCTTCCGGCGTTACCTGTCACGCGCCAATCAACTCTCCGAAGACAGCCTGTCCGCCGACCCGTTCATCGAACAGCTACGGCTGCACATCCGGGAACCGCTCGTCGCAAAGTCCGGAGGCGACCTGCTGGCGACAGTCACGCCAACCGGCGACACCTGGCGCAGGCCGAAGGAGTGGCCCCGGAACGGGCGGGATGTCACGGCCGTCCTACGACGGCACGCACCCGCGCTACGGAGTCTGGGTTGGGCGATCGAAGACGATGGCGCTCGAAATCATCGGAATGTCCTGTTGTGGACCGTCTACCCGCCCTACAAAGATGTGTCGGCCAAACAACACTCGCAATCCTCGCGTCCCTCGCGCATTTCGGCTCCGCGGGAGCAGTCGTCCTCTGTTCAAGAGCTGCCCGCGCACCGCCAGACTGTCCCGAAGGGTCATTCAGCCGACGATCTAGACGTCGAGGCGTCGTGACCGCGCTTGTCGGGCTAGCGGCGTCGGCACCATCGGGCAGAATCTGGACCAGGTCCCTCAACGGGAGGAGTGGTCTTCGTGAGCACGCAATTCGACGCGATCGTCCAGGCGGTCATCCACGACTGGCCTGACTACGGGTGGTCAGGCCAGTTGGAGGCGGCCATCAAGCAGCTGTATCTGTCAGATCTTTCTTATCCAGCAACATGGTCCAGCGAACGCCGCGAGGAGTTCGCAGAGCGCCACGCCGGCGACGATGCGCTTCTTCTCACCACCTCGTTGGACGATCTCATCGATACCGTCACAGATCGCTATGCGCGCGATCACGGAGTTCTCCCCCATCGTGACGATGCGACCCTGCTTCTCGAAGCGGCGCGACGAGACGCAATCGACGAACTGGAGCTCCGCTTCGTGGCTGACCTACCTGCCGAGATCGCCGCGTTGACAGCCCACGGTGTTGGAAGGGCAAATGGCTCTCTGACGGCGTGCGGGCCGGCCCAACGGCGGCAGAGCAGCACACTGCGCCTAAGCCGTCCTTAGGTAGGTTCCGTTTTGCGGCGGCACCATCCGCTTCGAAATGGCCTTTCGCACTCCCGTGTCGACAGACGAGATGCGATCGAGCGGCGCATAGATCCCTTGAAGCCGCGTTCGCTATTTCCGGACCGGGGGCCGCTGCCTCTCCTGCTCCTCATCTCTGACGATAGCGCCTACACTTGTCGGTAGGTGCATCTAAGGTGCATCTCTATGGACAGGACAGTATGACCATCGATCCACACACACTTCGCCCAGCTGAGGACGTTCCATTGGGGGGGCTGCCCTCGGCCGATCCGACCCTGCTCGGAAACGCTCCCCTCGAAGTCGCAGTGATCGAGATCCGGTATACCGCCCGTACCGACGAGATCACACCGGAGGTCGCCGCTGCTTTCCGGGACGACCTTGTGGAGAACACGGGGGTGGACTTCCCGAGCATTCAACCCACCGTCCAACAGCAGATGAGGATCGACTTCGGGGCCAACGGCGTTTCCCAGGTGGCAGCGGAGTCCAGTGGGTGGCAAATTGCTTCCGCGGACGGAGCACACGTCACGCTCATGCCCGACATCCTGATCATGCAGGTCAACCGCTACGAGCGGTGGCGTACCAGCATGAAGGCTCCGCTAACCGTTCTGGTCGAATCTCTCGGACGGTTAGTCAAGCCATCGTTGGTGCACCGCATCGGTCTGCGGTACGTCGACCGCTTCCATGACAGTGGGTTCAACTCTGCAGAGGCTTGGCGTGGCCGGATCGACGACACCCTTCTGGGCCCTGTGCTTAACCCAGTGTTCGGCGGCAGTGTTCGAGGTGCTCAACAGCAGGTGGAGATCCGGCTTGATGATCATCACGGCGCGTTGCTGCGGCATGGACCAGTTCGCGATGATTCGGGCAAGTGCGTGCAGTATCTACTCGATACGGACGTGTTCCGCCACTCCTCATTCACGTTCGACGTGCGAGAGGTCGTCATCTCAGCGGAGCGGCTGAACCGCACTTCGTTGTCACTTTTTCAGGCGTCGGTTACCGATACCTACCTGAAAGAGCTTCGAGAAGGGAGCGCGAAATGACGATCATGGAGCAGCAGCCGACCGGCTCCCGCGTGCTCCGGTCACCTTCCTGGGCCCGAGCACAAAAGGGCCTGTACCCGGCCCCTTGCGAGGACGGACTCTGGTCCAGCACGTTCGTGGAGATGAGTTCATCGCCGGGGTTGCGGGATGTCGTCGCGCATTTCTCTGGAGCCCTCGACCCGTGCGGATGGGATCAGGTTCGCGTCGAAGTTTTCAAGAGTCTCGACGGGCAGATGAACCTTCCGGGCTCGGCGCTGTGGTTGACGATGCCGTATACATTCATCGATACGGTGCTGTCCGACGAGCAACAGGTCGACGAGACGGTCGATGTTCTTGATGCCTTCGAACGAATCCGAGCCGAACTGGGCCTAACGCAGAAGGAGATGTTCAAGGCCACCGGCATCAACAAGCGCACGTTCCACTCGTGGGCGGCAAAGCCCCCCGCCAGCCGGCCCCGTGTAGCCAGCTTGGGTGGACTGTGGGAGTTGGCGGACGCCGTCGACGACCTCCGCAGCACACTGGACCAGCCGATGAACAGGTGGCTGCGTGCCGACAAGAAGCGAGCCTCCGCACTACTCGACGGCCGGTTCGACGACCTCGTTGACCTGGCTGTGGATCGGACGCCGTTCCCTCGGCGAGAGATCGGCACTTCGGTATACGAGGGGATCGCCGAACACGTCGAGACACCGATCATTCGAACCGGTGGTCCGGTGGTGACCGAGAACGTCGAGGACGGATTCGCCCGGTGACTATTGATCGACTCCTGCCGGAGCGATGGCCCCCGCACACGCTTCTCGCTCTGGAGCGGTGGCGGCAAGGGCATCTTCTCCCGATGGATCGCGGCGCATGGATCGTCCCAGCGTGGGTAGACGACCCTGTAACCGGAGAACCCGCTGCCGATGGAGCGTTGGGTGAGGTGCGTGCTCGGTCAGCACCATTGAGTGACAGCGGGTATGCCGCGGTGGTGTCACAGACCTGCGACATTGCGGGCGGTCCCGGGATGCGGCATCCGCTGGTGCAGGCATGCCCGGTACGCGACATCTCAGTCTTTTCGACGGAGAAGGTCCAGCAGATCAAAGACCATCAGCTCTCCGACTACGTCTGGCTAAGTGAGCCTCCGGTTCCTGGAGCGGTTTGGGCCGTGGACCTGCGCGCGATCGTTCCGGTCAGCAAGGGTTTGCTCGCTGCGCAGGAACCGGTCGTGGGGTTCGCCTCGATTGAGGACGAGCTCATTCTCGGACAGCGCCTTGCCAGCAAACTTGGCCGGCCTGCTGTGCACGATGCGCTTGCCGGTCCGGTATTCGAAGCTCTGCGCAAACTCATTTCGAAGGCGAAGAAGTCGCAGGACTGGTGCGATGACGTCGAACAGCTTCGTTTGGAGATCGTCGAGGGGACCACACTGTATCCGAAGCGTGTGCGACTACTCGTGCTGACAGACGTCCGCTTCGGACCGTCGGAGAAGAAACCGCTTCGCGACGAATGGAAGTCCCATCGGAAGTCATTGAACGCCGCCGGGATTACTTGGGAACCAATCCATTTCCTCACGGTCGACAAATGCCCCGTGCGACTCTATCGCGCGTCGGTACCCATCGAAGCGCCGACTCTCGAGCGCGGACGGTTTGCATAGACCCACTCGGGGTGTCCGCCTCACCAATCGCACAGCTGATTTCGGACAGGGTGGCCCCACGTACCTATCGAAGCACGCCGCGGTCCGCTCCCGGCCGGATCGCGGAGTCAGAAGGCAGGTTACGAGCGACTGCGCTCACTGGCGACGGATCCGCCCTAGGGCGCTCGGCAACGCCGATGCCGATGTTGCGCAGGACGCACATCGATTGCCTGGCGGGTTATCTGCCACGTGACCCAGGTTACGCAGCGCGCATCACGCGGGCACAACGGGCGTTGACGACCAGATGATCGATACGGTTGCTGAGCCGTTCAGGCGCGATACGGATAAACAGCTTTGGCGAGATCACGCGCCGCCGTCAGAGTCGCTCGGTCGAGGTCCTTGTGCCGTGCCCGTTCCGTGAGCCTCGCTAGCAGCGTGCACAGCGCCCGCTCGTCCCGGGAGGCAATGTCTGCGGCGTCGAGCGCGCTGACAGGGACAGGAGCCGGTGAATCTTCAGGCGTCAGGGCGAGGTCGGTCGCGGAACCGGCCCTCGGCACCTCGACGACGCGGATCGGCGTTCCGTGGCGCTCGGCAGCCATGCGTGCAGCAGATGAGTCGCGCCGACACGTGTCCGAGCAGTAGAGCCGGCAGCGTCCGCGACGTGGCCTGTCTTCAGGATCCATCATCAACACATCGCATCGCACGCACCGCGGCCACTCCGTGTCCACACGAGCGTCGCGCCATGCATCAGCGCGCGCAGCCGGTTGCTTCTTAACGGCTTTCGCCGCCTTGCTGCGCAGCAGCGCGCGTATCTCTCTGACATCAACACCGACCAGCTCGGCGATAGCCGCCAACGTCGCGCCACGTTCCCGCATGTCCTTGATCGATGCACAGGCTTCCGCGTAATAGCGGCTGCGCCTGCGCTGCGCCTCCGCCTCCGCTTGCTGGCGAGACTGCGCGACGCGACGGGCCTGCCATTCGTCCACATCCTGCAGGCGTCCGATCAACGCCCGAACGGCGGTCGCGTCATCGGCGTTGGCACGGTCCTGCTGCGCTCGCACTTCGTTCGCTCGGCGTTGCGCCTCGACGGCGCGACGACGCGCCTCCAGTTTCGACACAGCAGTCATGTCGACAACCTACGAAGCAACACGAGGTTTCGTCCACGACCACAGCCACATTCGTCTCAGTTCCGCGCGTCGCTCAGCGTCACTTCCGATGGCGCGCCCCGGCCGCTGTCGTCACTGCCGAGTAACCCGCCCCGCTTGCCACCAAGCCATCCCTGCCAGCCAGTTCCTCCAATTCCGACACACCTCTTGCACTCTGGGGCCAGCACGATCACTTTTCGTCGGACGATAAACACGCATCGATCCGCAATGCCATTGACGAAAGTGCTACGGGGTCTCAACGCGAGCAACCGCACTGCGAACGCTGAGGCGGTTCACGTCGCCTGGCCCGACATAGTCGTCGTGGGCATGCCTGCGATCTGCGTGCACGGCCCCTAGCGAGTGACGGCGAACATTTCGCCGGTGCCATCGCCGACGTGACTGGAGTGCAGAGGAAAGTTCGAAGACCAGCCAGACTGGGCGCAGTGAAACTCGTTGCCGCTAGAGGGCTATGCGAGCGGTCGCCCTGCATGCAGACTGGCGGCCTTCACGCGCTTGGTCTCGCCATCGTCGCTCTTGCAGTGGGCGGCGAGAAAGCCATCGACGAGGTTCTCGCAGTCGTCGTGAGTGATGCCGCGAATCCCGGTCATCCGGGCAAACGCCAGTGGGCCGACCAGTTGGCACAGCGCCAGTTCTCGGTCGAAGTTCTCCAACTCGGCTTGCGCCGTCGGGCTAGAGAGTATGGCGTCGAACGGTTGCCGGTACTGGTCGACGACTCGGGCCCGCAACGCGCCGGATGTGTGTCGATCATCGGCTTCGTTCGTCGGGCCGGTGGGACCAAGGGACAGCCATGCCAGCGTCGTGACATGCAGTGGCGCGTCGTTGAAAAGAGCGGCTTGGCGGCTTAGCAATTCGATCAACTGGTCACGCAGAGGGCCGCTGGTCGGTACCGGAGTCGCCACCTGGGGAAGCAAGCGTTCGAACGTGGCTGCGAGCAGGTGCGACGAACTTTGGAAATGGCGGTAAAGCGTGGTTCTGGCCACTTTGGACGCTTTGGTGACGGCATCGATCGTGACGGCTTCCACGCCGCCAGTGCTCAGAAGGGTCGCGGCTGCATCCAGCAGTCGATTTCGAGACCGGATTCGCCGCGGGTCCACGTCATCGTCAGGGACCGGCGCTGGCTGACTGTCGCTCACTCATTCACCTCGGCGGTCGATTTCACGCGATGCTGTCCTGGCAGTCTAGCAGTGTGGTACTAACGGTATCGAAGCGAAACCGATAGTATTGGAGCGTGATTGTGCCGGAAAGCGCGTCGCTGCCGAAGCGGTTACCTTCGCACACGACAACGTGCATGGGTTGCGGCCCCGACAATCCCCACGGACTGCAGTTGGTGGTGCACCGCCGCGGCGACGCGGTGTACTCCGACGTGATTTTCGACGAGCGCCACATCGGGGCTCCTGGGCTGGCCCATGGCGGAGCAGTTGCGGCGGCGTGCGATGACGTCTTGGGATTCACATTGTGGATCGCCGGCACACCAGCGGTGACTCGCAGCCTGACAGTGGAGTATCTGCGGCCGGTACCTCTGCATCAACCCCACAGGATCACCGCCCACATCCGGTGCCGCGAAGGACGGGCTCTGCACGTCATGGCGACGGGCACTGATTCCGATGGGGCCAACCGCTTCACCGCCACTGCGGTATTTGTCGCGGTCAGCCAGGATCACTTCGCTGCGCACGGCGACGTCAGTGCTTTTGGCGGCCTTCTCGAACAGTTCTCACGTCACGGCGGCCTCGACGACGGGCGACCATGACGCTCCCCCTTTCTCGCAGCCATGGCAAAACCCGACCGCTGGAGGCAAAATCAGCCGGCGGCCGGACGCGGACCGCTGTAGCGCCCGCCTCGCATTCATCCACCCAGCGCCGGGAAGCGATTCTGGACGCGGCCCTGCTCGTGGCCACGTCAGGTGGCTATGAGGCGGTTCAGATGCGGTCGGTCGCCGAGCGGGCCGGTATCGCCGTCGGCACGCTCTACCGCCACTTCCCGGCGAAGACCAACTTGTTGGTGGCGGCGCTATCGCGCGAGTTTCGCCGACTCGACTCGGCTGACGACTGGGCTAGCGGTGACGGCACGCCATTGGAACGGCTCGAACGTCTCACCACACACCTACATGACCGCTGGCAGCGCGATCCCTGGCTGACATCAGCCATGACACGAGCGTTCGCCGTTGCAGACACCCGGGCAGCCGCAGAACTAGACTGCGCCGCCGCCGAAATTCAGACCCTGCTGGCCCGCACGCTCAGGGGCGGCGAACCGACTCCAGCCGATTTACACATCGCCGCGATCATCTCCGACGTGTGGCTGGCCAACCTCGTGGCCTTTTGTGGCCACCGAGCGTCGGCCGCCGATACTCGCGAACGCATCGACCTGGCCACTCGGCGCGTGGTGACCAGCCGCGCACGACCCGCGGAAACCGCATAACGATACTAGTAGTATCGCAGCGCTACCTGAAGTACCCTTAGGGCGAGGCTCGATGACGCGGCGAAGGAGAGTGCCATGTATACCCAATGGATCGAAAATTGTGTCGTGCAACGCGTCTCCGTGCGCGACGGCCTGGTCCTGGACCTGGACGACTACAACGAGATTGTCATCTCGTGCCCCTTGCTGCTGACACTGCCTGCGGTCGACCCGTATCCCGCAGAAGCGGTACGCATC
Source organism: Mycolicibacterium lutetiense (assembly GCF_017876775.1). NCBI lineage: Bacteria > Bacillati > Actinomycetota > Actinomycetes > Mycobacteriales > Mycobacteriaceae > Mycobacterium > Mycolicibacterium lutetiense. Next base: position 3,895,732 of record NZ_JAGIOP010000002.1, on the reverse strand, counting down.
GATCCACTCAAGATCGCGACTGACGAACGCCCGTTGTTGAACCTCGCCGGCGCGGTGTGCACTCAGGCCTGGTCCGGCGACGATGGAGGGCTACACCTGAGGTTCTCGCGTGGACACAGCATCGACGTCGACCCCGATTCCGAGGAAACGGCATGGGAGTTGTACGGCAAGCGCCACGGCTACATGGCATGCCTACCCCGGGGGCGGGTACGCGTGGTCCGCCACGACCTCCCCGACAGCGACGACGCCAACATCCTCAACAACGCCGCACAACCGTCGGCGGGGTCGGCGCGACAGACGCACTAAATGCGACCGCGGACGGGGACGGGTCAACTTCGGCGGCAATGCGTGGATCAGATTGAACGTGGACCGGACTGCCCTGGCGACATCGAGGCGGGCGAGCATTCCCGAATGATGCTGTCGAGGTTTTGCTGCACGCGCTCGGGAGCGATGCCAACCGATGGTGAATACAGCATGATGTGGTCGAGGACGCCGTCGTAGCGTCTCAGCTGTTCACGGACCTCGTGTGCCGTCCCCGCGACGCCCATGGTGTCGATCATCTCCTCGGACACCGCGGCGAACATCGCCGGGAAATCGCGCTGGGCGAATGCTTCCCGGATGGTTCGGCCTTCGCTGGCGAAGCCGTTCACATCAAGTACCGTCTCGTAGGATTTGACCGAGGAGTAGAACGCAATCTGCTGCGCCAGTTCGCGCCTGGCGACCTCGGCGTCGTCGTGGATGGCGCACATCACCATGGAAATGATTTCCACGTCATTGGGGTCGCGGCCGGTGTGCGCGGCACCCCTGGCGATAGCGGGCCGGACGATCTCCTCGACGTAGGTGGTGGTGAACAGGGGATGTCCGGCCAGCCCGTCGGCCACCCGCCCGGCCGCCTCGCACATCCGAGGCCGGACACCGGCGGTGACGATCGGGATCGGCCGGCTGGAGGGTCCCACGTCGCCGGTCGGCGTGAGATTCATTCTGTAAAAACGACCCTCGTGATGGATCGGGCCTTCATGCAGGTTCCATATCCGGCGCAGCAGCATCACGAGTTCTTCCATCCGCAGCGCGGGCGCGGAGGTGTCGGGCACGCCGTGCCAGTCGCTCATCATCCGCTTGGTGCCGTTGCCGATGCCCAGCACCAGCCGTCCGTTGGAGAGTTCGTCGAGATCACGCGCCTCGGTGGCCAGCACCAGGGGGCTTCGGCCGACGCCGTAGAGAATGGAGGAACCGATCCGGCAGTTCTGTGTGCAGTTGGCCATCGCGGCCATGGAGATCGAACCCGACCGGGAGTAGAACTCCGAGGCCCATACGGCGTCGAACCCGGCCGCATCGGCGGCGTGTGCGGTCTGGGCCAGTGACTTCAAATCCGCGCCGAGAACCGACAGGCCGTAGGTGCTCATGACCGGTCTCCTGTGCGCGGGCGCGGGCCGTCGAATACGACGGCGCTGACCCGTGGCCGCCGTCTGGTGGAGGTGATCCTCGGCGACCAGGTACATGAGTGCGTTGATGATGTTTGCGTCGAGCGGGGTAAGAGACGTGGAACGCGCGCGGCCAGCCGTGCGCCACCTCCAAGGCTGGTGCTCAGCATCTTCCCTCCCTGGGTGACCGCACAATGCAGGGTGTCGAAGTCGCCTTCTGTATGGAACTAGTGAAGTGCGCCATCGTGACGACGACGAATAACCCTGAGGCGGACGCGACTAGCTGACCGGTAGTCTCCTCGCGCAATTCTGTCCGGACTTCGAGTTTCCGGCCGGTCTTGGACACCAGCTCCGCGCTGACCTCGTAGGGGACCCCCAGCAACACCGGCGCGTAGAACTCGGTATCGAACCTGCGGGTGACGGCCATCTCACCGACGACGTACAGCAACATGCCCACCATGTCGTCGAGTACGGTCATGACTGCGCCGCCATGTGCGATACCGGGTGCGCCGCGATGTCTGCCGTCGAAGATATGCCTGGCACCCACCCCGTCGCCATGCCGACGCGCTCGCAGGCGATGACCGTGCGGATTGTCTGTGCCGCAACCAAGGCACCACGGGTGGTGCGCATCAAGGTAGTCGCCGTCGGCGGCGACAGCACGATCCTGAAAGCTATGCCACCATGCGATGGCCGAATCTTCTTCCGCTTGCTCTTCGATGACGAAACCCTCCTAAATAGACCCTCGTAGCGCGTGGTTCACCACACGACTGAAGAATTGCGCCGGCGTCGACTGGGCTGATCGCCGGTAGATATGTATGTAGGACTCGTTAGCCCGCCGAGATCATCGCTGCGACACACCTTCCGATTAGGACACTGTCGGCTATCTGGTCCTGCCCGTAATCCCTTGGACTGCAGTGTATTCATAGCCGGCCAGATCGCGTCACAATGAACTGGCACACAGTCCGCAGCGCCTCACAACTCCTGGGAGAAGGCGTCACGCTGGGCTCCAGCGCCAGCCATGAGCGGGCCGTACCGGTGATGCAACTCTGTAACGATGTCGGTGAAGGGGAGATCGTGGTACCAACCGCGGTCGTTGAGGTACTCCATGTGTTGGCTTCCCCCACCGTCGTAGGCATGGAGGAGCGCATCGGTGTGGCCGTCGAAGTCGATCGGAGGTACACCGAATCGCGCGCAGAGCTCGGCATTGAACGCCGGAGTGGCCTTCACCCAGCGGTTGTTGAGTTGTAATTCGCTATATCCGTGGTAGACGAACACGTCGGTACCTCCCATCCGGGCACGCAATGTGGTGGTCTGCAGATGGTTGCGCACGTCCGCGAATCCGAGCCGGGCCGGAATGCCCGCCGCACGAGCTGCCGCGGTCAGCAGCACCGCCTTCGGTATGCAATACGCCCTCGACGCTGTCGCTACATAGCTCGCCCGATAATGCTCGGGATCGTCGTCGGTGCTATAGGGATCGTACCAAATCCTGTCCCGCACAGCGGTGAAGATCAACCTCGCCTTCTGCACAGGGTCACGAACGTCACCGACCGCGTCCTCGGTGAAGCGCTGTACATCGTCGTGCTGCCAATCGAGGAACCCAGTTGTCTCCAGGAAACTCGATTCGTTTGAAGTGTCGCTCACAGATAGCCTTTCAGATAAGCCTCGAGGCCGGTATCGACAGTGCCAACGGATCGACTGGCCGTTTCGAGGGCTTCGACGAGGCGTGTTTCGGAGTCCGGGATCGTCGCGGCGATTTTGGCCGCAGCGAGACTACGACTCCGTAGCGATGTGCCGGCATCGGTGGCTGCGGCCGCAAGCTCAGACCACGCTTGGGAAGCGTGTCGGGCCGCGGCCGCCGCTTCGGCTGCGGCGGCGTCCCCGAGGAGATCGGCGATATTCTGGCAACCTTGTGCTTGCAGCATACGAAAGAGCCCGCCACCGGTTCCGGCTTTCTCGATGAACGCCCCGAGCCCGAACAATGCCGCGGTCAGGGCGTCGTCATCAAACACCGTTGGCCAATGCCGTACGTCATCGGCGAACTCCTGCACACCCTTCAAACCGGAGGCCTCGACTTCAGCTGCCTCGATGCGCAGTAGCGGCGCACCTACGGCACCGCCGCGCATGAAAGCTGCGCTCGCGGCTAATGCAGTGGCGGCAATCGGCCCAAGGTCGGGCACTCGCTCCGGCCAGTCGACGTGATATGTGGTGTGCCGGGTCGGTGTAGGGAACCCTACCGAGGACCGCGCCCGGCGCAGGTCGTCATAAGCCACCGTTTGGGTGGTCTCGCGGTCATTATCGACCACATAGGCAACCCCTTGTTCGTCATCATATCCGGTGATGACGATGTCGTGACGGCTCATGTGCAATCGGACGCGCAGGTAAGGAAGTTCGCCGATGTCAGCCCAGACCATGACGGGTCGGCCCTTGTCGACTTCGTCGGTAACAAATGACCATCCCACGTCTGCGTCATCGGTCGATCGCACTACGCAGTTTGCACCAACTCGGGAGAGGTAGTCTTTTTCCAGGTCGCTTCCTCGTCCTACCAGGTAGATCTGGGGAAACAATTGCGTAGAGCGGACGTACGAGAAGTCCAAGGCTCCGCCGAGGGTGAAGACCAATCCTTCACTGAGTGTTTCTGTCCCCCATCCTAGTTGTGCCCATTCAGTAAGGTCACGCAGCGCACCGGAACCACAGTGCCCTCCTCTCCTGTGGGGATAGGGAATTTCAATCCTCGCCATCGCCGCTTCCTCTCTTGTCCAATAGCACTGTTAAGACTCATCGAAAGCTACGTTCCATCAAGGCGTCGCGGCTGGCGGTAGGTGCCAGAACTGGTCGACCGCAGCCAATCTCACCCGCGCAGCTCGACCGCCTATGACTATGGGAAACATTGCTTTCGATCGCTATCCGCATCAAAGCGTCAACGGTGAGAGCCCCTGACCCGCAGCATCGCCATCGTTGTACTGAGCTCGCTTGGTGCCGTTTTGCGCTTCCCTGCTTTCGGTGCTCTGTCAGAATCGGATGAGTCCTCGGATGTTGCGGCCTGACCGCATGTCGTCGTAGCCCTCATTGATCTCATCGAGGGTGTACTCACGGGTGATCAGCTCGTCGAGTTTGAGTTGTCCGGAGTTGTAGAGTTCGACGAGCCGCGGGATGTCGTGGGCGGCGTTGGACGAGCCGTAGAGGGCACCGCGGATCTGCTTTTCATACAGCGTTAATTCCAGCAGCGAGCCCGACATCGACGTGTCTTCGGGGTGTCCGATCGCGGTAATGACCACACGGCCGCGTTTACCGACCAGTGATAGCGCCTCAGCGGTGTAGGCCCCTTCGGCGACGTCGGTGGTCAAGACGCAGACGTCGGCGAGTTTGCCACGGGTGATGTCGCTGATCAGTGACCAGGCCTCATCGATGGTGGCAACGGCATGCGTCGCGCCGAAACCGCCAGCTTGTTCGCGCTTGAACTCCACTGGGTCGACAGCCACGATGGTCAACGCGCCAGCGATGCGGGCGCCTTGGATCGCATTCATGCCGATGCCGCCGGCGCCGATCACGACCACGGTATCCCCGGCGCGCACGTCACCGGTGCGTACCGCCGAGCCGTAACCGGTCGTGACACCGCAACCGATCAAGGCCGCCTTGTCCAACGGTGTCCCGTGGTCAACCTTGACCAAGGAGGCCTTCGGCACCACGGTGTATTCCGAGAACGTGCCCAGCAAGCACATCTGGCCGACATCCTCGCCGCGGGCATGGAAGCGGTAGGTGCCGTCGATCTGGGGTCCCATCATGATCGCCGCACCCATGTCGCACAGGTTTCCCATCCCGCGCGCGCAGTAAGAGCAGTGCCCGCAAGACGGCAGGAACGTCAGGATGACCGAATCGCCCTCGGCCAGGTCCTCGACACCTGCACCCACCTCGACCACGGTGCCGGCGCCTTCATGACCACCGACGACGGGCAGCGGAAACGGCAGATCACCGGTCACCAGGTGTTCGTCTGAATGGCACAACCCGCTGGCGGTCAACCGGACCAGCACTTCATCCGCACCGGGCGGATCCAGCTCGATCTCATCAACCTCCCACTTCTCTCCCAAGCCCCAGAGCACGGCAGCGCGTGTTTTCATGTGTGTCCTCTCCTCAACGTCGGTGCTTCCGTAGCAGTGGATGGTTCACGCCAGCGTCTCGACGGCGAGCTCACCGTCGGCATGCTGGCGGCGCAGCTTCTTCTTGTCGAACTTGCCAGTAGACGTCAACGGAACGTCGGCGACGAACGCCCACCGTTCCGGTAGCCACCACTTGGCCACCCGTGCACGCAGGAACTCAGTCAACTCCGCAGCGGTGGCGGTGCAGTCAGCGGCCAGGACCACCACTGCCAGCGGCCGTTCCTGCCACTTGTCGTCGGGCACTCCAATCACCGTGGCGGTGCGTACTGCAGGGTGAGCGGCCAACTCGTTCTCCAATTCCACCGAGGAGATCCACTCCCCTCCAGACTTGATCACGTCTTTGGCGCGGTCGGTGAGAGTGATGAACGCATCGGCGCTGATGGTCCCGACATCCCCGGTGCATAACCAACCGTCCGGCGACACCGCCGGACTGTCATGCTCGTAATAGGACTGAGTGATCCACGGGCCGCGGATCTGAATCTCCCCCACCGACAGTCCGTCCCAAGGTTGTTCTGCACCGCTGTCATCAACGATGCGCGCCTGCACACCGGCCACTACCCTGCCTTGGGTTCCCCGCAGGTAAAGGGACCTCTCCGGGGTGTCGGTGTTCCGCGGCAGAGCGACCGCAGCCAGCGGGGAGGTCTCAGTCATCCCCCAGGCCTGCACGATTCGGATGCCCAGTTCGTCATAGGCAGTCATCAACGACCTCGGAACCGCCGAACCACCGCACGCCACCATCTCCAGCGAACTCACGTCGTGGCCGGGATTGTCGCGCAGGTAGTGCAAGACATCGGTCCAGATCGTCGGCACAGCGCCCGCCATCGTGGGCCGGGCCGCCTCGATCATCTCCACCAATGGCCCCGCCTGCAGGAAACGGTCAGGCAGCAGAAGCTGCGCCCCCGCCATCATCGCCGCATACGGCAACCCCCAGGCATTAGCGTGGAACATCGGAACGATCGCCAACACCGTGTCGTCATGACCGATGCCCAAGGCGTTCGAGGTGCACGCCGATTGAGAGTGCAACCACGTCGAACGGTGGCTGTAGACAACGCCTTTCGGGTGCCCGGTAGTACCGCTCGTGTAGCACATCGCTGCGGCCGACTGCTCGTCGACGTCGGGCCAGTCGAACGTGCTCGGCTGGGCTGCCACCACATCGTCGTAGCGAAGGACGTCCTTTCCGCAGCCCTGCACTGCGGTAAGATCACCCGTGCCGGTCACCAGCACCGTGCGCACCGAGGTCATCGACGGCAACGCCGCCGCCAACAGGTTCAGCACCGTACCGTCGACGATGATCACCTGATCTTCGGCATGATTGGCGATCCACGTCAGCTGTTCAGGTGGCAGCCGCAGATTCAACGTATGTAGCACCGCACCCATCGACGGCACCGCCGCGTAACAGTCCAGGTGCTCCTGGTTGCTCCACTGCAGCGTCGCGACACGCTCGTCTCCACAAATGCCTATCTCGCGCAACGCATTCGCCAACCGCGCCGCACGCTGCCCCAACTCATGATACGACACCCCAGAGATCTGTTGGGGTCCGCGTGCGGTCAACACCTCGCGATCGCCATGGACTGCCGCAGCATGGGCCACGATCGCGGGCACCGTCAACGCAACGTCCTGCATCGTGCTCCTCATCGAGAGCCCGCCCGACAACCCTTGATGAGGCGACGGTCACGCATCGATGAGGTCCTGCCGATCCTGACTCTGCAGCATCAACCGGTACTCGGGGAACAGATTCTTGGCCTGCGGAATCAACTTGATCAACTTCGGCACCGGGCCCTTTGCGCGCACCGTCCCCTTGGCCATCGCCATCGTCAGGTTCACCTTGCCCAGCCAGAACTTGTTTCCAGTGTCCGCCGACATGAACAACTCCACGTTGGGCACCGCGGTACTGGCCGCTCCGGTCTCCACCACCTTCTTCGGCATGTCCACCGTTACCACCGCGTCCGGATCGGTGTAGTGCACCCGTAACACCACACCCGAATTTGCGAGCTTGTCCGCCAGTCCCTCCTTCTCCAAGCCCCGTTGAAAGATCCCACCCAAGAAGGCATAGACCTCGTCCTCGTCCTTGAATACCGCCACCGTCAATCTCCACCAATCTCGTTGTCAGAACAGAACAGTCGCGAGCATCGACTCAAGACGATGCTCCCCCCGCAAAAATCGTCACGCCTGTTGGCGACCTCCACTAGCTTCTGATGCGCTGCGGTAACACCGCCGAGGTGCCCGGCGGCATCCGCTAGCCAGTCCCCGCGGCCAGCGGAGTTGGATGGCGGTTCTCGCTGACGTTCGTCTCCGACACACGCGTCGCAATCGCAGTCGCCGTCCCATCGCCCATGCAGCCATGACCTCAGACCGAGCCGGCGAGCATGAGTTCGGCCCGTTCGACGGGGACCTGCTGCGTAATGACCCGCTTGCTGAACATGAAGTCGCGGGGGCGATTGATGCAGTCGGCGGCGATGAGCTCGCCGGCACGCAGGTAGAAGCAGGTGAAGTCGCGGTCGCGGGTCGGGTCGCCGCTGAGGACCACCTCGTCGTACCCGGTGTTGAGACCCGCGATCTGGAGCTTGAGGTCGTATTGATCTGACCAAAACCAAGGCAGCGCTGATATCTTCTTGGACTTCCCGCACAAAGTCGCCGCCGCGACTTTGGCCTGCTCGGCCGCACTGGGCACGGACTCCAGACGTATACGGCGGCCGTAACGAGCCATGTCGTGGCTGACGCAGTCCCCGGCGGCCATGATGGCGGAGTCGCTGGTCTGGGCTTGGTCGTCGATCACGACGCCGTTGTCGACGACCAAGCCCGCGGCAGCGGCGAGCTCGGTGTTCGGCTCAACGCCGATGCCGACAATGACGAGGTCGGCGGAAATCGATTCGCCACCGGCCAGGACTACTTCGCCGACTTTGCCGTCGCCAGACAGAGCCTCGACCCGCGCGCCCGTCTGGATGTTGACGCCCGCCTCCCGGTGGATCCGGTCGAAGAACGCCGATACCTCCGGGGCGGTCACCCGTTCGAGGACGCGCTCCGTCGCCTCGAGCACGGTGACCTCTAGACCCAACGCACGCAAGGAGGCAGCCGTCTCCAATCCGATGTAACCGCCGCCGATGATCACGGCTCGACGCCCCGGTCTGGTGGCGTCTCGGATCATCTCGACGTCCGCCGCGGTGCGTAGGTAGAAGACTCCGGCCAGGTCGGCGCCTGGGGTGGAGAGCCGACGGGGGCGCGCGCCCGTGCACAGCGCGAGCCTGTCGTAGGGCAGCACCTCGCCGGTGCTCAGCGAGAGGTGACCCGCTGCGCGATCGATTGCCTCCACCGTCGCATCCAGAACTTCGATTCGCAGCTTTGTGTAAAACTCGGCGCTGCGGATCGCGAGCTTGTCGACTGTGCAGTTCCCGGCCAGATATGCCTTCGACAGCGGAGGGCGTTGGTAGGGCGCTGCCGATTCATTGCCGACGAGGACGATCTCGCCGTCCCATCCTTCTTGACGAAGGCTGGCCGCCAGTTGGGCGCCCGCGTGGCTGGCGCCCACGATGACCGCTCGATGCAAAGTCATGCGCCGGCTTTCGGGGTGAGGCGGACCATCAGCTTGCTGATTCCCCTGACGAAGTTGGATTGCACGTATTCGGGCTCACCAATGACCTCGATCTTCTCGAAACGAGGAAGCAGCTCCTCCCACAGGATCCGCAACTGCATCTCGGCCAACCGGTTGCCCATACAGCGGTGGACGCCGAACCCGAAAGAGATGTGGTTGCGGGCGTTGTCCCGGTCGATGATGAAGTCGTCGGGCCGATCGAATACGCGCTCATCGCGGTTTCCCGATGCGTACCACATCACGACCTTGTCACCCTTGCGAATGAACTGACCATTCAGCATGGTGTCGGCCTTGGCGATCCGGCGCATGTAGGCGAGTGGCGTCTGCCATCGGATAATCTCGGAGTTCATGTTGGGGATCAGGTCGGGATTTGCTTTCAGCTTCTCGAACTGGTCCGGGTAGCGGTTTAACGCGAGAACGCCGCCGCTCATCGAGTTCCGGGTCGTGTCGTTGCCTCCGACGATCAGCAGCAGAAGGTTGCCCAAGAACTCCATCGGCCGGTCGATCAGGTCTTTGGTGCTTTCATTGCTCTGCAGCATGGTGATCAGATCGAACCCAGGCTCTTCTCCGGCACCGGTCCGGGCCGCCTTGTCGTGCCAGTGCCGGCTGAGATCTCGGGCCATGGCGCGCATGCCGACGAACGTCTCGTCAAGGTCCGAGGGACCGCCGTTGGTTTGCTCCATCGAGGTTGCCAGATCCGACCACTCGACAAGCTTGCGACGCTGCTCGTACGGAAAGTCCAGCAGGGTCGCAAGCATTCGAGCGGTCAGCTCGATCGAGACGTCGTGAACCCAGTCGAACGGCTGATCCACGGGGAGGTTATCCAGCACCTCCCTTACGCGCGAGCGAATCAGACCCTCCATTTCCCGTAGGTTCTTGGGTGCGACCACCCCTTGGACAGCCGCCCGCTGCAGGTCGTGGCGTGGTGGATCCATCGCGATGAACATCTTGATATCCAGGAAGCGGGGCGGCACCCCGATGACGATCAATGGCTCAGCGGAGAAGACCTCATGATTCTTGTCGACGGCCACGATGTCGGCATGCCGGGTGACGGACCAAAACGGGCCGAAGGCACTGTGCCGCTGATAATGGACCGGAGCTTCGTTACGCAGGCGCTCGTAGTATGACTGCCAGCGCCCCTGGCGATAGAGAAAAGGATTGCTGAGATCGATGTCGGCGAGTTCGACCTCCTCGGCCGGCGGAATAGGACGCTCTACAAAGAGTTTCTTCCCGTTCGTACCGGTCACCCAACGCCGAGTTTTGTCGTAGGCGTGTGCACCTTGAATCTGCAGGTCGATCGGGATGGTCGCCTGAACTTTCTCGGCGACCTTTTCAGAGATTTTTACCATGTTTGACCACTTCCCTTCGTCGTCACATCTGGAACTCCGGCAGATGGACGATCAAGCCGTCCCATGCCTCGGAGGCCGTCATCTGGCAGGACAGCCGAGAGGTCGGCTGACGCTCGGGGTTCATCGCGAGCATCTCCTCTTCGCCGACGCCGGAGGAGCCGACCTGATCGGACCACTGCGGATCGACGACGACGTGGCAGGTACCGCACGCCGCTTCGCCTCCGCAGTCGCCGTCGATGCCAGGCACTGCATTGTTGGTCGCGACCTGCATGAGTGACTGGCCTTCATCGAGAGGCACCTGGTGCTTGTCGCCGTCGTGGGAGACAAAAGTGACAACGGCCATTACCGACTCCTCTTAAGTTGCCCTGAATGTGAATACTTGTTAACAGGATTGTCCAATCCGAGCGCTTCCGCTATGTTTGCGCGGATCAGGAACTTGTGGATTGGGCTCAGGGGGCACGATCGGTGAAGTTCAGCAACGCCGGTGTGCCTCCGGTCGCGTTCGTGCAAATGCTGGAGAGCCAGGCACTCGACCCGGACGCCGTCGCGCGGCTTCGCACCATCATGGCGCGCGAGGGAACCGACGAGGCGACGCTGATGCAGCACGATGTCCAGGCGCCACTGCGGTGGTTTCGCGATCTGTACCCCGATCTAGACGTCGACCGGGCAACCCTGCTCGGCTTCTCGTTTGCAGGACAGGCACAGTTGACATCTTTCGGCCCGTTGAGCGTCCCGCTGGTCAGCGCAGGCTCGGTAGCCGAGATCGTCGAGCTGCTCACCTATCTACCGTTGATCACCACGGCGATCAATGCACAATTCCGTCCAAACGACCAAGGTCTCACCGTCGGGCTCTGGGGGCACACAGGCGATCGGGCCCTGGACTGCTTAGCAGTCACATATACCGGCTCGGCGTTGTTACGACTGCTGGACATGCTCGTCAGTGACGCGCTGACCGTCACGCTCCACTTGAGTTGGTCAGCGCCGGTCTCCCTGAACAAACTCGCGGCAGAGATGGTACTAGCCGGGCGCCTGTTCTTTGACGCACCGATGTCCTACCTTCATGTTCCCGTCAACGCGCTCAATGAAGTGTGCCGGTTCTCCGATCCCCTTGCGTATCGACTCGCCGTCGCCGAGCTGAGGCGGACCCTCGACGAGCAGAGCGGAGCCACGTCCTTCTCCAAGAAGGTGAGACGGTTGTTGGACGAGGATCCCGGACAGCGAAGTTGCCAGCGGGTCGCAGACGAACTCTCGGTATCCACCAGCACACTCAAACGCCGGCTCGCCGAAGAGGGCACCACGTTTCGCGAGTTGCGCCAGTCGTGTCTGCGGGAGAGCGCGATGATGCTGTTAATCACCCGATCAATGTCGGCAAGCCAGATCGCGACCGAGCTCGGATACGGCGATCTTGCTAACTTCTCACACGCCTTCAAGCGATGGACCGGCCGCTCTCCGAGCGAGTACCGACGCTCACAACGCTGAGGATGTCCCCGCACGCCCGGAGATAGCCGGTCATGGGTAGCTTCTTCTTCTGAAAAGAAGTAACCGGTGCTTAAGAATCAGCCACGACGTCACCGAACGGCCGTGGAGGCCGCTGACCGAAGTCGAGTGAGTCATCAGTAGCAGGCCAAACCGTGCCCGACACGGCGACTGAACGGCAGAGCCGGGCGCTGGTGTGAATAGTCATTCGCTATTGTCGATACATGCCAGCGAAGACAGTCCGCACCGAACTCACCTCGGGCGCCATCGAAGGATTCACGCGGGACGGCGTCAATCGCTGGCGTTCCATTCCCTACGCCAAGCCACCAGTCGGCGCGCTGCGGTTCAAGGCTCCCCAGCCGGTCGAAGCGTGGGACGGCGTCCGACCCTGCCACCGATTCCGCTACTGCGCTCCACAGCCCCGCCGATACACCATCGTCGGTCCGGGCAAGTTCCAGCCCATGAGCGAGGACTGCCTCACCCTCAATGTCGTTGCACCCGACGGCGGCTCGGACCGACCTCTGCCCGTGATGTTCTTCATTCACGGCGGGGCGTACTTCCTGGGCAGTTCCGCGACACCGATCTATGATGGCGCGTCGCTTGCCCGCAGCGGTTGCGTGTACGTATCGGCAAACTACCGCCTCGGCGCGCTAGGGGCTGTCGACCTGTCGTCGCTGTCCACCGCAGACATCCATATTGACGACAACCTCTACTTGCGTGACCTCGTGTCGGCGCTCAGGTGGGTACGCGAGAACATCGCGGCATTCGGCGGCGATCCCGATAACGTGACGATCTTCGGAGAGAGCGCGGGCGCGCACGCCGTTACCACTTTGCTGGCCGTGCCAGCGGCGAAAGGGCTTTTCGCACAGGCTATCTCACAAAGTCCGGCCGGCGCGCTATCCCGCTCCCAGGAGCTGGCCGCGGAGTTCGCCGCCAAGTTCGCATCCATTCTCTGCGCCGACGAGCGGGAGCCCGCCCGCCTCCTGTTGGCGGCGCGTCCGGCTCAACTGGTGAATGCATTCGATCGCTTGCTCACCACGAGTGCATCGGACCTTGCTGGCGGTTACCCGGTGGGATGCACATTCGGAACCGACTATCTACCGTCCGAGCCCATTCAAGCGATGCGCGACGGCAAGGCGTACCGTGTGCCGCTGATCGTCGGTACGAACGCCGACGAGGGCCGGTTGTTCACTCGCTTCCTCAAACTCCTCCCGACGAACGAAGCCAAGATCGAAGCGTTACTAGCGGGAGCGGAACCCACCTGTCGCGAGCGAATTACTGCTGCCTATCCCGAATATCCGGCCCCCGATGCCTGTATCCGACTGGGGGCCGACTTCACATTCGGATCGACACTGTGGCAGCTCGCGGATTCCCACAGTCGGCACGCCCCCACATATCTGTACCGCTATGACTTCGCCCCGCGAACTCTGCAATGGGCCGGGCTGGGTGCCACCCATGCGACGGAGCTTCTTGCGGTGTTCGACGCCTACCGCACGCCGCTCGGTCGGCTACTCAGCGCCGGAGCCGATCGCCGCTCGGCCCTACGCGTGAGCGACGACATGCAAGGGCGCTGGGATGCTTTCGCACGCACCGGAGTTCCAGGAGACGGCTGGCCGCGCTACACCAGCGACGCCCGTCCGGTCCTCGTCTTCGATCGCGCTTCGCGAGTGGACAACGACCCCCACGCCGACCGCCGGAAAGCATGGGAAGGTTTTCAAGTCCTCGGACGCTGACGAGCGGTTCCCCGCGGCGACGCATGCGTTCACAGCATTTGGCACCGATTGTTTCTGGGAGCCAAGGGTGAAACGGTGGCAAGGAGCACCTCCGGCGTGCCAATCCCAAAAGGCCGAAGAGGGCCACATTCTTGCCGAGGACTTGACGTACGAATGCAACCCCGTGTTGCGGCCTTGGGATCCGATCTCGTCAATCGCTCGAACCGAATGCGGCCGACGAGGTGGCGAACCCAACATTTACGGAGCTGGCCACGCCGGTCGGGTTGCGCCGCCGGACGCAACGCGTTCGCTCACCAACTGGTCCTCGCGACATTCTGCCGGGTAACGTACTGCGAGTGAACGAGCCCTCACATCGGGAGGGCGGGTGCCGATCAGGACGGGGATTGATGAGCGAGGAAGCGATCACCTACGAGGTCGTCGACGGGGTGGCCTGGTTGACGATCAATCGCCCCGAGGCACGGAACGCGCTCAACGGGGCGGTCCGGCAGGGACTGTTCCACAGCGTTCACCGCTTCAACGCCGACGACTCCGCCAAGGTTCTGGTGCTGACCGGGGCAGGCGATAAGGCGTTCTGCGCCGGAGGGGACCTTAAAGAGATGGCGGAGACGGCGCTCACGGTTCCGCCGCCAGACTTCGCGCCGCAATTCGGGCGCAACATCCAGGTCGCCAAGCCGACCATCGCCGCGGTGAACGGCGTCGCCTTCGCCGGCGGATTCCTACTGGCCCAGCAGTGCGACCTCGTCATCGCAGCCGAGCACGCCAGGTTCGCGGTCAGCGAGGTCAAGGTAGGCCGCGGCTCGCCATGGGCTGTCCCGCTGTCGTGGCTGCTGCCGCCGCGGATTGCGCTGCAGATTTTGATGACCGGCGACCCGATCACTGCCGAGCGCGCCCGCGAGGTAGGCATGGTGAACGAGGTCGTGCCCGCAGCGGAGCTGCGGGTACGAGTTCAGGAGATCGCCCTGCGGATCGCTTCCAACGCACCGCTGTCCGTACTCGCGGCAAAAAAGACCGTATACCTCTCCGCAGCGCACCACCTGACGGAGGCCTACGCCCACGCCGACCAGATATGGGAGCCGGTGTACCTCAGCGCCGACGCGCTAGAGGGTCCCGCCGCGTTCCGCGAGAAGCGCACACCGGTTTGGAAGGGACGTTAGACGTGGCCGTGCCGATGGAGTCCTTGATCACCGACATCGGGGCGGAAACGGCCGAGCTGTGGTCACTGATCGCCGAGCTGCCCGAGGGGCAAGCCGGGTGGGACGCGCCCACCCCCGCGGCAGGCTGGGCGGTCCGCGATCAGATCAGCCATCTTGCGTTCTTCGACGACGCCGCGGTGCGCTCAGCCACCGACCCCGAAGGGTTCACGGCCGAGGTGCTGCCCATGCTCGCCGACGGCCGAATCTCCCCGGACACCATCGCCGAGCGCTACCGGTCGATGCCGGGAACCGAGCTGCTGTCCTGGTTCGACGGCGCGCGCCGCGCCCTCGTCGCTGCCTTCGCCACGATCGACCCCTCAGTGCGGGTGCCGTGGTTCGGCCTCCCCATGAGCGCGGCTTCCTCGCTGACCGCGCGGATCATGGAGACCTGGGCGCACGGTCAGGACGTCGCCGACGCGCTGGGAGTGACCCGTGTGCCCTCGGCCCGGTTGCGCCACGTCGCCCACATCGGCGTGGGAGCGCGGGCGTTCAGCTACATGGCCAACGGCCTAGAGGTGCCCGAGGAGCCCGTCCGCGTCGAGCTCACCGCACCGGGGGGCACGCTGTGGACCTGGGGCCCCGACGGCGTGCCCAACCGGGTCACCGGCACTGCGCACGACTTTTGCCTGCTCGTCACCCAGCGCAGGCATCGCGACGACACCGCGCTGGAAACCACCGGTCCGCTCGCCGACCAGTGGCTCTCCATCGCGCAGGCCTTCGCCGGACCTCCCGGCGGCGGGCGCACCGCAGGACAGTTCGATGGAGGTGTGTCGTGAGGGACCCGGTCCGTATCGGCAATTGCTCGGGCTTCTACGGCGACCGGATCGCCGCGGCGCGGGAGATGGTCGAGGGCGGGACGGGCGAGGAGAGCATCGACGTGCTCTGCGGCGACTACCTCGCGGAACTGACGATGCTCATCCTGGCGAAGGCCCAGGCGAAGGATCCCGCGGGCGGCTATGCGCGCACGTTCCTGACCCAGATGGAGCAGGTGTTGGGCACCTGTTCCGATCGCGGTATCAAGATCGTGGCCAACGCCGGTGGGCTCAACCCGGCCGGGCTGGCCGTCAGATTGCGCGAGCTTGCGGACCGGCTCGGTATCAGCGTCCGCGTCGCCCACGTCGAGGGTGACGACCTGCGCGGGAACCTCTCCGCGATCACCCCTGCGGTCGGTGAGGTCGAGCCGGTCTCGGCCAACGCCTACCTCGGCGGCTGGGGTATCGCCGAAGCGCTGGGTGCCGGCGCCGACGTCGTCGTCACCGGCCGCGTGACCGACGCCTCGCTGGTCGTCGGTCCGGCCGCCTGGTGGCACGGGTGGGAGCGCACCGACTGGGACCGGCTCGCCGGTGCCGTCGTGGCCGGCCACGTCATCGAATGCGGCCCACAGGCCACGGGCGGCAACTACGCCTTCCTCGACGAGATCACCGACCGTCGCTACCCTGGCTTCCCGATCGCGGAGGTGGCGGCCGACGGCTCGTCGGTGATCACCAAGCACGCCGACACCGGGGGGCTGGTGTCGGTCGGTACGGTCACCGCCCAGCTGCTCTACGAGATCGCCGAGCCCGCCTATCTGGGGCCCGACGTGGTCACTCACTTCGACACAATCTCTCTGGCCCAGCAGGCCGAGCACCGGGTGGCGATCACGGGTGTCACCGGCAGCCCGCCGCCGGAGACGCTCAAGGTGGCGCTGAACGAGGTCGGGGGCTACCGGAACACCATGACGATGGTGCTCACCGGCTTGGACATAGAGGCGAAGGCCGCGTTCGCGCAGCAGCAGCTGTTCGACATCCTCGGCGGCCGGGACTCCTTCGCCGAGACGGACGTCCGGTTATTGCGGTTCGACACACCGGACGCCCCCACCAACGACCAGGCCTGCGCGCACCTGCGGATCACGGTCAAGGACACCGACCCACGCAAGGTCGGCCGGACGTTCTCGAGCGCAATCATGGAGATCGCTCTGGCCGGGTACGCGGGCTTCCACACCACCACGCCACCCACGTCGGAGTCGGCGTTCGGCGTGTACCGCCCAGCGGCCGTGCCCCGGTCGAGCGTGACGCACGTCGTGGTGCTGCCCAACGGTGAGCGCCGGACGATCGCCGATCCACCGACCGGTAGCGTGCCGGCCGCGAAAGTCGCGGGCAGCTCGGCAGCCGCGCCGCCGACCGAGCCGACATGCCGCGCGCCACTGGGTGCGGTGCTGGGCGCGCGGTCCGGCGACAAGGGCGGCAACGCCAATATCGGTCTCTGGGCCCGCGACGACGCCGGCTATGCCTGGGTGCGCGAGCACTTAACCGTCGAGCGACTGCGCGGGCTGCTCGGCCCGGAGGCTGCGCAGCTGCGCATAGAGCGATTCGAGCTGCCCAACCTGCGTGCGCTCAACGTTGTGGTCCACGGGCTGCTGGGGGAAGGCGTGGCATCCTCGACCCGGCCGGATGCCCAGGCGAAGGGCTTGTGCGAGTACCTGCGCTCCCGCATCGTCGACATCCCGCAATCCTTGCTCAGCGCGACCTGACAAATCCCGAGTTTGGAGTAGCCGGGCCACTCTGTCGACGTATCGCCAATCAAGTCGCCGTCCTCTGCCTGCTGCTTGACGTAGCCCCTTTGCCAAAGCCGTGTTGCCGAACGATGTGATGACGATCGGATGACGCCAACAGCGTCCGGCAGACGGAGAGATGGCTTTGTCCAGTTCCTTGCCGAACTGGACATCCAAAGAGGGCGCAGCGATCTGCCCACGCGGTTGCCGATCTTGGCCAATGAGCGGGCACATCCACGAATGGGGATCACACGCGCAGGCGCCAGCCACCTGCCATTGGGGCGTCTACATTTCAACTCAACCTGGAATTGTGAGCAGGTGTTAACGTTCGTAGTGTAGCTCCCGGCGCTGCAGTGCTGCGCGAGCCCTGGTTGCGAGCGAAGGAAGGTAGTAGTGAACAAGGTGGTCGTTGCCGGACGTACCCGGGTCGGCGGCGAGCGTCGGGAACGGATTCTCGCCTCTGCCACCGAGTTGATTGCCGAGCGGGGCTACCACGCTGTCTCCATGGCCGACATCGGCGTTGCATCAGGGGTTGTCGGGCCGGCCATCTATCGCCATTTCAACAGTAAGAGCGATCTACTGGCGGCCCTCTTCGAGCGAGTGGTGGACAAACTCCTTAAGCGTGCGACGGCGATCGTCGAGCAGTCCCGCGACGAGGCGGAGGCGCTGACCCTGCTGGTGTCTGACCAAGTCGCCTTGGTAATGGATCAACGCGAGCTGGCAATGGTGTATTACCGCGAAGTGCACAATCTGTCGGATCAGCACCAGAGCCGGTTGCGCCGTAAGCAGCGACTCTATCTAGAAGAGTGGGTACACCTCGTCGGAGAATTGCGGCCCGCGGTCGACGAGATTGAACTTCGGGCGATGGTTCATGGAGCGATCGGAGCCATTCAATCGATCTTGCACTACCGCGGCACTGGCCTGGCTCCCGAACAGACCTCTGCGCTGCTCGTTGCGATGGGTCACGCCGTGCTCGGCGTCCCCGCGTCGAGTCACCAGGTGCGCGGCGTGAACACTGAACCACCCTGTCCGCGCCCGGGTACGCCGCGGCACTAGGGGATGTCCAGGGTGTCAGCAACACACGAAGACGACCTCGCTCAGTATGGTCTGCTCGACGGTCTCGAGGGCGACAGCCGCCAGGAAAGGACTGATCTAATTGCCTGGCTGCATGCCCAGGGCTTCACGATTGATCAAATCCGACTGGTGGCCCCAACCCCTCTCTGAATCGCCCTGGAAATGCTGGAGGCTCCTGACCTTGGAAACGAGGATGCAGGTATGCCGAAGGAACAGTCGCCCGGGAAGCCCACGACACGTCGTTACAGCCCGGAGGAGAAGGCCGCCGCGGTGCGGATGGTCCGTACGCTGCGAGAAGAGTTGGGCACCGAGCAGGGCACGGTGGCACGGGTCGCTCGCCAGCTGGGCTATGGAATGGAGTCGGTGCGCTCCTGGGTGCGCCAGGCAGATATCGACGACGGGCATGCACCGGGCGTGACGACAGCGGAGTCCGCGAAGGTCAAGGAACTCGAACAAGAAGTCCGAGAATTGAAGCGTGCCAACGAGATTCTGAAACGAGCAGCGAGTTTCTTCGGGGCGGAGCTCGACCGCCAACACAAGAAATAGTCTCCTTCATCGACGCCCAACGGGGCGAGTTCGGGGTCGAGCCCATCTGCACCGTCCTGCGTAGCGCAGGCCTGCAGGTGGCCCCGAGCACCTACTACAACGCCAAGACACGGGCACCGTCGGCGCGGGCTCAACGCGACGCCGTTCTGGAGCCAGCGTTGCGTCAGCTCTGGAAAGACAATTACTGCGTCTATGGGGCCCGCAAGCTCTGGAAAACCGCCCGACGGGCCGGCCACGACGTCGGCCGCGATCAGGTGGCCCGCCTGATGCGGGCCGCCGGCATCGAAGGGGCGCGCCGCGGCAAGCGTGTCCGCACCACCAAGGCTGACCCGGTCGCGGCGCGGCATCCGGATCTGGTCAGGCGAAAGTTCACCGCGACCGCGCCAAACCAGCTCTGGGTGACCGATCTGACGTTCGTACCCACCTGGGCCGGGGTGGCCTACGTGTGTTTCATCGTCGATGCGCATTCTCGGATGATCGTCGGGTGGCGGGTAGCATCGCATATGCGGACATCAATGGTCCTTGACGCCTTGGAGATGGCACGGTGGTCGCGAGGAACTACGTTGCAGGACTTGATATGTCACTCTGATGCCGGATGGGTCTGCTGCACGAATAGGTGACATCTGAGTTGGCTTGCCCGGAACGGGTGAGCTGGAAGGATGTCAGTGTGCCCAGGCCTTACCCCCGAGAGTTCCGCGACGACGTCGTGCGGGTCGCTCGCAACCGCGATGACGGTGTAACGATCGAGCAGATCGCCACCGATTTCGGTGTGCACCCGATGACGCTGCACAAGTGGATGCGCCGAGCCGATATCGACGAGGGCGCCAAGCCCGGCAAGAGCACCGGCGAGTCTGCGGAGCTGCGGGATGCGCGGCGGCGGATCAAGTTGTTGGAGCAGGAAAACGAGGTCCTGCGCCGGGCGACTGCCTATTTGTCGCAGGCCAATCTGCCGGGAAAAGGGTCTACCCGCTCGTGAAGGAGCTCGCCGCCGACGGGATTCCCGTCGCGGTGACGTGCCGGGTACTCAAGCTCGCCCGCCAGCCCTTTTACCGCTGGCTGGCCCAGCCGATCACTGACGCCGAACTCGTCGAGGCCTACCGCGCCAACGCCCTGTTCGACGCCCACCAGGACGATCCCGAGTTCGGGTACCGCTACCTGGTCGAAGAGGCCCGCGATGCCGGTGAGCCGATGGCGGAGCGCACCGCCTGGCGGATCTGCTCGCAGAATCGATTGTGGAGCGTGTTCGGTAAGAAACGCGGCAAGAACGGCAAGGTGGGCCCGCCGGTGCATGATGATCTTGTGGAGCGCGACTTCACCGCAGGTGCACCAAATCAGTTGTGGCTCAGCGATATCACCGAGCATCGCACCGGTGAAGGCAAGCTCTATATGTGTGCGATCAAGGATGTGTTCTCCAATCGCATCGTCGGGTACTCGATCGATTCCCGAATGAAGTCCCGGTTGGCGACCACGGCCTTGAGCAACGCGGTAGCACGCCGCGCTGATGTGGCCGGGTGCATAGTTCATAGCGATCGCGGATCTCAGTTCAGGTCAAGGAGATTCGTGCACGCACTCGGCCGCTACGAGCTGGTCGGGTCAATGGGCCGAGTCGGGGCGGCCGGTGACAATGCGGCCATGGAGAGCTTCTTCGCTCTGCTGCAGAAGAACGTGCTCGATCGCCGCCGCTGGGAGACCCGCGAGGAGCTGCGGATCGCGATCGTCACCTGGATCGAACGGACCTACCACCGCCGCCGGCGCCAAGCCGGCCTTGGGCGGTTGACCCCGATCGAATTCGAAGCAATCATGACCACACAGGCCAGTCAGGCCGCGTGACCGAAGCTGTCACCTGATCATGCAGCAGACCCGATCGCAATTCACGTCGATACGCTACGGTGAGCGGCTGGCAGAGATCGGCGCGGTGCCCTCAATCGGAACCGTTGGGGACAGTTTCGACAACGCTCTCGCCGAGACGGTCAACGGCTATTATGAGGGGGACCCGTTTGGTGGTCCAGTCGCTATGCGACTTGGGTTTGGTGGGTCGTGGTCCACTGTAGAGCGAACTCGGTGGGGGTGAGTTCGCCATGGGCGGAGTGGGGTCGGTTCGCGTTGTAGTTGAGGTGAGCCCTTCGTGGTGGTCCAGTCGTTGTGCGACTCTGTTGCCCGAGTGTTCGGGCAGGAAGGGCTCACCTCAATTACAAGGCTGAGTTGATCTACGGGCCGGCCCGCACCGGGCCGTGGAAGACCGTCGAGGATGTCGAGCTGGCCACCCTCGGTTGGGTGTACTGGCACAACACGAGCAGGCTCCACAGCTACCTCGGCGACCTACCTCCGGCGGAGTTCGAAGCCGCGTTCTACGATGCACCACGGACCGACCAAGCCTTGGTCGGAATCCAATAGCTCGAGCCTCCGGCGAATCCAGGGCGATTCACCCGTTTGAAGCGAGCTCGCCGGGTATCCGCCTAGTGAACAGTCAACACCGACTTGATACGCGAACGGCACCCCGCTACCGCGGTCTCCCGTAACCAATCTAGCGGTCGAATTCGATCTAAAGCGACCGAGCAATGATCTCCTTCATAATCTCGTTTGTCCCACCGTAGATCTTCTGAACGCGAGCATCGGCCCACATCCTGCCGATGGGATACTCGGTCATATAGCCGTAGCCGCCGTGGAGCTGCAAGCAGTCATCAAGGGCGACCATCGCACGCTCAGTAGTCCACCACTTCGCCATCGCGACGGTGGGGATGTCGAGTTCACCGCGCAGATGGCGGGCGACGCAGTCGTCGATGAAAACGCGGCTGATATGGGCATCGGTGGCGACCTCGGCAAGTTTGAACTTGGTGTTTTGGAAGGCGAAGACAGGCTTGCCGAAGGCATGCCGATCTTTGGTGTATTCAACAGTGAACTCGAGCGCTGTTTCTAGTACTGTCACTGCACCAAGCGCAAGGATCAATCGTTCTTGGGGAAGTTGCTGCATCAACTGAATGAATCCCAGTCCTTCAGTCGTACCCAGGAGGTTCTCTACGGGAATGTGCACGTCTTCGAAATAGAGCTCGGAGGTGTCCTGGCCGCGCTGACCGACCTTGTCCAACACCCGACCCCGCCGGAAGCCCGGCCGATCGCCTTCGACCAACACCAACGAGATCCCGTTAGCTCCGGCAGTCGGGTCGGTCTTGGCGACGACGATGATCAAGTCGGCCTGAGCGCCATTGGTGATGAATGTCTTGGAACCGTTGACAACGTATTCGTCTCCAACGCGCAGTGCCTTGGTCGTAACAGATTGGAGATCGGAGCCCGTGCCTGGCTCCGTCATCGCAATCGCGCCAACCATCTCACCAGTTGCCAGTCGGGGCAGAAAACGTTCCTTCTGCTCGTCGGTGCCATACTCGAGCAGGTAGTGGGCGACGATTCCGCTATGCAGCGCCGCACCCCATGCTGAATCACCGATGCGGGCCTGTTCCTCGATCAAGACCGCCTCATGGGCGAATGTTCCACCACCTCCGCCGTACTGTTCGGGGATTGACATGCACAGCAACCCCAGATCACCCGCCCGGGTCCACAGGTCTCGATCCACGTGGTGCTGCTCGATGAAGCGGGCACTGTGCGGCGCGATCTCCTTCTCACAGAACGTGCGCGCCAAATCGCGGAGTGCATCGAGGTCGTCGTCCATCCAGCTAGAGCGATTGGCTGCCATTAGAGAGTCCTCACTGTTATTACTTGCGCACCGATCCCGCAATGGGTCTCGCTACACGCTTATGGGTACATGGTGTACCACGAAACGGACACTGGGTACAACACGTACCCAGAACTTTCCAGAGCGCGGGGCGTTACGGTGAGCATCGTGGAGCGAAAGCAATGGGCGGACACCACAGCGGGACGCCGTGCAACCAGTAAGTTGCCAGGCCGCGAACTACGTCGTGAACAGATCATCGAAGCAGCGCTCAGCGCAATCGAAGAGAACGGACCCCACGCACTCACCGGCCAGATCGCAGACAAGGCCGGTTTAGTCCGCACGCACTTTTACCGCCACTTCGCAAGTAAAGAAGAACTCGATCTAGCCGTCGCCCGCCACGTCCACCGCGAACTCACTGCAAAGATTCGCCTAACTCTGGATGTGCAGGGATCACCGCTAGACGTGATTCGCGCGCCGGTCACACAGCACGTCATGTGGGCTGACGAACACCCCAACCTCTATCGGTTCTTGGTGAACCGACACTATCGGCGCAGCACCGAGAAAACCTCGCCCGGCACCAGTGCATTCGCCTCCGAACTCGCCGTCGCGGGTGCCCGTTACTTTCCTCGCTACGGCGAGGACTCAGAGGCGGCAGACCGCAATGTCGCCGCCATCATGGGCCTGATGGACGCTTCGGTCCTATGGTGGCTGGACCATCGCGACTCCACTCGTGACGAACTCGTCATTCGATTGACACGGCAAACCTGGTTGATAATCAATGACAGGCTGCAGGAACTGGGATTCCAGCTTGATCCCCACTTACCACTCTGCGAACCGAAAACCTCATCAGGTACAACTCGAGCCTCCCCACGCTAAACCCTCCGTCTTAGACACCGCCATCAACGATGATTGCGTTGGCGCCGCTCACCAACGCCGCGCATCAACGCGAAAGCTCTCAACCCGAGCGACGGCGCAGCATCGCTAGTGCGCGCAACTACGCCGCGCCACCGAGGAACTACCCGGAATATCTGGCGACTCTCCAGCAACTCGAGTCCTGCGCGGGCCACGGCCGCCGCATCCATTGGACGAGGTCCGGCGAACAGTAGCGCCGCCCCAGGGTCGGCGACTCGGTCGGTGACCATTTTCGTACTCACCACGTCGGGGCATAGCGCCCGGGCACGGATTTGCAATCCCGCATGGTCAAGGTCGCCCTGCAGCGATGTGGTGAACGACAATACGGCGGCTTTAGTGGCTGCGTACATCGCGAGTCCAGGGATGGGCGCCAGAGCCGAGAGCGACGCGATGTTGAGGATCGCACCCCCACCTGCGCCCATGGCGGCAACTGCCGCGTGTGACCCGGCAACGACACCTCGCACATTTACATCGAGGATCGACGCAATCTCGGCATCGCTGTGACTCCAGCTGTTACCCGCGATTAGGATCCCAGCGTTGTTTACCCACACCGCCAGAGGGCCAGCGGCTAAAGCCTGAGCAGCGACTTCCCGATGACCCGACGGATCTCGTACGTCGTGCGTGGCGCTCCAAGCGCCACCGCCGACCTCGGTGGCAGCGCGCTCCGCCGCGTCGCCATCGACATCCGTGAGCAAAACCTTGTGACCGGCAGCGGCGAGTTGTCTCGCGATCTCCAGACCAATCCCTCGACCTGCTCCTGTGACGACGGCTGTTGATGGTTCTAGCATGACCATCCTTTCCGGCAGTTTGCGTAGGTTTGCCGACTACGGTTCGCCGGGGTTTGTTGAGGATCTCCGAGGCCACTTGGAGGACTGCGTCGATTCTGCCGGCGCCCTGTGAGGGCGATGTGCTCGGCCAAGCACTCAAAAGTCTCGTGGAATGACCTAGATATCATCGGCGACACAACGTAATAGGTAGGCCGTCGACAGGGACAGGCAGGGACGTATTGTCCCACCGAACGCGGTAGCCGTCATCCAGACTCCAGGTGAATTCCCGCAGCATCTCGTGCAGTATTGCCTTCACCTCCAAGGTGCCGAAGTGCATCCCGATGCACTTGTGCGCGCCTCCTCCGAACGGAAGCCAGGCGAAGCGGTGGGCCTGATCCTCGCGCCGTGGCGGCTCGAATCGCGTTGGGTCAAACCGGTCCGGCTCGGTCCACACTGTGGGCGCAAAGTGGTTGACCGCAGGCGTGATGGCGACAAGCACTCCGGAGGGGACGTAGTAGCCATCAATTGCGGTGTCGGTCACCGTCTTACGCATAACCAACGGTACCGGTGCAACTAGTCTGAGCGACTCCTTGATGACCAAGTCCATCGCCGTGAGCCCCTCCAGGTCCTCAATGTCCGGCAGATCGTCGCCTAGACGGTCAGACTCAGCACGAAGTCGATCCTGCCATTCAGGATTCTTCGCCAAGAAGTACGCCACAGCGGCAGTGGTGATCGTTGACGTGTCATGAGCGGCCATCATCAGAAAGATCATGTGATTTATGATGTCCGCATCAGTGAAGCGTTCGCCGTCCTCGCCGCGCGCCTCACATAGCGCGGCGAATAAATCATCATTCTGCCCCGAGCGTGCCGCCGGTAAGTGCCGGGCGAAGTACGCCTCCAGCAACCGGCGACCGCGCACTCCGGCGCGGTACCGCGTCCCGGGCAGAGGAGCACGCACGATCGCACTGGCAGCGCGGACGGTTGCTACAAAGGCTCGATTTACTGAACGGCTGTCCTCTTTCCCGCGGCCGCCCATGAACACATCGGTTGCCACGTTGAGCGTCAAATCCTTCAACAGGGGATACAAGCGGACACCCGAACCGGTCGGCCACTTCGGTACGCTAGAACGAACCGATGGCCCGACCTGCTTGACATAACCGGTTAGTCGCGGACGTGTGAACGCCTCCTGCATGATTCGCCGATGCATCAGATGCTCATCGAAGCTCATCAGCATCAGCCCCCGATGAAAGAACGCATCGATGAGAAAACCCCAACCATCTTGCGAGAAAGCCTTGGCTTTGGTGGTGAGTGCTTCTTGAGTTGCCTGCGGTCCCGCAATGACGACCATCTTGGTGCCAAACGCCCCCATCCACGAGACCGAACCGAATCTCTCGTACCGCTCTCTACTGAGGTCAGAGCCGAAGCGAATGTAGTCCAGTGTGTGGCCAACGAGAGGCAATCCCTGATCGCCGATAACTGGCTTCAATCCGCTACCTGTCGGCGGCGCGGCAAGTTCGCGAACCGGCCATCGTCGACTCACCTCCTGGATAGCGCGCTCGACGCGCTGCGGGAGGGGATTCAGTAGTACCGACGACAGACGGTCACGGGACTTGCTTGCCGAACCGGACGGCGATTTGGTCATCGAGTGCCCCCTTGATGTTGTTTCTCGCATTATCGGAAGGATTTCACCCATCGTTTACACCGGTGACCACCCTGTCAACGGCGATCACAGTTGCCGCTCGAATGTCAGCGACTCCCCGCCGTCCTCGGATACCCGTCACTGAACAGAGCCGCCACTAGTCGACGCTATCGGCCCCGCTGGGGGCATAGGGCATGTCGGCCAGATGGGTGTTGGCCGGCTCGGGTGTCCCCCTGCGCGACGAGTTCGCGGGCGCGGGACGCGACAGGACGTAAGCGCGCCGCTTCGGCCTGCGCGCACGAAGGCGATACAGGAAGGTCGGGCTGGGCCAGTTGGTGGATATCGAACCGAGCGCCGAGCGATACCAGCTCGCGCACATAGTCCACACGGATCTGTCCAGGCGGCGACTCAACCGGTCGTTGAACCGCTTCTCCACATCTGCACGGACCTCGATAACACTTCCTGGATGGGCACGGAGAACCTTCATCAACCTGACGATGTGTCGGGCCTGCGATTCGAGCATGTAGACGATGGACCCGGATCCCACGTTGGTGTTGGGCCCGTACATCATGAGGAAATTCGGAAACTCTGGCACCGATAGGCCGTAGTAGGCGTGCGCGCCATCCGCCCACACGTCCGACAATTTTCGGTCCGAGCGGCCGTAGACCTCCATCGGGGAAAGAAACTCGGTGGCACTGAAGCCAGTGCCGTAGATGATCACGTCGGCGGCATGGAAGTCGCCGTTCACCGTGCGGATTCCGCCAGGCTCTACTGCCTGGATATCGTCGGTGACCAATGAGACGTTGGGACGTGCGAGCGCGGGGTAATAGTCGCTGGAGAACAGAATCCTCTTGCACCCGGGCGCATAGTCCGGCGTCAGGTGGGAACGCAGCCGGGCATCCGACACCTGGCGACCTAGGTGCCGGAGGGCGACGGCTCCCAAGACTCGCGCTACTGGCTTCGCGTCGACGAGTGCCAACGCCAAGAACTCGAATATCGTCCAAATCATCAGACGTTCGCTGAGCCGCAGAATGGGCAACTTGCGCAGCAGTTGGTGATGCCGCCCACCGTACTGACGGTCGAATTTGGGCAGCACCCATGGGGCTGACCGTTGGAAAACGTCCAAGTGCTCAGCGCCTGCGGCGACCACCGGGACGAATTGCACCGAACTAGCGCCGGTGCCGACGACCGCAAGCCGCTTGCCGCTGAGATTCAGATCGTGGTCCCAATTGGCGGAATGAAACGACGGGCCCGCGAAGCCCGAGATTCCAGGAATATCAGGAACTGAGGGTCGGGACAGCTGGCCCACGGCCGAAATGACGACATCACACTCCAATTCCTGACTGGTAGTCGTGGTCAGACGCCATGTGTTCGTGCGCTCATCGAAGGCCGCCTTAGCGATTTCGGTTTTGGTCCGAAGGAGGGACAGCAAACCACTTTCCTCGGCGACGCGGCGAAGGTAGGCGAGGATATCACCTTGTTCTGCGTAACGCCGACCCCACGTAGGATTCGGCGCCGAGGAGATTGAGTACAACTGCGACGGGACGTCACAGGCCGCCCCTGGGTAGGTGTTCTCCCGCCAGACTCCCCCGACACCATCGCCCTTTTCGACAATGAGGACCCTGTCGAACCCTGCGCGTTTGAGGCGAAGTGCAAGGGTAATTCCGGCGAAGCCAGCGCCGATGATGACGATCGAGGGGTTACCAGGGGGATTGTCCTGGGTTTGTTCACGTTTCACGGGTTTCATCGTTAGCTCATACAACCTTCGTGCTGGGGCGCCTCGTGGTCAAGGCGTGCGCAGGGACGCTGTCAACGGACGGTGGCCGAAGTAGCCAAGAACTCGCCACCGAGCCTGAGGGCCTCACGCGCTTCGGGCAATAGGCGAAACATCGCCTGGAAGACATGGATCTGGCCGCGGAAAACTTGCAACTGGGAGGAGACCCCTGCAGTCTGCAGACGTTTGGCAAAGACTCTGGAGTCGTCGAGCAACATCTCTCGTCCGCCGACCTGAATCAAAGTTGGTGGCATGTCCGTGAGATCAGCGTCGAGCACGCTTATCCTCGGGTCGGCTGGATCGGCGCCCGCCACGTACAGACCCATTGTTCTCGACGCAGAGATGGCGGACGCAAAGGGGTCCCGTCTGCGCAGATCACGGTCCATCGCAAGTTGACATGTCAAATCCAGCACCGGCGACATCAGCAGCATGGCATCCGGCGTCGGCAGTCGATGTTCCCGAGCGCCAAGCGCCGTCGCCGCAGCAAGCTGGCCGCCTGCGGAATCTCCGGCGAGCGCCACCGTGCCAGAAGACGCGGTGATCGCGCTTCCCTCTGTCAACCATCGATAAGCGATCAGTGCATCATCTGCGGCCGCCGGGAAGGGATATTTCGGGACCAATCGATAGCGCACGGCAAATACCGGCCTGCGGGCGGCCGCGGACAGTTCGCTGATGAGGCCACGGTGGGTCTCGGGAGAGCACATAGAAAATGCGCCGCCGTGTATATAAAGAATCGGCGGAGCATCCGAGGCCACGTTGGCCGCCTTGACCCAGTCGCCTCGCACACGTTCACCGGCGAAGGGCGTGTCTACCTTCTCGACACTGATTGCGCGCCTTGGCCGCGACACCACGAGTGTTCCCCGTAGCACGCGATCCATGACCGCGAAGCCATGCTCGTTGGCCGGGATCACCTGCGTGAGAGGTCGAAGAACGCGTCGCGCCGTTGCCGCGACCAGGTGGCTCGCCATGCTCGGATTCGGCCTGGCAGGTGAACTCATCCGGCGGTGACCACCTTCTGTGGGGCAGTGTCCGCCTTTTTCGCCGGTCGTCGTTCGAAACGGTAGTCGGCCAGGTCGAATCGTCGACTGCGCCAGATCGACTCGACCGTCGTCGTGGGACGCAGAGGCACGTCCCCATGCTTGTCGAAGTAATAGCTGTTCGCGCCCGCGCAGCTGTCCTGCCAGAAGACTTGCGTATGCCGCCGTGCCAGCATCTCCGCGAAGAAGCGTTGATTCGCCTCCTCGCGTACCTCGACGTAGTTCGAGTGGGCCGTCCTGGCCTGCCGGAGGCAACGGAGAATGTGACCCGCCTGTGCCTCGATGAGTGCGAAGTAGGACGAACCGTTGTATCCGTACGGGCCAAACACTGAGAAATGGTTCGGGAATCCTGGCACGCTGACGCCCTCATATGCCTGGAGTCGGTTCTCGTCCCACCACTGAGCCTGGTCTCGGCCGGCGACACCTCTGAGCGAGTAGGTGGGCATGCTGTCCGATTCCATGACCTTGAATCCCGTTGCCAGGACAAGCACGTCGATCTCGTGTCTGACGCCATCGGCCGTAATCACCGCGGTCTCATCCACCCGGGTGATGGGGTTCGTTTCAAGAAGGACGTTCTCGCGGTTGAACGTCTTCAAATATTCGTTGTGAAAGCTTGGTCGCTTGCAGCCCAGCGCGTAACGCGGCGTCAGCTTCTCCCGAACGACCGGGTCGGTGACCTGCCGACGCATATAACTGATCGCTGCACGCTCGATCGCCGACGCCAGCGGTATGGCGGTATGAAAGTGCGCTGCGACGGGAAAGGTGAGTTCGACAAAGGCCTGGCTGGCTCCCCGCGCGGCGATCTGCGCTCCGGGTGCGAGCCGGAGAAGAACACTCAGCGGGCGGGGCACCGGGAAGTCGAATTTCGGCAGACACCATATCGGGGTGCGCTGAAAGACGGTAAGTGTGTCCACGTCCTTAGCTATCGAGGGGATCAGTTGCACCGCCGAGGCGCCTGTTCCGATGACGGCGACTCTTTTTCCGGTGAGGGTCTGCTGGTGGTCCCAGCGCGACGTGTGCATCGTGACCCCGCCGAAGTCCCCGACCCCCGGTATGTCCGGCGCTTTAGGTCGCGTGAGAACCCCGGAGGCATTGATGACGAACCTGGCTGTCAGTTCCTCGTCCGTCGAGGTAAACAAACGCCACAATGTCGATTCCTCGTCGAACTCAGCCCTCACAACCGTGACTCCGAAGCGGATCCGCGACGCGAGGCCATATTTTTCCACGCAATGCTTCGCGTAGTTCTTCAGTTCGATCCCCGGCGCATAGGTACGTGACCACGACGGGCGTTTCTCAAAGGAGAATTGGTAACTATATGACGGAATGTCTACTGCAATCCCCGGGTAGGTATTCCAGTACCAGGTTCCACCCACCCCTTGGGCCTCATCAACGATGAGGAAGTCTGAGAAACCTTCCTTCAGCAGCTTGATGCCCACCCCGATTCCGGAGAATCCAGCTCCGATCACCAGGATCTCGTGGGTGGGGACCTCGTAGGTAGGGGCTCCGGAGGCGGGGGCATTCTCGTCGCCCGCGACATGGACACTCAAGCGTCTTTCCTCACTCTCGAGGCTGCGCGCTTAGGCGGTACTTTCCCGACGCCCACGTCTGCAATGCCGGCGTCTGCAATGCCGGCGTCGACCCCAGGCCGGGCAGCCAGGACGCCTGCGCCTTTGCGACCCTGACCGATGTTGGCCACCTTCGAGCCGTTTTGGGCATATCCGATTTTTCGATCAGGTCGTGCGGTTGCCGGGGTCGCTACATAATCACCCATGTCGACCTTCGACAGTGCGCGCTTGAACTGGGTGGCGAATCCGGGGTACATGGTGCCGTTGTATCCGTCACTCGTGAGGTACCAGCTCGTGCAGCCCGAATTCCATGTCGTACTTCGCAACCGTTGCTGCACCTCGCCGTGGTAATCATTTTGCCGATCTTCGCGGACCTCGAGCGTACTGAGATCATTCGCGATGATCGCGCCGATGGCTTTGACGATGTAGTTGATCTCGGCCTCCATGTACACGAGGGCCGAGTTATGGCCGGGCCCTGAATTTGGTCCGAAGGTGAAGAAAAGATTGGGATAGCCTGCGACGGTGACGCTCCGGTACGCATAGGCGCCCTGGGACCACTCGTCGGAGAGCTCACGACCATGCGCGCCTCGGATGGGAAAAGGTGTGCCAGCCTTGCATACATCGAAGCCGGTGGCGAAGACGATGCAGTCCAGTTCGTGTTCGATGCCATCTGCGGTCCGTATGCCATTCGGCGACAGGGTCGCGATCGGCCATGAGACGAGCTTGCAGTTGTCGCGCTGAAGAGCGGGGTAGTAATCGCTGCTCATCAGCATCCGTTTGCAGCCGGCACGGAAGTTCGGCGTCAGCTGGCGCCTGAGCCAAGTATCCGATACCTGCCTCCGCAAATTCGCCTTCGCCAGTAGCTGGATGCCAGTGGTGACCGGGGTATCCCAGACCATGCCGACGGCCATGAGCTCGTGGCCCCAAAACCACGCCTGCCGTCCGACGTTCTGCACGCGAGGCAAGCGACGAAACGCCGTCCGCACCCACTGCGGATGGGAGAAGTCGGGCCGAGGGAGGACCCAGCCGGGGGTGCGTTGGAAGACCTTGACCGACCGCGCAGTCTTCACCAGTTCGGGAATGATCTGAACAGCGCTGGCTCCGGTGCCGATCACGGCGACACGTTTGTCGCTCATGTCGTAGTCGTGATCCCAACGCGCACTGTGGATCTTGTGACCATCGAAGGTGTCCAGTCCGCGGATGTCCGGCAGGCTCGCATTCGCCAGCGGCCCACTGGCCATCACTGCGGTGCGCGCCGTGAACTGCGAGCCGTCAGCTGTCTGCGCCGTCCACAGTGCGCTTTCCTCGTCGAACTCCAGACCGGTGACGTTCACTCCGAACCGGATGAAACGCGACAGCGAGTACTTGTCGACCATCGTCTTGATGTAGCCGAGGATCTCGGCGCTGCCCGAATACGCGCGGGACCAGTCCGGATTTTGCTCGAACCCGTAGGAATAGAGCAGCGACGGGATGTCGCACGCCGCGCCGGGATAGGTGTTGTCCCGCCAGGTACCACCCACCTCGTCGGCACGTTCAAGGACAACGAAATCGTCGATACCCTGTTGTAGCAACCGGATTGCGGTTCCCAGGCCGGCGAAACCCGCACCGACGATCAAGACGGTCGTGGTGTCGCTCATCTGGCCACCGGTTCGTAGGTCAGCTCTTCTGTCCACGTCGGTGACTTACCGAGCACCTCGGTGGGGAAGTGGTCGATCGCGGTACCCAGCCGCTGCGAAATGAAATGCAATGGCTGAGAACGCTTGATGCTGGCGGACATGTGAGCCTTCAAGATGTGGTAGCCCGGAACGCGGCGCGTGAACTCACTACGATCTCCGACGTTCTCGTACCGCATCACCGCGTTGTAGAGCTTCTCCTCCGACAATCCCATGGCGTTGAGATTGGTCAACATCCTGGTGAGCAACGGCACGTAGAGGACGCCGCCGAGAAGGATTCTCGGGTCGATGAGCGCCCCCATCGTCTGAGTCGCATGAATGCGCATGGGGCTGGCGCCGAGGTCGTTCAGAACCTGGAATCCCACTGCCAAGTGCCGCGATTCGTCGTTGTTGACCTTGTTGAAGACCTCGGCGCAGAGCGGATCCTGCACCTCGTCGAGAAGGAACTTGAGCAATGCTCCGTCGAGCGCAGTCTCCAAGGCTGGGATCGCCGCTCCGATCACCGTCAGCGGGAGGGCCTCGGCGTATCGGTCGATCCACTCGATGACCAGTCGAATATTCTTGTTCGGCACCGGGATTTCCCCTTCCTCGAGCATCCCCCACCGCTGCATGAGCGCCAGCTCCGCGTTGGCGTGCCGCTGCTCCTCGGCATGGAAATACCGGTAGATGTCACCTAGAGCCTCGAACGGCGCTTTCGGCGCCATGGCGGCGAACGCGCGTGCACCGACGTGTTCTATCCACACCACGTCAGCCATGAACTGCTTCAGTTCGGGCCGCTGCTCATCAGTGATTTTATCGGCGCCCGGCGCATCCCAATCGATGTCGGCCAGCGCCCACTGCCGATTCTTGATCGTCTCGAGCATATCGCTGTATTTGAATGCCATTGGAGTCTCCTTTGTCTTTGTCTGGAATGACTTAGCGCGCGATTCGCTCAACCAAACCGAGCGCACGGGTATACGTGGCAGGCACTGCCCGCTTAAATAACCAGAGAATCTTCGCGTCGACTTGGGGTAGGACGTGCAACTGACCGCGATCGTTCGCGTCCAACGTTTTGCGCGCCACCGATTCCGCCGACACGCCGGTCCACTTCATCAAATTCGTTGCCAGCTTGGCGGCCGACTCCTCAATACCAGGGTTATCGACGATGTTGGTCTTGACAAATGTCGGGCACAGTACAGTCACCGCCACACCAGTACCACTCAGCTCGGCCGCCAAAGTCTCGGATAGCGAGAGCACGCCGGCCTTGCTGACGTTATAGGCACCCATCCGGGGCGCTGCTCCAAAACTTGCAGCCGATGCGACGTTGATAATTCCCCCGCTGCCCTTCGCACGAAGTCGCGGTACGAAGATCTCGCAGCCGTAAATCACTCCCCACAAGTTGACTGAAAGTGTCGCTTCCCAGTCCCGCTTGGGCGTCGCGCCGATGACATTGCCACCGATTCCGATGCCCGCGTTGTTGATCACCAGGCTGGCTGCCGCGCCGAACCACTTCTCGGCGCTGTCGGCGAGTTCGCGGACCTGCTCTTCGTCCGTGACATCGCATGCGATGTCGAGCCCCTCGCCGCCGGCTTGGACGACGAGCCCGACCGTCTCCTTGGCACGCACCGGGTCGATGTCGGCACACACCACTCGTCCACCTCTACGGGCGAGCTCCACCGCGAAGGCACGGCCAATTCCGCTGCCCGCTCCCGTTACGACCGCGTTGGCGCGGCGGCTCAGGCGAGGCGGTCTGTCCCACCTCAAGATATCCATCACTACTGAATCCTTTGCAGATTACGGCGACGCCTGACCTGTGAGACAAGCCGGCCTGCAGCCATCTGGTGGCGGCGAACACAATTGTGGTCGCCTGCCACCAGTTTGATGCGGCGCTCCTGCCTTTGTCAAGATGTATTCGTGCGGACAAAGGCAGCAAGGTGGGGCGGGCGTACTGGCGCCGAACGACGGGCTGACCGGCGGCGGCGCCTAGTGAACGCGGCGACGGAGATCTGGACGGAAAGCGGATGGGCTGCCGTGACAATGCGTGGGGTCTGCTCCAGAGCCGCGCTGAACGACCGATATTTCTACGAGGAGTTCAAGACGCGCGATGAGTTGCTCGTAGCAGCGTGGGACAACGTGCGGGACGAGATGCTCGGCGAGGTTTCGGCAACATTTGCCGAACGCGTCGGTCAACCACCGATCGAAACCATTCGCGCCGCAATCTCGATCGTTGTTCTCCGCATCGCGCAGGATGCCGGGCGAGCACAGATCCTGCTGACACAGCACGTCGGCAGTTCAACATTGCAAGATCGCCGAGCGGTGGCCTTGCAGGAAGCAACCCAGCTCGTCATGGCCGCCAGCAAGCCGCATCTGAAGCCTGACGCAGACGAAATGGCTCTGCGTATGGACACGTTTGTAGCGGTCGGCGGCTTCGTCGAACTGATCAGCGCTTGGCACGCAGGACTACTGGTCGATGTAAGTCAGGTCGACATCGTCGAACATACGAGTAGACTTGCTGAGACGCTGGCTCGCCGCTACGTGGTTGATAAGTTTGGCTAGCTGGTACTCCGGAGGCAATTTCCCGGTGGCGGAGGCTGCATTGGCCGCAGGGGTCGTGACACACCGTTGACTTACCTTAGAAACGGTGGAAGGTCCGTCTCGTCGACCTGCCAAGCCGACGCTCCTGCTGTCGAATGGCGGCTTCACTCAGAGGCCAATCTGCTTGGCGATGATCTCCTTCATGATTTCGGTGGTGCCGCCCCCGATACCCAGGATGCGCGAATCGCGATAGTGCCTTTCGACCTCGGTCTCGCGTAGGTAGCCCATGCCACCGTATAGTTGGACGGCCGTGTCAACGGCGAGCGCGCAGGCCTCTACGGCTTGGTTCTTGGCCATCGAGACCATCCGCACGTCGGTGTCTCCGGCGACGATGCGGTCCACAGCGGCACGGGTGTACGTACGGGCGACGTCGACGGCCGTCGCGATATCGACGATCTTGTGCCGCACCACCTGTCGGGTGGATAGCGGTCGACCGAAGGTTTCGCGCTTCTTCACCCAATCCAGCGTCAGGTCGAGGCAGCGCTGGGCCGTGGCGTAGCACTGGACGGCGATGAAAGCACGTTCGACCTGGAACTGTTGCATGATCTGCAGGAATCCGCTGCCTTCGGGGCCAACCAGATTGACCACCGGCACGCGCACGTCGGTGAATCCGAGTTCGGCGGTATCGGAGCACAGCCAGCCCATCTTCTTCAGTGCCCGCGAGACCAAGAAACCCGTGGCGCCACGCTCCACCACGAGCAGAGAAATCCCCGACGGGCCCGGGCCGCCGGTACGCACGGCGGTGGTCACGAAATCGGCGCGGACACCCGAGGTGATGAACAGCTTCGCACCGTTGACCACGTAGTGGTCGCCGTCGCGCCGTGCGGTAGTGCGGATGCCGGCGACGTCAGAACCGGTGTCGGGTTCGGTGATGCCAAGGCTGCCGATCTTCTCCCCGGCCAGGGTCGGCGCCACGAAGCTGCGGATCTGCTCGGGATCGCCCTGCGCGGCCATATGGGGCACTGCGATGTGATGCGTAAGTAGGCTGGCCAGTAAGCCCGACGAGCCGCCGGCCTCCATCACGGCCTCGGTGAGCAGCACCAGGTCGCGCAGGTCACCGCCGGAGCCACCGATCTCTTCGGCGAACCCGATGCCCAGCAACCCCGCTGCGGCTGCGCGGCGGTGGAGTTCTCTAGGGAGCTCTCCGGCGTCCTCCCAGTCTTGCAGGTGAGGAACGATCTCCTTCTGGGTGAACGACATCGCGAGGTTGCGCAACGAGATGCGCTCGGGCGTCATCCACGGGTCGGCTGCGGCCGCCTCCGCTTCCCGCTGATCCGGCTGTTTCATGTGAGTTGCTCCTGCTGTGATCACTCGGGGACGGCACGATTGCCACGTCGACCCCATTGTCGTCGAATGTTAATGACCGATAACGTAGCGTGTCAGGAGATCGACGTTGATGTCACCTGGAGGAAAGTTGATTGACGTCCTGCCCGACCGGGTCGACACCCGCGCGCCGGTATACCTCGAGAATCGCGAGGGACTCATCGCGCAGCTCCATGCGCTCGCCGAACAGCTGGCGCTGGCCAACGGTGGCGGCGGCGAGAAGTACGTCGCCCGGCACCGTAGCCGCGGCAAGATGCTGGCTCGGGAGCGCGTCGAGCTGCTCATCGACCCCGACACGGCCTTCCTGGAACTCTGTCCGTTCGCGGCGTGGGGCACGAAGTTTCCGGTGGGCGGCAGCGTTGTGGTCGGCATCGGCATCGTCGAAGGCGTCGAGTCGATGATCATCGCGCACGACCCGACCGTGCGCGGCGGAGCCTCGAACCCCTACACCTTCCGAAAAGTGTTCCGGGGCATGGCAGTCGCCCGCGAGAACCGGCTGCCCATCATCAACGTCGTCGAGTCGGGCGGGGCGGACCTGCCCACGCAGGCCGAGATCTTCGTGCCCGGGGGCCAGCTATTCAACGACCTCACCCAGCACAGCGCGCAGGGCCTGCCGACACTGGCGCTGGTATTCGGTAACTCGACGGCAGGCGGCGCGTACATCCCCGGCATGTGTGATTACGTGGTGATGGTCCGCAACCGGTCCAAGGTCTTCCTCGGTGGTCCGCCGCTGGTGAAGATGGCGACCGGCGAAGTGTCCGACGACGAGTCGCTCGGCGGCGCCGACATGCACGCCCGCACCTCCGGGCTGGCCGACTACATGGCCGAGGACGAGCAGGACGCCATCCGGATCGGGCGGCGCATCATGGCCAGACTGAACTGGCGCAAGCTCGGGCCCGGCCCGACACAGCCACCGACCCCCCCGCTGCGAGACCCCGACCAACTCCTCGGGATCGCTTCGGTGGACCCGAAGGTTCCCTTCGACCCACGTGATGTCATCGCCCGAATCGTGGACGGGTCCGCCTTCGACGAGTTCAAGCCGCTATACGGCACCTCGCTGGTCACCGGTTGGGCCTCGATCCACGGATACCCGGTAGGGATCCTTGCCAACGCGCGCGGAATCCTGTTCAGCGAGGAGGCGGAGAAGGCCGCCCAGTTTATTCAGCTGGCGAACCAGATCGACACGCCACTGGTGTTTCTGCAGAACACCACCGGCTACATGGTCGGCGCGGAGTACGAGCAGGGTGGCATCATCAAGGACGGCGCGAAGATGATCAACGCCGTCTCCAACAGCGCTGTCCCACACCTGACGATCGTGATGGGCGCGTCCTACGGTGCGGGCAATTACGGGATGTGCGGGCGGTCCTACTTTCCCCGCTTCCTGTTCACCTGGCCCAACTCGCGTTCGGCCGTCATGGGCCCGGCCCAGCTCGCGGGCGTGCTGTCGATCGTGGCCCGCGAGTCGGCCGCCGACCGGGGGCTCCCGTTCGACGAGGAGGCCGACGCCCAGATGCGCGCTGCCGTCGAGGGCCAGATCGAGCGTGAGTCGTTGGCGCTGGCCAACAGCGGCAGGCTCTACGACGACGGGATCATCGACCCGCGCGACACCCGTACCGTTCTCGGGTTCTGCCTTTCCGTGGTCCACAACAGCGAGATCCGTGGCCAGCGTGGCTACGGCGTGTTCCGGATGTGATGGCGATGCCCGTGATCAAGAAGCTGCTGGTGGCCAACCGGGGAGAGATCGCCCGACGCGTGTTTCGCACCTGTCGCGAACTCGGCATCGCGACCGTCGCCGTGTACTCCGACGCCGACGCCGACGCCTGGCACGTGGACGATGCCGACGAGGCCGTCCGGCTACCGGGTTCCTCGCCGGCGGAGACCTACCTCGACGGTGACCGGGTGATCGCCGCCGCCCTCCTCACCGGCGCCGACGCCGTGCATCCCGGCTACGGCTTCATGTCGGAGAACGCCGGCTTCGCGCGGGCCTGCGCCGACGCCGGGCTCGTGTTCGTCGGCCCGCCGCCGGATGCCATCGACGCGATGGGTTCCAAGCTGACGGCCAAGGCGATGATGGCCGATGCGGGCGTGCCGGTTCTCCCGGGCGGCGACGCGACCGGCCTGGACCCCGACAAGCTGCGCAAGCTCGGCGCCGAGATCGGCTACCCGCTGCTGGTCAAGGCGAGCGCGGGTGGCGGCGGGCGCGGCATGCGGGTTGTCGAGTCGGCCGACGACCTCGACGGAGCCGTGGCCTCGGCCTCGCGCGAGGCGATGTCGGCGTTCTCGGACGGCACGGTGTTCCTCGAGCGGTACGTGCAGCGTCCCCGCCACGTTGAGATCCAGCTGTTGGCCGACATGCACGGCACGGTTGTCTCGCTGTTCGAGCGGGAGTGCTCGGTGCAGCGCCGCCACCAAAAGGTCATCGAGGAGGCGCCCTCGCCCGTCGTCGACGACGACCTGCGCGCCCGGATGGGCGCGGCGGCGGTCGCGGCGGCACAGGCCGTGGGTTACGTCGGGGCCGGAACGGTCGAGTTCGTCCTCGACGCGAACGGCGGCGATGACGACGGGACGTTCGCCTTCCTGGAGATGAACACCCGGCTGCAGGTCGAGCACCCGGTCACCGAACTCGTCACCGGGCTCGACCTCGTGCGCCTGCAGTTGCTGGTGGCGATGGGTCGGCCACTGCCTGCCGAGGTGAGCAAGCCGCGGATCACCGGCCACGCGGTCGAGGCCCGGCTCTACGCCGAGGACCCCACGAAGGGCTACCTGCCGCAGACCGGAACGCTGCGCACGATGCAGATCCCCGACCACGTCGGGGTCCGGGTGGACTCCGGCGTGCGCGACGGCTCGGTGGTCAGCCACCACTATGACGCCATGCTGGCCAAGGTGATCGCCTGGGCGCCCACCCGCGCCGAGGCGCTCGGCGCGCTGTCCGCCGCGCTCGCCGGCGCCCGGATCCACGGACTCACCACCAACCGGGATCTGCTGGTTCGCGTTCTGCGCCACGACGAGTTCGCCGGACGCGGCACCGACACCGGGTTCCTCGACCGCCACGACGTGGCCGACCTCGGCGCAGCCCTCATCGACCGCGACGGGGAGGGCTTGCACGCCATCGCGGCCACACTCGCCCAGGTCGCGGGACGCCGCGCGGCGGCCCCCGTCCAGCCGACGCTGCCTGCCGGGTGGCGCAACAACCCGTCCCAACTGCAGTCCACCGGATGGCTGACCGCCGACGGCCGCGAGCGTCGGGTGGGCTATGCGCTGCTCCGCGACGGCGTCGAGGTCGAAGTCGACGGCAAACCGGTCGAGGACGTCAGGGTGCTCGTGCAGCGGCCGGACCGGGTGGTCCTGGAGACCGGCGGGGTACGGCGCGGCTACGACGTCGTCCTCGACGGCGACATCGCCTACGTTGACAGCCCTGCCGGGT
Source organism: Mycolicibacterium lutetiense (assembly GCF_017876775.1). Lineage (NCBI taxonomy): Bacteria > Bacillati > Actinomycetota > Actinomycetes > Mycobacteriales > Mycobacteriaceae > Mycobacterium > Mycolicibacterium lutetiense. The sequence continues at coordinate 3,856,312 of NZ_JAGIOP010000002.1, read as the reverse complement.
CCACTGCGTTCACCCAGGTACCGCGGTTCCTGGACCCCAGCACGCTCAAGCCGGCGGGCTCGCTGACGGCGCCTATGCCGGGTTCGGTGATCCGGCTGCCCGTCGCCGCGGGCGACGTCGTGACGGCCGGGCAGGCCTTGGTCGTGGTGGAGGCGATGAAGATGGAACACACCATCGCCAGCCCGATCGACGGGATCGTCGCCGAACTCTCGGTCGAGGTGGGTCAGCAGGTGTCCACCGGCGATGCCCTCGCGGTGGTCGGAGCGGCCGACAGTGCAGACGAGGATTGAGCACCATCAGACCCGTCACCGGCCCCGGTGGCGGGTGACTTCGAAGTAGGAGAGCGGTATGGAACTGCACGAGACCGAGGAACGGCGAGCGCTGCGCAAGGCCGTGTCCGAGATCGCCAAGGACTTCGGGCACGACTACTACGTGGCCAAGTCGCTCGGCGGGGAGAAGAGTTCGGAACTCTGGCAGGCCGTGGGCAAGCAGGGGTTCCTCGGGGTCAACATCGCCGAGCAGTACGGCGGCGGTGGCGGCGGCATCTACGACATGCAGATCGTCGGTGAGGAACTGGCCGCGGCCGGCTGCCCGCTGCTGATGACGGTGGTCTCCCCCACCATCTGCGGCACGATCATCGAGGCTTTCGGCAGCGACGAGCTAAAGGCGCGCTGGCTGCCGGGCATCGCCAGCGGCGAGATCATCATGGCGTTCGCGATCACCGAGCCGGATGCGGGCTCGAACTCTCACAACATCTCCACCCACGCCAAGCGCGTCGGTGGGGATTGGGTGCTCAACGGCACCAAGTACTACATTTCCGGCGTCGACGAGGCGGAGGCCATCCTGGTCGTCACCCGCACCGCGACCGACGACCGCGGCCGCGGACGGCTGAGCCTGCTGGTGGTCCCGACCGACGCGCCCGGGTTGACCAAGACCCTCATCCCGGTGCAGGCGGTGACACCGGAGAAGCAGTTCACGCTGTTCTTCGACGACGTGCGGGTGCCGGCCGAGAACCTGATCGGCGCGGAAAACGACGGTCTGCGTCAGGTGTTCATGGGCCTCAACCCCGAACGCATCATGGGCGCCGCCCTGGGCAACGGCATCGGCCGCTACGCGCTGGACAAGGCGTCGGCCTACGCGCGCGAGCGCAAGGTCTGGGACGTGCCGATCGGAGCCCACCAGGGCCTGTCCCACCCGCTTGCGCACGCCAAGATCCAGCTGGAGCTGGCCCGGCTGATGACCCAGCGGGCGGCCTCACTGCACGACGCCGGCGACCCCGGTTCCGCGGAGGCGTCGAACATGGCCAAATACGCTGCGGCGGAGGCCGGCATCCTGGCCCTCGACCAGGCGATCCAGACCCACGGCGGCAACGGGTTGGCCACCGAGTACGGGCTGGCCACTCTCTGGGGCCCGGTGCGGCTGATGCGCACCGCGCCGATCAGCCGAGAGATGATCCTCAACTATGTGGCTCAGCACAGCCTGAACCTGCCCCGCTCATACTGAGCATCCTTCATCCGTTCGTGTCCGCTTCGGTCTACAAGACGGACGGTGGTGATCGGTCGCCCGCCGGGGCCGGGTCCTGCCTTACCGAGCATTTGTCAACCAAAACTGCCGAGGAGGCAAATCAACATGGATCGCGGTATCGGTCAGTGGGTCACCAAACGGGCCTTCCTCAACGGGCAGCGCACGGCGTTCGTCTGCGGTGACACCAGCTTCACGTACTCCGACTTCGATCGGCGCACCAACCAGGTCGCTTCGAACCTGTTGCGTCTCGGCGTCCGCAAGGGGGACCGGGTGGCCATACTGCTGGTGAACTCGGTCGAGTTCATGGAGGTCCTCCTCGGCTGCGCGAAGATCGGCGCCATCACCATCCCGATCAACGTCCGACTCGCAGGCCCGGAGATCGGCTACATCCTCGCCGACTCCGGCGCCGACGTGTTCGTGTTCCACGAGCCGCTCGCGGCGGCGGCGGTCAGCGCGCTGGCCGAGCCGGGGGTCCGGGTCCGCCACACGGTCCGGGCCGGGGGCGCCCCGGCCGACGGCGAGATCGCCTACCCAGACCTGCTCTCCGGCGGCGCCCCCGAGCCTCTCGACAGCGACGTCGAGGGCCGCGACGCCGCGTTCATCATGTACACCTCGGGCACCACCGGCCGCCCGAAGGGCGCCATCCTCACCCACGACAACCTACTGTGGAACGCCATCAACGTGCTGGGCGCCGAACAAGGCCTGACCGGCAGCGACGTGACTGTTGCAGTCGCCCCCATGTTCCACATCGGCGGGCTCGGGGTACATACGCTGCCATTGCTCTACGTCGGCGGGACCAGCGTGATCCTCCCGTCGTTCAACCCGGTGAGCACGCTCAAGGCGATGGCCGAAAGCCGCGCCACCGTCCAGTTCATGGTGCCGGCGATGTGGTCGGCGCTGACCCAGGTGCCCGACTTCGACTCCTACGATCTCTCCGCGTTGCGTCTGGCCATGGGCGGCGGCGCACCGATGCCGCTGACTGTCATCGACTTCATGCAGCAACGTGGCGTCCCCTTCACCGAGGGATTTGGGATGACCGAGACTGCACCCATGGTCTCGGTCTTGGACGCCGCCAACATCACGACGCGGGCCGGATCAATCGGCCGGGTCGCCATGCACGTCGATGCCCGCATCGTGGACGCCGACGACCGGGACGTCCCGGCCGACACCGTCGGCGAACTCCTGGTGCGCGGACCCAACGTGTTCGTCGGGTACTGGATGAAGCCGGCGACCACCGCCGAGGCCTTCCGGGGCGGCTGGTTCCACACCGGCGACCTCGGCCGGATCGACGCCGACGGCTACATCACGCTCGTCGACCGCAAGAAGGACATGATCATCTCGGGCGGGGAAAATGTCTACCCCATCGAGGTCGAGCAGGTGCTGTTCCGTCACCCCGGTGTGCTCGACGCCGCGGTGGTCGGCGGTCCGGACGACAAGTGGGGTGAGCGCGTCGTCGCGGTGGTGGTGGCCGACCCAGCCGCCGAGCAGGAACCCAGCGCCGACGAACTGATCGCCTGGTGCCGCGAACGGCTGGCGCATTTCAAGTGCCCCCGCGAAGTGCACCTCCTTCCCGAGCTGCCCCGCAACGCCACCGGCAAGCTCCTCAAGACCGAGCTGCGCAAGCGATTCACCGGCGTCGAGGGCGGCGTCGTCCAGCGCTGAGGCACGACACCGGAGGCGGAGCGCGGGTTTGGGAAGTGTTGTCACGACGAGTAGCCACGGTCGCCGCTGCAAATAGCTGAAGATGTTAATCGTCGCTAACGTCTAGCGCGTGGCAAGACCACGCGCGCCACTTGTCGGATGTTCTTATCCTCGATCCACCGATGAATTGGCTGGTCGTGGGGTGTCGGAATGAGGAAAGTGCCCTCTGAGCTGCGATGATGAGTGTTCTCTACGCACTTATCGGCACAACTCGGAAAGGCACTTCCGGTGCAAGTGTCCCATAGGTTCGCCGCATCGTCGGCGGTCTTCGATGATGAGCGTCTGGTGTCGTGCGCAGGCCTGGTACCGGTGATGGCCCTTGCCGAGCAGACCGGACTGTCATCGTCATTGGCCGACAAAGTTCGGTTCAGCTGCGAGCGGGTCAAGTCCGGTGCGGCCAATCCGTCGCCGAAGCTGACCACGCTGATCGCCGGGATGTGCACCGGCGCGGACAGCATCGACGACCTCGACGTAGTTCGTAGCGGCGGGATGAAGACCCTGTTCGGCGAGGTGTACGCCCCGTCGACCATCGGAACCTTGTTGCGGGAGTTCACCTTCGGCCATGCCCGGCAACTGGAGTCGGTGCTCAGTGAGCACGTGGGCGCTCTGTGCGAGCGTGTCGATCTGTTGCCCGGCGCCGACGGGCGGGTGTTCATCGACATCGACTCACTGCTGCGCCCGGTCTACGGCCAGGCCAAACAAGGTGCGAGCTACGGCCACACCAAAATCGCCGGCAAGCAGATCCTGCGCAAGGGTCTTTCCCCGTTGGTGACCACCATCAGCACCGAACACTGCGCTCCGGTGATCACCGGAGCACGACTGCGGGCGGGCAAGACCAACTCGGGCAAAGGCGCGGCCCGCATGATCGCCCAAGCCGTCGCCACCGCCCGCGGCGCCGGTGTCACCGGGCGCATCCTGGTGCGCGGCGACTCGGCCTACGGCAACAGCAGCGTGGTCACCGCCTGCCGCCGCGCCGGTGCCCGGTTCTCGCTGGTGCTGACCAAGACCGCCGCAGTCGTCGCGGCCATCGCCGACATCAATGACACCGCGTGGATCCCGGTGTGCTATCCCGCCGCGATCCCGACACCGGTGCCTGGATCTCCGATGCCGAAGTCGCCGAAACCACCTGCACCGCTTTCAGTTCCACGAAGACTCCGATCACGGCACGGTTGATCGTGCGCCGGGTCAAAGACGCCCGATACCCCGACGCCCTGTTCCCGGTCTGGCGATATCACCCGTTCTTCACCGACACCGACGAACCCGTCGACGTCGCTGACATCACTCACCGCCGCCACGCGATCATCGAAACCGTGTTCGCCGACCTCATCGACGGACCCCTGGCCCACATGCCCTCGGGACGTTTCGGGGCGAACTCTGCCTGGATACTGTGCGCGGCCATCGCCCACAACCTGCAGCGCGCCGCCGGCATCCTGGCCGGCGGTGCACACGCGGTGGCTCGCGGCGCCACCCTGCGCCGACGCCTCATCACCATCCCGGCCCGACTGGCCCGCCCCCAACGCCGACCCATCCTGCACCTACCAGCCCACTGGCCGTGGGCGACGCACTGGTGTCAGCTCCGGTTGAATCCTGAGCAGCCTGCTCCGGTCGAAAAGTGAGCAGGTTTACGGGGTTGAGTCTGCCTGACGATCGACTTCCACGGAGGGCAGTGACTCGATCGCGGTGTGTTTGATGCGGTAGCTCGCACCTTTGAGGGCGATGACATCGGCGTGATGGACGATCCGGTCGATCATCGCCGAGGCGATGGTGGCCTCACCGAAAACTTGCCCCCACCGCGAAAACGGCAGGTTAGAGGTCAGGATGATCGATGATTTCTCGTATCGGGTCGAGACCAGTTGGAAGAACAGGTTGGCGGCCTCGGTGTCGAAGGGGATGTAGCCGACCTCGTCGATGACGATCAATCCGTATCGGGAGATCTTGCGCAGTTCGGCGTCGAGGCGGTCGATGCGGTGCGCTTCGGCCAGGCGGGTGATCCAGCCGGTGGCCGGGGCGAACGCGACCCGGTGCCCAGCGTGGGCGGCCGCGATCGCCAGCGCGGTCGCCAGATGCGTTTTGCCGGTGCCCGGCGGGCCTAGCAGAACGATATTGCGGGCCTCAGCCAGCCAGCCCCCGCCCTCCAGGCGGGCGATCTGAGCGCGGTCCACAGCGGGTTGGGCGGTGAAGTCGAAATCGGTGATCGTTTTGATCGCCGGGAACCCCGCATACCGGATCCTTTGTCGGGCACCGGATTCAGCACGGGCGTTGGACTCCACCGCCAAAACTGCCCCGAGATAGTCCTCCAATGACCAGTTCGCCTCACGGCCTTGCTCGGCGAGTCGGTGATAGTGCGTGGCGATCCGCGGGGCCTTGAGCAGTCGGGCTTGATGAGCAATCAGTTTGTCGGCCTCACCCGGGGCTGGGGTGCGCTTGGTGGTGGCCATCAGGCGACCTCCCCGGTCCCGAAGATCGTGTCGTAGGCACTCAGGTCAGCGACTTCGACGCTGATATCGAGGTGGGCGCCGGCAGTCGGGCGGGTGCGGAACTGTTCGCGCAGCACCGCCGCCGCAGCCACATGTTCGGGATCGGAAACTAATCCTGCTGTGCCCCAGAGCCGTTCATGATCTGCAACCACACGATCACCACACAGTGCGATGATTCGATCCAAACTTGCCTTCATGGTGATCATCCGGCCGATCACCTCCGGATGCACCGAGTAGGCGTTGCCGCCGAGGCTGAGGTAGTAGTCGCGGCCCAGTCGTGTGGTCACCGTCGTGCCGGTCACCGGGGCCACCGGCGGAAGGGCGGCCATCGCTTTCCGGTCCGCGACCAGTGCATCCGCGGGAATCATCCGGGTGCCCGCGTGGATGCGCCGGTTGGCATACGAGCTCAGCCAGCCCTGCAGCTGAGCGTTGAAATCCTCTGGCGAGGCGAAGGTGCGCCCGGGCAGAAACGACGTATCCAGGTAGCCATTGGCACGTTCCACCACCCCTTTTGTTTCGGGGTCATAGGGTCGGGCCTGAATCAGCCGGGTGCCCAACACCCCACAGAACCCGGCAACCCCTTGAGCAAGGCGCCGGCGTTGACCGATCCCGGACTCGTTGTCCCACAATAGGCTCCGAGGCACACCACCGATATCGCGGGCGATCAGCTGCCACATCCCGGCCAGCAGATCCCCGGTGACCCTCGACGGAATCATCATCGCGGCGATGAACCTCGAGTAGGCGGCCACCATCACCAGCACCGGAAACGACCGCAACACACCGGCGTGATCGGGAACCAGCTGGCCGGGGAACCACAGATCGCACTGCACCTGCTCACCGGCCAGATGCACCAACCGATCGCACGGATCGGGCGGCGCATACTCGGGCCGGATCCTGGTCACGTTCTCGGCGAACCAAGAATGCCCACCGGCCCAACCGACCCGCTCAGCGATCACCGTCGCAGGCATCGTCGGAAAATCGGTGAGCAGAGCACGCACCGCCGGTTCGATCTGCGCCCACCCCGAGGTCTTCACCGGCGCCCGCTCATAGCGCGGCGGCCCATCCGCCTGCAGCGCCTTGGCCACGGTGTTTCGCGACAAGGACAGCCGCCGTGCGATCGCAGCCTGCGACAGCTTCTCCGACCGATACAGCCGGCGAATCTCCGCCCAATCCTCCACAGTGATCACTCTCCAATCGAAAGGTGAAGTGCTCACTTTTCGACCGGAACTACCTGCTCACTTTTCGACCGGAACCGACAACTGGCTCCGATTGTGGCGCAACACCATCGGCCACAGCCCGCCAGCAACCGCCCCCACCTGACCAATCCGCCGAAAGGCCACGACCGGAGCACACAGGAAAAAGCTGGACAGACCAGCCGATACCCCCTGCTCACAGCCAGCAAGCGACCACCAAACCATTCCAGCCTCAGCCACGACAGCTCATCGGTGGATCAAGGCTTATGCCTCCTGGTTGTCTGGGCCGACAAGTCGCAACCTGCGCCACGACTCGCCTGTCGCCTTGCGCGATGGGTGCTTGAGCGTGTCTGACGTCGATGAGCTTCGGTGAATGGGTTGCTTCAGCTCCGTACGGCGGCGATCGACGACTCCACTCGATCAGCCTGCCCGCAGCAGAGCCCCGCGGCAGCGTCGAAACATGAATCGAACTCGGATTATCAGGCCGGGCGGCGCCGGATCGTCGCGCTGACCATCCTCAGATTCGGCGTGTTCGTCAGTAGACGGCACAGTTACGCAGCAAGGGCGTTCGCGGGACACGAACGACTAGGACCGCCCCAAGGCTTGTGTTGGGTTCAGTGCTACTTCGCCGAGCCAATAGCACATCAGTAGGGCGACCTCGACGTCTAATCGTTCCGCGGCGATCGGGCGACCGCGGCGCTCGAGTGCTCGATTTACGCGATACTTGACGGTATTGGCGTGTATCTGCAATTCGTTGGCGGCGGCTTTGAAGCTGGAACCGGCACGCAAGAACACCCTCAACGTGTCTCGTAGACGCTGGTCCGATGCAGTGTTCTGAGCCAACGGGCCCAGCACATCGTAAATCCATTCCTTCAGAGTCGCGTCATCGGTCATCAGCATCGAGGCCAGGGCCACACCGGGATCTCGTGCAGCGACGATCCGGTGCCGTGAGGAGCCGTCGGCTGCCACCGCGACCACACGGGCCTGCTCAGCCTGTCGGTAGGTGCGGCGGAAGCCTTCAATCCCCGGAAGTGGTTCACCGACGGAAAGTCTTGGGCCGTCAGGTTGAGCCCGGACGAAGTCGCGCAGCTGCGATAAATAGTCCGACGGGCGGTGAACCGTCATCCATGCGCATCCGACGAGGCGGTCGATGGAGAAGTAGACCGATTGCTTCGCTCCAGTGGCGGAGACCGCGTGTTGCATGAAGCGCTCCATGGCGATGAACTCGTCGGTGTCGGCGCCCGCATCTCGGTCGAGCCATACCATGAGAGCCACATGCGTTGCGCCCAAGAAGTACCTCATAGCCGACGACGCTTCGGTCAGGTCTACGTCGCGTCCGTTGAGGATGTCTCGAATGGCTTGTGCACGCAAACTTCGTCGGCGCTCGTCCCACTCCGCGCGTTCAGTCTGATATGTCTCCAAGACCTGCTCAGACATCCAGTCGATGTAGCGGAAAGACACACGGGTGATGTGTTCAATGAGCGCCAATTTCTCCTCGGGCGGTAGGTCCGCGCTCCGAAGGCCAGCGATGATGAGGTTCAATCCATACTGGTGCCCGAGCCTGTATGCCCGCAGCAGCGCGTTGACGGGTACCTCGCGTTGCGCCATCCTCCGGGCGTGTTCAAGGGCGGCCGTCGGTGACTCCATGCGGTCGAACGGGATCGAGTGACGGACGACGGAGAACCAAGTGTCTACGTTCGCGGCGACGGTGTCACTCAGTAGCTCTTTGAGCTGTTGATCGGCAGCGAGTTCGGCAACTTGCTCAATCAGAAGGCCATGTATGGACTCGGGCAATTCTCTGACGAGGTCGCCGAGGTCTCGGAATAGGTGATGAACCGCGTGACCGGGGGTGTCTTGAACTTCGGATGAATCAAGCACAGCTGCGACCGTACTCGATTACTTGTCTTTGCGAGACAACAGACGCCCGCAGGTTCGACCCTTCGAGACATACCGATCGCGGATCCGGGTATCTACGCTGTTAAGGAGCGGTGAGCCACGTTTTACCATTTCAGCAGCCGAACGAGGCATTGCTGTGGGCCACGGCGAACGGATGCGCGTGAAGAGGAAGGCGGAGGCATGAGTTGTCTGCTCGCAATAACCTTGTTTGCGGCCTTCGCGGCCGGAGCAGCCCCATTGCGAGGAACGATCAGCACCGCCCTGGCCGCAATAGACGACTTTCTCGATCGTTTCGGCCACGAAGTTTCCGGAACTGCTCATGCGAAGGAACGCCCGCCGCTCTGACGAGGTGGTCGAATCGGGCGCCGGATATGCCCGCCCGCCTCCCGCATACCGAAGCTGAAGCCTGGATAGCAGTAGGCTGTCCTCTGGACTCGCCCCCGGCCGTCGACTGACTCCAAGATCCCAACAGCAGCGCCGATCTGATCCGGGTCGCCCCGGCGGCGGGTGTGTTCGTCAAGGTGTGCGGGCACTGGTTCGGAGAACTCCGACCGCTCGATCCGACCTGGACAGCGCCCACCAGCAAAATGCTTCGGTTCGAATGATAATTCGGCCCAGGCGATGGTCGAACCATACGGTTTGGCATCGCTGCCTTCGGATGCGCCGATACTGCGCCGCCGGGGTTCCGTTCATGGAGGTAGTTCTGACACCTCGACAACGAACCAGAGTGGCCGGGCCGCGGCCATCGCAGGGCCCTGAAAGACGCTCAGTCCGACGAGTCGTTCAGCGTGCGGTCGAGAAAATCTGCGACTGCCGAAGTGAAGGCGTCGTTGTCGTCGCCCGCAACCATGTGGCCCGTGCCCGAAACGTCGACAGCCTCGGCGTGCGGTACGACTTCGAGGAACTCCTCGACCGACTGCTGCGACGTCACGTCGGAGTGAACGCCGCGAATGAGAAGCGTTGGTGCTCGCACGCGGCGGGCCCCTTCGATGAGAAGGTCGCTTATGGCGCCGAATTCTTTGGCACCAGTTGCTGGGTCGCCCTGCAGGAACTCGAAGTTGGAAGCTATGAACGCCGGATCCCATCGCCAGATCCACCGACCGTCGTCGCGCTGCTGCAAGACCTTTCGGAGACCGTCCAAGTTCTTGGGCCGAGCGCGATGCCGGTTGTACTGGGCAATGACGTCCGCGGCCGCGTCGAGCGTATCGAATCCGTCGGGATGGGCGCCCATGAAAGACACGACGCGGCGTGCTCCGTGAAACTCCATTCGCGGAGTTATGTCGACCAGTACGACGGCTCCCCACAGATCGGCAGGCGCCACCAAATGCGTTCCCAACACCGTCATGCCGCCCAAGGATGCGCCAACGACAGCTGGCGGGCGGCCATCGCTGGCATATCGGCGAATCGACAGCAGGTCGGATGCAAGTCGGTCGAGATCGTATCGACCATCGGGGTCCCACTCGCTGTCGCCGTGACCGCGGGCGTCGTAAGCGACGACGGTATACCCGCGCGCGTGTAAGCGGCGCGCGGTAGTCGCCCAGGCATGGCGGTTCTGTCCACCGCCGTGCAGCAGTATGACGACCGCGCGGGCGGATTCGTGTCGGTAGACATCGGCTGCAAGGGCGGTTCCGTCTTCGTTGCGGACGCGCTCGAACGTTGAGGTCATTTGCTGTGTCCTCGATGGTCGCCTTGGGCAGCGTTCTCGTTCCGCGACCGGATCACGAGGCGCTCTGGGCGACGACGGTCACTGTTCCCTGTGCGGCGCATACCGGGCGTCCCGTATTGGTGATGTCGATCCTGGCGACGCCGCTACGCTTCCCCAGCGCGATGATGTCGGCGACCGCAACGCAGACTCCACTGGACACCGGACGTAGGAGGTTCAGTTTGAATTCGGTTGTGGCCACCCATGACCCAGGTGGGATCACCGGATAGAACACCACGCCCAAGCAGTGGTCGACCATCGCTGACAGGCATCCGCCATGCAGAGTGCCGAAAGGAGTCAACAAATCGGCTCGGGCGTCCATTTCCACTACCAGTCTCCCGGCGGAGAACTCGATGTGGCGGAAGTCCAAGTACTTGGCGAGCCCTCCCGAGGTTCCCCCCGCGTGCTGGAGCTCCTCGGCTATTTGCTTGTTGAACTGGGGGAAGTCCATGGTCAGCGCCTCGTTTCGTTCAGCGATACCGATGCCATCGCTGAGACACTACTCCGCAGTTGTCGCAGCAATGCAACTGTGAGTGTCGGCCAGTAGCGCGGGAAGCAGGAATCGGCGCAAGAAAGCGTCGATTCCTTCGGGGCTGCGGTGCCGGGGGCCGCGAACCGAGAGCAAGCTGAGGATGATGCGCAGAATCCATTCGGCGGCGTCATCGACCGAAACGCCGGCTTCGAGTTGATGCCAGTGCGCGGCGAACACGGGTCGCAGAAACTCGGCGACGAGTTCGAACAGCGCCACCGACGTTCCCTCGGCCAGTCCCACGCCGGCGAGTTCGTCGTCGCTGGCGAACAGCATGCCGATTATCGGTTCGCGGCGTGCCGCGCGCACCGTGACTGAAACGAAGTCCAATATGGCAGAGCCCAAGTCGATGTGCGCCAAGATCCGTCCGCTGGTGCGGTGCAGGTAGCGTTCCGCTGCGCGGACGATGACACCGGATACGACGGATTCGCGACTCGCGAAGTAGCGATAGACCGTGGCGCGCGATACGCCCGCTTGCCTGGCGATATCCTCCATCGTGGTGCCCGACCGCCCCTTGCCTTGCATGCACGTTTCGGCGGCGTCGAGTAGGCGATCGCGCGCCATATCGCGGTTTCGCCCAGGAGTCGCGTCGCCCCGCCGCAACGGTCTCTTCGTCACGGGTACGAGTATGCCCTGTCAAGGGACTCGCTCTGTCGAACACCCGCGGTTGTCGCATGGAAACGGATGTGACAATATTGCAGTCGTGTCGCATAGAAGACCTCAACGGTGAACGTGACCTGACCGTTGGCCATCCCACCGCGCACCCCGGTTGTCGTCGGCGTCGGTGAACTCACACATCGCGGCGAAGGCGTCGTAGACCCCATCGATCTGGCTGCCGAGGCCGCGCGCCGAGCACTCCAGGATGCGTCGGCCACGATCGGACATCGGATCGATACAGTGGCGACGCCGGGGATTTTGCTGACTTCGCGCGACAATCCCGCGTCGAGGATCGCCGAAGCGGCTGGGCTCGCACCGAACCATCGCATCAGTTGTCCGGTCGGCGGAAATACGCCCCAGTACCTTGTCGAGGAACTGGGCCGGCGTATTTGGCGCGGCGTCAGCGACGCCGTGCTGGTAGTCGGAGCGGAGAGCGGTGCGTCAGCGCGCAAGGTCACATCGGGTGGCGCGCTCATGGAGCCGAAATCCGTTGCCGCACAAGACGAATCACTGGGCGACACACGCCCGGGACTGAGCCCAGCCGAGATGCGCGCCGGGCTACATTGGCCGCATGAGGTGTACCCGATTTTCGAGTCGGCGATTGCGGCTCGAGCCGGCCGTACATTCGACGAGCAGCGCCGCTGGCTGGGGAACCTGATGGCTCCGTTCACGCTCGAAGCGTCAAGACATTCCGAACAGGCCTGGTTTCCCCGTGCCCGTAGTGCCGATGAGCTCAGCGCGGTCTCCCCGGACAACCGGATGGTGGGTGAGCCGTACCCGAAGCTGCTCAACAGCATCATCGCCGTCGACATGGCGGCCGCCTTCGTCATCTTGGCTGCCGAAACCGCCGAGGAACTCGGAGTGCCTCGGCATCGTTGGGTCTTCCCGTGGACGTCGGCCACCTGCAATGACGTCTACTTTCCGGTGCAGCGGCCGGAGCTGGGTCGTTCCGCGGGGATAAGGGCCGCCGGCGAGGCAGTGCTGGCTGCCAGCGGACTTCACGTCGACGACGTCACATGGTTCGATTTCTACTCGTGCTTTCCTTCCGCGGTCGAGGCGGCGATCGACGCCTTCGATCTCGACCCGGCGGATGCCCGCGGGTTCACGGTGACCGGCGGATTGCCCTACCACGGCGGACCGGGTAACAACTACGTCAGCCATTCGATCGTGGAGATGGTGCGACGCTGCCGAAGCGAACCTGGCGGCGTCGGACTCGTGTCCGGGCTCGGCTGGTACATCACCAAGCACTCGCTGGGTTTGTGGTCGGCGACGCCACCGCCAACCGGATGGCAGACACCGGACATGGTCCAGGCACAGTCCGCGATTGATGCCACCGCACTTGAGGTCGCGCCGCCCGCCGACGCATCGGGTCAGGCGACGATAGACGGCTACACGGTGGTGCACGACCGCGACCAGGGGCCGTCCTGGGTGCCGGTTTTCGCGCGCTTGAGCGACGGCCGCCGGGTCGTGGCACGCAACGACGACGCCCAGGTGGCGATGGCAATGTCAGAAGAGATGTTCGTTGGTCAGCAGGTCAGCGTGCGCCACGCGGACGGGCACGTCGAGTTCGAACTGTTGTGAACGCCGACGCGCTTGCGCTGACGGGGCCCCGCAACCTTGAGCGGCGCACTCTTCCGGTGCTGCGCGTCGATGACGAGTCCTGGCTCCTCCGGATAGAGGCATGCGGGCTCTGCGGGACTGACCACGAACAGTTCAGCGGACACCTGCCGGTGGGCTTCCCCTTCATCCCCGGACACGAAATCGTCGGCATCCTCGAGGAAGTCGGCGACGCTGCACGCGCACGTTGGGGCCTGTCGGCGGGTCAGCGAGTCGCCGTCGAGGTCTTCCGATCATGCCGGGAGTGTCACGAGTGCCGGCGCGGCGAGTATCGCAGGTGCTCGCGCAACGGACTGGCCACAATGTTCGGCTTGTCGATGTAGACATCGCTCCTGGCCTGTGGGGCGGCTACGCAACCCACCTCCATCTGCCGTTCGATTCCATGCTCTTGCCCGTCCCGGACGGACTTGACCCAATCGTCGCTACGTTGTTCAACCCACTTGGCGCGGGGATCAAATGGGCGGCCATGGTGCCGGAGACGCGGCCTGGCGACGTCGTCGCGATCCTCGGGCCAGGCATCCGTGGGATCTGCGCCGCCATAGCGGCCAAGGAGGCCGAAGGGGCGTTCGTCGCGATGACCGGGCTCGGCCCTCGGGACCTGCCTCGGTTGGCCGCAGCCCGCAAGTTCGGCGTGGACCTGACCATCGACGTCACTTAAGACGACCCCGTGCAGGCCCTGCAACGAGCAACCGGCCGGCTCGCAGACGTCGTCGTCGACGTCACCGCGAAGGCGCCGGGCGCGTTCGCGGACGCCATCGCACTTGCGCAGCTCGGCGGGCGCGTGGTGGTCGCCGGCACCCGCGGCGGCGGGGGAGCGCCGGGCTTCGAGCCAGACCTACTCGTCTTCAAAGAACTACGCGTCTTCGGTTCGTTGGGCGTCGACTACCCCGCCTACCGCAGCGCCATCGAGCTTTTGGTCTCGGGGCGGTGGCCCTTTAGTGAGTTGTCCCGCGACGTCGCGGGTTTCGCGGGCCTGCCGCAGTTGCTCGACGTCCTGGCCGGCGCCGAGTCGGAGCGGATTCCCGCTCTGCACAACGTCTTTGTGCCGATCGCCTAACAGCGCCAAGTGGCGCCCTACCGAAAGGAAGCACCGTGAGCAGCCGAAGCCGGGTTGACATGCTTGCCCTGACAGATGCCCGCGAGCGCGCCGGTCAATGTGGGATTCCGGACGCCATGACTGAACTGTCTGTTTCAGGATCGCGCTTCATCAGCCCCCTGTGGCCATTGCATTGCATGGAATGCTGGAAGCGTTGCTGTGGAAAGGCGCGCTGGATGCGCGTCTGCGGGAGCTGATCATCATGCGAATCGGCTGGGTCACTGGTTCGGTCTATGAATGGACGCAACACTGGAGGGTTGCCCGCTTGCTCGATGTGCCCGAGCGCGACCTGCTGGCGGTGCGCGACTGGCAGAACGCCGGCCACTTCGGCGAAGCCGAGCGGGCGGTACTGGCGGCGACGGACGACACGTTGCGTGACGGTACCATCTCGGATGAGACCTGGACTGAGTGTCAGCGTGCGTTGCACGGGGACCCGGCCGTCCTCGTCGAACTCGTCGCCGCGATCGGGAATTGGAGATTGTTCTCAGCGCTGCTGCGGTCCTTGCACGTGCCGCTAGAAGATGGCCTCGAAGCATGGCCCCCTGACGGAGTTCGACCCTCCGTTGGCTGAAGGGTGATCGGCTCGCCATGTCGACTCCGTGCTATGACTCTGCCCCTAGCACCTGTTGGTCAGGATCTGACGATGTCGAACGGTCGGGCGGTTGCATCTGCAGACGGCGATTCCACCACCGAGGATTGCGCCGGGCCTGAAGACTCAGCCGACGGAATTCCATCCGCTGCAGTCGAAGGAGAACTGGAACACCCACCAGCGGGACGATCGCGCCACGGACCGCACCTCGGCGACCATTCTCCAGCAAACCGGCTACAGTACTGATTCCCGAAATGTAGAGAATACCGTTGTAAGGCAACAGGAGTGGGCCGCATAGTCCTTCGCACTCGGACAGGCTTGGCACACCAAATCTCCAGCGCTTCGGCCAGTGTATGAAGTGAGCCAACACGGTCGTCAGGAACAGGCCGTTCACAACACCGAGGACAGCCTCGTGACGCTTATCGGCACGTTCGCCATGCGAAGTACTAGGGCGGTGCTCATGCCCCAACCCGTCGCTGCCGGCACCGGACTCGTCACCGACGCGAACGGCATCGCAACTCCGGACAGCAGTTCGTACAAGACATGCGCGCTCGCTGACACGGCGCCAACTTGTGTGCAGATTTGCCGGGACGTCTTCGGACGCTGACGGGACGGCGGTAATGGCCCTTCCGCCCGCATCAGCGGAATGCCTGAACGCGCGATGCGGCCACGGCGCAACGCACTTCTTCGTGAAGAGGTCGTTCCATATGGCGGCTTTCACCACAAAAGTACTTGTCGACCTACACGTTACTCCGTAGCTGTTGGCCGCCATCGGCGTCGAAGAGTTCCTTGGTCCAACGTTCGAGGATTTCTGCGCTATCCCAGTCGTCGGGATGGAACCCGGCGTGGGTGTAGGAACGGAAGCGCTCAATCGCTGCTCGGCTGAACAGCGGGTTATGACGGAAGGCTCGAAGGCTGCGCAGCAACCGCACCGGGTTGTAGGCGGCACGATCGCCGGCCAGAGAGCGGGTGGTCTGGATGACCAACTCGGTGAACAATAGGAGACTGGCGATCCGCATACCCCAGACCCTGGTGCGTTCGCTTCCGCCGACCGTCTCGTAGACATCGAAAGCGACGGCCTTGTGCTCGCACTCTTCCAGTGCGTGCCACAGCAGAATCGGCCGCACTTCGGTGTAGCCGATCAGTTCTTGAGCTTCATCGCTGGTGAGAATGATCTCGGCGAACGTCGCGGTGTAGTGCTCGAGGGCTGCCGTGACGGCCAGGCGCATCTTGGGAGAGAATCGCTTTTCAAGGCGGTCCACCAACTTTTTGGTGTGCCGATCGATCCCAGCGGTGGGATAGCCCATCGCTTGGAGCCGATCGTTGAGCAGCCGATGCTGGTGTCGGTGGGTGGCCTCTTGTGCGATGAATCCCTTAACCGCCTCCTTGAGGTCAGCGTCGCTGATGTGGTCCCGGTACTCGCGGACAGACCGGATGAAGAAGTCTTCGCCTTCGGGGAACGTGGCCGACAAGGTGGACACAAAGTGGCTCATCACCAAGTCGCCCTCGACGAAGTGCTGCCGGCTGGTCCCAGCAGGCATGTCGAATCGGACACGGCGGGGCTTCGGGACGACCCGCGTGGTGGGCCGTGTGGACGAATCGTCGCTCATGTTGTTCTCCTGTTGTCATGGGCACTGATGATCTGACTTTACGCCTAGTCAGAATTAGATGGCAAGCTATGCGTTGTGCGATCGGTGCGGGTGTACAGCGGGATGTCCGCCGAGGAGCGTCACCGGAACAGGCGCACGCGTCTCATCGAGGCCGCGATGGAGTTGATCGGCACGCACGGCGTTGCCGCCGCCACGGTGACTGCCGTATGCGCTGAGTCCGGCGTGACGTCACGCTACTTCTATCAGCATTTCCCTGACAGAGACGCCCTCTTGCGAGCTGTCTACCAGCAGCTCTACGCAACCTTCCAGGAGGTGATAGTTGACGCGATCCCCGATGCCGGCGCCCCACCCGAGGTGCTCGCGTACGCGCCGATCCGCGGGCTGGTCAGCATGATCAACAATGATCCTCGACTGGGTCGGATCTTGTTCGTGGAATCTGCAACGGAGCCGCTGCTTCGGGAGTTACGCAGCGACATGATGACCGGTTTCACCGACCTCGTATTGCGTGAGGCCAGACTTCACCTTGACATCGCCGACTCCGCAGTGGGCGTTGCCCATTTGGCCTCGACATTGGGTGTGGGTGGGTTATTCGAAGTCTTGCGCCGCTGGCTCGACGGAGAACTCGAGTTCACCACCGATGAACTCGTTCAGCACTGCGCAGGTTTCCTGGGCAGCCTCGGCAGCTATGTGCTGCTGCAGAACGCAGTCGAGTCGGCCACGACCAAAGCCAAACCTCAGAGTTAGCTTCTGGCGCCTCCCGGCCGCGCTTCGCGAATGTCGAGGTGCCTCCGCTTGCTTCATTCCGGACTGAACACATGAACGCCGCTGTACAACATTAGAGGCCAGCGTCGTCGACCAAATAACGTTCGGCGAGCGTCTCGGCAAGCCGACTCGTGTGCTCCACGATCTCCCCCTGGATGACGTCAAGCAAACCTGCATGCCATGCGGTGATCAATTCGACGAAGCCACCAACGGCCACCAGTGTGTCCATCCGAAGGGCGGTTTCATCGGCTTCCGGCCTCAGGTGTGGCTCACTGGCTGCGATCACCAGGTGTGTCGCCTCCTGCAGTGCGACAGCGCGCCGATCCTGAAGCGGGGAACTGCCCACGTGTTGAGCCAGTAGAATCTTCGCCCTGCCCGGATCCTCTGCAATCCGGTCGACCACCGCGGCGATGGTCACGCGGATGGTCTCCATCGGCGGCTGCCCGATGCGTTCTGCGAGCGTCGCAGAAACCTCACCGAGCATCTCGTTGCGCACGCCGTCCCATGCAGCGACAAGTAACTCGTCGCGGGTCTTGAAGTCTTCGTAGAAGTAACGGTCGTTCAGGCCGGTTTTGGCGCACACTCCTCTCATCGTGACTGCTGCCCAACCGCTTTCACTCCAGATTTCCGTCGCGGCATCAATGAGGCGCTGACGGCGCTCCGCCCGGCGTTCAGCACCGGTACGCCCGCCCCATCTCTTCGACCGCGTCCGCACATGTCCATCTTGGCAAGCCACAGTAGGTCGCAACACTTTGGTAGCATCCGCCCCCAATGGGGGCGCGTGCCACCATAGGACTCCGCGGAGGGCAGCGATTGACGATCAGAACGCTCAAACTTCGAGTTCTCAGAGACGTGGCAGCGGCTGTCGTCATTCCCGCCCCCAGCAGTGATCGTGCGGCACTGGCGACGGTGGCGGTAGGAGGCGCCCTGCACGCCGTGCAGGTATTCGCGGCCGACTGGCCCGCCGCAATCCCGTAGGGAGTCGACTCATGACGCTCTTGAGCGAGGCCCCCACCGGTCGCCGTCACCACTTGCACTACGTGCGGTAGCGTACCGATACCGGCAGTATCGCTACCAGTGGAGGCCAAGTGACCGACGGCAGTGCAGATGCCCCAAGCCAGGCCAAGCGGCCTGGTCGGCGCGCCAACGGATCCACCGACCCGGCCGACACTCGCGAGTACAGCGAACGGTTGGCGACCCTGGCCCGGTTCACCCTCCGACACAAAGCGCTCGTCATCGGGGTATGGCTAGGCGCCGCGGTGGTTCTCGCGCTGCTGTTCCCACAGCTGGAAACCGTGGTGCGCCAACAGTCGGTGGACCTCATTCCTCGCGACGCCCCGTCCTTGCAGACGGTTGACCGCATGAGCGCCGCGTTCGGCGAAGAAGGCTCGAAAACCATGGTGTTCGTCGCCATGGAAGACCCCACTGGCTTGACTCCAACTGCACGGCAGCGCTACGGCGAACTCGTGCGCCGGTTGCAGGCCGAGGGCGACCACGTCCTGCTGGTGCAGGACCTGCTGGCCGATCCGATTACCGAAGCTCAGGCAGTCAGCGCCGACCGCAAAGCCTGGTATCTGCCCGTCGGTGTCACCGGCACCCTCGGAGACCCCACGGCAGCCGAATCCTTGAACGCGGTGCGCGACATCGCCGCGGAGGTGTTCACCGGATCGACCACGACCGTCCAAGTGACGGGACCACCGGCGACCTTCAGCGACATGATCGCCTCCGCCGAGCACGACCTGCTGTTGATCTCGATCGCTACCGCCGGCGTGATCGCCCTGATCTTGCTGATCGTCTACCGGTCAGTGTTCACCGCGCTGTTGCCACTGCTGGTAATCGGGTTGAGCCTGGCGGTTGGGCGCGGCGTGCTATCCGCCCTCGGCGAGATGGGCATGCCGGTCTCCCAGTTCACCGTCGCATTCATGACGGCGATCCTGCTCGGCGCCGGAACTGATTACACAGTTTTTCTGATCAGCCGGTACCACGAGCAGCGCCGCGCCCAAGTACCCGCCGATCAGGCGATCATCCACGCCACCGCCAGCATCGGGCGCGTCATCCTGGCGTCCGCCGCCACCGTGGCACTCGCGTTCTTGGCCATGGTCTTCGCGCGGCTCAGCGTCTTCGCCGCCCTGGGCCCCGCGTGTGCCATCGCCGTGCTGTTCGGATTTCTGGCGACCGTCACCCTGCTGCCACCCGTGCTGTCGCTAGCCGCCAAACGCGGCATCGGTGAACCCAAATCCGATCGCACCCGCCGCTACTGGAACAGCGTCGCCGTCGCCGTGGTCCGCCGTCCGGTGCCACTGCTGATCGTCAGCCTGGCCATCCTGCTCGCCCTGTCGGCAGCCGCTGCGACCATCAAAATCAGCTACGACGACCGCAAGGGACAACCAGACACCACGGCCAGCAACCAGGGCTACCAACTTCTGGACCGCCACTTCCGCAAGGACGTCGTCATCAGCGAGTTCCTCGTCGTAGAGAACCCGACCGACATGCGGACCGGGAGGGGGCTGGCCGATCTCGACGAGATGGCCTCTCGCGTCTCCCAGATCCCCGGCGTCACCAGGGTGTCCGGAGTCACCCGCCCCACCGGGGAGCGCCTCGACCAAGCAGAACTGGCCTGGCAGAACGGCCAGATCGGCGAGAAAATGGCCGGCGCGGTCGCCGAGGGCAACTCACGCAAGGACGACCTCGCCAAACTCACCGGCGGCGCCGACCAGCTCGCCGACGGCCTCGCCCAACTCGATGGCACGGTGCGCACCGCCCTCGCGCCACTGGCCGGAATCCTCACCCAAGCTCAATCCGCGGGAACTCAGGTCAACCAGTTCCGCCCACTGCTGCAACAACTTTCCGCCACCGCCCCCGCCGTCGACCAAGCCATCCAATCCGGCCCAGGACTGCGACCGCTGGCCAACCAGGCGCAGAACGCGATCACCCAGCTCGATCCACTCGTGGGCGCGCTCAACACCTCACCGTGGTGTGCCGCCACCCCGCAGTGCGCCCAAATTCGTGACCAGGTGAAGATTTTGGTCAGCCTGCGCGACAGCGGATTCTTCGACCAGATCGCCGACCTCGGGGACCGCTACGATCCCGCGACCAATGCCACCGTTGGTGGCACCCTCTCCAACGTCCAGAACGCAGTCGCCTCGCTGGACAAGGCATTCGGAGCCCTCGGTGACCCCGCCGACCTAGCCACCAATCTCCGCCGATTGCAGGAGGGAATCGGACAGCTCGCCTCCGGCGCTCAAGCACTCGCGACCGGTGTCCGCACCCTCGCCGACAGCAACATCGAAATGCTGTCCGGTATGAGCCAGATCGCCACCCAACTACAGAATTCCTCACGCGCAGCGGCGGACTCCGACTCCTCGAGCGGTTTCTACTTGCCCGCTAATGCATTCGAGAACCGGCAATTCACCGATGTTGCCAAGCAATTCCTCTCACCGGACGGCAAGACCGCGCGGTTCATGATCGAAAGCAGCCACGACCCTTACAGCGTCGAAGCCATGGAGCTCGCCAGCCGCATCACCGACACCGCCAACACCGCACGACCCAACACGTCGCTCGCCGACGCCACCGTATCCGTCGCCGGCTTCCCCGCCGTCAACTCCGATATCCAACGATTCCTATGGGCCGACTTCGCACAACTGGCCGTCGCCACCATAATCATCGTCGGCGTCATCCTGGTCCTACTGCTGCGCGCACTCCTGGCACCGCTCTACCTCTTAGGCACCGTCGTGCTCAACTACCTCGCCTCGCTCGGCATCGGCGTTGTGGTATTCCAATGGGGACTGGGCTACGAAATCGCTTGGCCCGTACCATTACTGGCATTCATCATCCTCGTCGCCGTCGGCGCCGACTACAACATGCTGCTCGTCTCACGGCTCCGCGAAGAATCCGGGACCAACATCCGCGTCGGCGTCCTGCGCACCGTGGCAAACACCGGAGCCGTCATCACCTCAGCTGGTCTGATATTCGCCGCCAGCATGTTCGGCCTCATGGTCGGCTCAGTCGCAATCATGATCCAAGCCGGCCTCATCATCGGCTTCGGACTGCTGCTCGACACCTTCCTCGTGCGCACCCTCACCGTGCCCGCGATCGCCACACTCCTACGCGAAGCCAGTTGGTGGCCCACCAAAGCAACGCGGACCCCAGTAGCTGACACCGCCACGCAGAAATAATGAGCAACGCACTACTAGTGGAAGCGAGGAATGCGAGGGCCATTCACAGCCGTGATCTTTGGTTGCGGATCCGTCGGAATCTGGCGTTGCAAGCCCGTCGAGTAAGCGTCCATGAACTGCTGCAGCTTTGCGTTCAGGCGCCGCCCATAGCCGACTGGATCGTCTTGGTAGCCCACCTGGATAGGGGGTCCGACCAGCCGTTCCATGCCAGTGAATCGCGCCAGCACGCCGACGAATGCTCAGTATTCTAGAGCCGCGAGCACACCGTCACACTGAAATATTCGGTCGTACCGGCCCGAAGTTCGTTGGCGCAGAATTCCTTTGTCCACCAATTTTGTGATGGCGGTGTTCGCTGCCTGGTAGGAAACACCGTGCAACGCTGCCGCAGCCGACGCCGTGATCATCGGGTAACCGATCAGGTCGTCAGCGATCCTGAGCGAGACCCCTTTGGCTCCGCGCAAGATCACCTGAAATTCCTCACGGAGCGCCAGGAGCTTGTCCACTCGCTCAACGACTTCCAAGGCCTCGGCATGGATGGCCGCGGAAATGAAGCACACCCAGCTGTCCCATCCACCGGTCTGCGACACGCGCAACAATCCGTCCTGATACTCGGTGCGGTGTTGCTCCAGCCACGGTGAGATGTTCAGGACCGGAAAACGCAGTTCACCAGCACTCATCAACTGCAGCGCCATGACGAGACGCCCCAGCCGGCCGTTGCCGTCATGAAACGGGTGCAAGGTCTCGAACTGATAGTGCGCGACCGCTACTCGGATGATCGTCGGTATTGCGCTGGGTTCCCGGATCCAGTCCTGCCACAGCCGCAACCCGTCGAGCAGCCGATGATCAGCCGGAGGCGGCACGAACCGAGCCGACGTGACACGCCGATTGCCGAGTCCGATGAAAACCTGAGTGGTGCGGACGCTGCCCGCGTGCGAGCCATCACTGGCGGTCCCACGCAGGAGTTCGCGCTGTAAATCCTCGAGCATCCGAACCGATATCGGTTGCCCTTCGGCCACGAGTTCGTATGCCCGCTCAGCTGCGGTGACGTAGTTCCTGACCTCACTGACCGAACTGGTGAGCTCCTCAGCTTCGAGAAAGTCTGCTTCGAAAACGTCCGCCAAGAACGCGTAGGTGCCCTCCAGCGCGGAGGTACTTACCGCTTCCCGACGAGTGGCCGGCCGAGCGAGCAGGCTCGGGTTCGGCAGCAATGAAGACGCTTGGTCGGCACGTGCCATCGCCGCCGCGGCGTCGATCACCGCGGCATAGGTCTGAGCTTCCAGTTTGAGGTCCGCAGGAAGGGGGTCCGGCACGTAGGCGACGTATTCGTACGCCTCACCTAATCGGGGGTCATGACCCCCGATTGGCACCAACCGTCCGATCGGGCTGTTACGAAGCGCCTCGATATCCATCGGATCCACCTCAACTCGCCAAGCTTGAATTCCAGGAGTGCAATTTCAAGGTTAGCGCCTCAACCTTGAAAACTGACATCCTGATTTCAAGGTTCCCGCTCTCGGTAGATCAGAAGCGGCCTTGACCACCAAGGTGTCTCAGTCCGCAGGCAGTCCGCAGTAGATTTTCGCGACTCCTGCGCGCGCCAACCCACCCAATACAGCTGAGCTGGGAAACTTACGCGGGCCAACGTACCCAACGTCATCAAAACCCCAGGTGGCGTGGTTCGGGACGAAGAGGTCGTGGGTTCGAATCCCGCCACCCCGACAGTGCATCAAGGCCCAGACCAGGGAAATCCGGTCTGGGCCTTGTCGTATCAGCAGCCGGGTTCGGCAGTGGCCCGCAGTTAGCCCGCAGTAGTTTTCGGCAGTGCCGCCACCGCCGCGTCGAAGGCGTCCGCGACTGCTTCCAGATCGTCCGGGAACAGGTCCGCGTAGGTGTCCAGCGTCAGTGCCGCGGACTTGTGTCCGAGCATCGTTTGCACGGCTTTCACGTTGGCCCCCGCACTGATCGCCAAGCTCGCTGCAGTGTGCCGCAGATCGTGCATCGTCGGCCGTGGCCAGTCGGTCGTGGGCTTCCCGTTCTCATCGAGCCCGCGCAGCTTGTCGACAGCCGGGTTGAATACGCGGGTGCGGAATGTCGCAATGCGCAGCACTCCGCCGGCCGGCGCTGAGAACACCAGGTCCTCGCGGCGCTTGCCCTTCATCTGGGCAGCGAGATCGTCAACGAGGAACCGCGGGAACGGCACCGAGCGGCGTTCGTGGTTCTTCGGCGTGGACCAGGTGAGCTTGCCGACGACCTCGGTCACCGACTCGCGGATATTGACCCGGCGGCGCAGCATGTCGAAGTTCTGCACGCGCAGCGCGGCCATCTCCCCGTACCGCAAACCCGTGTACGCCAGGAACCGGATCACCAGTGCGTCACGGTCCATCGCTGCGGCCAGCTCCGCGACCTGCTGGTGAGTCAAGTACGCCCGCACCGAGTGTTTCCGCCGCGGCGCCTTCACCCCATCGCACGGGTTGCGCGGTATCCGTTTGTCCTCGACCGCCAGGGCCAGCACCATACGCAGGACACCCAGCGCGTTCTCGATTGTGGGAGCTGCGGCGCCCTCTGCAAGTTCGGTGACCCACGCCCTGATCGCAGACGTCTGAACCTCGGCGACGGCTACGTCTTGCCAGCGGCTTTGCACGTGCACAGTCCACGCTGACGCTCGTGCCGCTTTCGTTGAATCCTTAACGTGTGCCTGCGTTTTGAGCCATTGCTGATGAATCTCCCCCACTGGCACGGTGCCAGCGTTCGGTGCGACGTAGGTACCGGTGACGATTGTTGAGGTGATGTCATCAAGCCAGCTGTTGGCGTCGGCCTTGCGGGTGAACAGTTTCTCGTGCTCGTTGCCGCTGGAATCCACGTAGCGCGCTCGCCAGCGAGATCCCTTGCCGTACTTGACGGGTCGGTGTGTCATCACGGGCTCGCCTCTCGCATCGAACATCGGTGAGCCGTCTTCGTTGCGGTCCTGGCGCGGCTTCGTCAGGTCCGCCCAGCGGTCCTCGACACCGGCCCGGCGGTTACGTGTCTGACTCATCGAAACTCATCTCGATCTCGTCCGAAAATCCGGGAATCCGCTCAATTCTCTCCAAAATGGAATTCAGCAGGCCCACAAAAGCGTGCACATCTTCGATGTGGTCAATCGCATCCGAACACCGCTCCACAACCACCCCAAGATCTAGCGTAGGAGCCTGCTGAGCTACCTCAGCCTTGACATCGGAACGGATGACTACCGTCTGGAGGGCGTCTGCAGCGGAATAAGCCCGGCCCGCCGCTCGATCCAAATCTTGAGTGGCGATGTTCAACGCCTCATAGGCGGAAAATAGGGCGCTGATCGGATTCTCATCGAAGTGAATTAGCGCGGAAAGGCTAACCCCGAGAGCGTGTGCGATCGCGGCAGCTTCCTTTAGCCGCGGTTCCCTGCTTCCGTTCTCTATCCGAGTAATCGCGGACGTATCGAGCTTCACCCCTAGCTCGGCCAAGTTCTCGGAAAGTTCTCGTTGCGTGAACCCGGCCCCCTCCCGTTGTGCGCGCACTCGTTTACCGAACTGACTTGCGCCGAGCGCCCAGTACGGCACGCCCGGTCCTTCGGTGCCACCTTGCTGCATGAGTGCAGCGTACAGCGTTGGTTGCAGCAACAGGGATTTATCGTTACTGTGTGGATGCAGCCTCGCTGCACTCATGCAGTATGACTGAAAGGAGTTTGTCATGGACGACGAGATCATCGGCACACCAGCGGTGTCGAAGATGATCGGGATTCCGGTCGGGACGCTTCGGTATTTCCGGAGCACGAACCAAGGACCGGCCTCGTTTTCCCTCGGAAGGCGAGTTGTCTACCGGCGCAGCGAGGTTGAGCGCTGGATCGCGGAGCAGGAAGCGGCCACCAGGCGCGGCGGCACCAGCCCGGAAGTCGCGTAGATGGACGACATGAGCCGGCCGAACGTCGACCAGCTCGACCGCGACGCCCTCGACGACCGCGGGCTGGTCGACGACGACAACACCCCCGATATGAGAACGGCCCCCGAGATCCCGGTGTTAGCGCACCGAGCGGGGACCGATCCGAACCACTCAACCACCAAGTAGAGAAAGGCTCTCCAGTGAGAGTACCCACCGCCGGCCCCGTACCGGTAGCCCAGCAGCTTGACCAGCTCACCGGCGCCATCGACGAACTGCGCCGCACCGGCAACGCCATCTTGGACCTGCTGCCCACCGATGCCCCACTGTTCGCCTGCGCAGACCTGACGACCGGGATTTGCCACCTCAAGCGGGCCGCGGTCGCACTCGACCGGGCCGCCGACCAGCTCGCCGCCGCCGAGATCCAGACCGAACACCAGGCCGCCGATGACGCTTGGGCCGATCGGGCCTGGCAGGTCGACAGCACAACACGTCAGTGCTGCGGCTCCATCGGTGGACATGCCCCGGACTGCAAGGCTGACGGCACCCTGCGCGATCACCAGCTCGGCGGCA
Organism: Mycolicibacterium lutetiense; assembly: GCF_017876775.1. Classification (NCBI taxonomy): domain Bacteria; kingdom Bacillati; phylum Actinomycetota; class Actinomycetes; order Mycobacteriales; family Mycobacteriaceae; genus Mycobacterium; species Mycolicibacterium lutetiense. The sequence continues at coordinate 3,830,323 of NZ_JAGIOP010000002.1, read as the reverse complement.
TTCAGCGCGGAATCCGCACACTCCTGGTGCAGGTCCCCGCCCGCAGTTGGACGGTTGACGAGGCGCAAGCCGTGTGGGAAGCGTTGGCCGGCATCCTGCACCGCCGCACCGTCACCGGGAACGTCCGGCGGCACCGGTGACACCCGCAACGAATATGGAGACCCGCGGCAGCACCGGTGCGGGTACTCCGCTCGATGAGGTCCGGATTGCGGTGCGCTGCAACGTCTGCGGCCACTGGCTGGTCAGCCCGAAGTCCGTCGCCCGCGGCGTCGGCCCCAGGTGCGGAGGTGACCGTGCCTGACGACAACGACGCGATCGCCGACCTACTCGACCGGATCCATTGCGCCTTAGACATGCGACCGCCGGAACGCTGGACGGCCGCCGAATGCCAGCAGGTCCTCAACTGCTTATCGGAGCTCGCTGCCACCGCGCTACGCGCCGAACTTGAGGAGGTAGGCCGGTGACTGACCTCGACGTGATGCTGGGGCACGGGTTCGCGATCGGCCCCCTCGACGGCAAGGTTCCGTTGACCAAGCACGGGGTGCAGGACTTCACCCGCGACCCGCAGGTGATCGCATCATGGGCACGTCGCTGGCCTCAGTGCAATTGGGGTGTCACACAACCCGGCGTGATCGCCCTCGACGTCGACCCGCGACACGGTGGCAGTGTCGCAGCCCTCAAGTTGCGGCCCGAACACGCGACGTTATGCGTGCAGACCGGCGCAAGCGGATGGCACCTGTACTACCGGGTGTCGGGTCCGGTGCGGGGCAAGGTCCAAGGTGTTCCCGGCATCGACGTCAAGGCCGGCGGCAGTGGCTATCTCGTCGCGCCGGGCAGCATTCACCCGGTCACTCAGAAGCCCTACCGGTTGCACCGCGACGCCCCTATTGCCCAGTGCCCCACGCATATCTGGGCACTGATCGCACAACCGACCTTCTCACCGGTCCAGACGGTCGAGATCAGATCTCGACCTTCTGAAGACCGAGATCGTTGGGACGGGCTGGTGCGCAGCGTCTCCGAGGCGCAGCCAGGCAATAGGAACGGCGTCCTGTTCTGGGCCGCAGCACGCGCCGCAGCCGACCAAGCGCCAGCTGCCGTGTACTCCGCGCTCGCCGCAGCAGCCCACAGCATCGGCCTCGGTGCCCACGAGATCCAACAGACCATCCAAAGCGCCCAACGGAAGGCATCCGCATGACCGACGACGAATTCTGGTCGGCCACCGCCCAACTCAAACTGATCCACCAGTGGGCCCGCGCCCGCTACGTCGCACCGTGGGCGCTACTGCTCGCGGTCCTACTGCGGGTAATCGCGTCCACCAGCCACCGTGTGATGCTCCCCGGCCCGCCAGCGCCAGCATCGCTGAATATGGCCATCGTGCTCCTCGGCCGGTCCGGCTCCGGTAAAGGGGTCACCGACAAGCTCGCCCGCCTCCTGTGGTCCGCCGACATTCACGAGGAAGGCCTTGGTTCCGGTCAAGGTATCCACGAGCTGTTCAAGGAAACGAAGGATCCCGAGGACCGCATCACCCGCGCGCTGTTCACGGTGTCGGAGATCGACCACCTGACTGCGCTGGCATCCGGTCGGGAGAACAACACCCTCGCAGCCGTCAAGGCCGGACTGACTGGTGATCGGTTGGGCAGCAAGGGTGCATCCTCGGCCACCACACGGTCAGTGCCCGCCGACTCGTACAGGCTGTGTCTGTCTATCAGCGCGCAGTACGGCCACACTGCGGTCATCCTCGATGACGTGTCGGGTGGGACACCGCAACGCGTCGTGTGGGGATCGGTGACCGATCCGACTATCCCCGACACGCCCGGCCCCGAGCCTGACCACGTACTGGACACGAACCTGCCGGATTGGGCGTTGAAGGACAAGCCGGTGATTCTCCAGTACGGCACCCCGGATATCGCCGAGTACGTCGCCGCTGGACTGCTGGCCAACCAGCGCGGGGAGGTCGACGCCATCGACGGCCACCGGACCCTGACCCGCCTCAAGGTCGCCGCGGCGTTGGCGATCCTCGACCACCGGATGGTCGTCTCAGCACGCGACTGGGAGCTGTCCGAGGCGATCATGGCTCAGTCGGACGCGACCCGTGCAACCGTGCTCGAATACGACCGTCAGGCCGCACGAGCAAAGGCCCGTGAGCGGGCTATGAGTCGTGCGGCCGGAGAACAGTTCATCTCAGATCACAAGCTTGACCGAGCCAAGAAGTCGATACTTCGATGGCTTGAACGTGACGGTCAGCTTGCACGTCACGATCTTCGTAGGAAGTTGAAGGCTGACCTGCGCGACCACTTCGACCCGGCCATCGCGGAGTTAGCTGCCGGAAGCATGATTGCCGTGACTTCGGTGAAGAACGGAGTCGAATACGGGTTGAGTGGCGAAGGTACACGGGTCCCAGAGGTACACCCCACAGAACCGCAGGTCATTGACCGTGTACCCGAAGTACACCGTGTACCTTCGGCTACTGTCACCGAACTGGATTCCCGCAGGTCGGGCGAATCTGACAGTGTGAAGCTGTCGGCGCCCGAATTGGTGGCAGCGCTCGTAGCGGAACGTCGAGCAGCCGGCGAAACAACCATCACTTCGTTAGCTGTGCACGCCGCCGGGAAAGCAGCCGGCCACACCAAGGCGTCCATCACCAACGCCGTCACCAAGAACGATGACATGGTCCGCGTCAACCGCGAAGGCGGCACCGTCATCTACTCCATCGACGGCACCGGCACGCCCTGCCAATCGTTCTCGGAATGGGCGCGTGACTACATCCGCACACTTCCAGCAAATAACGAGTTCGTGAACAAGGACGACTTTGCACGCGCCGCGGAGGCGGCCGGTCACAACGCCGAATCAGCCAGCCGAACCGTCCTGCGCACCGGCCTCGTCATCTCCGAGCCTGACCCTGACAACGGGCGCGAAACCCGCTGGCGCATCGTCCAAGACTCCGAGGAGACAGCGTGACCGACCAACTCAGCACCCTGCTCGCTGCTGTCGGTGCCGCCCCAGCACTACCCGGCGCCCGGTGTCGAGGCAAGCATCATCTTTTCGACGAGGCCGATAAGCACGAGGCGCCCGAGACCACCGAGCAGCGTCACGCCCAGGCCCTCGGACTGTGCCGCCGGTGCCCAGCGTTGGCGTCGTGCCAGACATGGTTCGACACCCTCACACCGAGCAAGCGACCACCCGGCGTGATCGCCGGCCGCATCATCCAACCCAAGGCAGGCCGACCACCAAAGGCCACAGCATGAGCACACCAGCAAACCCGAAGGTCAGCCCAGCAAACCCTGCAGCCGCGGTGATGAGGACCGCGATTGCCTGGTCGAGGCAAAACCGCAGGTGGGAGGGGGGCAGGGGCGCCGCGAGGATCGTCCGAGGGGCGACCCCTCCGCCTCCTATGGCGAATCTCTCTCCGACATTTTCCACACCCACAAGCCGCTGACCTGCAGGGGTTCGGATCCCGTTCCGCCGCGTTCGATCCGCTCACAGCTAACAATCTGTCCCCTCCAGCAAACTATTTGAAAGGCTCAACCGTGACCACAGACGACGAGAAGACCCAGGCCCGCGTGCAGGCGATCCTGACAGAAGCCGTGGCCGGCCTGGACCCGGCGGACCGCGCCGAACGCATCGCCTGGTGCCATGCCACCGGTCAGCACGGCGTGCTGATGCACCCCAGCACCGAGGACGACCTACTCGAGTTCCGGTGGGGCGGGCGCACCTTGGCGATGGTGCACCGTGACGTGCTGGCAGACGACGGCCCGATCCAGCGGGAGTTCATAGCCGAGGCCGCGGTGCCCGACACGGTGCCGCACGAGTGGACCAGCGACACGCGCTAACGCGAAACGTCGTGTCATGGCAGTAGAATCAGCGTTGACGGTATGCGAGCATGACCGCTTCGCAGTGGCCCGAGATCCTCGGCCCGCGGTGAACCGGCAAGCTCCCGCACCGGGTTTCATCTCACGTCGCGCAGTTCGGCGCCCCTGATGGCGCAGCCGAGCACCCCGACGAATCCCCCTTGTTTGTTGACCAGGCCGCCCCGTGGCGCGTGCTGCCGGTGTCCTGGCATTCCCTGAATTGAGGACAACCATGTTTGTGAATTTGACCCGCTCCGAAGCGGTCACCCGTATGGCAGAAGCGCACCAACGGATGGAGGCGCTGAACGCAAAGCACCGTATGAGCAAGGCTGAAGATGTCGAGTTCGCCGAGCTGCGTTCGGAGTTCGACGATCTGGAGAAGCACGTGGATCACATGGACCGTGCCTCCGAGATCGCCAAGGCTGCTCGCGGTGGAGGCCGGCTGCGCATTGACCGCGGCATCGGAGAGGACCAGGCCCCAGCATTGACCGGCACCCGCGATGCGGCGCTGCGCACGGTTGACGCCAAGATCAAGGCTGGCACCCTCGACACCGGTGGCGCTGAGACCGTCGAGCGCCTGGTGGGCAACGGCGAAACCTGGGCTGCCCGCTGGGCCGTCGCGGCCGGCTCAGACGCCTATGAACGTGCCTTCGCCAAGTGGTACACCGGCGGCTCGACCGGACACCTGCGCTGGACCCCCGAGGAAGCTGACGCCTACCGCCGCGTCGAGGCCCTGCGCGACGAACTGCGTGCCCTCGGTATCGGCGGATCCGGTAACGGTGGTGATGCCATGGTGCCGCTGTCGCTGGACCCGGCGATCCTGCTGAGCAACAACGGCTCGACGTCGAGCCTGCGCCAGATCGCCCGCGTCGAGACCATCGCCACCAACTCGTGGAACGGTGTCTCCTCGGCCGGCGTGACAGCCGAGTGGCGCGACGAGTTCGAGGAATCCTCGGACGGCACACCGACCCTCGATGACCCGAGCGTGCCCGTGCACCGCGGTAGCGCGTTCGTGCCCTACAGCTTCGAGGTGGAACAGGACGCACTCAACTTCATCTCCGAGCTGCAGAAGATCCTGGTGGATTCCGCGCTGCAGCTCTCGGATGCCGCCTACACCACCGGTTCCGGTTCCGGTGAGCCCACCGGGTTCATCACCTCGCTGGTGGCCTCGGCCGGCACCGTCCCGCTGGTAGCCCCAGGTGTCGCCGAGACCCTGGCATCCGGTGACGTGTACGCGGTGCAGAACGCCTTGCCGCCTCGGTTCCAGGCCAATGCGCGATGGGCTGCCAATCTGGCGATCCTCAACACGCTGCGGCAGCTGGAGACCACCAACGGTGCACTGAAGTTCCCGAGCCTGCAGGACAACCCGCCCTCACTGCTCGGTCGCCTGGTGCACGAACAGTCCAACATGGACGGCACGTTCAACGCGGCGGCCACTGCCAGTAACTACCTGCTGGCCTACGGCGACTGGTCACAGTTCCTCATCGTCGACCGCATCGGCGCCACCATGGAACGCGTCGACCACCTCGTCGGCGCCAACCGCCGGCCCAACGGCAGCCGCGGCGCCCTGCTGTGGTGGCGCACCGGCTCGGACGTCCTGATGCCCCAGGCGTTCCGACTGCTCAACATCGCCACCACGGCGTAGTGAGACCTCCGTGGCTGGGCGGCTCGGTCGCTCAGGCAGCCCGGTCACGGATACGCGGTCCGGCGTCAAACCCGCCTTCCGAACCTTTCTTCGGGCAAGGACCCACCATGACGGCGATGAGGCCCGAGTGGATACCTGCGCCGGACCGCACACCACACCCCCCGGGGGGGGCGGTCACACTTCGTGACCAGCACCAACTTCCTGACCCCGCCCCAGTCAGGAGTCTCCGTGTGTACGGGTCTGGGGAATCTAGCGATATATCGGTAATCTCCCAGACTCCGTACAGATCGCGCTTCCTGACTGGGGCGGGGTCAGGTGGCGGGTTCCTGTCACGATCGTGGCCCACCCCCCGGACCTGCGGGTTTGTGCCACGCCCTGTAATTCGTGCGCTCCGGAACAAGTAAGGAATAGAGGCCGCAACACGGCGGGCTCTACTTATTTGGAAAGGAGGCCATATGGCCGCCATCGAGTACTACGCCCAGCACGGCGACTGCCCGATCTGCCGGGGCGAGTTCCCCGAGTGGGTGTGCGACTCAATGCTGTTCTGGTAGCAGCCGTTCCGTTGGCTGGGCTGCCTGAGCGATCGAGCAGCCCAGCCGCGGCGTCAAATCCGACGAAGTGACCGTGGCAACTCTCCTTGCCGTTTCGGCAAGCCCCGCCCGCAATTGGCCCGCAGTAGTTTCACGAGCGATCATCTACAGCCAACACTGCCAACGCTATGACCTGCACTCATACAACTAGACCAACGCGCGAGGCATCATCAAACGCCCAGGACGTGGAGTTCGGGACGAAGAGGTCGTGGGTTCGAATCCCGCCACCCCGACAGTGCAGCAAGGCCCAGACCAGAGAAATCCGGTCTGGGCCTTGCTTTTTTTGCGGGCCAGAAGCCGTCAGTCGTGCGGGTGGCCCTTCTTGCCCTTGCCATTCCCCTGGCCTTTCCCGTTCCCATTGCCGTGGCCGTTCCCATTGCCGATGCCGGGGCCCCGTTCCCACTGGTCCGCGGGCAGTGTCGGCGTGACGGTGGGCACGCTGGTGACGGCCGGCACGGTCGGCGCGACAGAGGTCACCGGGGTGACGGGCGAGCGCTGCGGTGGCGGGTCGGCGATCAGCAGGATGGCGCCGAGGATGGCGGCAGCGACGACTGCCAGGGCCGCGAGCACAATCTTGACCCGCGAGCGTCGCGGCGGCAGCGGGGCGGGCAGCATCAGGGTCGCGGGGGGTGCCGGTGGGGCTGCGCGCAAGGCAACCCGCATCGCATCGGCGTCGGCGAAGCGGTAGGCCGGATCCCGCGCCATCGCACGCTCCAGGACGTGAACCAGCGCTGGATCCACGTCGGGGCGCAGCATGCCGATCGGCATCAGGGCTTCGTCGACAACTGCGCGCATGGTGGCGATCGGGTTGCCCCGGTCGAAGGGCCGCCGCCCGGTCAACGCCTCATAGCCGATGACTCCCACGGCGTAGAGGTCGTCGGAGGCCGACGCCGGCTGGCCGGTGATCCGTTGCGGGCTGAGGTAATCCGGTGTGCCGAACACGGTTCCGGCGTGAGTGTGGGCGGTTCCGGCGGTCTTGGCGATACCGAAGTCGGCAAGCTTGGCGGCGCCGGACGTGGCGATCAGGACGTTGCCGGGCTTGATGTCGCGGTGCAAGATGCCTGCGCTGTGGGCGGCAGTCAGCGCACCCAGTAGGTCGGCCAGCACCCAGCGCACGCGGTCGGCGGATAGCGGCCCGGCCGCGATCTCCTCGGCCAGGGTGGGCCCGGGCAGCCGTTCCATCACGATGTACGGCGTCCCGTGGTCGTCACCGCTGTCGTGGACCGCGACGATGTTGGGGTGGTTCAGTGCGGCGGCGGCGCGCGCTTCGTCCTCGAATCGGCGACGCGTGAACTCGTCGGCGGCCAGAGCCGGATAGAGCAGCTTGATCGCGACCGGGCGCGACAGCCGGGTGTCCCAGCCATCGCGTACCTCGGCCATGCCGCCGCGGCCGAGCACGCCACGTAGCTCGTAGCGGTCGGCGAGCGCCGCCGTCATAGGTCCCCCTCCGGTATGCGCTGGTATCCGAGTATCCCGCAATGCCGTTGTGCGGCATGCTGGCACCATGCCCCGGTTCGCGCTGGAACCCGCCGACGACGCCTTCTTCACCACGGCGCCGCACATCTTCACCTATCGGAAGCGGTTCGCCGCGCCGCCCGAAAAGGTGTGGGAGTCGCTGGTGTCCGATGAGTCCCTGGCCGCGTGGGGGCCGTCGGTCACCCGCGTGACCTGGTTGACGCCGCGGCCGTTCGGCGTCGGCACCTCCCGCGAGGTGACGCTGGCACCGGGGATCGCGCGGGTGCATGAGACGTTCTTCCGCTGGGAGGAGGGCCGGCGGTACTCGTTCACCGTCGACCACGCCAACATTCCGGCGCTGCGCCGGTTCGCCGAGGACTATCTGGTCGAACCCACCGGCGATGGGCAGACCGAGTTCACCTGGGTCGTGGCGATCGAGCCGAAACCGTTGTTCGCGATCCCGTTCAAAGCGTTGGCGCCGGTCCTCAAGGCGGCGTTCGGGCGCATGGCCTCCGATGGCCAGAGCTATTTCGCGCGAGTGTGACCAAGACCCCAACCAAGCGGTTGATAGCCTCGGCCGATGGCCGCGCTGAGCTGGATCGCCGAACTGTTGCAGTTCGACCGCAATGGTGATGATTTCTGCATTCGTGAACCGCGGCGAGGTGGTACCGAGCGACTCTTCGGCGGGCTGATCGCCGCCCAGTCGCTGGGCGCGGCGGGCGCCACCGTGGATGACGGCAAGCTTCCGCAGTCGTTGCACGCCTACTTCGTCCGCGGTGGACGCTACGACGCCGACGTCGAGTTCCACGTCGACCGCATCCGCGACGGACGCGCATTCGCCACCCGGCACGTCACCGCCAGTCAGGGCGGGAAGGTGATCCTGGAGATGATCGCCTCGTTCCATCACCCCGAACCCGGTCTGGAGTGGTCTCCTGACGCCCCGCCCAAGCTCGAGTTCGATGCGGCCGCGCCGAAGCCCAACGTCCTGGATTTCGGCGACAAGTTCGATCTGCGCACCATGCCGTCCGACGACTCCGAGTTCGCGATCTCGCCGTTCTGGATCCGCGCGCAATCCGAGATCGAGGACGATGCCATGATCCGGGCCTGCACGCTGACCTTCATGTCCGACCTCGGCCCGGTCCCCTCAGCGCTTCCGCCGACGGTCCCGCTGCGGCCCGACCTTGGCTTCGCGGCCAGCCTGGACCACTCCATCTGGTTCCACCGGCCGTTTCTGCCCCACGGCTGGCACCGCTACGAGCTGCAAGCGGCGAACCACAACGATTCCCGTGGCCTGACGCGCGGCTCGCTCTACGACGCCGCGGGCACGCTGATCGCCAGCGTCAGCCAGGAAGCGCTGTGGCGGATCCCGACCTGAGTCAGAGCCGCGACTTGACCGCCGCCGACAACCGCTTGCCGTCGGCTTTGCCCGCAGCGATCGCGGTGGCGGCCTTCATCACCTGGCCCATCTGACGCACACCGGGGCGTTCCCCGATCTGCTCGGCTACCTGTGCGATGGCGGTGTCGGCGACGTCGGCCAACTCGGCGTCGGTCAGCGGGGTGGGCAGATACTCGTCGATGATCCTGGCCTCGGCGTGCTCGTTGGCCGCCAATTCGCCCCGGCCGTTCTGGGTGTAGATCTCGGCGGCCTCGCCGCGCTTCTTCGATTCGCGGGCCAGCACCGCGATCACCTCGGCGTCGGACAGTTCCCGGGCCTGTTTGCCCGAGACTTCCTCGCTCTGGACAGCGGCCAGCATCATGCGCAGGGTCGCGGTACGCAGTTTGTCTTGCGATTTCATCGCGGCGGTTAGATCTGCGCGCAGCGTGTCCTTGAGCTCGGCCATGAGGTCAACCTACGCCGCGATCAGTTCTCGCCCGCCACGAATTTCGCATCGACGGACATCGACACCTCGATATCGGCGGGGGCGAAGTCCAGTTCGGGCGCCCCACCGCCGTGGGTCGCCATGGCGCGCATCATCCGCGGGGGCGACGAATCCTCCGGCGCCCGGGCCAGCATGCCGGCGTCGCCGATCACCACCGGCCGCACCGGTCCGAGGCCGAGTGCGTCGGAATAGCGCTGGGCCCGGGTGACGGCGTCCTGCACGGCGCGGGTGTGCACCAGCTCCACCAACTCATCGCGATGCTTGACGGTCAACGCCCATTCGATCCGCGCCAACGAAAAGCCGCCGGTTTCGGTGACATGGCCGCCGACCCATCGCGACAGCGCGGTGAAATCGCTGAACTTGACCTCGATGTCGACGCTTGCATGGTGCACGAGCGGTAACTGCTTGCCCTCGTTGTTCCACGGCCGGTTGGCCCAGGTGCGGACCTGGCCGGTGGACCACCAGGTGATCGGGCCCGCGTCGCGGTTGTGCAGCGGGGTGATCGTGGCTTTCACCGCGTCCAGGTCGCGGACCACCCGCTCGTACACCGGCTCGATCGCCGGCCCCTCGTAGCCCAGCGTGGCATGGGCCGTCGCACGTTCGGGCGGCTGAAAGGCGGAAAACGACCCGCGCACGATGATCTCGGTCGACATCCCCTCACCGTAGTTAGTGACCGGCAACTACGGTGAAACTATGACGACGGGTCAGCCATACCTTCCTGGCTTTTCGGCGGGGAACGTCATCCCGCTTCGCCCGTTGAGCCTGATCGACATCTTCAACGGCGCGGTCGCCTACGTCCGCACCAACCCGAAAGCGACACTGGGCCTGGCCACCGTGGTGGTTCTGGCGTCGCAGATCATCACGCTCGCACTGCAAGTCGGGCCGCTGTCGGCACTCGGCGAGTTCGACTCGACGCTGCAGGGCGAAGGTCCGTCGGCCGGGACGCTCGCGGCGTTTGCCACCGGTGGGTTCGTCGGCTTCGTCGTCACGACGCTTGCCTCGCTTCTGCTCAGCGGCATGCTCACGGTGGTGATCGGCCGCTCGGTGTTCGGCGGAGCCATCACCATCGGCGAGGCTTGGCGGCGGCTGCGCGGACGGTTACCGGCGCTGATCGGGTTGACGACGCTGCAGGCCCTGGCTCTGGTCGTCGTCGCCGCGGGCGTCGTGGTCGTGATTGTCGGTGCAGGCGCACTCAGCGGTCGGTTGGCGGCGTTGGCTGTCGGTATGCCACTGGTGCTGCTCGCGCTGGTCGGGGTGCTCTACGGGTCGACGGTTCTGCTGTTCGCCCCCGCGGTGATCGTGCTGGAACAGCGCGGCATCGTCGATGCGGTCAAGCGGTCATTCACCTTGGTGAACAAGGACTTCTGGCGCGTGTTCGGCATCTGGGTGCTCGCCACGATCGTGGCCGCGGTGATGGCCTGGGGTGTGGGTGCGCCGTTCAACGTGGCTGGGCAGACCATGTCGATGGTCGCCGAGGCCCCCACGGTGCCGGCGCTGATCCTGAGTGCCGTCGGCGCCGCGATCGGGCAGATCGTCACCGCACCGTTCAATGCGGGCGTGGTGGTCCTGCTCTACGCCGACCGGCGGTTCCGGGCCGAGGCGTTCGACCTGATGCTGCAGACGGGTGCGGGCGCACCGGTGGAAACTGCCGACCAACTATGGCTGCCGCGGTACGTCTGAGGTGACAGGCATCGACATCGACCGTGACGCCGCGCACGACGCCGCGCAGAACGAGCTGACCAAGCCGATCTACCCGCGGGCGTCACCGACCGATCAGATCGGTGACTGGCTCAAGGATCTGCTGTACCGCCTCACCGCCGCGGGCTCGGAGATCCCCGGTGGTTGGTTCACCATCTCGGTGCTGGCGATCCTGCTCGTGGTGGCCGTTGTGGTGGCGGTACGGATCGCGCGGCGCACCATGCGTACGGCGCGCGGCGCGGACCATGCCCTGTTCGGCAACGAGGAGCTCACCGCCGCACAACACCGTTCGGTCGCCGAACAATATGCTGCGCAGGGTGATTGGTCGGCTGCGATTCGTCACCGGGTGCGTGCGCTGGCCCGTCACCTTGAAGAAACCGGGGTTCTCGACGCGGTCCCGGGCCGCACCGCCACCGAACTCGCCCGTGACGCCGCGGCCGCACTACCGGGCATGTCGGCCGGACTGTTCAGCGCGGCAACCACATTCAACGACGTCACCTACGGTGAGCAGCCGGGAACCGAATCGGCCTACCGGCAGATCGCGGCCCTCGATACTGCTGGAGCGCGATGAGAGAGCGGTTCCGCACGGCACGTTGGGTGCTGCTGGCGTTGGCCGTCATCGTCGCGGTGTCCGTCGTGACGGTGTACCTGACCGCACCGCGCCCGGGTGGCGCGATGGATCCCGAGTCGACGTCGCCGGTCGGCACGCACGCGTTGGTCAGTCTGTTGCGGGATCACGGCGTCGAGGTGATCACCGCCGCCGATGTGGACGCGGTGAAACAGGCCGCCCGGCCCGACACCCTGTTGGTGGTGGCGCAGACGCTGTTTCTGTCCAGCGACGAGACCGTTGACCGGCTCACCGATACCCCCGGCGACCTGCTGCTGATCGCGCCGTCCGGTCTCACCCGGGAGAAGCTGGCTCCGCAGATCCGGCTCGGCAAGCCCACGGAGTTCGGCGGTGCCGAGCCGGATTGTGAACTGCCCGAGGCGAACCGGGCCGGAACGATACAGCTGGGCACCACCGATACCTACACTGCCGCCGACGGGACGTCGCTGACGTCGTGCTACGACGGCGCGCTGGTCCGCTACCGCGACGGGCAGCGCACCGTCACGGTGGTCGGCGCCGGCTCTTTCATGACGAACTCGGGCCTGCTCAAAGCGGGCAATGCAGCGCTGGCGATGAATCTGTCCGGCGCGTCGCCACGGGTGATCTGGTATGCGCCACAGCATTTCGAGACCGAGTCGACCGGGGACGGCACGCTGTCGGAGCTGATGCCACCGCAGGTCCGCTGGATCGTCCTGCAGCTGTGCCTGGTGGTCGCGCTGCTCGCGCTGGCGCAGGGGCGGCGTCTCGGTCCGCTGGTCACCGAATCCCTGCCGGTGGTGGTCCGCGCCTCGGAAACCGTCGAGGGGCGTGGCCGGTTGTACCGCTCCCGCCGGGCGCGTGACCGGGCCGCCGTCGCGTTGCGCACCGCCACACTGGGCCGTCTGTTGCCCAGGCTCGGCCTGAACTCCGCTGACGCACCGCAGGCCGTCGTCGCCGCCGTCGCCGCGCGCTGCGGTACCGACTCGAACACGGCCGGCCACATCCTGTTCGGCCCGCCGCCCACCAACGACGCCGAACTCGTCCACCTCGCACATCAACTCGACGACATCGAAAGGCAGGTCGCGCAGTCGTGACTCAGCCCAACCCCGAATCGGATTCGGCCCGTGAAGCCCTGCTGGCCCTGCGCAATGAGATCGCCAAGGTGGTGGTCGGTCAGGATGCGGTGATCAGCGGCCTGATGGTCGCGCTGCTGTGCCGTGGGCACGTGCTGCTGGAGGGTGTGCCCGGGGTGGCCAAGACGCTGCTGGTGCGCACTGTGGCGGCGGCCCTGCAGTTGGAGTTCAAGCGCGTGCAGTTCACGCCGGACCTGATGCCCGGCGATGTCACCGGTTCCCTGGTGTACGACGCGCGCACCGCCGAGTTCGAGTTCCGCGCCGGCCCGGTGTTCACCAACCTGCTGCTGGCCGATGAGATCAACCGGACGCCACCGAAAACGCAGGCGGCACTTCTGGAGGCCATGGAGGAGCGTCAGGTCAGCGTCGACGGCACGCCGCGGCCACTGCCCGACCCGTTCATCGTGGCGGCCACCCAGAACCCGATCGAGTACGAGGGCACCTATCAGCTGCCCGAGGCCCAGCTGGACCGCTTCCTGCTGAAGCTCACGGTGCCGCTGCCGCCGCGGGATCAGGAGATCGCGATTCTGAGCCGGCACGCCCAGGGCTTCGATCCGGGGGACCTGTCTGCCGTGCGGCCGGTAGCCGGGGCGGCCGAGCTCGCGGCCGGGCGCGACGCGGTCCGGCGGGTTCTGGCCGGTGACGAGGTGCTGGGCTACATCGTCGACATCGTCGGGGCCACCAGGCATTCCCCGTCGCTGCAGCTCGGCGTGTCACCGCGCGGCGCGACCGCACTGCTGGCCACGTCGCGGTCCTGGGCCTGGCTGTCCGGCCGCAACTACGTGACTCCTGACGACGTCAAGGCGATGGCCCGGTCCACGCTGCGCCACCGGGTGGCGCTGCGTCCCGAGGCCGAACTCGAAGGTGCCACCCCCGACGGAGTGCTGGACGGCATCCTGGCCGCCGTCCCGGTTCCGCGCTGATGGTTCTCACCGGCCGCGCGGGTCTGGTGGCACTGGTATGTGTGCTGCCGATCGCGTTGGCCCCATGGCCGGCAACGGCCTTCCTCGTACTCGCGGCTCTGTTGGCCGCGGCTGTGGCGGCCGATGTCGCCCTCGCCGGCCGGATCGGCGGGTTGGCGATCGTCCGCGGCGGTGAGTCCACCGCCCGCCTGGGCCAGACCATCGACGCGGTGCTCACCGTGACCAATACCGGACGACGGGCGGTGCGCGGCGCGATCCGCGATGCCTGGCCACCCAGCGCGTCGGCGCAACCGCGGGCACACCAGGTCAACATCGATGCCGGACAACAGGTTTCCCTGGCCACCCGACTGCACCCGGTGCGCCGCGGCGACCAGCGGTGCGAGCTGGTCACGGTGCGCTCGATCGGCCCGCTGGGCCTGGCCGGCCGGCAACGCTCACAGCGGCTGCCCGGCCAGGTACGGGTCCTGCCGCCGTTCCTTTCCCGTAAGCACCTGCCGTCCCGGCTGGCCAGGCTGCGGCAGTTGGATGGTGCGATCCCGGTGCTGATCCGCGGCCAGGGAACTGAATTCGACTCGCTGCGTGAGTATGTGGTCGGCGACGACGTGCGCTCGATCGATTGGCGTGCCACTGCCCGGCGCGCCGACGTGGTGGTGCGCACGTGGCGTCCGGAACGCGACCGGCGGGTGGTGATCGTCCTCGACACCGGGCGCACCTCGGCCGGCCGAGTCGGCGTGGACCCGACCGCACTCGATCCGGGCGGGTGGCCGCGACTGGACTGGTCGATGGACGCGGCGCTGCTGTTGGCAGCGCTGGCTGCCCGCGCCGGGGATCATGTCGACTTCCTGGCCATCGACCGGGTGACCCGCGCCGGGGTGTGGGGCGCCTCGCGCACCGAACTGTTGGCCGCGCTCGTCTCGGCGATGGCACCGTTGCAGCCGGCACTGGTGGAATCCGATGCGACCGCGATGGTTTCGGCTGTGTCACGCCGGGTGCGGGGCCGGGCTTTGGTGGTACTGCTGACCGACCTGAACGCCTCGGCGCTCGACGAGGGGCTGATGACGGTGCTGCCGCTGCTGTCGGCGCGCCATCAGGTCCTACTGGCCGCGGTGTCCGATCCGCGGGTGGACCAGTTGGCGGCCGGTCGTTCCGATGCCGCTGCGGTGTACGACGCGGCGGCGGCCGAGCGGGCCCGCAATGACCGCCGGGCCATCGCGTCTCGACTGCGGGGCCACGGCGTCGACGTCGTGGATGCCCGGCCCGAGGATCTGGCGCCGGCCCTGGCCGACCGCTACCTGGCGATGAAGGCCGCGGGCAAGCTCTAACCCGTCGGCACCACGTCGGGGGCGTCTTCGAGGTCGCCGCTCTCCCCCGCCCGGACGGCCTTGCGTCCGAAGTGGAATACGTAACCGAGAAAGGCGAGTTCGGCGGCGATGCCGATGCCGATCCGCATCCAGGTGGGCAGCGGCGACGGGGTGACCAGGGCCTCGATCAGGCCGGACAGCAGGAGCACCACGGCCAGTCCGATCGCCGCGGCGACCACCGCCCGGCCCTGTTCGGCCAGCACCTGTGCTCGGGGCCGGTCACCGGGTGCGATCACCGTCCAGCCCAACCGCATCCCCACCGCGGCGGCCAGGAACACCGCCGTCATCTCCAGCAGTCCGTGGGGGGTGATCAGGCCGAGGAACAGATCCCCCTTGCCCGCACTGAACATCAACCCGGCGATCACACCGAGGTTCGCCGCGTTCTGGAACAACACGTACGGGATGGGCAGGCCGAGCAGGATCGCGAAGGCGATGCACTGCGCGGCCACCCAGGAGTTGTTCACCCACACCTGCAAGGCGAACGAACCGGCCGGATGCTCGCTGTAGTACGACTCGAAATCGTGGTGGACCAATTCCTCTATCTCGCTCGGGGTTCCGATGGCTGCGTGCACATCCGGATTGCCCGCCACCCACAGCGCCAGTGCCACGGTCACGATGAAGAACGCCGCTGCCGATCCCAACCACCAACGCCAGGACCGGTAGGCCACCACCGGGAAGGACACGGTCCAGAACCGGACGAATTCACGCCAGAGCGGGGCGTGCGCACCGGTCACCGCGGCACGTGCCCGGGCCACCAGGCTCGACAGCCGCCCCACCAGAACCGAATCCTGCGAGGCAGATCGCACCATCGACAGGTGGGTGGAGACCCGCTGATAGAGGTCGACGAGCTCGTCTACCTCGGCTCCGGTCAACCGGCGGCGTCGTTTTACCAACTGTTCCAACCGGTCCCAGGTGGGGCGATGGGCCACGACGAACGCATCGACATCCACCCGACAAAGCGTAGTCGGTAGCGTGTGTCGGTATGGTTTGGCAGCCCGCGCCGGTGGTGACCGGGGACGCCGTCGTCCTCGACGTGGCGATCGCCCAGTTGCCGGTACGCACGTTGGCCGTATTGATCGACATCGTGGTGATCGCGATCGGGTACGTGGTCGGTTTGGTCTTGTGGTCGCTGACGCTGAGTCAGCTCGATGATGCGCTGTCGGCCGCGATACTCATCATCTTCACGGTGCTGACCCTGGTGGGTTATCCGGTGGTGATGGAGACCGCGACCCGCGGCCGGTCGTTGGGCAAGATGGCGTTGGGGCTGCGGGTGGTGGCCGAGGACGGCGGTCCGGAACGTTTCCGCCAGGCCCTGTTCCGTGGACTGGCCGGGTTCGTCGAAATCTGGATGCTGACCGGCGGGCCCGCGGTGATCAGCAGCCTGGTGTCGGCCAAGGGTAAACGGCTCGGCGACATCTTCGCCGGAACCGTGGTGATCAGTGAGCGCGGACCCAGGCTGAACCCCCCACCGGTCATGCCGCCGGCGCTGGCCTGGTGGGCCGGCTCGCTGGAACTGTCGGGCCTTCGACCCGAGCAGGTCGAACTCGCCCGGCAGTT
This sequence comes from Mycolicibacterium lutetiense, assembly GCF_017876775.1. Classification (NCBI taxonomy): domain Bacteria; kingdom Bacillati; phylum Actinomycetota; class Actinomycetes; order Mycobacteriales; family Mycobacteriaceae; genus Mycobacterium; species Mycolicibacterium lutetiense. The sequence goes on along the minus strand of NZ_JAGIOP010000002.1, from coordinate 3,813,647 downwards.
CCTGTCCCGCTCGGCCCAACTCGATCCGCCCGTACGCCAGGAGATGGGGCATCGGATCTTCGGCGAGGTGGCCTCGCGCATCTCCCCCCCGCCGCCGCCAGGCGCGCCGGTCGAGTACGTGCTGGCCGCGGTGCTGGCCGAACGGCACCGACGTGCGATGGCCCGGTTGATGCCGCAGGCTCCCGTTGCGGCGTACCCGGCTCCCTATCCCAGCGCTCCCCTACCGCCTCCGACCAGCGGGTTCACCCCACCCAGCTAGCGTGTGGGACATCACTGTCCCACTTCGGCACAGCTATGCTAGATTTTGATTCATGACCAGTTCGGTATCGACGCACAGCGGGCCGCGTGAGCGCACCCGCAAGGCGATTCTCGATGCCGCCATGACGGTCCTGGCGGACAATCCGTCCGCCTCGCTCAGCGATATCGCGGCTGCCGCCGACGTCGGCCGCAGCACCGTGCACCGGTACTACCCGGAGCGCACCGATCTGTTGCGGGCGCTCGCCCTTCACGTCCACGAACTCAGCAACGCGGCCATCGACCGCGCCGACCCGACGCACGGGCCGGCCGACGCGGCATTGCGACGCGTCGTGGAAAGCCAACTCGACCTGGGCCCGATCGTGCTGTTCGTCTACCGCGAGCCGACGATCCTGGCCGATCGCGAGCTGGCAACCCACCTGGATACCGGCGACGAGGCGATCGTCGAAGTGCTCACCCGAGCCTCGGTCGAGCGGCCCGAATACCCCCCAGGGTGGGCCCGACGCGTGTTCTGGGCCCTCCTCGACGCCGGCTACGAAGCCGCCAGGCAGGACGGCACACCGCGCCACCAAATCGTCGACGCCATCATGACCAGCCTGACCGCGGGCACCATTCAGATCCCGCGCGGCTGACCACACTTTTCTGGAGCCCCCCGATGTCCCCCCGTCTCGCCGCTTCGCCGACGGTCACCGCCCCCATCCGCGCCTGGGTGGCGCTGGCGGTGCTGATGCTGCCGGTGTTGCTGATCGCCATCGACAACACCGTGCTGGCGTTCGCACTGCCCGCGATCGCCGAAGATTTCCGGCCCTCCGCATCCACCCAGCTGTGGATCGTCGACGTCTACTCCCTGGTGCTGGCTGCACTGCTGGTCGCCATGGGCGGGCTCGGTGACCGGTTCGGCCGGCGCCGCCTGCTACTCATCGGCGCCACCGGCTTCGCGATCGTCTCGGTCGCAGCGGCATTTGCGCCTAGCGCGGCCTACCTGGTTGCCGCACGCGCGGCCCTCGGCGTGTTCGGTGCGATGCTGATGCCGTCGACGCTGTCGCTGATCCGCAACATCTTCACCGAGGCCTCGTCGCGCCGGCTCGCGATCGCCATCTGGGCGTCGTGCTTCACAGCGGGCTCGACGCTGGGCCCGATCGTCGGCGGCGCACTGCTACAGCACTTCCATTGGGGCTCGGTGTTCCTCGTGGCGGTGCCGATCCTGCTGCCACTGCTGGTGCTCGGCCCCCGCCTGGTGCCCGAATCGCGTGACCCGAACCCGGGCCCCCTGGATCTGGTCAGCGTGGTGTTGTCGTTCACGGCGATGCTGCCGTTCGTGTGGGCGATCAAGACCGCCGCCCACGACGGGTTGTCGGGTTTCGTCGGGCTGGCCCTGGTCGTCGGTATCGCGTCGGCAGCGCTGTTCGTGCGCCGCCAGAAGCGCAGTGCCACACCGATGCTCGACATGGGGTTGTTCTCCTACGCACCGTTCAGCGCGTCGATCCTGGCGAACTTCCTGTCCATCGTGGGGTTGATCGGGTTCATCTTCTTCATCTCGCAGCACCTGCAGCTGGTGCTGGGCCTGTCCCCGCTGGCGGCCGGTCTGGTGACGCTCCCGGGCGCGGTGGTGTCGATGATCGCCGGAATAAGCGTGGTCCAGCTTGCGAAACGCTTCGCCCCGCAGACGTTGATGATCACCGGGTTGATCTTCGTCGCACTCGGCTTCCTGATGATCCTGGCATTCCGCCACGATCTGTCGGTGGTCGCGGTGATCGTGTCGTTCATCGTGCTCGAGCTCGGCGTCGGTATCTCCCAGACCGTGTCGAACGACACCATCGTGGCCTCGGTGCCGGCCGCCAAAGCCGGTGCCGCATCGGCAGTCTCGGAGACCGCCTACGAGCTGGGTGCGGTGGTGGGCACCGCGACGCTGGGCACCATCTTCACGGCGTTCTACCGCAACAACATCCAGGTGCCGGCCGGGCTGACCCCGGCGCAGGCCACCGACGCCGGTGAAAGTATCGGCGGTGCCACCTCGGTGGCCGCCGATCTGCCCGCCAAGATCGGGGACCAGCTACTCGAATCGGCCCGCATCGCCTTCGATTCCGGTATCGCGCCGACGGCGATCATCGCGGCAGTGCTCGCGCTGGCCGCGGCCGGGATCGTGGCGGCCGCGTTCAAACGGAGTTGACGCCCAGTGGCCAGTTATGACACGTGATCCGCAAAATAGCGTGACGCAACTGGCCACTCGGCGATATACCGCGTGGGGCTTTGACCGCCAACGTCTTTCACGCGGGCCATGCACTCCGCGTTCGTAACGCAGTGGAGGAGAAACGCGCCTTAGGTTCTGGGGGTGAATGCAACAGCTTCTAGCTGAGGAGTTGTTGATGCGTGCACGTCGTCTGTGTGGGTTGGCCTGTGCCGGCCCTCAGTTCTGGGATCACATCAAACAGGGAATGACCCCCAGTGAGGCCGGGGTGGCCGTCGGCGCGTCGGAAACCAGCGGTAGGCGTTGGTTTGCTGATGCTGGTGGAGTGAGACCTAGGATTCGCGACGAGTCGGCTCCGCGCACGCGGCCCCGGCTCACCATTGAAGAGCGCAACGAGATCCAAGACGGCGTGGCCAGGCAAGAGCCGATCCAGCAGATGGCGCGACGGTTGGATCGCCATCCGACAACGATCATGCGGGAAATCGGTCGGAATGGGTGGTGCCGTGGTCGATACCGGGCACGGTATCGGTTCGGTGCCCGGTGGCACGGCGGGCCGACAACCAAACCGAAGTATCGGGCCGATCTGGCTCAGTCGCATGCCGCTGACCGGGCTCGCCGGACCAAGCCAGGCAAGCTGGCGATCAATGAACGGTTGCACGATGAGGTGCAGAATCGGTTGCACGATGAGCACAGCCCCGAGCAGATCGCCAAACGCCTGAGGCTGGATTTCCCCGACGAGCCGGAGATGTGGGTGTCCCACGAAACCATCTATCAGGCCATCTACGTGCAGGGCAAAGGCAACCTACGCCGCGAACTGCATACCTGCCTGCGCACTGGGCGTGCCCTACGCAAGCCCCAACGGCGCGCCGATGAGCGGCGGGGTCGGATTCCCGACATGGTCAACATCAGCGAGCGCCCACCCGACGTCAACGACCGCGCCCTGCCCGGGCACTGGGAGGGCGACCTGATCACCGGTACCGAGAACAAGACTGCAATCGGAACCCTTGTGGAGCGCACGACCCGCTTCACGATGCTCTTGCACCTGCCCCACGACCACGGCGCGGTCGCAGTACAGGAGGCGATCGTGGCGAAAATGGCGGCGCTGCCGGCGATCCTGCGTAAAACGCTGACCTGGGATCAGGGCAAGGAGATGGCCAACCACGTAGCCACCGCCAAGGCCGCCGACATCGACATCTACTTCTGCGATCCGCATTCACCCTGGCAGCGCGGGACCAACGAAAACACCAACGGGTTGTTACGCCAATACTTTGCTAAGGGCACCGACCTGTCGGTGTTCCCACCGGACTACCTCGACTACGTCGCAGCCAAACTCAATACCCGCCCACGCAAAACACTGGGCTGGAAAACTCCGGCCGAGGCCCTCGACGAACTACTCTCGAACCCGCCCGAACCATCAGCTGTTGCAACCAAACCTTGAAACCGCCCGCGCCAGACCGCCGCCACGTTACAAACGCGGTGGTGCTGGACCTCAACGGTAAGCCAGCCCGATCAGCAGCAGCGCTGCACCGACGAACCCGGATGCGGTGCGTACGTGGTTCCACGCGGTCCAGGTGGTCAGGTAGGCCTGCCATTCTGCGGCCGCGTCGGCCAGGTCGACCCTGTCGAGGTGATTGTTGAGCGGCACGTTGAACAGCATCGTGACCAGGACGCCGACAACCCCGAAGATCGCGCCGGCCAGCAGGAACCAACTGCCCGGCCGGCCGATTTGCGTGAGCGCCACGACGCCGACAATCAACGAGAGCAGCGCCGAGCCGAGCAGGAACAGCAGGAATGGCGCGTTCGTATTGGCCTCGGCGTTCATGCCGCGCGTGGCGGTGATCGCGGCGACCGCACCGGTGCGGTCGAGGCCGCGCATCACGAAGGTCGAGAAAGCGTAGAAGATTCCACCGCTCGCGGCGCTGCCGATGGCGGCGACTGCGACGAGGACGACGACGGGGCTGATGGTCATGGGTTCAGTCAACGGCGCCGACCCGAGACGATCCATGGCCGAGACTCCCGGTTCCATACGTGATCGTCTTGTGAGCGTTACCCTACCGAAGTGGACGCCCTGGTCGGATTGCTCGACGGCGTACGCGCACGGGGCGCATTCGTGTTGCGGCTCCGCATGGACCCGCCGTGGTCGCTCGCCATCCGCGACGAAGCGCCGCTGGCCCTGATCTGCCAGATGCGCGGCGACGCCGTCATCGTCGGTGAGCGCAGTGGCACGTTGCGGCTGGGCCCGGGCGACGTGGCGCTGACCCGCGGCACCGAGAACTACGTCTTTGCCGACGATCCGGCTACGCCGCCCAACATCGTCATCAATCCCGGGCAGCAGTGCACCACGCTGTCGGGCGAGGATCTGCATTTCGAGATGTCGCTCGGGCTACGCAGCTGGGGCAACAGCGCCACCGGTGCCGCGGAGTCGATCGTCTGCGCCTACGAAGGCCGCAGCGAGGTCAGTGCCCGCCTACTCGATGCGCTTCCGGCCGTATTGGTGCTGCGCACCGACGAGTGGGACACCCCGCTGATCGATCTGCTGTCCGCCGAGGCCGGCCGCGACGGGTCCGGGCAGGAGGCCTATCTGGATCGGTTGCTCGACCTACTGCTGATCGCGGTCCTGCGTACCTGGTTCGACCGGGACGGCAACGCGCCGCCCTGGTGGCAGGCCGAACAGGATCGGATCGTCGGGCCTGCCCTCAAGCTGATCTACAACAACCCGGCACATCCGTGGACGGTGTCCAATCTCGCTGCGGCTGTGGGGTGTTCACGTGCGGTGTTCGCCCGCCGGTTCACCGATCAGGTCGGCGAACCGCCGATCGCGTTCCTCACCGGTTGGCGTCTGGCGTTGGCGGCGGACCTGTTGAGGGGCAGCGAGGCGACGATCGCTGCGGTCGCCCGACAGGTCGGCTACTCCACACCGTTCGCGTTGAGCAGCGCGTTCAAGCGCTCATACGGGGTCAGCCCGAATGAGCATCGGGCGCAGGCTGGTTGACCCGCGCCGCGAGCACCCCGGCGATCGAGGTCGTGGCAATGGTGATCAGCGCGCCGAGCATCAGCGCCGCGGGCTCGCCCGGCGCCAGCAGGTGCTGCTCGGTTCCCAGCGTGGCCGCCGCGACCGGGACACCGAGCTGGGCCGCAGAGAACACCGCCAGTGTCACCGGCTGGCCGAGCAACCGGCCCGCGCTGTGCGCGAGTACCGCACCGAGACCCAAAGCCACACCGAGCGCGATGAATTCTGGATGAGCGGCGAGTTCCCGGACCTGCAGCGAGGCACCCAACCAGACGAAGAACAACGGGCCGAAGAACCCGTCGGTGATGCCGAACAGTTGCCTGGCCAGCCGGCGGGGCTCACCGATCGCCGACACCACCAAGCCGAGCGCAAAACCGGCCAACATGATCGAGACGTGGGTGCTCAACGCGATCGCCGACAGTCCGAACAGGAAGACCAGGCTGAACCGAAGCTCAAGCGCGAACTCGTGCTTCGCAGAGTAGTGGTGCACCCGTCGCCGCAGACCCCGGGCATACCCGGCCCGCAGCACCAGGAACAGCACGCCCGCGCAGCCGGCGATGACCAGGGCTCCCAGAGCCGCACGGGGCGCCCGCTGGATGTCGATCACCAACGGCAGCAACACGATCGATGCCGCGTCGGCGATAGCGATCTGCGCGGTCACCGACAGCACATTCGGTCCTTGCAGACCCAGGCCGTCGACCACAGGTAGGGCGAGGGCCGCCGACGACGACGCCATCACCACGGCATAGACCGCCGCGTGTCCGGTCCCGAACCCGTGCGCGATCACCACGCCGAGCACCGCAGCGACCGCCCCCACCAGAACCGCCCGAGCCAACGCCTTGGGAATCGCGGCGTGCAACGTGGTGTCACGCACCGGCACGTGCGTGCCGACGACGAACATCACCAACGCGAACCCGATGTTGGCCAGCAGGGTGAAGGTGGGATCTGTGCTGTCGACGATGCCGAATCCACTACCGCCGACAACAATCCCGACGATCAGTTCGCCGATCACCACCGGGATGCGCAACCGAGGTACGGCGGCGAGCGCTGGTCCGGCCAGTCCGATGACCGCGACCAGCGCCAACGTGTCTAACCCGAACCCCGCCACGTCAGTGCGTCACGCCTGCCATGACACCAGCTGGCACGGTATCGGGGTGTTCTCGTCGGTGACGTAGCTCGCGCACACCCGGTGGTAGCCATCGGCGATCTGTAGCGCCACGCGGCCGGTCACCTGGCCACGCACCAACAGAATGGGTGACAGGCGCTTGCCCGCGCTGATCTTGGACAGGTCGTCGCGAACGTGGGCGTTGGTCTCCGGCAGCAACGGTAGTTCGGCGGCCCGCAGGATGTCTTTTGCCTTGCGGTACACAACCTCTGCCGCCCTGAGCGCCGCAACCGTTCCCGTCACGGCGGCGGACTCCGCGATCAGGCTGAGATAGTCGGCTGCGGCGTCATAGTCGTGCCCCTCGGGAGCATCGAGCCACTTCACACCCATCGGCCCAGATTAGGCGCCGATCCAGTTCCCGTGGAACCCATAGGGCACGCGTTGCGGCAGTGCGATGGTGGCGACGGGGTTTCCGCCGAAATCCGAGGCATCGAGGATCACGAGGTCACTGCCGTCGCGCTCGGGGTTGTAGACGTAGCCGAGGTAGTAGCCGTTGCTCTCGTCGGCCGAACCCGCACCGGGGACGAATACGGCTTCCCCGGGTCCGCCGGTGCCGAGTTCGTGACGGATCCCGGCGCCGGTGGTCAGGTCGTAGCGGATCCAGGCGTTGCCCGCGACCGATACCGAATACCGGGCCGGCAGGCCGGCCAACCGATCGTCAATCCGTGGGAACTCGACTCCAGCATCGTCGAGCTGGCGTTCGTGGACTTTTCCGGACGTCAGGTCGATGCGCCATTCCCACAGCACACCGTCGATGTCGAACCCGCCGTCGTTGCGCCACAGCTCGGGATAGCGAACCGCTTGCAGCACAATCGAATCACCGTCGTCATGCGCGTTGGCCACGTGGAACACGTAGCACGGGTCGATGTCGAACCAGCGGATCGGTGCGTCGGGATCGTCACGACGCAGCACACCGAACCGGGCGCCATACGTGTCGCTCCAGCGGAAGGGCATGTCCCCGTCGCCCTTGATCGCCACGTCGAGGTCGAACACCACCGGCAGATCCATGAAGATGACATGGCCCGCGGTCATCGCGAAGTCATGCATCATGGTGTGCGCCTTGACATCTACTGGACGGTTGATGATCAGATCGCCGCCGGCATCGGCGCGGTGATAGGTGACGTAGGGCTCGAAGATGCTGCCGTAGCCGAAGAAGTGCAACTCACCGGTGGTCGGGCAGATCTTGGGATGTGCGGTCATCGAGTCGACGAGCTTGCCGCCGAAATCGTAGGCGCCCACGGTTTCCAGATCGTTGGTGATCTCGTAGGGCAGTGAGGATTCCACCAGCGCAAGGGTCTTGCCCGCGTGGTTGACCACGTGCGTGTTGGCGGCGGCCGCGCGCAGGTTGCGGCTGCCGTCGGCGTTGTAGAGCGGGAAGTCCTCGATGAAGCTGTCGGTACGCACCCAGCGATTGCGATACCACTTGGCCGCACCGCCTTCGATGCGCACGCCGTGGATCATGCCGTCGCCGGTGAACCAGTGCGCTCCTGCCTGGCGCGGGTTCGGGCCGTTGCGCAGGTACCAACCGTCGAGTTCGGCGGGGATGGCGCCCTCGACGGGCAGGTCGTGTGCGGTGAGTTCGTCGGCGACGGGCGCGTAGTTCCCGCGTCGGAAGAAGTCCGTTTCGCCGATCGGCAGGGCTGAAGTCATGACCCCACGGTGACATTCCACAAGTGACATGTCAATAGTGGAGGTTAAGATGGCGCCATGAGCTTGCGCATGGCGGCACTCGGCCTGCTGGCACAGCACCCCGGCAGCGGGTATGACCTGCTCAAACGGTTCGAGAAATCGATGGCAAACGTCTGGCCGGCCACCCAGAGCCAGCTGTACGGCGAGCTCAACAAGCTGGCCGCAGCTGGGCTGATCGAGGTGTCGACCATCGGCCCGCGCGGCCGCAAGGAGTACCGCGTCACCCCACAAGGCCGTGTCGAGCTGGTGCGCTGGATCGCCGACCCGCAGGACGATCCACCCGACCGCAGTACCGAGCTACTCCGCATATTCCTGCTCAGCGAAGTACCTCGCGATCAGGCCCGCGAGCATCTTGCGGCACTGGCCGCCGACGCCGAATCAGAGGTGGCGCGGCTCAAGGAGCTGGAGGCATCCATCCGCTGGGCCGACACCGACGAGGACCTCTACGCGCACGCCGCCCTGGAGTACGGCCTCCGCGCCAACGCCATGCGTGCCGAGTGGGCACATTGGCTCGGAAAAACTATCGACAACCGATAGCTCCCGATATATCGTTGACGCATCGGAAGCACGTGGCTTCCCCACCGACAACGAAGGACTCCTCTCATGACCAACCAATTCACCCCACCAGGCTTCGGCTTCGTCCCGTTCGGCCCCCACGAGGCCCGCGAGATGTTCCGGCAAGCCCGCACCGCCCGTCGCGACCTGCGCGATCAGATGCGCGCCCAGGCCCAATCGGCGTGCGAGCCGGACATCGACCCGACCTGCCAGACCGGCTTCGGCGGACCGGGCTTCGGCCCGGGATTCGGCCCCAATTTCCGTCCCGGACGAGGAATGGGTTTCGGCTTCGGCAATCTCGGCGGCCCCCGGGCCCGCGGCGGACGACGCGGCCGACGCGGTGATGTCCGCGCGGCCATCCTGACCCTGCTGGCCGAACGGCCCATGCACGGTTACGAGATGACGCAGGAGATCGCCACCCGCAGCAACAACCTGTGGAAGCCCAGCCCGGGCTCGGTGTATCCGACCCTGCAACTGCTGGTCGACGAAGGGCTGATCGCCCCGACCGAAACCGAAGGCAGCAAAAAGACTTTCGAGCTGACCAAGGAAGGCCGGGAGGCCGCCGCCCAGATCGACACCCCGCCGTGGGCACAGATCGTCGCGGACCAGGAAGACGAGAATCCGGGTCACCAGAACCTGCACGGCGCCGCCGCCCAACTGATGGCCGCCGTCGGACAGTCCGCATTCGCCGCCAGCGAGGAGCAACAACAGCGCATCCTCGACATCGTCAACAACGCCCGCCGCGAGATCTACCAGGTCCTGGGCGAGGGATAGGCGACGGGAGAACCGGACGGATCGGGGCTTCCCCGTAGGCTGCCGTTGTGAACAGTCTCGTCACGATGCTCGCGCCGGCCGTCGTCGCAGTCCTGACCGCGGCCGCCGCGGTCATCGGAATCCAGTTCCGTGATGTCGACGCCTACGAACGCCGGCGCGGTATCTGGCAGTGGCTTCTGGTGCTGCTCGCCGCCGCCGCGACGATGGGAGCTGTCGGCTCGGCATCCGGTGTCGGTACCGGTGACCTGCGGGAAGCCCTCATCATGGCGGTGGTCGGCGTGGCTGCCGTCATCCTCGCCCATGTGATGTGGCGGCGACGCGTCCCCGATGCCGAGCCCCGCAACATTGCGATCGCGACGGCCGCCGCCGCGTGCGCAATCCTGGTGATCGTCGGGACGACGGCTCTGACGTACACCGGAAACAAGGGCTGCCGGCAGGCCCAACTACTGGTGGATTACACCCGCGCGAGCTCCGGCGCGGTAATGCCTGCGTTCGACACCAATCAGGGTCCGACGGTGGGTGACTACGAGAACTGGTCGAAACTGATCCGCGAGGCGGCCGACCAGGTAACCGACGGTAAGACCGCGCCGCATGCCAAGAAGATGGGCGAGCTGGCCGGGCAGATCACCGACGCCGTCCGAAAGAAAGACAAGGCCACGCACGCAGTTCTCGGCGCGCAGTACTACGACGAGTTCAACGCGATCCTCGCCAAGTGCCAGCGGCAGTAGGTCAGTCGATCTCGACCCAGTCCAGGGTGCGCGAAACTGCTTTGCGCCACCCGGCGTAACCCTCGGCGCGTTGCTCGTCGTCCCACTGGGGGTGCCAGCGCTGGCCTTCCAGCCAGTTGGCCCGGAGGTCGTCGGGGCTCTCCCAGAATCCCACCGCGAGCCCGGCCGCATACGCCGCACCGAGCGCCGTGGTCTCGGCCACCACGGGTTTGACCACGTCGACGCCCAGCACGTCGGCCTGGATCTGCATGCACAGCCCGTTGGCGGTGATTCCGCCGTCCACCTTCAGAACCTCAAGGTGCACACCGGAATCGGCTTCCATGGCCTCCACCACGTCGCGGCTCTGATAGCAGATCGCCTCCAGGGTGGCCCGTGCCAGATGGGCGTTGGTGTTGAAGCGGGACAGCCCGACGATCACGCCCCGAGCGTCCGAACGCCAGTAGGGTGCGAACAGCCCGGAGAACGCCGGCACGAAGTAGACGCCGCCGTTGTCGGCCACCTGCCGGGCCAGTGCCTCGCTCTGGGCCGCACCGCTGATGACGCCCAGCTGATCGCGCAGCCACTGCACCGCCGAGCCGGTCACTGCGATCGAACCCTCAAGGGCGTAAACGGGTTTCGCGTCGCCGAACTGGTAGCACACCGTGGTGAGCAGTCCGTTGGACGAGCGCACGATCTTCTCGCCGGTGTTCAGCAGGAGGAAGTTGCCTGTGCCGTAGGTGTTCTTGGCCTCGCCGGGTTCCAGGCACACCTGGCCCACCATGGCGGCCTGCTGGTCACCGAGGATTCCGGTCACCGGCACCTGCCCGGCCAGCGGCCCGTTCTCGCGGGTGATGCCGAACGAGGTCGGACATGACGACGGCTTGATCTCGGGCAGCATCTGCCGCGGAATCGAGAAGAACGACAACAGCTCGTCGTCCCAGTCCAGCGTTTCCAGGTTCATCAGCATGGTGCGGCTGGCGTTGGTGACGTCGGTGACGTGCACCCCGCCGCGGTAACCACCGGTGAGGTTCCAGGCCACCCAGGTGTCGGGGGTGCCGAAGATCGCGTCACCGTTCTCCGCATCGCGCCGGACCCCGTCGACGTTGTCCAGGATCCACTGGATCTTGCCGCCCGAGAAGTAGGTCGCGGGCGGCAGCCCGGCTTTGCGGCGGATCACGTCGCCGCGGCCGTCGCGATCCAGCGCAGCGGCGATGCGGTCGGTGCGGGTGTCCTGCCAGACGATGGCGTTGTGGTACGGCCGGCCCGTGTGGCGGTTCCAGACCAGCGTGGTCTCCCGCTGATTGGTGATGCCCAACGCGGCAAGGTCTCCGGCCACCAGTTTGGTCTTGTTCAGTGCGGTCATGACCACCGCGGAGGTGCGTTCCCAGATCTCGACCGGATTGTGCTCCACCCACCCGGCCTTGGGCAGGATCTGCTGATGCTCAAGCTGGTGGCGCCCCACTTCGGTGCCGCCGTGATCGAAAATCATGCATCGGGTGCTGGTGGTGCCCTGGTCGATTGCAGCTACGAAGTCGGCCACTGTGTCCCTTTCCCGGGTCGCTGTCGCTCCTGCCCGCCGAAAAGTCCATCATGGCCTACATGAGTATCGATCGGATGCCCCGCGGCGGACCGAACGCATCGTGTCTGGATCGGCTGCTGGAAACAGATCGGCAGGAGTACCTGGACCGCGACTCCGATGGGGACACGCAGATTCAAGCGCGGAAAGATCAGGTGATCGGCGCGCTGGACTGGACCGGACGGTTCTTCAAGAACCATCAGCGGTTCGCCGCGATCGCCCTCGAGCTGGTTGCCGACGTGCCCGATCCGCGGATCCTCGAATTGGGCGCCGGGCACGGCGGAGTGTCGCTCCAGCTGCTGACCGACCATCCGTCCGCGCATGTCACGGTCACCGACCTCGACCCGGAATCGGTGGCCCGCATCGCCGCGAGTGACCTCGGCAGCCATCCCCGCGCCGAAGTCCGCCAGATGGACGCCACCCAGATCGACGCCGACGACGGCAGTTACGACCTCGTTCTGTTCGCCTTGTCGTTCCACCATCTGGGCCCGGCGCAGGCCGCGCGGGTATTCGCCGAGGGCACCCGGGTTGCCGAAACGCTACTGATCATCGACCTGCCGCGACCGCCGGCCCCGCTGCACCTGTTGCGCCTGGCGACGATGCTGCCCTTGGCCGCAGTGCTTCCGTTCGTGCACGACGGGGTCATCAGCTCGCTGCGCAGCTACAGTCCCTCGGCGCTGCGCGCGCTGGCCGCGCAAGCCGATGCTGCGGTCGAGTTGAGCGGTGGCCTGCTCAGCCCGCAGATCGTCGTCGCCCGCGCGGCCTCGTCGTAACGTGTAGCAGCCAGGCGAACGGCAGCGTGACCACCAACGTCACCAGGAACAACACGGTGGCCGAACCGGTGTACACGTGCCAGCCCAGCACGAACTCCATCACCAGGTCCATGGCGACCACGTGCAGAAGGAAGATCTCGTAGGAGATCTCGCCCAACCACACCATGGGCCGGCTGCCCATCACCTGCGCGTAGCGCCCGTTGTCCCCCAATGCCAGCGGAGCCACCACGAGCGTCGCGATGAGCACGTAGAACATCGTCTTGGCCACGTCCGCGCTCAGACCGAGGGTGAGCGCCGTCGTGGTACCCGCGATCGGGGTCGAGACCACCAGGTAACAGGCCAGTGCCAGCGGCAACGTCGCCATCGCGTAGCAGCGCACACCCATCGCGGCCAGTACCGCCAGCATCATTCCCCCGATGAACCAGACCAGGTAGTGCGGCAGCCACGCCCCGCCGCCCACCGGCAGCCAGTCGGTGTTGTGCAGCAGCACCAGCCAGAGCGGGCTCAGCGCACCCAGCACCGTCAGACCGCACAGCAGCAGCACCGGCCGAAACCGCTTGCGACACAACACCACCATCAGCAGATAGGCCAGAAGCGGCAACACCGCGTAGAACGCGACCTCGACCGCCAGGCTCCACATCTGGCTCAATCCCTGGTGCAGATAGGCCGCGAAGTAGTTGTCGCTGTAGATCTGGGTCAGCGTCAGGTTGCGAAACAGGCCCGCCCAGGTGTGCCCGGGATTCGGTTGCACGGGCCGCAGTTCGTAGATGCCATAGACGAGCAGGACGGTGACGACGTAGGCGGGCATGATGCGGCGGAACCGATTTCGCGCATAGCGCCAGGTGCTCGGCGAATCGGCCGCTGCGGCGGCGGCCTGCACCCAGGGACGGAACAGCAGCAACCCGGAGAGCACGAAGAAGATCGCCACCCCGACCTCGAGGCGGGCGCCGATCAGACCCAGATATCCCTGCGACAACAAGCCGGTGCCGTACGCCGCGTGGGTTCCCATCACCGTCAGCGCAGCCACCGCGCGCACCCCGGTGAGAGACGCGATGCGGTCCGCGTGCGAGACCTGTTCGAGCCCACCCTGGTCGTCGTCGTCGGCCGGTGAGGTCATTTGGCCATTCTGCTGCGCGCACCGCCGTTCGCGTTGTTGCATCGCGGAGTGGGTGATGAGGTCACGAACACCGAGTTCAGCCGCGCGCACCGGCAGGAGTACCGGCGCAAGGTGCAGCTGTGCCTGGACGTGTTCGAAACTATGCTGGCCCAGTCCAGTTTCGAGTTCGAGCGTCCGCTCACCGGCATGGAGATCGAGTGCAACCTCGTCGACAACGACTACCAGCCCGCGATGACCAACCAGGAAGTGCTCGCCTCCATCGCCGACCCGGCCTACCAGACCGAATTAGGCGCCTACAACATCGAATTCAACGTCCCACCACGCCCGTTGCCCGGTCGCGCCGCGCTGGATCTGGAGCACGAGGTGCGACGCAGCCTCAACGCCGCGGAGATCAAGGCCAACGAGGACGGTGCGCACATCGTGATGGTGGGCATCCTGCCGACCCTGATGCCCGAGCATCTTTCCGACGGCTGGATGAGCAAGTCGACGCGATATCAGGCCCTCAACGAATCGATCTTCACCGCCCGCGGCGAGGACATGCCCATCGACATCTCCGGACCGGAACGGCTCAGCCTGCAATCGGCGTCGATCGCACCGGAGTCCGCGTGCACGAGCATGCAGCTGCACGTGCAGGTGTCGCCTGCCGACTTCGCCCGCAACTGGAACGCCGCCCAGATACTGGCCGGGCCGCAGCTCTCGGTGGGCGCCAACTCGCCGTATTTCTTCGGCCATCAACTGTGGGCCGAGACCCGCATCGAGCTGTTCACCCAATCCACCGACACCCGTCCCGACGAGCTCAAGGCGCAGGGCGTGCGGCCGCGGGTCTGGTTCGGCGAGCGGTGGATCACCTCGATCTTCGATCTCTTCGAGGAGAACGTGCGGTACTTCCCGTCGCTGCTGCCCGAGCTGTCCGACGAGGACCCGGTGGCCGAGCTCGCGGCGGGCCGGGCGCCTCAACTGGCCGAGCTGCGGTTGCACAACGGGACCATCTACCGGTGGAACAGGCCGGTCTATGACGTGGTCGACGGTGTCCCTCACTTGCGCGTCGAGAACCGCGTCCTGCCTGCAGGCCCGAGCGTCGTCGACATGCTGGCCAATGCCGCGTTCTATTACGGCCTACTGCGGACGTTGTCCGAGGAGGACCGGCCGTTGTGGACCAAGATGAGCTTCGCCGCGGCCCACCACAACTTCGTCGAGGGTGCCCAGCACGGTCTGGACGCGCGGCTGTACTGGCCCGGTCTGGGCGAGGTGACGCCGGACGAGTTGGTGCTGCGCAGGCTGCTGCCGATGGCGCACGAGGGGTTGCGCCGCTGGGGCGTGGCCGGGGAAGTCTGCGACCGCTACCTGGGGGTCATCGAAGGCCGGGCGACGACCGGACGGACCGGGTCGACATGGCAGGTGGCGACGGTGCAGAAACTGCAGTCGCAGGGGTTGACGAGACCCGAGGCGCTGGCCGAGATGTTGCGGCTTTACGTGCAGCGGATGCACAGCAACGAGCCCGTCCACACCTGGGATTGAGACGCGTACGTTGGAGGAATGACATCTGATCAGGTCTTGGACTGGGACGGCGCCTACAGGGGGGAAGCAGGTTTCGAGGCCGCGCCGCCGTGGAACATCGGTGAGCCCCAACCCGAGCTTGCCGCGCTGCACCGGGCCGGGAAGTTCGAGAGCGATGTCCTCGATGCAGGCTGCGGTCATGCCGAGTTGTCATTGGCGCTGGCGTCCGACGGCTACACCGTCGTCGGGCTGGATCTGAGCCCGACAGCGATCGCCGCGGCCAACAGTGCCGCGCAGGTGCGCGGGCTGTCGACGGCCAGTTTCGCCCAGGCCGACATCACGTCGTTCACGGGTTACGACGGCCGGTTCAACACCGTGGTCGATTCCACCCTGTTCCACTCGCTGCCCGTCGAAGGACGCGACGGATACCTGCAATCCATCCACCGGGCCTCGGCGCCGGGCGCGCACCTGTACGTGTTGGTGTTCGCCAAGGGGGCATTCCCCGCCGAGTTGGAGACCAAGCCCAACGAGGTGTCCGAAGAAGAGTTGCGCGATGCGGTGTCGAAGTACTGGGAAGTCGACGACATCCGGCCGGCCTTCATCCACGCCAACGGCATGGCGCTGCCCACCGACGCTCCGTTCGCGTTGCCGCCACATGACCGTGACGAGAAGGATCGGATCAAGTTCCCGGCATTTCTGTTGAGCGCGCACAAGGCCTGACCTGCCCGTCTAAAACGGTGGGTCGTCCGGATCCGGCGGCGGAGGTGGGGGTGGCTCCCAATTCGGCGGTAGCTCTTCGGGTTCGAAGGGCTCGTTGATCCAGGTGCAGTACGGACTGGTGCTGGGCTCATCGCCCTTGAACAGCTTCAGGGTGGCCCGCATTCGGTTCCGGTTGCGGCGCCGGCCAAGTTCTTTGTGCCGCGCCTTCTGTGTGTAGCGGTAAGTCTCGTTGACCGGACGCAATCGCCGGTTCTTGGCCCGGGCCTGCTCGACGCGCGCTGCCCGGCTCAGCCTCGGCGGCCGCGCCGGGGCGGGCTGTGCGCACGGAGCCGGGGCGAAGCTGTTGAACAGATCGGCCCCACCCGGGGTGGTCCGGTAGGTCTTGCCCGACGGGGATGTCCACACCACGCTGCCGTCGGCGTACTGGGTGTCATGCCATCCACCAAATGTCTTGAGCCTGTGGTGAAAACGGCATAGGCATTTCAGGTTGGTGGGCACCGTCAGGCCACCACGAGCCGGATTGATGTGGTCGAAGGGCGCCGTATGGTCGACGTCGCAGTCCTCGGCCGGATGCTCGCAGCCCGGGAAGCGGCACGTCAGGTCGCGGCACCGGACCCACCGCTGAACCGACACGGTCGGCTGGTAGCGCTGCGCGGCCGCAGCATCCACGTCCGGTTCGGTCACCAGTCGCATTGTGGCTTTGGCCGCCAGTTCACGGACCTGCCCGGCATCGACGACTCCGTAGCCACAGACATAACCCGGCGTTGTCCCGGCTCCCACCACCGTGTCGCGCTCGGCGATCACGTTGATCACTACCGGTGGCGTCTCCGCCGGCGGGGTCGCAGAGCGGGTAGGGCACTCGGCACGGCCGCATTCACACGACAGCTCGCGCCCCTCTGCCAGGGCCTCAATGGCATCGGCGCGCCGCTGGTCGTTACTGCGCGGATCTTTCGGGCACAGCCTGGCCGACATTTCCGAAAGCTTTGCGTCAAAGGTCAATCCGGCACGAGTCGTGACGACGGCGTCGATCTTGGCTGTGCCATCTCCGCGGGGACTCACCTTGACCCGGCGACGGTCGGTGGCGTGTTCACGTTCGACGATCGCGGCCGGATCCAACAGTTTCACCTTGGCGTCCACGGTGGCGGTGATACGCCCGGCGGACCAGCACTGCCACCCACCGACTTGTTCGGCCAGCTCCGAATCTATCTGGGCCATCGCCTTCGACGTGACGAACCGGGTGCGTGCGATCACGATTTCCACTGTGCGCCAGTCTGTCTGCCCCTCAGCCAACACGCCACCCAACCGTGGCAGCTGCTCCCGCAGCACCTCGGCCTGAGTGACCAGCCGGCTTGCCGCAGCTGCGGTCAGGTTCAGCGCCGCACCCACCTCAGCACTGGCGCGGGCAAACCCGGTGAGGATCATGTAGTTCGGGTGCACACCCTCGACATTGAGTTCGGCGGTCCGCTGCGCCAACAAGTCCGCTACCACTGCCATCCGAGCGGCGATCAACTGCGCCTCGGCACGGGCGCCGTCGGAGAGGGAATCAACGAGTCGGCCCGGCGTTGCCGGATCGAACTCGGTATCGAACATATGTGCGACATTACCGAAAGTCGCTGACATTGTCAGGGAATCGGCGATGCTGATGCCCGATCAGGCGATGAACTTCAGGAGCACACGTGACAACGATCAAGATCCCCTATTTCGACGGCGCCGAGGTCGAGCTCGACTACGACGACGTCGCACCGCACGACAAGACCGCAGCAGAGGCGGTCCTGGCGACCTTCCTGGCACTCACGCCGGCGGACCGGATCGCCGACTCTCGCCACGTATATGCGTACTACCGGGATTACCACTACGCGGTCGGCGGCGAGGATTGGCTCGACGAGGAAATGGGTGTGCCGCAAACTCCCGCCGACATCTGGGCAAGCGTCACACCCGGACCGGTCGTGGTCAGCGAATGGTACGGACACTGGTATGTCGTGATGCAAGCCGAATGCCGGTGGGAGTCGTCTCACGGGCTGATGATGGTCTGGCAGGAGGGGGCGAAGCTGTCGAAAGTCAGCCAATACGACGGACATACGGACAATGGGCGCGGGTACGACGACGTCGTCTATTCGGCGACAGACGACGAATACACGACGCGGCTCTAAGGCACGTCCCGTAGCACCGCGGCGAACTGCTCCAGATCCTCGGTAGTGGTGTCGACATGCGGCGAGATCCGCAGTACCGGCTTGGTCATCTCGAACGGTGCCCGCGCCAGTTCACATGCGGTGGTGACGATGCCACGCTCGGCGATCAGCCAGGCCCGCACCGCGGTCGGATCCGCACCGTCGGTGGGCTCGAGCGTGGTGATCGCGGTGGGTTCATCGACGGGTTCCACCACTCGCCAACCGGGTACCCCGGCCAGCACCTGTCGCGCCGTGCGCCCCACCTCGGCAAGCCGGGCCCGAACGAGATCCGGACCGGCGGCGAGATGTTCACCCAGGGCCACCGAGTAGCCGATGCGGGTCGCGGCGTTGTGTTCACCGTGTTCGAAGCTCTGCAGCACCGTCACCGGCACATCCCACGACGCCGGCGGAAAACGTCGCCGCAGCCGCGCCACCAGTTCCGGCGCCACCGCGAGGAATCCCACGCCGCGCGGCCCGGCCAGCCATTTGCGCGACGACGAATAAATCGCATCGGCACCGATGTTGCAGTCCAGATGCCCGAACGCCTGTGCGGCATCGACCACGATCGGAACGCCCGCCGCGCGGCACACCGCGACCATCTCGGCCAGCGGCTGGGCCAGCCCGCGGTGGCTGGCCAGCGCCGTGAAATGGACCAAAGCCGGTGGATCAGAGGCGAACTGGCGGGCCGCCGCGTCGACATCAACGCGTCCGTCCCCGTCGACCGGCAACGCACGCACCTGGAAACCGTTGGCGGCCATGACCGCGAGGTTCGGCGCGAACTCGCCCGGCAGGCAGGCCGCCGTGCGCTCCCCTGTCCAGCTGCCGAGCAGCAAGTCCAACGAATGGTTGGAACCCGACGTGTACACCACATCGGCGGCGGCGAGGCCGGTCAACGCCGCGACCGCGGCCCGCCCTGCCTCAAGCACAGGTGCGGCCGCCTCGGCTGCCACGTAGCCGCCCACTTCGGCCTCGTGACGCGCGTGTGCGGCTACGGCGTCGATGACGGCGAGGCTCTGCCGCGAGCAGGCGCCGCTGTCGAGGTGCAATCCGGCGACCTTGGGGCGGGCATCGGCCCACTGTTGTGCGAGGCTCATTTCACCGCCAACGACAAGCCGAAGTCACCGGCGTCATCGGTCCACCAATGGGTCTGTTGCAGACCGGCTTTCGCCAGTTCATCGGCCACTCCGTCGGCCCGGAACTTGCAGGACACCTCGGTCAGCATCTCTTCGCCGGCACCGAATGCGACGTCGAGATCCAAGCCGGCGATCCTGACCTGCTGCGGCTCATCCGCCCGCAGCCACATCTCGATGCGCTCCTCGTCGGCATTCCACTTCGCCACATGCTCGAAGGCGTCGAGGTCGAAATCGGCGTCGAGCTCGCGGTTCACCACCGACAGCACATTGCGGTTGAACGCCGCGGTGACACCGGCGCTGTCGTCGTAGGCGCTGACCAGCCGGTCGGCGCCCTTGACCAGATCGGTGCCCAACAGCACGCTGTCACCGGGTTGCAGGGTCTCCGCCAACGACGCCAGGAAATCCGCGCGCGGACCCGGCGTGAGATTGCCGATGGTCGAACCGAGGAAGGCCACCAGCCGGCGTCCGACTGCCGGGATCTTGCCCAGGTGTTCCTCGAAATCGCCACATACCGCGTCGATTTCGATGCCCGGATACTCCTGGCCGATCGCGTCGCCGGCAGCCCGCAGCACACCGGCGTCGACGTCGAACGGGACGAACCGGCGCAGCTGCCCGCCGTCGCGCATGGCGTCGAGCAACATCCGCGTCTTCTCCGACGTGCCGCTACCCAACTCGACGAGGGTGTCGGCACCGGCGGCCGCAGTGATCTCCGCCGAGCGGTCGGTGAGGATCTGCGCTTCGGTCCGAGTCGGGTAATACTCGGGCAGCCGGGTGATCTGGTCGAACAGATCGCTGCCCACTGAATCGTAGAACCACTTGGGTGGCAGCATCTTCGGCGATTGCGCCAGCCCTTCGCGCACGTCACGGCGCAGTGCGGTAGCGGCCGAGTCGGCGGCCAGGTAGTTGGACAAGGTGAGCGTCATACCAAACCTTCCACGGGTGTGAGCTCGACATCAGAGCCGGTCACGTGCACCAGATGGCGGTCCGGGATGTCGGACCAGCCGGGATCGTCGTCGTAGGGTTCGCTGGCGAGTACGACGCCCTCCGGCAGTCGCAAGATCGACAGCGTGTCTCCCCAGGTGGTGGCTACCATACGAGAACCGTTGGCAGCCAGGATGTTCAAGCGCGCATTCGGATCCAGGGCCCCGACTTCGGCCACCGTCTGGCCCAGTGCGTCCAGACCCCGCGCGAAGATCAGCGCGGCCAGCACCGCACTGTCGACGGTGGATTCGGCGACCCCAGTCAACGGCAGCACCGCACGGTCGACGACCCCGTTGTGCGACAGCAGCCACTGCCCGTCGGTGAACGGCGCGGAGGCCGAGGGTTCGATCGGCATGCCGATGGTCGCCGAACGCACGGCCGCGACCACGCAACCACTGCTCAACGCGGGTGCGACCGAGGCGAGGGAGGCATCACCCCACAGCGGCTTGTCACTGCGCCACCGACGGGGCACGTCATCATCAAAAAACCCTGCGCCCCAACCGTCGGCGTTCATCAACCCGTGTTTCTGGCGCCGCGGCGCATACGACTGCACCAGCAGCCCCTGCGGCGGATCCAGCATCAGCGAGGCCACCGACCGCGGTGCGCCCAACCACCCGATATGCCGGCACATCAGGACGCGTCCCAGGCCAGACGCACACCGGAGAAGATCTGGCGCCGAATCGGATGGTCCCAGTTGCGGAAGCTCGGCCGCAGGATGTCGGCGGACACCGCCCACGAACCACCGCGCAGGACCCGGTAGTCCCCAGCCCCATTGCCTTCGAAAAAGGGCTCGGTGTAGCGGTCGTAGACCATCGGGGTGAAGCCGGGCCAGGGCCGCAGCCGCGAGGTGGTCCACTCCCAGACATCGCCCAACATCTGCTCGACACCATAGGCCGACGCTCCGGCCGGATACGCACCCACCGGCGCGGGCCGACGCGCGTCGCCGCCGAGGTTCGCCAGGGCGTCGGTGGGTTCGGAAGCACCCCAGGGGAATCGGCGACGGGCCCCGACCGCCGGATCCCAGGCGCAGGCCTTCTCCCACTCGATCTCGGTGGGCAGCCGGGCCCCCGCCCACGCCGCGTAGGCCTCGGCTTCGAAGAACGTGACGTGTTGGACCGGTTCGTCGGCCGGGATGGTCTCGACGTGGCCGAACCGGGTGCGGGTGCCGTCCGGCCCCCAGAACTCGGGCGCGGTCAGACCCGTCTCCTGACGGTGCGCCCAGCCGCGCGAAGACCACCAACGCGACTGCTGATAGCCGCTGTCGTCGACGAACTCGCGCCACTCGGCATTGGTGACCGGGACGCGCCCGATGCGAAAGTCCGCCACCTCCACGGCATGCGCCGGGCGCTCGTTGTCCAGCGAATGCGGTTCGGTGAGTTCGTCTACCCCGAGCACGAACGGCCCACCCGGAATCAGCACCGAGGTACCGGCCACGCCCGATCGCCCGGCAGGCAAGGCGGTTCCGGTGCCGAGCAGTGGTGGACCGGACCGCAGGTTCAGCGCCTGCAACATCGTCTCGTCGTGCTGGTTCTCGTGGCTGATCACCAGCCCGAAGTTGAACGCCGCATCGTCAGCATCGAGGACGTCCAGCGCATCCAGAGCCTTGGATCGCACCGTCGCACAATAGGTTCGCGCATCCGTCGGCGGCAGCAGCGGCAGGCCGACTCGGCTGACCCGAGAATGCACGAATGCGTCGTAGAGGCGGTCGACCTCCGGGGCGAGCAGGCCCGGACGGTCCGGATTGCCGCTGCGCAGCAGCCAAAACTCTTCCTGCTGACCGATATGGGCGAGGTCCCACACCAGCGGGCTCATCAACGGGCTGTACTGGCGGTGCAGCTCGGCATCGTCGAAGTCGACCAGACCCAGGGTGCGGTCCCGCGCCCGGGTGAGCTGCTGCGCCAACGCCTCGCGTGCGGTCAAAGCTCGCCCTTCACCAGTAGGCCCATCGCAGAAGCGATTCCATGGCCCACCACCTGGTCGGCGAAATCGTCGGCCGGGCAGCGTCCCTCCTGGACCGAACGCATCAACTGCTCCATCGATTCCGTCAACTCCGCCGGCGCCCGCTCGGCCGCGGCCGAAACACACACCAGCGCCGCTTCCTGGAGGCGTCGATCGGTCAGCCCGATCCGGGCCGCCCGGTCCCATGCCGTGGCCACCGGGGCCGTCGCCTCGGTGGCGATCGCGGCGGCCTCGGGATCGTCCAGCAGCGTGCTCAGCATGAACACCACCGCCGGCCACAACGCATCCTGCACGCTGTCGAGATAGCGGATCTCCAGCCAGCGCCGTGGACGCACCGGCGGGAACAGTGTCGTCAGGTGGTATTCGAGATCGGCTTCGGTGGGGCGACGGCCTCCGAGCACCGCGCGACCGTCGGCCCAGTCGGCGAACGGGACCCAATTGGTCACGGGGACCGCCAGGCCCTCGTCGGGAAGGTTGACCAGCATCACCGGCGCCCGCAACGCATAACGCGCCCAGTCACTGGCCGGATCGTCGCCATCGGCGCCCAGAATCGGTCCGCACCGGGCGGAATCCAACTGGCTCCACACCCGCTGCCGCGAGGACTTCCACCCGGTGAACTGTCCGCCGAGCATCGGCGAATTCGCGGTGATCGCGATCATCGTCGGACCGAGGGCATGCGCCAGACGAACCCGCTGTGCCCAGTCGGCGCGCGGGCCGGCGTCGAGGTTGACCTGAACCGAGGCCGTCGACGTCATCATCGCCGCCCCCGCCTCTGCTGACCCACTGGCCGCGAAGAACGTCTCCATCGCCTGGTAGCGCGAGCCCGGGTTGATCCGTTGCGTGGGCCGCACCGGATCCGCGCCCAACAGCACCAGGCCCAGTCCTCGGCGTCCGAACTCGGCGCGAAGCACGGCCCGATCGGCCTGCAGAGCGGTAATGGCCGCCGAAGGTCCGTCCGCCGGGGGCCCGGACAACTCGACCGCACCCCCGGGTTCGACGGTGATCCGGCTGTGACCGGGCAACGCGGGTACCGAGGCGATCACCTCGGAGAGCTCATCCCAACCGGGGCGCCGCAGCGGATCATCGACGTCGAAACAGTGCGCCTCGATCTCCAGGCCCACCTGCCCGACCGGCCCGTCACGCAGGCAGTGCGCTTCGATGCACGACGCCGCGTGCTCGGCATTGAGGAATTCGCCCGGAGGAAGGCGAGCTGGATCAGACCTGACGGGTACTGCCATCGCAATCCCCCTCCCGGTCCCCACCGATGTCAAACCGCTCGGCTAGGTTCCATCATCCAGATAGCACTGACATCTTCTACTGCCCGAGCGTGTTCTGCATGGCCCCCGCCAGCACGTTGACAGCGGGGCCGGCGTTGCCGGACTGACACACCTTCGCTTGTAGCAGCACGTTTTCCCGTTTGCGGGTGGTGTTGAAACAGCGACGGTCGGTGCCGGCCTCCTGTTTCACCCAATCCGCGTCGGTGGCGCTCGCCGGGCCGCCGGTGAACGTCCACACCTGGGTCACGAAGTTCTCCAGGTGCATCGCGGTGGTCTGGCCCGAGCAGCCGGCGGTGCGGTCCACCACCCGGTGGAACGCGCGGTCGGCAGCCTCAGGTGTGGCGAACACCCCGATCGCCTGCTTGACGTAATGGTTGTCGTCACCGGCCGCCGTCTGGGTGGTGGCGCCGTTGAACGAGGCGAGGTCCGGGTCATTGAAGACCTCGGGCAGGCCGATGTCAGCCCAGTTGTTGCACACCGGGTTTTCCACCGAGAACCCCTGGAACGGAGTCGTGAACTGCGACTCCCAGGTCATCGGGGCACCGATGATGTTGCCCACCGAACCTTTGGGCATGACGGCATAGGACACGACACCAGGATCCGAGGGGCGCGCACCAACAGGTGCAGCCAATGCCAGTGCGAGACCGGCCAGCCCGAAACCGACAGTCAGGGCACGCATGCCCTCGATCATGCCAGTCAGTACACCGTCCGCGTGCAATAGGTTCGGGCCGGCGCCGGGTAAGGCCAGGCGTAGTGCCCCGTTTCGGCCGGGCAGGCGGACCCGTCGCGGACGTCGAGGCGCTGGGTCACCTGGACCATCACACCCGGGCCGCGATCCGTCCGCGCGCTGCAGTCGGCCAGCTCCACCATGCCTGCGGGCATACCCAACTCGTAGCAGTGATCGGCGACCAGATTGGGAACCAGACACAGCCGCGCGGTCGACGGGTCGGCGAGTTCGGCGGGCAGATGCTGGTACTCGGCGCTCGGGCAGGTCCCGGTGCCATCGGCGATGGCCCCGACCGTGTAGCTCGGATCGGCCTCGCAGGACACCTTGGCGGCGCGGGCGGCGCCGGGAGCAGCCGGGGACGTGGCGGGGACACTCACACAATCACCGACCGCGAAGACCATGGCGGCGCCGCGCTCCGGATCGGCGCCCGCACCGCACCCGGCGGCCAGCACCGGCACCGCGAGCAGTGCGGCGACCACGAGCCGTTTGCGGGTCATGGTTAGCGAGAATCTCACGATTCCCGGTGCTCTGCCCAGCGCTTGGCCGAATACCAAGGAGCCCCGGCCACCAAGGGGTAGTGGCCGGGGCATCCGTTGGGCTGCAGAGTGGTCTTATGCGGTGCCGGTGGCTTTCTGGCAATCGGCGCAGATTCCCCAGAACACGACCTCGGCCTCGTCGACCGCGAAACCGGCCAGGCCAGAGGGCTCCAGGCAGGGGGTCTCGCCCACCGCGCAATCGACATCGGCGACCACACCGCACACCCGGCAGACCAGGTGATGGTGGTTGTCGCCGGCGCGGGTCTCGTAGCGTGCCGAGGAACCGGCCGGTTCGATCCGACGGACCAGGCCGGCGTTGACGCAGGCCCGCAGCACGTCGTAGACCGCCTGGGTCGACACCGAACCGAGGTTTTCGCGCGCCAGGCCGGCCACATCGTCCGCAGTGGAATGCGGATGGTCGGCCAGTGCCTGAAGAACCGCGACCCGCGGTGCCGTCACGCGCAACCCGGCAGCCCGCAGCAGGGCCTTGGGGTCGTGGTCATGCACCGTGGTCACGGCTCCAGTATGCGCGCTCTTTGGAGTCAATCCAAAAGAGTGGGCTGTGATTATGGTCGCGCAGGCGGTGCCGGTGTCGGCGGGGTCTCAGGACGGTCAGAGCCGCTGCCCGGGCCACCGGGACCACCGGGGCCCCACGACGGCATCATGCCGCGACGGTGTTCCATTCCGCCCATTCCGCCTGGTCCGCCCATCCCGCCGGGATGGTGCATCATCATGCCGCCACGGTCATGCCCGCCGCGGTGGTGATGGCCGCCGCCATCGGAATGTGCGCCCAGGAAGAAGCCGGCGCCGAAGACCACGGCGACGATGAAGACGCTGCCCGCGGCGATGCCCACCCACGCGAACGCCTGAAGCAGGCGGCTCGGCTTGTGCTCGGCGGGCCGGGCGACCGGCGCGACTGGCGCGGCCACTGGTTCGGTCGCAGGATCGGGATCGGGTGAGGTTTGAGTCATGACATCGAGCATGCGAGCGCTGTTGAGGTACAGATCAAGAATTAGCTATGAATCAGCTGTGAAAGAGCCGGGAGCTACTGATCCCAGGGCTTGAACGGGTTCACCGCGTACTGGATCACCCGGTACGGGCTGCCGCCGCGGGCCATGGTGTTCCACTGGCTGATGAAGACGCGGACCTGATCGAGCGTGGACCCTGGTGAGATGTAGCCGCCGTAGGGCTGGGCCAACTGGTTGACCTCCGGCGGCGGCAACGAGTCGACCGGGTCCGGCCAGACACTGCCGAACACCACTGTGGTCACCGGTGCGGTGCCCAAACCGGTCGGGTCGTAGGCGACCCGCATCTCCATGTTTCCGTTGGTCGCGTTGAAGTACGACAGCACGGGCTTGCCGTCGATCTGCCGGATGCTCATCTCCCCGACCCGGTCGGAGAACAACGCGGTCGGCACCTTGCCCCAGCCACCCGCTGACGACCAGCCCTGCCAGCCGGCCCGGTCGGTGAAGGTCTTCGGGTTGGCCCGGTACAGGAACGCCGGACTGCTGCGGTCGAAATTGTTGGCCAGGATGTACACCCACCCGCTCGGAGAATCCGGCGCCGGGACCGGGTCGTAGTAACCCGTGATCTGCGACTGCGCGCCGCCCTGGTAGTTGGCGTCGCGCACCGAGCCGGGAACTGTCGGCCAATTCGGCTGGGCTGCATCGGCTTTCACCAAGCGGGAACTCTGAGGCTTGAGGTTGTAGGTGGTGGTCACCAACATGTAGTTCTCGCGGTTGATGGAGATCACGCCGGCAGGCAACTGCGACGAACCGGTCGGCGCGGCGTCGGCGAGCAATGGCTTGTCCACCCCGGTCACGCCTCGGTAGCGCACACCGCCCGCGTCCTCGATCGAGTCGGCATCGACGTGCAGCGCAACCGGCGAATGCCAGCCGCCGAAGCCCACGGCCTGCCCGGCGAAACTGTCACCGCACACCTGGAGCACCCGGCTGGGGAACTCCATGAACTCACACAGATCGGTGGCACCGATTCCGTAATCACGGGTGGGCGTACCGGTTCCGGCGCTCGGCCCGATCCGCAACACCTGGCCCGAGGCCAGTGGAGGCACCACCGGATCACCGAAGCCGGGGTTCGCGTGGGCGGCCGGCGCTTGCCAGACCGCCGCAGCAAGTATCGCGACAGCGGCGAACCTGCGGGCTGGGTTCACCCGCAGATCAGAGCTCGGCGGCCAGCAGCTCGGCGATTTGAATAGTGTTCAGCGCCGCACCTTTTCGCAGGTTGTCGCCGGACACGAACAATGCAAGGCCACGCCCGTCGGGCACACCCGGATCCTGCCGGATCCGGCCGACCAGGGACTCGTCGGCACCGGCGGCGGCCAGCGGGTTCGGCACGTCGACCAGTTTCACACCCGGCGAGGCGGCCAGGATTTCCTTGGCACGCTCGACCGAAAGCGGTTGTGCGAACTCGGCGTTGATCGACAGCGAGTGTCCGGTGAACACCGGAACCCGCACGCAGGTACCGCTGACCAGGAGCTCAGGGATGCCCAGGATCTTGCGGCTCTCGTTGCGCAGCTTCTGATCCTCATCGGTCTCACCGGAACCGTCATCAACGAGTGCGCCAGCGAGCGGAATAACGTTGAACGCAATGGGGGCAACATATTTCACCGGCGCCGGGTACGTCAGCGCCGAGCCGTCGTGCACCAGCTGCTCGGCTCCGTCGATCACCGCGCGGGTCTGCGAGGCGAGCTCCTCGACACCGGCCAGCCCACTGCCCGACACCGCCTGATAGCTCGACACGATCAACCGGGTCAGCCCGGCCTCCTCGTGCAGCGGCTTGAGCACCGGCATCGCGGCCATGGTGGTGCAGTTCGGGTTGGCGATGATGCCCTTCGGACGGACGCGGCCGTCGCGCTCGAAGTTGACCTCGGACACCACCAGGGGCACGTCCGGGTCCTTGCGCCACGCCGAGGAGTTGTCGACGACGACGGCGCCGGCCGCGGCGAACCTCGGGGCCTGCACGCGCGACATCGTCGCACCGGCGGAGAACAGCGCGATGTCCAGACCCGACGGGTCGGCGGTCTCGCTGTTCTCGACCTCGATCTCCTGGCCGCGGTAGGTCAGCTTCTTGCCCTCGGAACGGGCCGAGGCGAAGAACCGGACCGAGCTGGCCGGAAAGTTCCGCTGCTCGAGCAGGGCGCGCATGACCTGGCCGACCTGGCCAGTCGCGCCGATCACACCGATCGAAACCATGTCAGCGCCCCGTTCCGCCGTAGACCACGGCCTCGTCTTCGCCGCCCAGGTCGAAGGCGTCATGCAGCGCGGAGACGGCGGTATCCAGATCCGTGTCCTTCACGAGGACCGAGATGCGGATCTCGGAGGTGGAGATCAGGTCGATGTTGACGCCGACCTCGGCCAGCGCCTCGCAGAACTTCGCGGTGACGCCGGGATGGCTGCGCATGCCCGCGCCGACCAGCGACACCTTGCCGATGTGGTCGTCGTACAGCACCTGGCTGAACCCGATTTCGTCCTGCAGCGAGGTCAGCTTCTGCACCGCGCCCGGGCCGTTGTCCATCGGGCAGGTGAAGGTGATGTCGGTCTTGCCGTCCTCGACCTTGGAGATGTTCTGCAGCACCATGTCGATGTTCACGTCGGCGTCGGCGATCGCGCGGAACACCCTGGCGGCATACCCGGGTACGTCCGGGACACCGACGACGGTGACCTTGGCCTCCCCGCGGTCGTGGGCTACTCCGGTGAGAAGGGCGTCTTCCATGGGGATGTCCTCGATCGATCCTTTGACGATGGTGCCGGGCTTGTCCGTGTACGACGAACGAACGTGAATCGGCACGTTGTACCGGCGGGCGTATTCGACGCAGCGCAGCATCAGCACCTTGGCGCCGCACGCGGCCATCTCGAGCATCTCCTCGAAGGAGACGGTGTCGAGGTGGCGGGCGCTGGGCACAATGCGCGGGTCGGCGGTGAAAATGCCGTCGACGTCGGTGTAGATCTCGCAGACGTCAGCCTTGAGGGCGGCGGCCAGGGCGACGGCGGTGGTGTCCGAGCCGCCGCGGCCCATGGTGGTGACGTCCTTGCTGTCCTGGCTGACGCCCTGGAACCCGGCGACCAGCACGATGACGCCCTCGTCCAGCGCATCGCGCAGGCGACCGGGGGTGACATCGATGATCTTGGCGTTGCCGTGGGTGCCGGTGGTGACGATGCCGGCCTGCGAGCCGGTGAACGAGCGCGCCTGGGCACCGAGGGACTCGATGGCCATCGCGACCAGGGCGTTGGAGATGCGCTCACCGGCGGTCAGCAGCATGTCCATCTCACGCGCCGGCGGGGCCGGGGAGACCTGACGGGCCAGGTCAAGCAGGTCGTCGGTGGTGTCGCCCATCGCAGAGACCACGACGACGACGTCGTTGCCGGCCTTCTTCGTCTCGACGATGCGCTCGGCCACGCGACGGATCCGATCGGCATCCGATACCGAGGATCCGCCGTACTTCTGTACGACGAGCGCCACTATCTAACCCTTCAGAACGCTGGATTGAGTCCCACACAGGATAAGGGAGACGCGCACGCGATTTTCCCCGCCGGTAGCTTGGCTGACGTGCCTGACTCGCCGAACGGCCGGCCGGCCGGCACCAGCGTGCCGATCCACCCCGATCTCGCGGCCCGCTGGAGCCCCCGGGCCTTCGACCCTGACGCCGCCATCACCGCTGACCAGCTCACCGCACTGTTGGAAGCCGCGCGCTGGGCCGCCAGCTGGGGCCACCGTGAACCGGTGCGGTTCGTGGTGGGCCGGCGGGGCGATGAGACCTTCGTTACATTGGCCGGCCTGCTCAAACGCGGCAACAGTTATGCCCAGGCCGCCTCGGCCCTGATTCTGGTGTGCGTCGATGAGGGCGACGATGAGCGGACCGCGCGGTACGCGGCCGTCGACGCCGGGGCGGCGATCGCCCAGCTGACCGTCGAGGCGGTGTCCCGTGGACTGATCGTCCATCCGATGGCCGGCTTCGACGTCGAGGGAGCGCAGGCCGCGTTCGGCATTCCGGACGAGGTGCGGCCGTTGGCCGTGATCGCGGTGGGCACGCTCGGTGACTACTCGGTGGCCGACCCTGCGATCATCGAACGCGACAGCCGGCCCCGGGAACGGCTGCCGCTGGAGCAGATCGCATTCGGTGCGCGCTGGGGAATTCCGATTGCCTAATCCGATTCGCATGGTCTCGATGACGCCATCTTGGTGGTAAACCACTAGGAAACCTTCGAGATCCGGGAAGCGGGGACAAATGTCACGACAGGCCATCCGCAAAGCCGTCATCCCCGCCGCCGGTATCGGTTCGCGCCTGCTACCGCTGACCAAGGCGATCCCGAAAGAGATGCTGCCGGTCGGCGACAAGCCGGTCATCGAACATACGGTCCGTGAGTTGGTCAACTCCGGCATCACCGACATCACCATCGTTGTCTCCGGTGGAAAAACCTTGATCGAAGAGCACTTTCGCCCGAACACGACACTGGTCGACCAGCTCCGCGCCGACGGCAAGGATGCGTATGCCGACGCGGTCGAGGAGGTCGGTGAGTTGTCTGCCCGCGGCCACATCACCTACCTCCACCAGCACGGCCCGTACGGCAACGGCACCCCGGTGCTCAATGCCTCACGCCCGTTCGGCGACGAGCCGGTGCTGGTGCTCTGGCCCGACGACGTTTTCGTTGCCGAGGTTCCCCGTGCCCAGCAGTTGATCCGGGCCTATGAGCAGACGTCGTCCCCGGTGCTGGCCTTGATGCCGATGGCTCCCGAGCAGTCGTACCGCTACGGCGTACCCGTCGTGAAAGAGGATCTGGCCGACGGGCTTCTGCGGATCACCGGGATCATCGAGAAGCCCCGGCCCGCGGAGGCTCCTTCGGCATACGCCGCCATCGGCGGTTACGTCATCACCCCGGGCGTCGTCGACGAGCTGAGCGAACAGACGAAGCGCTGGCACGAGGGCGACCAATCGGGCGAGATCTACCTGACCGACGCCATCAACGCCTACGCCAACGGCCACGCCGTCTACGGCCAGGTCATCCAGGGACACTGGTATGACACCGGCAATCCGGCCGACTACTTGATCGCACAGTTCGCCTTCGCCCTGTCCCATCCCGAATACGGCCCTGCGCTACGGGATCTGGCGACTCAGCTCGACGGCCCGAACTCAGGCGGTACGGCGCCTTCTCCATAGCACCACGCCGGCCAACCCGATAACCGCCGCAACAGCCACTCCGGCCGCGATCAGCGCAACGCGAAAGCCTTGTCATAACAACTGAACACGGCGTCCTTGGCGAAGGTGGTATCGAATTGCGCACGGGCACCGTCAGATATCTCACGGTTGCGTCCGGGATCAGTCAACTCAGCCATCGCCTCGACGAATTGTGCAGCCTGATCGGCGATCAAAACGCCGTGCTCGCCACCAGCGGCGAATCCGTCGGCCCCCACACTCGTCGAGACCACGGGTAACCCCCGGCCCAACGCCTCGATCACTTTCAGCTTGATCCCCGACCCGAATCGCAGGTGGTTGATCAACCCTGCCGCTGATCCCAGCACCTCGGTGAGATCGTCGACGTAGCCCTCCAGGCTGACCGAACCACCGAACCGCCCCACCACCTCGGCCAGTTCCGGGCCGCAGTCTCGCCCGATGATGCGCAGCCTGGCGTTCGGCATCCGCGTCAAGACCAGCGGCCACACATCGGTCAGCAACGAACGCACGCCATCCTCGTTGTGCGGCAACGACAGCAATCCGACGAAGACGAAATCAGGAGCTCCGCCGTACGTGCGCGGGCGGAACGGCGGCGGCGTGACGAGGGGAGGTACCGCCATTACGTCCGCCGATCCACGATCTGCGACCCGTGCGGTCAACCTGGCGGCCTCCCCGGCATTGACCAGCAGGTTCCGCCGGAATCGCAATGCCGCACGGTCCTCGCTACGCCGGACCAGGGCGGCCTCCATGCGGAGGAGCGCCCGTTGTGGAAGCTTGGCGTCGGCCAGTGGCCGCAACCGGCTGGGCACGTGTTCGGCGAAATTGCCCAGCGGCCGCATCGTCACATCGGGATAGCGATCCGCCGCGTCGAGCATGGCGGCGTAACGCTCCGAGAACAGATCGTCGAGGTAGCACAGCTGCCTATCGGCATGGGCCTGGTCAGCGTATTGCGCCATCCGAATGGTGTCGTAGATCTCCAGGTCCGGACCGATGCGCTTCAACATCGTGTGTACCGCGCTTCCGACTTCTGGCGAGTACAACAAGGATTCCTGCAGGGACGCCCGCCCGGTCGGTATACGTCCGGCCACCGCAGCCAGCGTCGCTTTCCGACCCGGCTTGGGCAGTGGGTGATACGTGACCGGGAACTCCGGTTGAGGCCGGCCACCGACCAGTAGGTAATGCACATGTTCCGGGCCCAGCCGCTCGCGGAAGTACTCCAGAAAACCGGCCAGCACCACTTTCTTGCCGGCATCGGTGGGATATGGATCAACCGCGCTCACCAATGCCACGGACACCGCACACCTGCCTCGATTTATTCAGTCGCCCGCCCATTCTCAGTCCGCAATTGCATCACAACTGAACCCACGATCACGTACTGACGCCATGGTTTCCGCGGCGCTCAATTCCGCTGGCTTACACTG
Organism: Mycolicibacterium lutetiense; assembly: GCF_017876775.1. NCBI lineage: Bacteria > Bacillati > Actinomycetota > Actinomycetes > Mycobacteriales > Mycobacteriaceae > Mycobacterium > Mycolicibacterium lutetiense. The sequence goes on along the minus strand of NZ_JAGIOP010000002.1, from coordinate 3,781,229 downwards.
ACGCCGCGTGCCGGCAGCAAGCCGCCATTGGCCAGACTCAAGCATCAACGCAATTGCAGCAAAGGTCGACAGGAGCGATTCGGTGGTGAAACACCCCCCGCCGGTCAAATCGCCGAATCTCGGCAAGCAGACGGTCTGGAACTACTCCGTCTTTGCCATAAGCAAGAGTTCCACGCTCTTGATGACGGTCGTGGTCGCGCGTCTGCTCACCCCAGCCGAATTCGGCATCTTCGCCTTGGCGTTGTTGCTGGTCAACTTGTTCGATTACGTCAAGGATCTCGGCGTTGCGGAGTCGCTGATCCAAAGTCATCGGCCCTGGAATCGCATCGCCCCAACCGGATTGACCCTGTCCATCGCGTTCGGTGTGATCGCCGGAGCAGTGCTGGCAGCAACCGCCGGCATCACAGCCGGACTGCTGCACCAGCCGGACCTCGTGCCGCTGATCCGGGTCCTGGCGATCGCGTTGATGATCTCGGCCTTCAGTGTCGTGCCGTTGTCCCGGCTGCGCCGTGACCTGAACTTCCAGCGCCGACTGTTGCCCGAGTTCGTCGGCGCGGTGGTCAAGACGGCACTCACGATTTGGCTCGCCGCGACCGGGCACGGGGTGTGGAGCCTGGTCTACGGCCAACTCGCCGGCGTACTGATCACCGCGATCATGTACTGGTGGGTCGCGCCGACTTTCATGTGGCCGCGGTTCCAACTCGACGAAGCCAAGGCGCTGCTGCGGTTCGGCATCCCGGTCACCGGCGTGACCCTGCTCGCCTACGCGATCTACAACGTCGACTATCTGGCCGTCGGAACCCGGCTCGGCACCACCGAACTCGGCCTGTACACCCTGGCGTACCGGGTGCCCGAACTCGTCGTGCTCAATTTGTGCAGCGTCATCAGCGACGTTCTGTTCAGTTCGATGTCCCGCCTACAGGGCGATCGCGAGGCCATGTCATCGCAGTACCGGAAGGCATTGGGCATCGTCCTGGCGCTGACCGTGCCGGCCGGCGTCGGCCTGGCGGTGGTCGCCGGCCCCCTGCTGCACACCCTGTACGGCACGCAGTACGACGACGCCAAGAACATCTTGGTGGTGCTGGCTTTGTACACCGCGGTCTATTCGGCCTCGTACCACGCCGGCGACGTGTTCAAAGCGTCAGGCCGGCCCGGGCTGCTCACCGCGATCAACGCGGCCAAGCTCGTTCTGCTGATCGGCCCGATCTGGTGGGCGGCGGGCCACAGCGCAACCTTGGTGGCGGTAGCCCTTCTCAGTGTGGAGTTGATTCATTTCGCCATCCGGATGACGGTGGTCCGTCGGATCATTCCGTTGCGGTGGACGCAGATCTTCTCCGTGGTCGGACAACCGGTGGCAGCAGCAATCCCCATGGCCGCCATCCTGTTTGGTGTCAGCCTTCTTGTTGCCCACTGGCCGGCACCGGTCCAGCTCGCAATCCTGATTCCGCTGGGCATGGTGATCTACGCAGCGGCGCTGTGCGTCACGGCACCACAGTTGGCACGGCCGGTCGCCGGCCGGTTGGCGGGAAGACGGCGAACATGAGCAGCCCAAGGCGTCCATGGCTGAACCCAGCTGATCATGGCCGGCGGGGCCCAGACTTTCGGCGGGCTGGCCCAGATTCTCCCGATGTCCTGGGCGCTGGCCTTCGGATTCGGCCCCGGGGCCTTCGGCGTCGAGGTGCCCTACTACACCGACCGGATGAAGACGCCCGTCAACGAAGGACTCGTCGCACAGCCGCCCACCCGTGCTTCCTCGCCAGAACCCGTCGGAGCCACGGCATGACCGACAATCGCACAGTCCTGGTTGAGTTCTCCCCGTCGGGCGGCCTCTTCCAGTTTGCCGCGCAACTCGGCAGCGCCCTGGCGGACCGCGGGGAGGAGGTTGAACTGTGGACCGGCCCGGACCCCGAAATCACCTCCGAAGAAGCTGGATTCGCTATCCGGCCGGTACTGCCCACCTGGCATCCCAACGACAATCCCGAAGGCAGTTACGCCACGTATCTGCTGCGCCGCGGCAAACGCGCCGGCCAGTTGCTGCTCGCCTGGCTGGTATTGGCCTCTCAACTCCGCCGCCATCCGCCGCGCGCCGTACTGTTCTCGCAGTGGCGCTTCACCTTTGAGCCGTGGTTCGTCGTCGGGATCTGCAAGCTGGTACCGCGCACGGTGTTCGGCATCATCGCCCATGAGCCGCTGCCCCGATCCGACGCCAAGGACACCAGCAAGCCCAAGGAAGGCCGGCTCTTGCAGGCCTCCTTCGCGGCCGCGTGGCGAGAGATGGACGTCGTGTTCGTGTTGGGGCCGCAAACCCGGCAGATCGTGCTCGACCACTGGCAGCCCAACTGCGACATCGTCGTCATCCCACACGGTGACTCCGGTGCCATGCATCGCGGCCGCCCACCGGCACCGGTCACCCACACCGAACCCGTCGCCCTGTTTTTCGGCACGTGGACCACCTACAAGGGCATCGACGTTTTGATCGACGCCTTCGCACTGGTCAAGGCCGAAATGCCCACCGCACGCCTGATCGTTGCGGGTGCTATCAGTGCCGATGTGGACGCCACAGACCTGCTCGTCCGCGCCGCCGCCAACGGAGTCGAGGCCCGGCCGGGCTACTGCGCACTGGACGAGGTCCCCGGGCTCATCGAATCCGCCCGCGTCGTGGTCACGCCGTATATCCGCGCCAGCGCCAGCGGAGTGGCACACCTGGCCTACACGTTCGGTCGCCCGGTCGTCGGCACCACCGTCGGCGATCTACCGGCCGCCATCGAAGATGGCGTCACGGGGCTGCTGGTACCGCCGAACGACGCCCCGAAGTTGGCCGACGCGATACTCCGACTGCTGCAGGATCCGGAGCTGGCCGCGAGACTCGGAGACGCGGGACATACTGCTGTACAACGCTCCTGGAGCGTGGCAGCGGCTTCCATCAGTGATGCGGTGACGGTTGCTACCAAACGGGTCAATCCGGAGAAGTGAGCCATGGCGACGCGACGGGATGGCGGTACGGTGAGCGGCAAGCAGATCGACTATCTGGTGTCCAGGTTCCCCGTCACTTCAGAAACCTTCATCGTCAGGGAACTCGATTCGGTGTCGACAGCCGACGGACGTGAGATCGGGCTGCGGTCGCTGTTTCCGTCACCGGACCCACAGGTCCACGATATTGCCCGGCCATGGGTGGACAAGTTGGTGCGGCCGGGTGCCGGTGCGAGTGTCGCCGGACTGCTGTGGGCGCTGATCCGGCACCCGATGATCACGTTGTCGATCCTCGCCGAGGTGGTGCGCGGTTACGCTGCCCGTCCTGGCCTGCTACTGCGCGCCCTGGTCACCGTACCGATCGCCGCCGCACACGCACGCGACCTCCATTCGTCGGCCGGCAACCGGCACATTCACGCCCACTACGCCACGTATCCCGCATTGGCCGCGTGGATCTGCTCGCGATTGGCCGGCGTGACCTACAGCGCCACCATTCACGCGCACGACCTCTACGTGGACCAGTCGATGCTGAGCTGCAAACTCGACGGCGCGGAGTTCATCGTCACGGTATCGGAGTACAACCGGCAGCTTCTGGAGTGCTATACCTCAACACCCGTCCATGTGATCCACGCCGGAATCAATACCGCAGCATATCCTTTCCGTCCCAGGAGAATTCCTGACGACGGACCGATCCGCGCCCTGTGTGTCGCCTCGCTGCAGGAGTACAAAGGGCATGAGGTGCTTCTGCGCGCGTTGGCCCTCGGCGGCCCCGGCGTCGACCGGATCGACCTGGACCTCATCGGCAACGGACCGCTCAGAGATGAATTACAGAATCTGGCAACGGAACTCGGACTGGGTGGGCGGGTCCGATTTCACGGCGGTCAGTCCGAGACAGTGGTCAAGCAAGCTCTAGCCGAGGCGGATCTCTTCGTGCTGCCGAGCATCGTTGCCGCCGACGGACAGATGGAAGGTCTCCCGGTCGCCCTGATGGAGGCGCTGGCCAGCGGGATACCGACCGTATCAACGAGTTTGTCGGGCATCCCGGAATTGGTGATACCGGGACGAACCGGCCTGTTGGCCGCCCCGGCTGACGCGCAGAGCCTACGTGACATATTGGAACAACTGATCTCCTCGGGCCCGGCACTCGACGATTACGCCCGCACGGGACGCGACCTGATCGAGCGGGAATTCGACATCACCGTAAGCGTTGCCGCACTGCGAGCACTGTTCCACGGGGCCTTCTCATCTTGACGTGTCCGGTGATTGTTGCGCCAAGCTGTTTGCTGAACAACGACTTTGAGACACCGAGCTCCCGCCGACAATGGGCGTGCGACCGCGGGCCCTGCCCGGGGTGGACGGGAAGTAGCTCACGCCCAGAGCGCCTCGAGCGAGGTGACCGACCGGCCGAGCGCTCGGGCGCTCAAGGCCCGCAAGGCACGCCGCTCGACGACCTCGAAACTCGCCCCGACGTGCTCGTGCAGGGCCTTGCGTCCGTCCTCCAGCTGGTCATCGAGCAGCAGGTCGACGATCTGGAGGTGCTCGTCGATGGTGGCGGTCACGCGCTCCTCGGTGACGAAGTCATACATACGGATCAGCCGGATGCGCCGATTGACGTTGTCGAGCGTGGCGACCATCGCGTTGTTCCCCGACGCCGCGCACAGTTCGACGTGGAACGATTCATCGCGCAGCACCATGTCGCCGTCCGACGGGGGCGGATCGGCCTTCAGTGCCAGCCACTCTGCGCGCAACGCCGCGAGCCGGTCCTTGTCGTAGTGCAGCTCATCGGTCTCCAGGATCCTGGCGACGCCGCGCAGTTCGACGGTGATGCGCAACTCGTAGAGGTCGCGAACGCCCGGGATGTCCAACGCGACCGGGTAGTACCCGTCGGGCCTGCGTTCGAGCATGCCGTCCGCGTGCAGCCGGACCAGGGCCTCGCGCAGCGGGGTCCGGCTCACGTTGAGCGTCTCGCACAGCTGGGACTCGACGAGCCGGGTGCGATGGTCGATCTCGCCGACCATGAGCTTCTTGCCGAGATCGAGGTAGACGCGGTCGCGTAGCGAGACCGGTTCGGTGACCCGGGCCGTGGTCATTGCAGCTCCTTGAGCGCGGCCACCACATCGGAGCTGGTGGCGTGCGCCCCGAACACTCCGCCCTGCATGGTGATCATGTTCAGCGCCGCAACGTGATTGGCGTAATCGGTGGCACCGGTGGCATCCGAGACCACCAGGCATTCGTATCCGCGGTCGTTGGCATCCCGCATCGTGGTGTGCACACAGACGTCGGTGGTGATGCCCGTGAAGATGAGGTGCGTGATGCCGTGGCTGCGCAGCACCAGTTCCAGATCGGTCGCGTAGAAGCTGCCCTTACCCGGCTTGTCGATCACGGGTTCACCTGGCAGAGCCGCCATCTCGGGTACCAATTGCCAACCCGGCTCGCCTCGGGTGAGGATGCGACCGCACGGTCCGGTTGAGCCGATCTCAGCACCGATCTGGGCCGACCGCCACCGCTTGTTGGCCGGCAGGTCCGACAGGTCGGGTCGATGGCCCTCGCGGGTGTGGACGATGAACAGCCCGGCCGCGCGGGCGGCGGCGAGCACTTCTTGCGCAGGACCGAGCGGGGTACGCACCAGCGACAGCTCATAGCCCATCGTGTCGACGTATCCGCCCTCACCGCAGAAGTCGACCTGCCAGTCGATGTTGATCAACGCCGTCCGCCTGGTGGGTATGTCACCGTCATACGGCCAGACGTAGGGCTCGGCTGTGATCGTGATCATGCGGTCTCTCCGGCCAGGACCGGCTGCGCGGCGCGGACCGGCAGGTAGGTGAGTGCGGTGAAGGCAAGGCCGCCGATCACCATCGCCACCACCGCGTCGGACAGTTGCGGGGCATAGAAGTGGGCCAGCAACGCTCCCCCGGCGCCGATTGCCCACGCCGCGAACGGCTTCCAGGCCACCGCCGCGGTGGCCCGGCGGTGGGCGAACACCAGCTGGTCGAGGATCAGCACAATGCCGATCGGGGGCACCAGTACCCCGAGGATGTTGAGCCACGTCGCGAAGTAGGACCAGATCCCGGCGACGGCGGCGACGGTTCCGATGACACCGAGCACGATCGTCAACTGGCGCATGGTCTTTCCGGTGATGTTGCCGAACCCGACCGCCCCGTTGTAGAGACAGTGCGCACACACGCTGCCGAGATTGACGAACACGAACACGATCGCCAGCGGCACCAGAATGCCGCCGCCACCGACCAGCACGTGCAGGAAGTCACCGCCTGCCGTACCGGGTGCCGCCGAGGCACCGAGGGCCACCACGAAAGCGCCGGCCAGCTGAGCGATGAGGTAGGCGAACGGGAATGCGGCGAACGCCGCCAACGCGCCTTCTCTGCCGTTGCGGGCCCACCGGGTGAAGTCGGCGGTCATGGTCCCCGAGTCGGCGAAGCACGCGAAGACCATCGTCACCGCGACACCGAAGCTGAACGCACCCGCCCCGGCGCCGCCGCCGTAGGACAGTGCCGATCCGATTCCGTCATCGGCCGCCGCCAAGACCACCGCGACCACACCGAGCGGGATGAACAGGACGGATGCCACCACCCCGATCCACGAGATCGCGCGGATCCCGACGAAGGTCAGCGCCACGAACAACACCCCGGCAAGCAGGGTGATCCACGGTGCACTCCACTCCATGGACAGGTTGAGCGTCGAGCCCACCATGCCGGTCTGGAAGGCGAACCAGCCGATCACCAGCGCGGACAGGAACGCCGACACGATGCGGAATCCCCTGGTCCCGAAGGTGTCCGCCGCCGTCAGCGCGAAGTTCTTGCCGGAGCGGCCGGCGAGGTAGCTGAGCGTGCCCACGTAGCCCATCAGGATGAGGTCGCCGACGAGGATCGCCGCCATCCCGGTGACGAAGCCGAGGTTGTAGACGACGATGCCGGCGAACACCGCCGACGTCATGATCATCGGGAACCCGACCCACACCGCCGACACCGCGAACAGCGACTTGCGGGCGGACACCGGGACGGGCTGGTTTTCGTACTCCTCACCAAGGGCCGAATGATGTTCGGCGTGCGCTGTATTCATGGCTGTATACGGTCCGGTATACGAATTTCTCCGGCGTTTCTATCGGTGAACGTTCCGTAACGGGGTGCTCACCGCCATCCGGCGCCGACCTTTACGTCGGCGCAACACAACGAGCGAGTCCACGTAACAGAAACGTCGTCAACTCCCAGTGATCGGCCCATCCGGGCCGCCACCCCCAGGAGATGTTGATGGATACAGGAACCACGGCGTTCATGCTGTGTTGCATCATCGGCCTCACGCTGATGATTCCGGGTCTTGCCCTGTTCTACGGCGGCATGGTCTCAGTGAAGAGCTCGACCAACATGATGATGATGACGTTCGGCGCCGTGGCCCTGGTGGGCGTGCTGTGGGTGCTGTTCGGATTCTCGATGGTCTTCGGTACGTCCTACGGCGGATTCGTCGGCAGCTTCACCGAATTCGCCGGCATGAAGGACCTCGTGGAACCGATGACCACGGTCGCCGGGCTTCCGGTCAGCTTGTTCTCCGTCTTCCAGGCCCTGTTCGCGGCCATCACCGTGGCGCTGATCTCGGGCGCGGTCGCCGACCGGATGAAGTTCGGCGCCTGGATGGTCTTCGCCGCCGCCTGGGCGGTCCTGGTGTACTTCCCGGTCGCACACTGGGTGTTCGCCTTCGACGGTGTCGTCACCGAGAACTCGGTCGGCGGCTGGATCGCCAACAAGCTGCACGCCATCGACTTCGCCGGCGGCACCGCGGTGCACATCAACGCCGGCGCGGCCGCCCTGGCCGTGGCCATAGTTCTCGGCAAGTCGGCCATGCTCGGCCGGCTGCGCAAGCCGCACAACGTTCCACTGACCCTGCTCGGCGCGGGCATGCTGTGGGCCGGCTGGTATGCCTTCAACGGCGGATCCGCCCTGGCCGCAGGCAATTCCGCGGCCATCGTGATGGTGACCACCTTCGTCGCCACCTGCGCGGCCACCCTGGCCTGGATCGGCGTCGAGAAGCTCAAGGACGGCCATGTCACCGGCGTGGGTGCCGCCTCGGGAGCGATCACCGGCCTGGTGGCCATCACCCCGGCCTGCGGTGCGGTCACCCCGATCGGCGCGATCTTCGTGGGTGCCATCGCCGGGGCGATCTGCGTCTACGCCGTCGGCTTCAAGGAGAAGCTGGGCTATGACGACTCGCTCGACGTGGTCGGCGTACATCTCGTCGGTGGCGTCGTCGGCACCCTGCTGATCGGCTTTTTCGCCAGCGAAGGCATGCCCAACGCCACCAACGGCCTGTTCTACGGCGGTGGATTCGACCAGCTGTGGAAGCAGGCGATCGCTGCCGGTGCGGTGATGGCCTATTCGTTCGCGGTCGCATTCGCCATCGCGTTCGTGCTCAAGAAGACCATCGGCATCCGCATCTCCCCCGAGGAGGAAGAGAAGGGTATCGACTCCACGTTCCACCGGGATTCGGCCTACGAGCTCGAATTCGCCTGACAGTCAGTAAGATTCCCCGGCCCGGCTGCCGTGGACCGCTCTCACGGCAGCCGGTGACCGGGGTTTCCTCGGCCTACCAAAGTTTCCTACTGCGATACAATGATTCATAACACGAGACGAAAGTGCCGGTGCTATGCCCTCCGATCTCGCCGCCCTCGCCGAACAATCCGGCACCAGATTCATCCTCGCGCTGTTCGTGGACCTGCGCGGAAAGCCCTGTGCCAAACTGGTTCCCGTCGAGTCAGTCGAGCCGCTGGCCACCGACGGCGTCGGCTTCGCCGGCTATGCCGTCGGCGCCATGGGCCAGGAACCCAAAGACCCCGACCTGGTCGCCATTCCCGATCCCGCCTCGTTCACCCCGATCCCGTTCATCAAAGAGGGCCTGGCCCTTGTGCATTGCGACCCCCACGTCGAGGGCACACCGTGGCCGTACGCGCCGCGGGTCATCCTCAAGGGCTTGGTCCAGCGCGCCGCCGACGCGGGGTTCGAACCCTGGGTGGGTGCCGAGGTCGAGTACTTCCTGCTGCGCCGCACCGCCGATGGCGCCCTGGCCACGGCCGACGCGGCGGACACGGCAGCCCAACCCTGTTACGACGCGCGCGGTGTCACCCGAATGTATGAGCACCTCACCGCGATCTCCACCGCGATGAACACCCTGGGCTGGTCCAACTACGCCAACGACCACGAGGACGGCAACGGGCAGTTCGAGCAGAACTTCGAGTTCTCCGACGCGCTGACCACCGCCGACCGGGTGATCACCCTGCGCTACCTGTTGTCGATGATCGCGGCCGAGCGCGACATGGTGGCCACCTTCATGCCCAAGCCGTTCGCCGACCGCACCGGTAGCGGCCTGCACCTACACATGTCGCTGACCAGCGCCGGGACGCCGGTCTTCCCCGCCGACGCCGACGAGCGGGGCCTGGGCCTGTCCGAGACGGCGTACGCGTTCATCGGCGGTATCCTCGACCACGCCTGCGCACTGCAGTCCGTCGTCGCCCCAACGGTCAACTCCTACAAGCGAACCGGCGCCACCTCGACCGCATCGGGCGCCTCCTGGGCCCCGCGCAAACCCAGCTACGGCGGCAACGACCGCACCCACTACATCCGGGTGCCCGACAGTCAACGCATCGAGTTGCGCGGCGGCGACGGCTCGGCCAATCCGTATCTGGCAATCGCCGCGGCACTGGGCGCCGGACTCGACGGCATCAAACGCAGCCTCGATCCGGGAGCAGTGGGTGCCCAGGGACCGGCGGCACTGCCACCCACCCTGCTGCACGCGATCGAATCGCTGGAGACCGATCCGATCGTCACCGGCGTGCTCGACGTCGCGGGCGACGGCGTCGCCTCCTACTTCGCCGACGTCAAACGCGAGGAGTTCTTCGCCTACCACGGCACCGTCACGCCGTGGGAAATCGACCAATACCTGACGGCCTTCTAGAAGGGAGAACAACATGTGCGGGATCGTGGGACTACACCTGCGCACACCGGGGCTGTACCCGCGGCTGGGCGAACTGCTCGCCGCGATGCTGGGCGAAATGTCCGACCGTGGGGCCGACTCCGCGGGGATCGCGGTCTACGGGGACCCTGAGTGGTCGCCGTACGGGCAGGGCTGTGTCTCGGTGACGGACATCGCTGAACCACCCGAGCTGGGTCCGGATGTGGATGTGGTGCAGGTCGATTCGACCTATCTGCTGTCAGCCGACATGGATTCCGAGGAGCTGCTGAGCCTGGTGCGCGCGGCCTACCCGACCGCGCTGATCTCGGGGTTCGGCGCCGATCTGGCCGTGCTCAAAGGGGTCGGCCATCCCCAAGCGCTCACCGAGGCCTGGGGCCTGTCCAAGGCCCAGGGCTGGCAGGGCGTCGGGCACACCCGGATGGCCACCGAGTCGGCGGTGACCCCGTCGGGCTGCCATCCCTACACCGTCGGGCCCGGCCAATGCCTGGTGCACAACGGATCTTTCGCCAACCACGCCACCATCCGCCGCGAGCTGCGCCGGGCGGGTGTCACGTTCGACAGCGAGAACGACACCGAGGTGGGCGCCCGGTTCGTGGCCGAACAACTGGCCGCGGGCCGCGATGTGGCGACCGCACTCAAGGAGCTGTGCGCCACCTTTGACGGCTTCTACACCCTGCTGGTCTCCGATCACGACTCGTTCGCGGTGGTGCGCGATGCCATCGCCTGCAAGCCCGCCGTGATCGCCGAGACCGCCGACTGGGTGGCGATGGCCAGTGAGTACCGGGCCCTGGCCGGGCTGCCGGGGATCGAGCACGCACGTATTTGGGAACCGGAACCCGAGGTGGTCTACGCATGGACACGTTAATTGGGTTTGACCTGCGCACAACACCATTGCGTGAGGTCAACGCGGCGTTGCACCAGCCGGGCGTCGAGGGTGACCACGTCATCGCGCATCCTGACGGCGCCCACAACGTGGCCGTCGGCCTCAACGCCCCGGTGCACGTGACCGTCGAAGGTCATGTCGGCTACTACGCGGCCGGGATGAACCAGCTCGCCGAGGTCACCATCAACGGCAACGCCGGGACCGGGGTCGCCGAGAACATGATGAGCGGCACCGTGCGCGTCACCGGAAATGCCTCGCAGTCCGCAGGCGCCACCGCGCACGGCGGGCGGCTGGTCATCGAGGGCGACGCGGCTGCCCGCTGCGGAATCTCGATGAAGGGGGTAGACATCGTGGTGGGCGGCAACATCGGCCACATGAGCGCGTTCATGGCGCAGGCGGGACGGCTGGTGGTGCGCGGTGACGCCGGGGAGGCGCTGGGCGACTCCATCTACGAGGCCCGAATCTACGTGCGCGGTGAGGTGGCCTCGCTGGGCGCGGACTGCATCGCCAAGCCGATGCGCGCCGAGCACCACGCCGAACTCGCGGAGTTGTTGGCAGCCAGTGGCTTCAGCGACGACGACACCGCGGCCTACACCCGCTACGGCTCGGCCAGAAACCTCTACCACTTCCACGTCGACAACGCGAGCGAGTACTGATGCGCGAATCCGCAACCTTCGATCGATCCACGATCGCCGACATCCAACGGGCCGCCGAGACCGGCATCTACGATATCCGCGGCTGGGGGGCGAAACGCCCACTACCCCATTTTGATGATCTGCTGTTCCTGGGCGCATCGATGTCGCGGTACCCCTTGGAGGGCTACCGGGAACGCTGCGGCACCGACGTAATCCTCGGCAACCGGAACGCCAAACATCCTCTGCACCTGGATATTCCGGTCACCATCGCGGGCATGAGCTTCGGCGCGCTGTCCGGGCCGGCCAAGGAGGCCCTGGGCCGCGGGGCCAGCGAGGCGGGCACCTCGACCACCACCGGCGACGGCGGCATGACGCCCGAGGAGCGGGGGCAGAGCAAGCATCTGGTGTACCAATACCTGCCCTCGCGCTACGGGATGAACCCCGACGACCTGCGCAAGGCCGACGCCATCGAGGTGGTGCTCGGCCAGGGCGCCAAGCCCGGTGGCGGTGGAATGCTGTTGGGACAGAAGATCTCCCCGCGGGTGGCGCAGATGCGTACCCTCCCCGAGGGCATCGACCAGCGCAGCGCGTGCCGGCACCCGGACTGGACCGGCCCCGACGATCTGACCATCAAGATCAACGAGCTCCGGGAGATCACCGACTGGGAGAAGCCTATCTACGTCAAGGTCGGGGCCACCCGCACGTACTACGACGTGAAGCTGGCTGTGCATGCCGGGGCCGATGTCGTGGTGGTCGACGGCATGCAGGGCGGTACGGCCGCCACCCAGGAGGTGTTCATCGAACACGTCGGCATCCCGACCCTGGCTGCGGTGCCGCAGGCGGTGCAGGCGCTGCAGGAGTTGGGCGTTCACCGCCAAGTGCAGTTGATCGTGAGCGGCGGCATCCGCTCGGGCGCCGACGTGGCCAAGGCCCTGGCATTGGGCGCCGATGCGGTCGCGATCGGTACCGCCGCGTTGATCGCGCTGGGCGACAACCACCCCCGCTACGCGGCCGAGTACGAGGAGCTCGGCAGCGCCGCCGGTTTCTACGACGACTTCCAGGACGGACGCGATCCGGCGGGCATCACCACCCAGAACCCGGAACTGTCGGCCCGGTTCAACCCGGTCGAGGGCGGCCGACGACTGGCCAACTATCTGCGAGTGCTGACCATGGAGGCCCAGACCATCGCCCGGGCGTGTGGCAAGGCCCATGTCTGTCATCTGGAGCCCGAGGACCTGGTCGCGGTCACCATCGAGGCTGCCGCCATGGCGCGGGTTCCGCTGGCCGGCACGAACTGGATTCCGGGCCAGTGACCGCCACCGCAGACGTGGTCATCGTCGGCGGCGGGCTGGAGGGCGCAGCGGCAGCCTGGGCGTTGAGCCAACGCGGCGTCACCGATGTGACTGTGCTGGAGCGCAATACTGTCGGCTCCGGGATGACCGGGAAATCCAGCGGGATCGTGCGTTGCCACTACGGGGTCAGCTCACTGGCGGCGATGGCCGCCGTCGGGCTGGAGGTGTTCGAGAAAGCCGAGGAGTACTTCGGGACCGACATCGGGTTCCGGCGGACCGGTTATGTCGTCGGCGTCGGTGAACCCAACGTCGAGAACCTGCGCCAGAGCCTGGCCGCCCAACGCGAGGTCGGGGTGCAGACCGAGGAGATCGATGCCGCCGACGTGGCCGAGCTGTGGCCCTGGGCCGACCTGGAACCCTTCGCGGCGTTCGGTTGGGAGGCCCGCGGCGGATATGGCGACGCCTATCAGACCGCGCAGGCGTTCGCGGCGTCGGCCAGGGCCGCCGGGGTGCGAATCCGACAGGGCGCCAACGTGACCGGACTGGTGCTCGACGGGGACCGGGCCACCGGAGTCGAACTGGCCGACGGTACCCGGCTCGCGGCAGGCACCGTCGTCGTCGCCACCGGCGTGTGGACCCGGCCGTTCCTGGCGCCCTACGGCGTCGACGTGCCGATCCGCGTGCACCGGGAACAGATCGTGACGATCAAACCCGGGGTGGACACGGGCCCCGTCCCCGTGTTCTCCGACCTGGTCTCACTGCAATACATCCGGCCCGAACCCAACGGCGAGCTGTTGTTCGGGAACTCCGACCTGGCCGAGTTGGAGCCCGCCGATCCCGACGACTACCTGAACCGGGCCACCGACGGTTTCATCGACCTGACCGTCGACAAGGTCGGCACCCGTTTTCCGGGCTTCGGTGACGCGGCGATCAGCGGCAGCTACGCCGGCTGTTACGACGTCACGCCGGACTGGAACCCCGTCATCTCCGCGACCGGAATCGACGGCCTGCTGGTCGCGGCCGGATTCAGCGGGCACGGTTTCAAGATCGCTCCGGCGGTGGGCCGGCTGGTCGCCGACCTGGTGACCGAGGGCCGCAGTTCCGACCCGCGGATACCCGAGTCGGATTTCCGGCTGGCCCGGTTCGAAGAGGACAATTTGCTCAAGAGTCGGTACCCGTACGTCGGTGCCGGGGAGATGCGATAGACCGGGGGTGTTGTGAGCGACCTGCCGCTGCTCCGAAATACGGGGACAGCTCGCGACCGCGATCCGAACGAACCGGTCGAGGAACTCGAATTCGAGGCTGCGATCGGGCGCAATGTGCGTCAGCTGCGCCAACAGCACGGGCTCACCGTCGCCGACATGGCCACGCGGGTCGGTATCTCCAAGGCGATGCTGTCCAAGATCGAGAACGCGCAGACCTCGTGCAGCCTGTCCACCCTGGCGCTGTTGGCCAAGGGCCTCGACGTCCCGGTGACCAGCCTGTTCCGCGGGGCCGACGTCGAACGCCCGGCGGCCTTCGTCAAGTCGGGCACCGGTCCGGAAATCGTGCGCAACGGCACCAAACAGGGCCATGAGTATCAACTACTCAGCTCCCTGCGCGGCGAACACAAGCGTCTGGAATGCCTGCACGTCACGCTGACCGAGAAGAGTCAGACCTACCCGCTGTTCCAGCATCCGGGCACCGAGTTCATCTACATGCTCGAAGGCGTCATGGACTACAGCCACAGCCGCTCGGTCTACAGGCTGCAGCCGGGCGACTCACTGCAGATCGACGGGGAAGGCGCGCACGGGCCGGTTGACCTGGTCGAACTGCCGATCCGGTTCCTGTCGGTGATCGCCTTCCCCGATTCCCAGGTCTAGGACTTTCTGGACACCTTCTGCTCATACTGCGTAAACATGGGTCGGCTAGTTGTAAACATCGGCCGGGGACATGAAGGAGACGCATGAGCAGTGCCGAAATCGGCAAGACCGTGGTCGATTTGCGTCAGATCGCCGGGTTGTCGGCCGCAGACCGGCGCCACCTCGGCGAGTTGCTCGATACCGCCAACGGCGCCGAACTTCTCACGACCATCGATGACGACCTGGCCGCCAGGGTGCTCAAGGCGATACCTGTCCCCGCCGGGGCCGGTCTGCTGAACGAACTCGACGCTCCGCAGGCCGCCGAGATCCTGCGCCGGCTCGGCGACTCCCGACGCGACTCGCTGTTGGGGGCGATGGCCATCGACCGGGCCCAGGTGCTGCGCACGGTGTTGTCGTGGCCCGAGGATTCGGTGGCGGCCCATATGCAGCCCGACGTCCTGACCCTGGCACCGACGGCGACCGTGGGCGAAGCCGTGGACCAGATCCGTGCGCACGCCGCCGACCGGCCGCACGATCCGACCGGGGCGTACGTCTATGTCGTCGGATCTGACAAGGCTCTACTGGGCGCGGTGCGGCTACGGAGCCTCGTGCTGACCGCCGCCGATCGGCCGGTCGCCGAATTGCTCGACGCTGTCGTCACCGTCGCACCGCTGACCGACGTGGAGGAGGCGGCGATGACGCTCATCGATCACAAACTCGACGAGTTGCCCGTGGTCGACGCCGAAGGCCGGCTGCTGGGCGTCCTGACCGAGGATGACGCCGTAGAGATCGCCGAGGAGGAGGCGACCGAGGATGCCGAGCGTCAGGGCGGTTCGGAACCACTGGAGGTCCCCTACCTTCGGGCCTCGCCATGGCTGCTGTGGCGCAAACGCATCGTGTGGCTGCTCGTGCTCTTCGCCGCCGAGGCCT
The DNA here is from genome assembly GCF_017876775.1 of Mycolicibacterium lutetiense. NCBI lineage: Bacteria > Bacillati > Actinomycetota > Actinomycetes > Mycobacteriales > Mycobacteriaceae > Mycobacterium > Mycolicibacterium lutetiense. Next base: position 3,765,703 of record NZ_JAGIOP010000002.1, on the reverse strand, counting down.
ATACCGGGACGGTGTTGCGGGCTTTCGAGGAAGAGATGGAAGCCGTTGTCGCCCTGGCGTTTTTCATTCCGCTGCTGATCGGCACCGGCGGCAACACGGGCACTCAGATCACCACCACCCTGGTCCGCGCGATGGGCACCGGCCAGATCCGGTTCCGCGATGTGCCCGCGATCGTCACCAAGGAACTCTCGACGGGTGCGCTGATCGCGATCGCGATGGCGGCCGCCGCGATGGTGCGGGCCTGGACCTTGGGCGTCGGCCCAGCGGTGACGTTGACGGTGTGCCTGACGGTCGCGGCCATCGTGATGTGGGCGTCACTGGTGTCGTCGGTGCTCCCGCTGGTGCTGAAAAAGGTGAAGGTGGATCCGGCGGTGGTGTCGGCACCGATGATCGCAACCATCGTCGACGGCACCGGCCTGATGATCTATTTCTGGATCGCGCATCTCACGTTGCCGCAGCTCGCGGGCTTATAGGGCAAACGGACCCGGGGATCACTACTCGTAGATGCTGGTGATCCGCTGCGGGCCGTGGTGGTTGTGCCAGCCGGGCTTCATTCCGGGGGCCGGGGTGGCGTAGGTGTCGGGGCTGTAGAGGTTGCCTGCACCGTGCGGTTCCTGCGCGGCGGCCGTGCCGGCCAGACCGAGTGCGACGGCGCCGAAGACGCCTGCGGACAGGATGGGCAGTGCGAGGGCCTTGGTGAACTTCGTCATGATCGTGACTCCTTCTGTCTCCGTTGGCTTTTCGGTTTGCTTGGCGGCTTGTTCGGCCACTGATACAAGAATGCGACCCGGACGGCCCCGGGTCTGTCCGGCGATCAGGCGATCAGAGGGGTGAAGTTGCGTTCCCCTGATCGGGGGAAGCACCCGTCAGCCGCGAGGCCCGGCGTGTCGGGAGTTGGCAGGCAGCGACGCGGGTGTGTAACTGTTGTTCCATGCGCCACCGTGCCCGTCGAACGGTCCGCGACGCATCCAACTGCCTCGCCGTGATCGTTCGGATGGCGTTGACCAGCGCGGTCGCCGTCGCGCCCAGCCTGGTGGGCCCGGTCCAGGAGACCCGGATACGGCCGGTGGCCGCGGTCCTGCCGTTGCCCGACCTCGCCGGCCACCCCTGGGCGGCGGCGCCGTCGGCGCGTCCAACTGCCGCGGCGCCGGCTACGACGGGGCCACCGCCACCCCGGGAGGTTCAGGCACCGGGCGCGGTGCACATCCCCGCGATCGCCCTGGCGGCCTACCAGAACGCGGACGCCATGATGACGCAGAGCCAACCCGACTGCGGTGTGACCTGGAGCCTGCTCGCCGGGATCGGGTACGTCGAATCCACCCATGCGTTCGGCGGCGCCGCCGACGAACGCGGTGACCCCGTCAGTCCCATCTATGGCCCCACCCTCGACGGCTCACTGCCGGGCAACGAGATCATCGTCGCCGGCAGCTTTGGCGGCGGCACTACCTACGCCCGCGCGCTGGGGCCGATGCAGTTCCTGCCGAGCACGTGGCAGCTGCACGGCGCCGACGGCGACGGCGACGGTCAGTCCGATCCGCACAACCTCTTCGATGCCACCCTGGCCGCGGCCCGCTACCTCTGCAGCGACGGTGCGGACCTACGCGACCAGGCGCAGCTGACCAACGCGGTGCTGCGCTACAACCACTCGATGGCCTACGTCGCCAACGTGCTGGGCTGGGCGCTGGCCTACGCCACCGGTGTGGCTCCGGTGAACCTGCCGTCGCTCACCGCGCCGCGGCCGCCGAGCGTCGCTGTGCGCGCGGTCGACGGCCCCGCCGCATCGGCTGCGGGGTCGGCTGAAACCGCCACCGCCACACCGGACAAGACCGTGCATCGAGACGACGACCGCAACACCGGTTCATCGACACGCCGGCCGGGATCTTCAGTGACGAGCGAGGGCTCCACCAACACCAGGACAAGCACGACGAGCGGGTCCCGGCGCAGCACCGGTACCGGCACTGTCAAGTTCGGCAACGGCCGTTCCGGCGGTGCCCGCTGACGCCGCGGAATCCACGGCACAACGGCCCGGGCCGCCGGCACCTCGCGGCATTTTGGCCAACCAGGCCCCCGGAGTACAGTTAACCGCGTGCAGCGGATGCTCCTTCTCGGACGCCGCGACGGGGTCTGACCAGACCGGCTTCCCGTCGCGGGTTTTTTGCGATGCGCCGGTCGAGTCCCCACTCAACTCCCGGAGCAGACATCATGACCAGCCCAGACGCCTACACATCCGTTCGCACCATCACCACTCCATCCGGCGGCCCCAATCCCGGTCAGCCCGTCTGGAACACCCAGCGCGGCTCATCCATGCCGGTCGACCGCTATCGCAGCTTTGCCGACGAGGTCCCCGGCGGCAGCCCGGCCTTCGGCACCGGCGCCCCGTTCGACCGCACCTGGCCGGACCGCGTCATCGGCAAAGCCCCCATGTGGTGTGCGGTCGACCTGCGCGACGGTAACCAGGCCCTGATCGACCCGATGAGCCCGGCACGCAAGCGCCGCATGTTCGACCTGCTGGTACGGATGGGCTACAAGGAGATCGAGGTCGGGTTCCCCTCTGCCAGCCAGACCGACTACGACTTCGTCCGCGAGATCATCGAAGGCGGCGCGATCCCGGACGACGTGACCATCCAGGTGCTGACCCAGTGCCGGCCCGAGCTGATCGAGCGCACCTTCGAGGCCTGCGCGGGAGCACCGCAGGCGATCGTGCACTTCTACAACTCGACGTCGATCCTGCAGCGCCGCGTGGTGTTCCGCGCCGACCGCGAGGCCGTCAAGAAGATCGCCACCGACGGCGCCCAGATGTGCGTCGAGGAGGCCAAGAAGCACCCGCAGACCCGGTGGCGCTTCGAGTACTCCCCGGAGTCCTACACGGGCACCGAGCTGGAGTACGCCGTCGAGGTGTGCAACGCCGTTGCAGACGTCATCAAGCCCACACCCGAGTGGCCGCTGATCGTCAACCTGCCCGCCACCGTCGAGATGGCCACCCCGAACGTCTACGCCGATTCGATCGAGTGGATGAGCCGGCACCTGGCCCCGCGCGACTCGATCATCCTGAGCCTGCACCCGCACAACGATCGCGGAACCGGTGTTGCCGCAGCCGAATTGGGCTACCAGGCCGGCGCCGACCGGATCGAGGGCTGCCTGTTCGGCAACGGGGAGCGCACCGGCAATGTCTGCCTGGTGACGCTGGGTCTGAACATGTTCAGCCGCGGCATCGATCCGCAGATCGACTTCTCCAACATCGACGAGATCCGGCGCACGGTCGAGTACTGCAACCAACTGCCGGTCCACGAACGCCACCCTTACGGCGGCGATCTGGTCTACACCGCCTTCTCCGGCAGCCACCAGGACGCCATCAACAAGGGCCTGGATCAGATGAAGATCGATGCGGACAAGGCCGACCAGGATGTTGACGACATCCTGTGGCAGGTCCCATACCTGCCGATCGACCCCAAGGACGTCGGGCGCACCTATGAGGCCGTGATCCGGGTGAACTCGCAGTCCGGCAAGGGCGGCGTCGCCTACATCATGAAGGCCGACCACGGCCTGGTGCTGCCGCGCCGACTGCAGATCGAGTTCAGCCAGGCCATTCAGCAGATCACCGACGGGGAGGGCGGCGAGGTGTCGCCCAAGGCGATCTGGGGCGCGTTCTCCGAGGAGTATCTGGCCCCGATCACCCCGCTGGAGCGCATCCGCCAGAAGGTGGTGGCCTCCGAGGTCGACGGTGGTACCGACACCATCACCGCGATCGTGAAGATCGACGGTGTGGAGCGCGAGATCGTCGGCGCGGGTAACGGCCCGTTGGCGGCGTTCGTCGATGCCCTGGGCGCGATCGGCTACGACATCAATGTGCTGGATTACTCCGAGCACGCGATGTCGTCGGGCGAAGAGGCGCAGGCAGCGGCCTATGTCGAGGCGTCGATCGGCGGTAGGACCGTCTGGGGCGTCGGTATCGCCACCTCAATCACAACTGCATCACTTCGGGCGGTCGTATCTGCCGTCAACCGCGCCGCGCGTGTTTAGCTGACGTCAGGCGTAGATCACTGCGCCTGAAGTCAACTGCAAGGAGTGGTCATGGACTGGGGCTCGACATGGGATTTCCTCTGGCATTTCCTGATCATCTTCGCCTGGATCGCGTACCTGCTGGTCCTGTTCCAGATCCTCACGGACCTGTTCTGGCGTGATCACAAGACCTCGGGCTGGGTGAAGGCCATCTGGGTGGTCTTCCTGATCGTGCTGCCGTGGCTGACCGCGCTGGTCTACCTGATCGCCCGCGGCAAGGGCATGTCCGAGCGCGCGCAGGCGGCGGCGCTGGCGGCGAAGCAGGACACCGACAACTACATCCGCCAGGCAGCGGGCCGGTCCCCGGCTCAGGAGATCGCCGACGCCAAGGCTCTGCTGGACGCCGGCACGATCACCCAGGCCGAATTCGACGGGCTCAAGGCCAAGGCCCTGAGCTAGATCGCTGAGCTGAGTCAGAACAGCGTGTACTGATCGCTCTCTGCGGGGGTGTCGCAGAACTCCTCGATATCGGCGCCGCCGACGACGTGGGTCAGCAGTCCCATGAACGTCTCGTCGTCGAGTAGCGGCACCCCCAGCTCGGCGGCCTGATAACCCTTGCCCTGATCGGGCGTCGACTCGTTGCAGATGACCAGGGAGGTCTGCTGGTCCACCAGGTCGGTGTAGGACAGCCCGGCGTGCAGGATGCGCTCCACCAACTCCTCGTGGGTGCGCACCACCTCCGCCGACAGCGCCACCCGCATGCCCTGCACCAGCGGCCGTCCCGGCACGAAGACGCCAGGGTTGGCGTACTCACCCGGCAACCGTGACGCCAGCATCTTCAAGGGCCGCAGCTCTTCGTGGGTGATGTGACCATTGGGCCACGTCCGGCGACTCACCTCCCGCAGCGGCAGCCACACCTTGCGGTCGCGGGCCCTAGCCAGGGTGGGTTTCAGAATCTGTGCCAGGACCAGCGCATCGTCGAGCGCATCGTGGGGTTTCATCTGGCTCACACCCCAGTGCGCCGCCAACGTCTCCAGTCGCAGATTCTCGGTGCCCAAGGCCAGCCGACGGGCCAGCTCCACCGTGCACATCACGCTGTCGATGGGCAGCTCGGCCCCGACCAGCTCGGCCTCGGCGGTCAGGAAGCTGTAGTCGAAACCGACGTTGTGGGCCACCATCGTGCGCCCGCGCAGCACCTCACTCAGCTCATCGACGACGTCGCCGAAGGTCGGCTGGCCTTCCAGCATCTCGGCGGTCAGCCCGTGCACATGCGTGGGTCCGGGATCCACGCCCGGGTTCAACAGCGAGGCCACGCTGCGCTCGACATTGCCGTCGTCCCCGACTGCCAGTGCCGCGACGCTGACGATGCGCGCCTGGCCCGGCCGAAAGCCGGTGGTCTCCACGTCGACGACCGCCCAGCCCGCACCCGGCTCCTCCGCCGGCCTGCCCCACGCGCTGCTCATATTCGCCAGGATGGCACGCAGGCCCGACAGAGTCGCCCGGCGCGCTTGCGTGTCGTGCCCCTAAAATCGCCGGAATGCTGACCATCCGAGGGCGCGCCGCACTGGCCGCCGGAGCAACCGCACGCTGGGCGTCGCGAGTTACCGGCCGCGGCGCGGGCGCGATGATCGGCGGACTGGTCGCCATGACACTGGACCGCTCGATCCTGAAACAGCTGGGCCAGGGGCGCCGCAGCGTCGTCGTGACCGGCACGAACGGTAAATCGACCACCACCCGGATGACCGCGGCCGCGCTGGCCACGCTCGGTCCGGTGGCCAGTAACTCCGAGGGCGCCAACATGGACGCCGGCCTGGTCGCGGCACTGGCCGCGGCGCGCGACGCCGAGCTGGCGGCCCTGGAAGTCGACGAGATGCACGTCCCGCACGTGTCGGACGCCGTTGACCCGTCGGTGATCGTTCTGCTGAATTTGTCCCGCGACCAGCTCGACCGGGTCGGTGAGATCAACCACATCGAACGCACCCTCCGCGGCGGGCTGGCCCGCCACCGCGACGCGGTGATCGTGGCCAACTGCGACGACGTGCTGATGACCTCGGCCGCCTACGACAGCCCCAACGTGGTGTGGGTGGCCGCCGGCGGCAGCTGGTCGGGTGACTCGGTGAGCTGCCCGCGCTCGGGCGAGATCATCGTCCGCGACGGACGGGACTGGCGCTCGACGGGCAGTGACTTCAAGCGTCCCAGCCCGCAGTGGTGGTTCGACGACACCCACATCTACGGGCCCGACGGTCTCGCGCTTCCGATGACGCTGGCCCTGCCTGGCGCCGTCAACCGCGGCAACGCCACCCAGGCCGTCGCCGCCGCGGTGGCGCTCGGCGCGGACCCGGCTGCCGCGGTGGCTGCCGTGTCGACCGTCGACGAAGTGGCCGGCCGCTACCGGACCGTGCAGATCGGCGCGCACACCGCCCGGATCCTGCTCGCCAAGAACCCGGCCGGCTGGCAGGAGGCGTTGTCGATGGTGGACAAGCACGCGGCCGGCGTCGTCATCTCGGTCAACGGGCAGGTGCCCGACGGTGAGGACCTGTCCTGGTTGTGGGATGTCCGGTTTGAACATTTTGACGACACGGTCGTGGTCGCCGCCGGCGAGCGCGGCACCGACCTGGCCGTGCGCCTCGGGTACGCCGGCGTCGAACACTCACTGGTGCACGACACCGTCGCCGCGATCGACTCCTGCCCACCCGGGCACGTCGAGGTGATCGCCAACTACACCGCGTTCCTGCAACTGAATCGGCGGATCTCATGAGTGCTGTGCAGATCGGGCTGGTGCTGCCCGACGTGATGGGCACCTACGGCGACAGCGGCAATGCGGTGGTGCTGCGGCAACGGTTGCGGCTGCGCGGTATCGACGCCGAGATCGTGGAGATCACGCTCGACGATCCCGTGCCCGACTCCCTGGATCTGTACACCCTCGGTGGCGCCGAGGACTATGCGCAGCGGCTGGCCACCAAGCACCTGATCCGGTATCCCGGTCTGCAACAAGCGGTTTCGCGGGGTGCGCCGGTGCTGGCCATCTGCGCGGCCATCCAGGTGCTCGGCCACTGGTATGAGACCTCCGCCGGTGAACGGGTCGAGGGCGTCGGGCTGCTCGACGTCACGACCTCACCACAGGAGACCCGCACGATCGGCGAGGTAGCCTCGAAGCCGCTCTTGGACGGGCTTTCGCAGCCGTTGACCGGCTTCGAAAACCACCGTGGCGGAACAGTTCTGGGCCCCGATGCCCGGCCACTGGCCGCGGTCACCAAGGGCGCGGGCAACCGCTTGGGCGATGGATTCGACGGGGCCGTGCAGGGCAGCGTGATGGCCACCTATCTCCATGGGCCATGCCTGGCGCGCAATCCGGAGCTGGCCGATCATCTGCTCTCGCAGGTCGTCGGCGAACTGCCGCCGCTGAACCTGCCCGAGGTCGATCTGCTGCGCCGCGAACGCCTGGCCGCCCCGCGCCGGGCGTAGGTCTACGCGAAAGCGTCGACCGCCGCTCCGATCCGTGCGGCGGCGTCGACGAGAATCGGCTCGCCATGGCCGAATCCGGCACGCTGTGCGCCCGTGGCGGCGAGGATCTCCACCGCACGTGAGGCGGCCGCCCGGTCGGTGTTGAAGACGCCGAGGATCAGCTGTCCGTCGAACTCGGCGATCGCATCGCCGGTGAGCACGGTGTCGGCATCCGGCAGGTACAGCGCGATGCTGCCCGGGGTGTGGCCGGGAACCCCGATCACCCGGGCGCCGCCGGCGAAGTCGAGAACGTCACCGTCGCCAACCACCCGGTCCACCGAACACGGCGGACCGTTCGGCGGTTCGTCGATATCGGGGCGAAGCGTGCGCTCCCCCGCGGTCAATACCGGCAGCGGCCCCGGAGTGCCGCGCACGAAGTCGGCGTCGCCGGAGCCGGCGATGACCTCCACATCGGACCAGCCGGCGATCTCGGCGGCCGCGCCGCAGTGGTCCTCGTGAAAGTGGGTGAGAACGATGCGCTTGACGTGGATTCGTCGGCGACCCAGTTCGGTGAGCGCATCCGCGATCAGCTCGGCACTGTCCGACCACCCGGTGTCGATCAACGTCGCGCCGTCAGGTTCGGTCCACAGGTAGCTGTTGAGCAGGTGGGCCTGGCCGCCGGGAATCCGCAGCCGGTACAGCGATTCCGCCATCTGGAGTAGGTCGGGCATGGCTCCGACGCTACCGACGTCGTCGAGTGTGACGCTGGCGTCGTTCGTGGGGCGGCGAAACGACGTCTGCGTCGCACTCGGCGCAAGCAATCAAGCCATGGCGCGGCGGCCGGCCAATGCCCGGCTCAGAGTGAGCTCGTCGGCGAACTCCAGGTCACCACCCATCGGCAGGCCCGAGGCGATGCGGGTGACGGACAGGCCGGGGATATCGCGCAGCATCCGGACCAGATACGTCGCGGTCGCTTCACCCTCGGTGTTCGGGTCGGTGGCGATGATCACCTCGGCCACGTCGACGCCGTCGACGCGTTCACCGATCCGGTTGAGCAATTCCCGGATGCGCAACTGATCGGGCCCGACACCGGATAGCGGATCCAGTGCCCCACCCAGGACGTGATAGCGGCCGCGGAACTCACGGGTGCGCTCGACGGCCTGCACATCCTTGGGTTCCTCGACGACGCAGATCAACGAGGCATCGCGGCGCGAATCCTTGCAGATCCGGCAACGCTCCTCATCGGAGACGTTGCCGCACACCGCGCAGAAGGTGACGCCGTCACGGACGCGACCCAACACCGCGGTCAGCCGATCGATGTCGGGCGGCTCGACGCTCAGCAGGTGAAAGGCGATCCGCTGCGCGCTCTTGGGCCCGATCCCCGGCAGCTTGCCGAGCTCGTCGATCAGATCCTGAACCGGGCCTTCAAACACTCACAGCCCCGGAAGTCCGAACCCGCCCAGACCGCCGGCCAGCGGACCCAACCGGCTCTGGGCCAGGGTGTTCACCTGATTGGAGGCATCCGCGAGGGCGCCGACGATGAGATCCTGCAGGGTCTCGGGATCGGACGGATCGATCACCTTCGGGTCGATGGCCACCGCGATCACCTCACCGCTGCCCTTGACCGTGACCTGCACCAGTCCGCCACCGGCCTGGCCGTGCACCTCGGAGTTGGCCAGCGCCTCCTGCGCCTCCATGAGCTGCTGCTGTACCTGCTGCGCCTGCGCCAGCAGGGCCGACATGTCGGGTGTGCCTCCGGGTTGCATTGACTGGGTCCCCTTGCCGTGTTGATTGCGTCTTGGTCTCGACTTGGTTGCTCTCGCCTGTCGGCGGCGATTCGAGCTTTCAGCCTAGTCGGCGTGCGGGCTAGCGTGGCGCCCGTGCGAGTCCCAGCCTGCGTGCGTGTCGGCGCCTCAATTGTCAGTAGCGTGGTCATCGCTGCGGCCGCCTCCGCGACCGTCGACGCTCCCCACGCCAACGCCGCCCCCTCGAACATCGCCGGCATGATCGTCTTCCTCGATCCCGGCCACAACGGCGCCAACGACGGATCGATCAGCCGCCAGGTGCCGACGGGCCGCGGCGGCACCAAGGACTGCCAGGCCAGCGGCACCTCCACCGAGGACGGATACCCCGAGCACACCTTCACGTGGGACACCACCCTGCGGGTTCGCGCCATCCTTAACCAGATGGGGGTGCGCACCGCGATGTCCCGCGGCAACGACAACGCGCTGGGACCGTGCGTCGACGAACGCGCATCGATGGCCAACGCGCTGCGCCCCAACGCCATCGTCTCCATCCACGCCGACGGCGGCCCGGCCAACGGTCGCGGCTTCCACGTGCTCTACTCTTCGCCGCCGCTGAACAACACGCAGGCCGGACCGTCAGTGCAGTTTGCCAAGACCATGCGCGATCAACTGTCCGCGTCGGGTATCCCGCCCGCCACCTATATCGGTTCCGGTGGCCTGGACGCCCGCTCGGACATCGCCGGGCTCAACCTGGCGCAGTTCCCGTCGATCCTCGTCGAATGCGGCAACATGAAGAACCCGGTCGACTCCAGCCTGATGAAGACCCCGGACGGTCAGCAGAAGTACGCCGAGGCCATCGCCCGCGGCGTCGTGGCCTACCTGGGCACCCAGGCCGGCGGACAGCAACGATAGCCCGCCGTCCTCGATGGTCGGGGGCTACGCGCCCTCCACTTCCTTCTTCAGGTTGGCCAGCACCTCGTCCTGGATCTTGCGCAGGCCCAGCGGTGCGAAAGTCTTCTCGAAGAAGCCCTTGACCCCGCCGGCACCGGTCCAGCTGGTCTTGAGGTTGACCGACGATCCGGCGCCCGCCGGGGCAACGGTCCAGTTGGTCACCAGGCTGGAGTTCGCGTCCTTCTCGATCACCGTGTGGCCGGCAACGTCCACCGACGCCTTGATGTCACGCACCCGGGACTCGGTCGCCTGCAGCTTCCAGCTGGCCACCGTGCCCGCACCCTGACCACCCTCGAGCACCTGGTAGTCACGGTAGTGCGAGGAAAGGATCTTCGGGCGCACGGTCTGGTAGTCCGCGATCGCGGCGAACACCGCGGCCGGCTCGGCGTTGATCAGAACCGTGCTGACCGCACTGACCTGTCCCATGACTGAAACTCCTTTTGCTCGTGTCTGCGGGTGCATCGTTGGCAACCTCCGACTAGCGTATATGTGTGTCTGTTGCTACGACTGACGCACAAGCTGCCCATGCCCTAGGCGTGCAGCGCCTCCTGGACAGTTACCGCGCCATACCGCCCAATTCGACGGTGCGGCTTGCCAAGCCCACGTCGAATCTGTTCCGTGCGCGAGATCGCAGCGATGTCAAGGGTCTGGACGTATCGGGGCTGACCAATGTGATCGCGGTCGACGTCGAAGCCCGTACCGCCGACGTGGCAGGCATGTGCACCTATGAGAATCTGGTGGCGGCGACGCTGCCGCACGGTCTGGCCCCCCTGGTGGTGCCGCAACTCAAGACCATCACGCTGGGTGGTGCGGTCACCGGGCTGGGCATCGAGTCGACGTCGTTCCGCAATGGTCTGCCGCACGAATCGGTGCTGGAGATGGACATCCTCACCGGGGCAGGCGAAATCGTCACCGCATCGCCGGACCAGCATTCCGAACTGTTTCGGACATTCCCGAACTCCTATGGCACGCTGGGCTATTCGACCCGGCTACGGATCGAACTCGAGCCGGTCACACCCTTTGTCGCCCTGCGTCACCTGCGCTTTCACTCACTGGCCGGGCTGGTCTCGGCGATGGATCGGATCATCGAGACCGGTGGACTCGACGGCGAGCCCGTCGATTACCTCGACGGCGTCGTGTTCAGCGCCGACGAAAGCTATCTGTGCGTCGGCTTCAAGACGACGACACCTGGCCCGGTCAGCGACTACACCGGCCAGAACATCTACTACCGCTCGATCCAGCACGCGCAGGGTGAAAAGCACGACCGGCTGACGATTCACGATTACCTGTGGCGATGGGACACCGACTGGTTCTGGTGTTCACGGGCATTCGGCGCACAGAACCCGACGATCCGTCGGTTCTGGCCACGCAAGCTGCGCCGCAGCAGCTTCTACTGGAAGCTGGTCGGCTACGACCAGCGGTTCGACATCGCCGACCGGATCGAGAAACGCCATGGACGCCCGCCCCGCGAGCGGGTGGTGCAGGACATCGAGGTACCGCTGGAAAACTGCGCGGCATTCTTGAACTGGTTCCTGAAGAACGTGCCGATCGAACCGATCTGGCTGTGCCCCCTCCGGTTACGCGAGGAATCCTGCTGGCCGCTCTACCCACTACGGCCCCATCACACGTACGTCAACGTCGGATTCTGGTCCTCGGTGCCGGTCGGACCGGTCGAAGGCCACACCAACAAGCTGATCGAGGCCAAGGTCAGCGAACTCGACGGGCACAAATCCCTGTATTCGGATTCCTATTATCCGCGTGAGGATTTCGACGAACTCTACGGCGGCGAGGCCTACCAGACACTCAAGAAATCCTACGACCCCGATTCGCGACTGTTTGACCTGTATTCGAAAGCCGTCCTGCGCCGATGAACGGAGAACAGCGATGACCACCTTCAAAGAACACTCGACGGAAGCAGGCGATCACAAGCTCAACCTCGCCGAGATCCTGGAGATCTTCGCGTCCGGGTCCCAACCCCTGAAGTTCACCGCCTACGACGGCAGCGCCGCCGGCCCTGGCGATGCCGCCCTCGGACTGGACCTCAAGACCCCACGCGGCACCACATACCTGGCCACTGCCCAAGGCGATCTGGGCCTGGCCCGCGCCTATGTGTCCGGTGACCTGGACATGTACGGGGTACATCCGGGCGACCCGTATCCGCTGCTGTGCGCGCTGGCCGAGAAGATGGCGTTCAAGCGGCCGTCCGCCCGCGTGCTGGCCAACATCGTCCGGTCCATCGGGATCGAGCACCTCAAGCCCATCGCGCCACCGCCCCAGGAGGCACTGCCGCGATGGCGGCGAGTGGTCGAAGGCCTGCGGCACAGCAAGACCCGTGATGCCGACGCGATCCACCACCACTACGACGTGTCGAACACCTTCTACGAATGGGTGCTCGGGCCGTCGATGACCTACACCTGCGCGTGCTACCCGGACGCCGACGCCGGCCTGGAGGAGGCACAGGACAACAAGTACCGACTGGTGTTCGAGAAGCTGCGGCTACAACCGGGCGACCGGTTGCTCGACGTCGGCTGCGGCTGGGGCGGCATGGTGCGTTACGCGGCGCGCCACGGCGTCAACGCACTCGGGGTGACGCTGTCCAAAGAGCAGGCCCGCTGGGCACAACAGGCCATTGTCAAAGAAGGGCTCGAAGACCTGGCCGAGGTGCGGCACGGCGACTACCGCGACATCGCCGAGACCGGTTTCGACGCGGTGTCCTCGATCGGCCTCACCGAGCACATCGGGGTGCACAACTACCCGTCGTACTTCGGTTTCCTGAAGTCGAAGATGCGTCCCGGCGCGCTGTTGCTCAACCACTGCATCACCCGTCACGACAACAGAAGCGGAGCGGCCGCGGGAGGGTTTATCGACCGCTACGTGTTCCCGGACGGGGAGCTGACCGGCTCCGGGCGCATCATCTCCGAGGTGCAGGACGTCGGCCTTGAGGTCGTGCACGAGGAGAACCTGCGCCACCATTACGCCATGACGCTGCGCGACTGGTGCGCCAACCTCGTCGAACACTGGGACGCCGCCGTCGCCGAGGTCGGGCTGCCCACCGCCAAGGTGTGGGGCCTGTACATGGCCGGGTCCCGGCTCGGCTTCGAGACGAATATCGTTCAGCTACACCAGGTTCTGGCCGTCAAGCTCGACGAGCACGGCAATGACGGCGGTCTGCCGCTCCGGCCGTGGTGGGCGGCCTAGGACCTAAACCCGGGCAAGACGATCGATAACATTTTTCGGACTATTCGTTATTGATCGTCTTCGCCGGGCCCAATACCGTTTGAGATATGAAAACGGTACTCATCACGGGTTGTTCATCAGGGTACGGACTCGAAACCGCCCGCCACTTCCACAGCAACGGTTGGAACGTGATCGCCACGATGCGCACGCCGCGCACCGAGCTGCTCCCGGATTCGGGCCGAATCCAGTTGCAGGCATTGGACGTAACCGACCCTGACAGCATCTCGGCGGCGATCGAGGCCAGTGGCCCGATCGACGTTCTGGTCAACAATGCGGGCATCGGCGTCGTCGGCGCCTTCGAGCCCATGTCGCTGGATTCGATCCGAGAAGTATTCGAGACCAACACATTCGGCGTGATGGCCATGACACAGGCTGTGTTGCCGCAGATGCGAGCACGCGGATCAGGGGTGATGGTCAACGTGACATCGAGCGTGACCTTGACGGCAATGCCCTTGGCCGCGGTGTACACCGCCAGCAAGATGGCGATCGAAGGGTTCACCGCTTCGCTCGCACTCGAGCTCGACGCGGTGAACGTGACGGCCAAACTTGTCGAGCCCGGCTACGGGCCGACGACCAGCTTCACCAGCAACGGTGCAACACGGATGGACGGACTGATTCCCGAGCCGTATCAGGCGTTCGCCGCGCCGATCCTGGCAGCGTTCGGGCAGGCCACCGTCTTCACCACCGAGTCCGACGTCGCCGAGACCGTCTACCGGGCCGCGACCGACACCTCTGGCCGCCTGCGGTTCCCGGCCGGGGCCGACGCGGTGGCACTGGCCGGCAGCGCAGCAGGCTAGGCGATCGGCCTGGCTCGGGCGATATGTTGGCGGCATGCCGGCTGACATCGCCCGCGCCGCCGATCCGCTCGAGACGGTCATTCCGTTGCTGCGCCCACAGGTCGTGCTGTCTAAGGTCGTCAGCGGAGCCGGTGACTGGAGCATCCGCAAGCCGCGCTACTCCGACCCCTCCTTCTGTTTGATGTTGGCGGGCAACTGCTGGCTCAGCCCAGACGGTATCGATCCCGTCGAACTCTTCGCGGGCGACTTCCTGCTACTGCCCGAGACGCCGAGTTTCGTGATGGCCAGCGACCCTGCGTTGGCACCGACCGAGGTAGAGCTCCATCCGGCCGCCGATTCCCACTACGGGCCTACCGACGGACCGGGGCCAATGCGGATGCTCGGCGGGTACTTCCGCTTCGATCGAGCCAACGCCAGGCTGCTGGTGAAGCTCCTTCCGCCAACGATTCTCATCCGCCACGACGAATCCGGCTCGGGCCGCCTGAACCGGATCGTCGAACTCATCACCGATGAGGCGATCGCGCAACGGCCGTGCCGCGAACCGATTTTGGAGCGGCTCGTCGAGGTACTGCTGATCGAGGCCTGCCGGTTCCGAACCGAACGTCCCACCGCCGGCGAGCACGGCCTGATTGCCGGGCTTTCGGATCCGCCGCTCGCCGGTGTGCTGCGCGAGATTCACGACGGCGTCGCCCAGCACTGGACGGTCGAGAAGCTGGCCCGCACCGCGAACATGTCCCGTGCCGTGTTCGCGGAACGTTTCGCGAGCACGATCGGGATGCCACCGATGCAGTACGTGCTGGAGTGGCGGGTAGCGCTGGCCAAAGACATGCTGCAATCCGAACAACTCTCGATAGGCGAGATCGCGGCCAGGACCGGCTACCAGTCAGCCAGTGCGTTCACCACCGCGTTCACCCGAGTGACCGGACGCTCTCCCCGCGCATATGCCCGGGGCAGCGGAGTTTGAGCGACGTCAGCTCTCGATCTTCCGCGCGCCCAATTCGTTCTGGAGCAGTTCCAGTGCCACTTCTTCGGGGTCGCGACGCGGCCCGGCCTCGCTCTGCGAAGCCTCGGCGAGCATCTCTGCCTCTTCTTCCTCCGGGGATGCCGGCGGTTCGGGATCGGGCACCGGCTCCGGTTCTGGAATGACGCGGCCCGGCCGGGTGGGCACCCGTGGCGGGGTCTTCGTAGCTTTCGGCGGGGGCGGTGGCGCCGCCTCCGCAGTGCCGACCTCACACCGGATCTGCCAGTCCACCCCGAGTGCATCCTTCAGTGCGTCCCGGATCACGTCGGCATTGCGCGACTCGGTGAGCCGCTTGGCCAACGGCGGTGAGTCATGGGACAGCACAAGGGTTTTATCCTCGACTGCCCGCACGATGGCGCCCGCGAGCATGACCTCGGTGGTACGGCTGCGCTCGCGCACCTTCTCCCGCACCGTCGTCCACATCGAGCGCACCGCAGCGGCGTTGGGTTCACCCCCCGGTGTCACCGATGGTTGCACCGGCTGGGGCGCCTGCTCAGGTTCCGGGGCAGGCTCGGGCTCGAAGTCGGGCTCCGGCGGCAGTGGTGGCTCGGGCTCGGGTTCCGGAGCCGGCTCGGGTTTCGGAGCAGGCGGGGGCGGTGCGGAAACAGGTTCGGGATCAGCCACCGGTTCGGGAGCAGCCACCGGTTCGGGAGCAGCCACCGGTTCGGGAGCAGCCACCGGTTCGGGAATGGGCGGCGTGGGGGCAGGCGCAGGAGGCTCAGCAGGGGCGGCGGCCGGGGCAGCCTGGCTGCGGCGGGCGAAGGTCTTGGCGGGCTCGGCGGCGGGTTCGACGGCCCGAGCCGCCGATGACGACGACGCCTCACCGGCCGGGAGCGACATGTCCAGCCGGGTCTCGATGCGTTCGATGCGCTGCAGCAGCGCCGACTCGGTGTCATGCGCCGAGGGCAGCAGCAGCCGGGCGCACACCACTTCCAGCAGCAGCCGCGGCGCGGTGGCGCCGCGCATCTCGCCCAGCCCGGCGTGCACCACCTCGGCGTAGCGGGCCAGCGTGGCCGAACCCACCTTGGCCGCCTGCTCACGCATCCGCTCGAGCACATCGGCCGGCGCGTCCACGACACCGCGGGTGACCGCGTCGGGCACTGCCTGCAGCACGATCAGATCGCGGAAGCGCTCCAGCAGATCGGTGGCGAACCGCCGCGGATCATGGCCGGCGTCGATCACCGCTTCGACGGCACCGAACAGCGCCGCCGCGTCCGCGGCGGCCAGGGCCTCGACCGCGTCGTCGATGAGTGCCATGTCGGTGGCGCCCAGCAGGGCCAGGGCCCGCTGATAGGTGATGTGGTTGCCGTCGGCGCCCTGTTCGGAGCCCGCCAGCAGCTGATCGAGCACCGAGAGCGTGTCACGGGGTGAACCGCCGCCCGCCCGGATGACCAACGGGTACACCGCGTCGTCGACGTGGACGTTCTCCTCGGCGCAGATGCGCTCCAGCAGCGGGCGCATGGTCCGCGGAGCCAGCAGCCGGAACGGGTAGTGATGCGTACGCGACCGGATGGTCGGCAGCACCTTCTCCGGTTCGGTGGTGGCGAACACGAAGATCAGGTGCTCGGGTGGCTCTTCGACGATCTTGAGCAGCGCGTTGAAACCGGCCGTGGTGACCATGTGCGCTTCGTCGATGATGAAGATGCGGTAGCGGGATTGGGCGGGTGCGTAGAACGCCCGGTCACGCAGCTCGCGGGTGTCGTCGACACCGCCGTGGCTGGCCGCGTCGAGCTCGACGACGTCGACATTGCCCGAACCGTTCGGTGCCAGTGCGACGCACGAATCGCACACCTCGCACGGTGTGGGCGTCGGCCCCTGTTCGCAGTTGAGCGAGCGGGCCAGGATGCGCGCCGACGATGTCTTGCCGCAGCCGCGTGGCCCGGAGAACAAATAGGCGTGGTTGATCCGGCCCGCGGTCAGCGCGGTAGATAGCGGCTCGGTGACATGTTCCTGGCCAACGACTTCCGCGAAGCTTGCCGGCCGGTATTTGCGGTAGAGAGCCACGGGAGAAGGCTACCGACTGGGTCAGACGTCGCGCCGGTGCCCGTTGACTTTGACACCACGCACACCGCTACTCACACAAAAGCAGCGTCAGTTCCAAGTCAACGCAGAAGCTGCTCGGTCGCCGCCAGCAGGGCGCAGGTGGCCAGGCCGTCGATCGCGTCACGCACATCGGGCAACGACGGGAACGTCGGCGCGACGCGGATGTTCTTGTCCTCGGGGTCCTTGCGATACGGGAACGACGCACCCGCCTCGGTCACCGCGATCCCGGCGTCCTTGGCCAACGCGACGGTGCGCTTGGCGGTGCCGGGCCACACGTCGAGGCTGACGAAGTAGCCGCCCTTGGGATCCGTCCACGACGCGATCTTCGACTCCCCCAACCGGTCCTCAAGGATCTCGGCGACCAGGGCGAACTTGGGGGCGATCAGCTCGCGGTGACGCTGCATCTGCAGCCGCACGCCGTCGGCGTCACCGAAGAAGCGGCTGTGGCGCAGCTGGTTGATCTTGTCCGGTCCGATCGTCTTCTTGCCCGCGTGCTGCAGGTACCAGGCGATGTTGCCCAGCGAGCCGCCCAGGAAGCTCACCCCGGCTCCGGCGAAGGTGATCTTGGAGGTCGAGGCGAACACCAGCGGACGGTTCGGGTTGCCGGCCGCCTCGGCCAGCCCCAGCACGTCGACCTGGCGGATGAAGTCGCCGGTCAACGTGTGGACCGCATAGGCGTTGTCCCACATCAACCGGAAATCGTTTGCTGCCGTGCGCATTTGAACGAGGCGCCGGACAACTTCCCAGGAGTAGGTGACCCCGGTCGGGTTGCCGAAAACCGGTACGCACCACATGCCCTTGATCGCCGGATCGGCCGCGACGAGTTCCTCGATCAGGTCGACGTCGGGCCCGTCCTCGCGCATCGGCACCGCGATCATCTCGATCCCGAAGGACTCGGTGATCGCGAAGTGGCGGTCGTATCCGGGTGAGGGGCACAGGAACTTGACCGTCTCCTCCGCCGCCCAGGGCCGCACCGAGTCCACCCCGCCGTGCAACAGGGAGAAGACGATGACGTCGTGCATCATCTCCAGGCTCGCGTTGTTCCCAGCGATCAGGTTCTGCACCGGGATTCCGAGCAGTTCGCCGAAGATCTCCCGCAGTTCGGGCAGGCCGTGCAGGCCCCCGTAGTTGCGGGTGTCGGTGCCGGTGCGGTCGCGATACGAGTCTTTTTCCGAGCCGGGCAGCGACAGCAGCGCGTTGGACAGGTCCAACTGCTCGGGCGCCGGCTTACCGCGGGTCAGGTCCAAACTCAGGTTCTTGGCCTGCAGCTCTGCGTAGTTGCGCTGCTGGATTTCGTGCTGCGCGAGCAGATCGTCTCGGCCGAGGGACTGGAACGACACCGCGCGCCTTTCACAGAAGCGGAACGTGCTGGACATAAGGGGACCCCGCGCACCCGCCAGAGCCCGTTGACCCTTGCTGCCTTCCGGCCCTGGGGGAGTTCACAGGATGGACGCCGCGCGGGGTCCGAAAGCGAGTGTAATACCCGGCCTCCCCCCGCCGTTGACGGGAGTGGTCCGGGCGTCAGTTAGGATCGTCGACGGAGGATTCGCCTAGTGGCCTATGGCGCTCGCCTGGAACGCGGGTTGGGTTAATAGCCCTCAGGGGTTCAAATCCCCTATCCTCCGCGCTCGGGTCCGGGGTGCGACCTGCTGAATCAACCCTGATCAGCAGCTCGCACCCCGGCCCACTTAAGTCCCGAGGAGGAGTATGGGCCGCACCGTCGCGGTGATCTGGCACGTGTCGTTTTCGATCGTGGCCGCCGGCCTCTATTTCTTTTTCGTCCTCCCTCGATGGCCCGAGCTCGTGGGTGATACCTCGCCCACGCTCGGCCTGATCCTGCGCATCGTCACCGGTGTGCTGATCGGTCTGGCGGCCCTGCCGGTCGTGTTCACGCTGCAGCGGACCCAGCGTCCGGAGCTGGCCACCCCCGAGTTGGCGCTCCGGTTGCGGACCGCGTCGATCGCCCTGCACGTGCTGGCAGCGGTACTGATCGTCGGCACCGCCGTCTCCGAGATCTGGCTGCCCCTGGACGGCTACGGCCCGTGGTTGTTCGGGATCTACGGCGCCGCCGCCGCGATCGCGCTGCTCGGCATCTTCGCCTTCTATCTGGCGTTCCTCGCCGAACTGCCGCCCCCGCCGCCGAAGCCGGTCAAGACCCGGGAGAAGGCCGAGCGCCGCGGTCGCAAGAAGGCAGACGAGACCGAGGACGTTGAGTCGGCCGAGGAGGCTGACGAAGCCGAAGAGCCGGCGAAGGTGAGCCTGGCGAAGGAGCCCGCGGACGACGAGTCCGAGGCTGACGCCGAGTCTGAGACGGCGACCGAGACCGACGCGGACGAGACCGACTCCGACGAGGGCAAGACGCTTCGCAACCGGCGGCCGTCCAGCAAGAGCGGCACCAAGCGGCGGGGCTGAGCCTCGCGCAGCGAAGTCACCACCGAGGACTGACACGCGTCACCCGCGTCGACATCGGGTACTTATCCAGCGAAGATGGGTATATGGGCAAAGTGAGCTCACATCCGTTCAGAACGATCGTCGCGGTGGCAGTGACCACCGCGACCGCCGTTATCGCCCCGATTGCCCCCGCCTCCGCCGCACCCGGTGACCCGGAGATGGCGGCTGCGCAGGTCGAACCTTCGGTGGCCCGCATCGACACCGTCGTGGATTACCAACAGGCCTATGGCATAGGCACCGGCATCGTGCTGTCACCTAGCGGTGAGGTGCTGACCAACTATCACGTGGTCCAGGGCGCCAACTCGATCAGCGCCACGGTCGGCGGTCAGAGATTCCCCGCGGACCTGGTCGGCTACGACCGTCAGAACGACATCGCGGTGCTGCAACTGCACGGTGCGGCCGGCCTGCCACCGGCGCCGATCGGTGATTCGGCCGCGCTCGCACCGGGCCACCCCGTCGTCGCGCTCGGCAATGCCGGCGGCACCGGCTCGCCCCTGACGCACGAGGTGGGCACCGTCAGCGCGTTCAACCGCACCGTCAACGCCGAAGACGAGCTGACCGGCACCAGTGACGAGATCAACGGGCTGTTCGAGTTCGCCGCACCGGTACGTGCCGGCGACTCCGGCGGTCCCGTGGTCAACGCCGCCGGGCAGGTCGTGGGTATGACGACCGCAGCGTCGGTGAACTTCCGCATGGGCCCCGGCGGCAAGGGGTTCGCGATCCCGATCAACGACGCGATGGCCGTCGCCGGACAGATCCGCGCGCGCATCCCGTCGGCCTCGGTGCACATCGGACCGCCGACCCTGCTCGGCGTCGGTGTCCGCACCGCACAGCGGCAGAGCGGCGGCGTGATCGTCCAGGACGTCATTGCCGGCGGCCCGGCCGACGCGGCAGGCCTGATCCCGGGCGACGTACTCACCGGCATCGACAACACCCCGCTCGATTCGGCGCGCACCCTCACGCTGGTCCTCGATCGGCACTACCCGGGCGACGTGATCGGCCTGACCTGGTTCGACCAGGGCGGTCAGCAGCACACCGGTAAGGCCACGCTGGCCGCTGGGCCGTAATCCATGGTCACGCTGGACCGCCTGATCAACGTGCTGGGCGGCTACGGGGTGCGGCTGCACGCCCCCCATGGCCCGAGTCCGGCGTCACGCTCGACCGAGCTGCGCAGCGTGGTGATGCACGAACCGGGTCAGGTCATCGGTGATGTCCTGCTGGCGGTCGGGGCCGGGTCGGTGGCCGAGGCGATGGAGTGGGCGAAGGCCGCGCGCGCCGTGGTGGTTCTGGTCCGCGGTCCGCACAGCCCCGCCGATGACGATGAACTGGCAGCCGACAACCGCATTGCGGTGATGACGGTCGAGCCCGAAGTCTCCTGGAGCGAGCTGGCGGCCGTGATCTACGGTGTCGTGCTGGAAGGGCGGGAGACCGAATCCGGGCGCGGCCCAACCGATTTGTTCGCACTGGCCGACAGCCTCGCCGACGCCGTGGGTGGCGCGGTCACCATCGAGGACCGACGCAGCGCGTTGCTGGCGTACTCGCGGCTGCAGCAGCACGCCGATCCGGCCCGCGCCGAGACGATCCTGAGCCGTGGGGCATCCGAACCGCTGCGCACCCTGTTCGAGGCCCGCGGGGTGTTCCGTCACCTGGCCGGATCGGATGAGCCGATGTTCGTCGACGGCGATGACGAGCTCGGCTTGACCGGGCGGATGGTGGTGGCCGCCCGGGCCGGTCGTGAACTGCTCGGTTCGATCTGGGTGGCATGTGCCGCGCCCCTGCCCGACGCGCGCCGGGCTGCGCTGGCCGACGGAGCCCGCATGGTCGCGCTGCATCTGTTGCGCTCCCGCGCCAGCGCCGACCTGGAACGCCAGGTGGAGTCGGAACTGGTCATCCGTCTCCTCGAGGGCGCCGCCGATGCCACCACGGCCGCCAGCCGGCTCGGGTTGCCGCAGACACCGCTGCGGGTGATCGCGTTGCGGGCCCGGACCGGGGACGAGCGGCATGCCCCGCTGCTCCTGGCGTTCGAGCGGGCGACCGCGGGTTTCGGCTGGTCGCGTCCCGGGCGCAGCGCCCTGGCCGGCAACACCGTCTACACCGTGCTGCCCGGTGCCGAAGCCGAGACCGCGAGCCGGTGGGTGGCGGGTCTGCGCGCCGCATTGCCCGAGCCGGTGACCGTGCTGGCCGGAATCAGCGGCCCGGCCACCGCCGCCGAGCTGGCGCTGGCCCGCAGTGAGGCCGACGAGTGCCTGGCCCTGCACGAAGTCCTGCACGAGGTCCGGCACGGGGATACCGTCGGCCTCGACGAGAGGGTGCCGGTCTACGACGAGGCCTGGGACGAGATCCTGCTGCAGCGCCTGCGGATCGCCGCCCGCGCCGGTCGTGCGCCGAAGCGCGGCCCCGTCGCCGAGCTACGGGCCCACGATCAGGCCGCTGGCACGCACTATGCGGTCACGCTGCGGGCCTGGTTGGAGGCCCAGGGCGATCTGGCCGGGGCCGGGCGGGCGCTCGGTGTGCACGAGAACACCGTGCGCTACCGTCTGCGCAAGATGGCCGAACTCACCCAGTTGGACCTGGCCGATGCGCGCAAGCGACTGGCGATGATGATCGAGTTGGCAGCGACCGAGGGTCTGTCGTAACTCGACAATCGTCACCCTTCCTTTTGTCGAGTTAGCGCAAACGCAACGGGGCTGACCTCCGGCACCATGGGTGCATGTATGGGGTCGAGCGCATTGACGGTGCACCGCGGTCGGCGGTCGTCGTGGGTGCCGGCATCGTCGGCCTGTCCACCGCATGGTTTCTCCAGGAGCACGGGGTCGAGGTCACCGTCGTCGACCGCACCGGAATCGGTGCAGGTGCGTCGTGGGGCAACGCCGGCTGGGTTTCGCCGACGCTGACCATCCCGCTCAACGATCCGGCCCTGCTGCGTTACGGCATCCGGTCACTTTTCAACCCGGCCGCCCCCTTGCACATCCCGCTGACATCGGGCCCCCGGTTGCTGGCGTTTCTGGGCCGGTTTGCCATGAACTGCCGGCAGTCGACCTGGACCAGGGTCGCGAAAGCCAACGTGCCGCTCAACCAGGAGTGCCTCGAGGTCTACGACGTGCTGACCTCCAACGGCGTGGCGGTGCCCACCACCGACGGGCCGATCACCGCGCTGTTCGAAACCACTCGTCAGGCCGAGCATCTGATGACCGAACTCCGCCGAATGGCCGCCATCGGTCAGACCGTCACGGTCACCAGCCTGTCCGGTGACAGGCTGCGCGACCATGTCCCGCTGGCCTCGTCGGCGATCACCGCGGGTATCAGCGTGGAAGGCCAGCGCTTCGTGGACCCGGGCCGGTTCGTTCACGCGCTCGGCGATGCCGTCATCGCCAGGGGCGCGGAGCTGGTCATCGGCGAAGTTACCGACGTGCGTGCCGTGGGCGCCAACGTCAACGTGGACCTGGCGGACCGTTCGCTGAGAGCCGAGACCGCCGTGATCGCGACCGGGGCGTGGCTGTCGAAACTCGCAAAGCCGTGGGTCCGCACGCCCGTGCAGGCCGGCCGCGGTTACTCGTTCACCGTGCCGGTGGACCGCCCGCTTCTCGGGCCCATCTACCTGCCCGACGCCCGCGTCGCCTGCACGCCGTATCACGGCGGACTGCGGGTGGCCGGAACCATGGAATTCCGTTCCCCCGACGATCCGCTGCAACCGCCGCGGGTCGACGCGATCATCGCGTCGGCCGCTCCGCTGCTCGACGGGGTGGACTGGGATGCCCGCACCGACGTGTGGGTGGGCCCGCGTCCGGTCAGCTCGGACGGCCGCCCGCTCATCGGCGAAGTGGCACAGGGCATCTACGTCGCCGGCGGTCACGGCATGTGGGGGCTGGCGCACGGTCCTGTCACCGGCCGGTTGCTCGCCGAGTACATGACCACCGGAAAGCAACCCGAGGCGCTGCGGGAATTCGATCCCCGGCGCTGACACTTCACGACTTCGCCCTGTCGGGCACCCAAGCCGTCAGTGGCGGCACCCAACCCGCCCCTGACGGCAACTCCGCATAACCGGAAGGAATCCACAATGACTGTCAGCCAACGTATTTGGTTGTCCCCCGAGGCCTACGACCGCCTGCAGACCGAATTGTCGACGCTGCGCGACCTGATCGCGACCGAAGCGGCGTCCGACTCTGACGAGAACGAGGTCGCCATCCAGCGAGCTCGCCAGGCCCGCATCCAGCACATCCACGACATACTGCTGTACGCCGTGGTCGGCGAGAATCCGGCCGACGACGGGGTCGCCGAGCCGGGAATGGTACTGACCGTGCGCTATGACCAGACCGGCGACATCGAGACCTTCCTGTTGGGGGTCCGCGGCGCCGAATACGGTGACCTGGAAGTCTATTCGGTGAACTCCCCGTTGGGTGAGGCCATCGTCGGCGCGCGTCCCGGTGAGCACCGCAGCTACCCGGTGCCCAGCGGCGAGGCCGTGCCGGTCACCCTGATCAGCGCGGTGCCTTTCGGGATGCACCTGCCAACCGCCGGGTAGGTCCTACTCTGTTCGGATGGCCGAACGCAAGGGCACACCCGGCAGCTTGACCGCCGATGATTGGGTGCAGGCCGGGTATGCCCTGCTGGCTTCCGACGGGATGCGGGCGCTGAAGATCGAACGCCTCTGCGAGCAGATCGGCGCGACCCGGGGCAGCTTCTACTGGCACTTCACCGACATGAAGGGCTATCGGGCTGCCCTGGTCGCGTCGTGGAATGCGTTCCTGGAGCAGGACCGCCGCTCACTGGCCGAACTCGAACACCTGCCTCCGCGCGAACGACTGTCGCAGATGATGCAGCAGCTGCTCGGCCCGCAGCACTGGACGTTGGAGCGCGCGATGCGGGAGTGGGCCCGGTCCGACGAGGTGGCCGCGGCGAATGTGCGCGCGGCCGACCATCGCGTTCTGGTCGCGGTCACCAAGGCATATCTCGACTACGGGTTCAGCCCGGAGGACGCTGCCCTGCGCGGCCAGGCCACCTTCGCGACGGGTATCGGGGTGCTGCACCTGATGGACTCCGCCTCAGCCTTGACCACCGCCGACCGCTACGAGCGTTTTCTGGATTTGATGCTGGGGAGCTGAGGTACGCCGAGCGCGACGCAGACGTCGTGTTCGGCCCGCTGCAACAACGTTTGCGTCACTTTCGACGTGGCCCTACTTCGGGTTGCCGTCCTCATCCCAGTGCTCGGCGACCTTCTTGCTGGGTTGTACCCGTGGCGGCTCCCCTGGCATCTTGGGATAGCTCGGCGGGTACGGCAGATCACCCAGGCCACGCTCTTCATCGGCGGCGACCAGATCCAGCAGCGGCTGCAGCGACTGCTTGCCAGAATCGATGCCGGCCCACGGATCCTGGCGCCCGGCAAGGAAATCCGGCGCGGTGGTGATCGTGTAGTCGTCGGGGTTGGCGTCGCGCAGCTCATCCCAGGCCAGCGGCATCGAGACGGTGGCGATCGGGGTCTTGCGGGCCGAGTACGCCGAGGCGAAGGTGCGGTCGCGGGCGTTCTGGTTGTAGTCGATGAACAGTCGCTCTCCGCGTTCTTCCTTCCACCACGAGGTGGTCACCTCGTCCGGGGCGCGTCGTTCCACTTCACGGGCCAGGGCGATACCGGCCCGGCGCACCGCGATGAAATCCCAGTCGGTCAAGATCGGCAGGAAGATGTGCACGCCGCGACCGCCCGAGGTTTTGGGATAGCCGACCAGGCCGAGTTCATCGAGCAGCGGTTTGAGCACATCGCAGGCGATCGCGGCAGCCTCGCTGAAGCCGGTGCCCGGCTGCGGGTCCAGGTCGATGCGCAACTCGTCGGGATGTTCGGTGTCCGGGCAGCGCACCTGCCAGGGATGCAACGTGATCGTGCCCATCTGCGCGGCCCACGCGATCGCCGCCGGATGGGTCACCTTGAGGGCGTCGGCAGTACGCCCCGACGGGAAGGTGACGACGCAGGTCTCCAGGTACTCGGGATGTTTCTGCGGCACCCGCTTCTGGTAGATCTCCTCCCCCTCGATGCCGTCGGGGAATCGCTGGAGATGCGTGGGCCGATCTTTCAACAGCATCACCATCCGGTCGGCGACGCTGAGGTAGTACTCCATCAACTTGCCCTTGGTCCCGGCCGCGCCGAGCTTCGGGTAGTACACCTTGTCCGGGTTGGTGAAGCGGACCTTCACCCCGTCGACGTCGAGTTCGGTTGCTGGTGTTGCCATCTCAGCTCTCCTTCGCGAGGACGTCGTACAGGTCGTAGTTCAACGGCACGTCGAGTTGGTCGAACGTGCAGCTCGCCGGTTCCCGGTCCGGGCGCCACCGCCGGAACTTCACCGCATGCCGGAACCGCATCCCGTGAACGGTGTTGCCCTCCATCTGGTCATAGGCCACCTCGCACACCTTCTCCGGGCGCACCGGAATCCAGCGCTTGTCGGCGGCCGAGTTCCAGCGGCTGGGATCACCTTCGCGGACTTCGTCGCCCTCCCGCAGCGGCTCCAGGTCCGCCAAAAGCTTGATCCGGTCCTTGACGCTGAACGAGGCTGCACCACCAACCATCTGCAGCTCCCCGTCGGCCCGGTAGAGGCCCAGCAGGATCGAGCCGACGCCCTCCCCGCTCTTGTGGATGCGGTAACCCATCGCCACGCAGTCGGCGTCGCGGTGGTGCTTGACCTTGACCATCTCCCGCTTGCCCGGCAGGTAGTGCCCGTCGAGCTTCTTGGCGATCACCCCGTCGAGCCCGGCACCCTCGAATGTCTGCAACCACTGGGCACCGAGTTCGGGATCGGTGGTGGTGCGCGTGACATGGCACCACTGCTTGGCCTTGACCGCCTCGATCAGCACTTCCCGGCGCACCCGGAACGGCTCGGCGAGCAACGACCGGTCACCGTTTGCCAGGGCATCGAACCCGATGAAGTGCGCCGGCGTCTGCTCGGCGAGCATCCGCACCCTCGACTCGGCGGGGTGGATGCGCTGCGACAACGACTCCCAGTCCAGCCGGACCCGACCGTCAATCTCACGCGGCACCACCACTTCACCATCGAGGACACATCGGTCGGCGAGCTCGTCACGCAGCGCGTCGAGCAATTCGGGGAAGTAACGCCCGAGTTCCTTTCCGCTGCGCGACTGCAGCACCACCTCGTCGCCGTCCCGGAAGGCCAGCGCGCGGAAGCCGTCCCATTTCGGTTCATACGACCAGACCCCGGCCTCATCGGGCACTTTCACCTGGGCTTTGGCGAGCATCGGTTCGATCGGGGGCTGCACCGGCAAGTCCACGGGTTCCATAGTTACCTAGACCTCCGACACGCGGCAATGTCATCGGTGAGAATGACATTGATGCGCCTACCTGTGATGCCGCCCGTCTCACCGATGCTGGCCAAGGCGGCGGCGGTGATCCCACCGGACGCGTCCTACGAACCCAAATGGGACGGCTTCCGGGCGTTGGTGTTCCGCGACGGTGACGAAGTCGAGTTGGGCAGCCGCAACGAGCGACCGATGACCCGGTACTTCCCCGAACTCGTCGAGGCCGCCAGGGCCGAGCTCCCGCCGCGGTGCGTGGTCGATGGCGAAATCGTCCTACCCACCGCACGTGGCCTGGACTTCGAGGCCCTGCAACTGCGTCTGCACCCGGCGGCATCCCGCGTGCGCCTGCTGGCCGAACAGACCCCGGCCTGCTTCATCGCCTTCGATCTACTCGCCCTGGGTGACGACGACCTGACGGGGCGACCGTTCAGTGACCGTCGCGCCGCCCTTGTCGACGCGCTGGGTTCGGGTCGGTCATTTCACGTCACCCCGGCGACCACGGATCTACCGACCGCGCGGCGCTGGTTCGAGGAATTCGAGGGAGCCGGGCTCGACGGGCTGATCGCCAAACCGCTCACGCTCACCTATCAGCCCGACAAACGGGTCATGGTGAAGATCAAGCATCAGCGCACCGCCGACTGCGTGGTCGCCGGCTATCGGCTCCACAAGTCGGGCCCGGACGCGGTCGGCTCACTGCTGCTCGGGCTCTACACCGATGACGGCGAACTCGCATCCGTCGGCGTCATCGGTGCCTTCCCGATGGCTCGACGCCGTGAGCTCTTCACCGAATTACAGTCCCTGGTAACCAGTTTCGAGAACCACCCCTGGAACTGGGCCGCACAGCTGGCTGCCAACCCGGATCTGGCACGCCGATATGGCGGCGGCTCACGCTGGAACGCCGGCAAGGATCTGTCCTTCGTGCCGCTACGCCCCGAGCGCGTTGTCGAGGTGCGCTACGACCACATGGAGGGCAGGCGGTTCCGGCACACCGCCCAGTTCAACCGCTGGCGACCCGACCGGGATCCGTCCTCGTGCACCTACGCCCAGCTGGACCAGCCCGTCACCTTCGGGCTCAACGACATCGTGCCGGGCCTGCTTCCCGGCTAGTGGTGATCCGGCGGCTGTAGCCAGGTGGCGAGGTTGCGCACGTAATCCTTGAACACTCCAAGACGGGACGGATCGTCCCCGATCTGCCGGCCGGGCCGATCGGTGACGAACGAAGGCGCCCCATGGGCCAAATCCCAGTTGTAGTCGGCGAAGTGGTGGAAGGTCGACTCGGCAACGGCTCGCCCCATCGGCCTGCCCTCCGGCGTGCACTCACCGTCGAGTGCCACCGCGAGATTGAACTGTCTGCCGGTCGCGGTGCTGCGGCCCTGAGCCACCACCGTTGCGAACGGCACCCGGGCCGAGACCGCCCCCTCGTGAGGGTGAGCCGGGAACCACTCGATCCGGCCGGTGGCGGTTCGGGAGGTGCGTAGCAGCTGGTGCACCGGCTCCTCGACCAGCACCGGCTGGTAATCGCCGTTGGCGCCCGAGTGAAAGTTGGGCCACGAGATGCCCGGATTGTCCCGGTCGTCGCAGCGTGACTCCGGGTCCAGGCTGCCATCGTGAAACTCGTTGACCTGCCCCAACGCGCCGAGTCCCTTCAGGCAGCTGCCCAGGTCCTGATGATCACGGGCGGTGAGCACCCCGCCGCCGAGTCCGCGAAACCGGCCGATCGCCGCACATTCGCCGGGCGTCAGACCGTCGCCGACGTCGACGGCCATCAACCACAGCTGGTCGAATCCGAGCTCATCGAGATGGCTGAGCACCGGATCCTGCCCCGCATGATCGGTCCGGTTACGGGCCAGCACCTCGTGGCCGTCCGCACGCAACTCACCCGCCAGCATCGAGAATCGGCCGACATCCCAATCGTCGGGATTCTCCGTGATCGTGGTCTGCAACAGAATCGTCGCCATGCGATGAGCCTCGCTGATGCAATGACGCTCGGGACCCTTGAAAACCCGTGGTTCAACTGCTCCACGACACAGAGCGCAGCTGTCGGCGTGACCGGACACCGAGCTTGACGAAAACCTTGCGCAGGTGCCATTCGACGGTATGGGTGCTGATGAACAACTGTGCGCCGATCTCCTGATTGGTCAGCCCGTCGCGGGCCAACTGGGCGATCTGCGACTCCTGGGCGGTCAATTTGTCGCCTGAGGCCATCGGCTGTTTGCGCACCTTCTCACCGGTGGCGGTCAGCTCACGCCGGGCACGTTCGGCGAACCCCTCGGCGCCCATCTTGGTGAACATCTCATAGGCAGTGTTGAGATGTTCGCGGGCGCGGGTGCGTTGCTTCTGGCGACGCAACCATTCCCCGTAACGGAGATGGGTCCGGGCCAGTTGCACCCTGATCCGAGTGCGGCTGAGCCGCTCCACAGACTCCTCGAAGAGCACCTCGGCCTCGGTGTCGTCCGCGACGAGCGCCCGTACGGCGGCCAATACACCCAGCCCCCAATCGGTTCCGCTGGACGCCGTACACACCTCCAACCGGCGCACCGCATCCTCGGCGACATCCCGCCCGTCGGCACGCATGCCGGCCTCAACCAGCTCGATCAGGGTCCAGCAGTAGAACCCGATGTCGTGGTATTCGCATGCCCTTCTGGCAGCGGCCAAGGCCTCCTCGTACCGGCCCAGCCCGTTGTAGAGCACTGCGGCGGCATAGTCGGCCGCCCCCAGCAGCCGGCCCTCGCCCTTGGCGGTTCCCTCGGCCATGCCTGCCTCGATGAGGTCGCCCGCTTCGGTGAGATCGCCCCGCCAAGCGGCCAGTTCCACCTTGTGGTACTTCATCGGACGATGGCCGATCGCCGCAGAGATCGAGTCGGCCTCCTCCATAGTCCTTGCGGCCATGACGAATTCACCTGAATGCGTCTGTACACCGGCCTGGTAGGCAATCGCCGGCGGAAGGAGGGCCAGCGCGCCGGTGGCGCGGGCATACCCCACCATGTCGGTGGCCAGCCGGTCGACCAAATCGTCGTCCCAGATCTCATGGGCAGCGGATTCGTGCACGATCGGGAAAGCCAACGCCAACCAGTGCAGCGCCCTGCCATCATGGCGCCGGGCGTGCTCACACCACAGCTCCAGCGCGGCGCGAAGGGGCGAGGCCGCCGCGGGCAGTCCATCGATGATCAGATTCGCCATGCCGATGAGGAGTAGATCGATGGGCCGTGTCGGCCCATCGATCCGCTCGACCGCGCCGCGCGCCGCCTCGGCGGCCAGCACGAGGGCCTCCGTTTGGCTGCGCGAAGCAAACATCGCGGCGGCAAGCGCCTCCATATAGGTCTCGCGGGCCAGCTCGTCGTCAAGGTTTTCCAGCCGCTTGGCGGCGTCGAGCAGCAACGCGGCGGCCTGGCGGACCGGTGGCGCACCTGGAAAGCCGCCCCGGCTGCGGGTGAATTCCATCTGCGCCCGCAACCGGCCCACCTCGGCCCGCTGCAGCTCGGTCAACGGGTTCAGTTCAGCCAGGGAGAGCAGCTCGTAGGCAGCTTCGGGGACCGCCGCCTCACGTTTGGCCCTGGCGGCCGCGATCGCCCGTGAGCTGCGCAGGGCCGGATCGGCGGACAGGATCGCCGCCCGCTCGAGGAAGATCGCCGCGGCGGCGATTCCGCCTCGGCTCTGGGCACGCCATGCCGACGCTTCCAATTCGGCGGCCACCGCGTCGTCGGGACCGGCCGCGGCGTTGGCCGCATGCCAGGCCCGGCGGTCGGGATCGACGTCGGGGTCGGTGGCAATGGCCAAGGCCCGGTGTACGTCCCGGCGATCGGCCACGTTGGCCGACCGGTAGGCAGCCGACCGAATCAGGGGGTGGTGAAAGCGCATGCGTGATCCGAACTCGATCACCCCGGCCGCATCGGCCGGTGCCAGCGCATCCATGCCGATCCCCAAATGCCCTGCGGCCCGGGAGAACAGCATCGGGTCGCCGAGCGGATCGGCCGCGGCGAGCAACACCAGCCGCCGGGTGTCGTGAGGCAGCGACTGGATTCGGCGGACGAACCCATCCTCAACCTGACCCACCGATGGGCGCGCCGGGCCGAGCCAGAAACCGCCGGCCAGCTCTGCTGCCGGCACGTCACGCGGAATCTCCAGCAGTGCCAGCGGGTTGCCGCGGGTTTCGGCTACGACCCGGTCTCGGACCCGCTCGTCGAGCCGGCCCAGAAACACCGAGTCCAACAGCTCCCTCGCGTCGGTGTCCGACAACCCCTCGACCCGCAGCTCGGGCAGGCCGGGCAGTACGTCGGCAGCACCATCGTGGCGGTCTCGGACGGCGAACACGAGTACCACCGGCTCTGCCAGTAGCCGCCGCGCGACGAAGCCCAGGGTCTGTACCGACACCTGGTCGAGCCACTGCGCGTCGTCGATCACACACAACAGTGGCTTCTTGTCGGCAGCGGCCGCCAGCAGGCTGAGCACCGCCAGGCCGACCAGAAATCGGTCCGGTACCGGTCCGACACCACGACCGAATGCCACCGAGAGCGCGTCGCGCTGCGGTTCGGGAAGTTTGTCGAGGTGATCCAGCAGCGGTGCGCACAGCTGATGCAATCCGGCGAAGGCGAGTTCCATGTCGGACTCGACCCCGGCCACCTGGGTCACCCGAAACCCCGGCGCATGTTCGACGACATAGTCGAGCAGCGCCGTCTTACCGACGCCCGCCTCGCCGCGCACCACCAGCACCGCGCTGCCGCCGGAACGGCCACCCGATACCAGGGTTCGAAGTGCCGCGCATTCGCTGACGCGGCCACGTAGAGACGGGACTACGCCCATAGTCGCCATCACACCACCGCTCCGAATTTTGCCGAGACCTTATCAAGGGAGACCAGGTTCGGCCGATCCGGCTGCCTACTGATTCAGCCGAACCGCAGCGCCGGCGCGGGCAGCGATGCGACTCCGTGGTGAGCGAATTGTGTCCAGCGAGTCCGCATTTCGACGGAGAGCTGATTGTCGATCGCCCGCTGCGGGCCGAGCATCGGGGCGTCCGCCCAGGTCTGCGGTGAGCCGAACAGGAACGGCAATTCCATGCAGTGGCAGGCGCCCAGCGGGGCGCCGATCGGTGTCCAGTCGAAACGATAGGTGCCCACCCGGCCGCCGTGCGTTCGCCACGCCTCCGCCAGGCGCTCGGCGGGGCCGGAGAACGCCTGTTTCGTGATCGCCTTCGAACCGGCCCGGACCGCGAGCCGGCCGAGGACAGGCACCCGGTTGAGCCGGGCCATCCGAGGATCCATCGCCACGAACGGTGCCGCGTCGTCCTTGGTGTAGCCGATGAGCAGCTCGATGCGGCGCGCGGCGGCAGCGATGGCGTCGGGTACGTCGGCCGGAGCCGGCAGCGGCGTCCGGCCGAGCCGCGGTGCGAACGCAAGTCCCCCCAGGAGCCCGAAGCCCTGAGCTGCGGCGACGGCGGCAGCCTCGGCGGCCAGCAGCCGTTCGATGCTCGCCTCGGCCGGATCGGCACCGGCGAGTGAGGTAGCCATCGCCGAGCCCATGGCGTGCGCCATGTCGTCGCGCCCGTCGTCCAACTCCAGCGGGGCGCTCTGCAGGATCGCGCGGTGAAACAGGCCCTCGGCCTCGCCGGACAACATCAGCGACCAGACGGAATGCGCACCAGCCGATTGACCGAACGCGGTGACGTTGGCCGCGTCGCCGCCGAACGCGGCGATGTTCTCCTGCACCCAGCGCAGCGCGAGGATCTGATCCCGCAGCCCCAGGTTGTCCTCGCCGCTCCCGGGTGGCGCCAGATAACCGAAGATGCCGAGCCGGTAGCTCACGTTGACCACCACCACATTGCCGGCGCGAGCCAGGGCGCCGGGGTCGTACTTGGCCGACTCGCCGCTGCCCGCGACGTACGCACCGCCGTGGAACCACACCATGACCGGGAGTCGCTGCGCATCGGCCGGGGCCGTGACGGTCAGCACCAGACAGTTCTCGTTCGTCGACAGGCCCGCGAGTGCGTCGCCGGTGACCCAGCCCAGGCGTGACGGGCGCTGCGGGCAGGCCGGACCCGATTGTGTGGCGTCCCGAACCCCCGACCAAGCTGCCGGTGGTTCGGAAACCGCGAATCGTCTGGCGGTGCCGTAGCGCACACCCCGCGCGCGCACCAGTCCGTCCTCACGTTCAACCTGGATCGTGCCGCCGGCGATTCTCCGCTCTGCCATTTCCCGAACGTTAGCGGGAACAGCTTCGAACACCGGATTGACCACGTCGACAATTGGGTATCGCTGGCAAGTGAGTCGAACTTCGCCCCTTGCGCAGGAAGCCTTGGACGTCGATGAACGTCTGACGGAGATCGAGCGCGAGCTCAACCTCCTGCTCAACGTCACTCCGATCAATGGAGCCGAGGCGTGGCGGGATTTCGCGCGCTCGGGGTTCGAGTCATTACCCACCCTGCAGTCGAGACCGCTGGACTTCGACCCGGATCTGGTCAGGCGCGACCTCTACAACGTCGAGATCGAGCGCGTGGGGAACCCTGCGCTCAACTCTCTCTTCCGTGGAAAACGCGACGAGATTGCCCGGCAGGTCACCTTGCTCGAGGACCGAGGCACGTCGCGGTTCAGGTACGGCGCGCTGCAACTCTATGGAGATCCGGGCCACTCGCTGTGCGCGACGGCTCGCTCACTGCTCGATCTCATCGATCCGCAACCGATCAGCCCGACCAGCGTTACCGCCATGGAATTCGCGGAGGCGGCACGCGGGGAGCTGGAGTCGGCCTATCCGGAATTTCCCGTAGCGGTCGAGGTGCGCGACGACGTCGCCGATCTGATGGTGTTGTTCGGCAAGCTCTACATCCCTGCCACCGCGGTCTTCCGCAAGGATCGAGTACTGCCACTGATCCAGCACGAGGTAGGGACCCACGTGCTGACCTATCGCAACGGAGAGGCGCAGCCGTTGAGGCTGCTGGCCGTCGGGCTGCCGTCTTACGAGGAGACGCAGGAGGGTCTGGCGGTGCTGGCCGAGTACGTCGTAGGAGGGCTCGATCCCCGACGCATGCGCGTGCTCGCCGCGAGGGTCGTTGCCGCATCGATGATGTTGGCTCACGCGGAGTTCGTCGAGATCTTCCATCACCTGACCGGCGCCCATGGCTTCGCGCCCCGCACCGCGTGGTCGGTGACGAGCCGCGCAACATTCGGCGGAGGTTCGACGAAGGACATCATCTATCTGCGCGGTATCGAACGAGTCCTCGGGTATTTCGCCGAAGGACGCAGCATCGAGCCCCTTCTCGCCGGCAAGCTCTCGCTCGACCATGCACCGCTCGTGGAGGAGCTGATTCAGCAAGGTGTTCTCGAACCGCCGCGGGCGCGCCCACGCTGGCTGTCCGCGCCCGGGGCGCAAGTGCGGCTCGAACGCATGCGCGGCGGCATGAGTCTCGCAGACCTACTTGAAATGGATGTGGCCGCATGAGGATTGCATTTCTGGTCAATCGTGCGGAGACCGAGGTCGACGAGTACGCGACCACCCGCCTCGCGAAGGCGGCCGCCCTGATGGGCCACGAGGTCTGGTACGTCGGGCTGAGCGACGTCAGTATCGGCGAGCCCGACGGTCAGATCGGGGCGCACGCACGTCCCGGCATCGCCCGGGGTGAGGACACGCTGACCGCGTTCGTCGATCGCATGAAGGAGAGTTCGGCCGAGCGCATACGCATGGACGAGCTCGACGCCGTGTTTCTGAGGAACGACTCGGTCGAGGATCGGCAGGATCGGCCGTGGGCCAGCAGCTTGGGTTCCATGTTCGGTCAGCTCCTCGTGGCGCACGGCGTCACCGTGGTCAACGACCCCGCGGTGCTCATGCGCGCGGCGTTGAAGGTATACCTCGACGAGTTTCCGGCGCAGATCCGCCAGCGATCCCTGGTGACGCAAAACGTGGACGACGTCCGGACCTTCATCTCGTCGGTGGGACGCTCCATCATCAAACCGCTGTGCGGCGCGCAGGGACGCAACGTGTTCATGATCGTCGGCGACGACGAGCCCAACTTGAACCAGATGATGGAGTCGGTGCTGGAAGACGGCTACATCTACGCCCAGGAGTACGTCGAGGGCGCCGAGGACGGCGACATGCGGATCTTCCTGCTCGACGGAGAGCTCATCGAGGTCGACGGACGTCCCGCCGCTTTCCGGCGGGTGCCAGAGGGGAACGACCCGCGAGCCAACATCTGCAAGGGCGGCAAGGTTCAACCCGAAGAGGTCACCAAGAAGCAGCGCGCGGTGATCGAGGCGATGCACGACAAACTCGCGCAAGATGGGATGTTCTTCGTCGGCATCGACATGATCGGCGACAAAGTCATCGAGATCAACGCCGAGAGTCCGGGCGGTCTGCAGGCGATGGAGCACCTGTACGGAGTCGACATCTGCCCGGTCGTGATCGAGGCGCTGGAGCGCCGGAGTAGTGCGTGAGTGGCGGGTTTACCGACCGCCCGGTTCGGGCACGCCAAACATATGTCTGTAACCGCATTCCAGGACCTGCCACTGGCCGACCGGGACCGCGAATGGGACCGCGACGCCGCCGAGAGGCGCGTCCGCAAGTGGGCCGATGCGCAGGACGAACCCAACCAGAAATACCGCGATGCACACGTCTGGTACGACAAGGACGAGAAGGACAACTTCACCGCCTACAAGCTGCTGATCGCCGATGTGACCGGTGGCAAGCTCGAAGCGGTGCCGCGCGGCGTGATGGCCGCGGGCGGGGTCATGAACGGCGCACGAGGCGGTGTCGACCTGCCGGAGGACGACATCGACCGGGTGAAAAACCACCTGGCCAAGTACTACAACAAGATGGGCGAGACAGCGCCCTGGGAGCGTCGTTAGCTAGATTGCGGGCGTGAGCCTCACCCGCGCCGGGCGCTTCGCGCCGAGCCCGTCGGCCGACCTGCACATCGGCAATCTGCGCACGGCGGTACTGGCCTGGTTGTTCGCCCGGTCCACCGGAAGGCGATTTCTCTTGCGGGTCGAGGACCTGGATGACCGGACCTTTCCGGAGATCGGCACGCGTCAAGTGGCCGACCTGACCGCGATCGGGTTGACCTGGGATGAGCCGGTGGAGTGGCAAACGGGTCACCAGGACCGCTACGACGCCGTCATCGAGCAGCTGCGGACCGACGACCGATTGTACGAATGCTATTGCAGCCGAAGAGATATCGCCCAGGCGCCGCGGGCCCCACATGCCCCCGAAGGCGCATATCCGGGCACCTGCCGGGACCTGACCGACGCCGAACGCGCGCAGTGCCGCGCGGAGACCGGTCGTCCGCCCGCGCTGCGGCTGCGCACCGACACCTTCGTCCGCACCGTCACCGACCTCCTGCACGGCACCTACACCGGGATCATCGACGATTTCGTGGTGCGCCGCGGCGACGGCGTCCCCGCCTACAACCTGGCCGTCGTGGTCGACGATGCCGCCGGTGGCATCGATCAGGTGGTACGCGGCGACGATCTGTTGAGCTCGTCCCCGCGACAGTCCTACCTGGCCCGCCTGCTCGGCTACCCGGAGCCGATCTACGCTCACGTCCCGTTGGTGCTCAACGAAGACGGCGCCCGGCTGGCCAAACGCGACGGGGCGGTCACCCTGGCCGAAATCGGCGCCGACCGTGCACTGGAGCAGATCAGCGCATCGCTCGGGTGGCCCGCCTGCGATGTGAACGGAATGCTGGACCGGTTCGACCCGACCGCGCTACCGCGACATCCGTGGATATACCAGCCGGGCTGAGCAGAAACCTGCAGAACCTCCCGCGCCCCTGTTAGCGTCCGGCCGTGCGCTCCCGACGAATTCCACTGCTGGGGCTCCTGCTGATCGTCGCGGTACTGCTGGCCGCCTGCGGCGGGAAGGCCGGCACTACTGACGAACCGCTGAGTTCGGCCGGCGTGCTGCGCGTCGGCACCGAAGGCGTGTACTCCCCGTTCAGCTACCACGACCCCGCCACCGGTCAACTCGTCGGCTACGACGTCGACGTGGCCCGCGCTGTCGGCGACAAACTCGGTGTCCGAGTCGAATTCGTCGAAACACCGTGGGATTCGATCTTCGCCGCACTCGAGGCCAACCGGTTCGACGTAGTGGCCAACGAGGTCACGATCACGCCGGAGCGGAAAGCCAAATACGATCTCTCCCAGCCCTACTCGGTCGGCGAGGGAGTAATCGTCACCCGTGCCGACGACAACTCGATCACGACGCTCGCGGACCTGAAAGGCAAGGTCGCCGCCGAGAACGCCACCAGTAATTGGTCGGAGATCGCCCGCAAGGCCGGCGCGCGTGTCGAAGCGGTCGAGGGGTTCAGCCAGGCGATCAAGCTCCTCAACCAGGGGCGGGTCGATGTCGTCGTCAACGACAGTATCGCCGTCTACGCGTATCTGGCCGAGACGAACGACACGTCGGTCAAGATCACCGGAAAAGTCGGGGAGAAGAGCGAACAGGGCTTCGCCGCGCGCAAGGACAGCGGCCTGCTGCCCGAACTCAACACCGCACTCGACGAGTTGCGGGCCGATGGCACGCTGGCCGCCATCTCGCAGAAGTACCTCAAGACCAACGCGTCCGGGGCACCCGCGGAAGGCACCCCGGCTGTCCGGTCGACATGGCAGCTCATCGCCGACAATCTGTGGCCACTGGCCAAAGCGGCCCTGACGATGACCATTCCGTTGACGATCATCAGCTTCGTCATCGGCCTCGTCATCGCCCTGGCCGTGGCGCTGGCCCGGCTGTCGCCGAATGTGGTGCTGAGCAACATCGCCAGGTTCTACATCTCGATCATCCGCGGGACGCCGCTGCTGGTGCAGTTGTTCATCGTGTTCTTCGCGCTGCCCGAGTTCGGGGTGAAGATCGACCCCTTCCCGGCCGCCGTGATCGCGTTCAGCCTCAACGTCGGCGGTTATGCGGCCGAGATCATCCGCTCGGCAATCCAGAGCATCCCGAAGGGACAGTGGGAGGCCGCCGAGACGATCGGGCTGAATTACGCCGGCACGCTGCGGCGCATCATCCTGCCGCAGGCCGCCCGGGTGGCGGTACCGCCGCTGTCGAACACCCTGATCTCACTGGTCAAAGACACGTCACTGGCGTCGACGATCCTGGTGACCGAACTGCTGCGGCAGGCCCAGATCATCGCGGCACCGACGTTCGAGTTCTTCGCCCTCTACGGCACCGCCGCGATCTACTACTGGGTGATCTGCCTGGTGCTGTCGTTCGGCCAGAGTCGCCTGGAACGCCGACTGGAAAGGCATGTGGCGCGATGACCACAGAACGCGAAGACCGGATCGTCGCCGCCGATGTGCACAAGGCCTTCGGCGACGTCCGGGTACTCAAGGGTGTCTCGTTCACCGTGCCGCGGGGCACCGCGACGACAGTGATCGGCCCGTCGGGTTCCGGCAAGACCACACTGCTGCGCACCCTGAACGCCCTCGATGTCGCCGACTCCGGGGTGATCCGGGTCGGGGACACCGAACTGGACTTCGCCAAGCCGGTGCCCAAGGACCAGCTGCGTCGCTACCGCGCACAGAGCGGCTTTGTGTTCCAGTCCCACAACCTGTTTCCGCACCGGACCGTGTTGCAGAACGTCACCGAGGGCCCCCTCGTGGTGCAGAAGCGTCCGCGAGACGAGGTGCTGGCCGAGGCCACCGAGCTGCTGGGCCAGGTGGGGCTCGCCGACCAGCGGGACAAATATCCCTACCAGCTCTCCGGTGGCCAACAGCAGCGCGTCGGGATCGCCCGGGCCCTGGCGTTGAAACCGAAAGTGGTGCTGTTCGACGAGCCGACCTCGGCACTCGATCCGGAACTCGTCGGCGAGGTGCTCGCGGTGATCCGGGACCTGGCTGTCGAAGGCTGGACCCTGGTGATCGTCACGCACGAAATCCAGTTCGCCCGACAGGTTTCCGATCAGGTGCTGTTCACCGACCGCGGGGTGATCCTGGAGCAGGGGCCACCCGCCGCGGTGATCGGCGACCCGAAGGAGGAGCGCACCCGCCAGTTCCTGCAGCGGATCCTCAACCCGCTGTAGTTCCCTGCGGTGATCAGCCGACGGGCGAACAACCCTTCGCCGCGCGCTCGGCGGCAGCCAACAGCTCGTCGCGGAACTGCGGATGCGCGACCGCGGCCAGCGCCTCGCCGCGCTCACGGACCGTCAGGCCCTCCAATTCGGCTGCGCCGTACTCGGTGACGATCACATCGACGTGATGCCGTGGCGTCGTGATCACGGCGCCGGGACCGAACCACGGCACGATCCGCGACCGAAGCACGCCGTCCTTCTCGAACGTCGAGGGCAGACAGATCAACGAGCGGTCCGACAGCTCGAGCCCGGCACCGGCGACGAAGTCCTCGGCCCCGCCGATCCCGCTGTACTGATTGCCGTCGATCGTGTCGGCGACGACCTGGCCGTGGACGTCGACCCCGAGCGCACCGTTGATCGTGACCATGTCGTTGTTGGCACCGATCACCTCCGGGGAATTGACGATCTCGACCGGCAGGAACGCGACGTCGGAGTTGCCGTCCAGCCACGCATAGAGCTCGGTCGAACCGAACGCGAAGGTCGTCACGCTCACCCCGTCGTACAGGCCTTTCACGACATTGGTGACCTTGCCGGCACAGTGCAGCTGCATGCAACCATCGGTGAACATCTCGCTGTGCAGCCCGTAATCGCCCCCGTCACCCTCGGCGAGCAGTGTGGCGATCTGGCTGGGAATCGAGCCGATACCCGTCTGCAGTGTCGCGCCGGACGAGATGAATCCGACGGCGTGCCTCGCGATCGCCCGGTCGACGTCGGTGGGCGCCGCTGAGGGCAGCGCGA
Source organism: Mycolicibacterium lutetiense (assembly GCF_017876775.1). Lineage (NCBI taxonomy): Bacteria > Bacillati > Actinomycetota > Actinomycetes > Mycobacteriales > Mycobacteriaceae > Mycobacterium > Mycolicibacterium lutetiense. The sequence goes on along the minus strand of NZ_JAGIOP010000002.1, from coordinate 3,725,935 downwards.
GCGGTGCGTCGGTCGAGCGCACGAGGACGTCGATCTCGTCGACGTGCAGCGCATGCCGATACCCGTCGAGCCCGAACGTCCGCGGATACCCGTCGGACACCTCGACGACGAGCAGCCGCTGCGGATCGGCTCCGGCCCGGCGCAACTCGCCCACCGTGGCACCGGCATGCAGCGACAGAGAGCACCAGCCGTCGGCGTCCGGCGGCGTCGCGACCGTCGTCATCACCCGCGGTGCCTGACGTTCGAGCAACGGCGCGAACCGGCGGAAATCGGCGGGCGCGAATTCCACCTCGGCGCCCGTATCCCGCAACATCCGCTCGAACGGACCGAAGAAGCCGGACAGGTAACTGACCCCGGGCCGGGTGAACAGTTCGGTCCCCACCCCGAGCAATGCGCCGTAGACGCGCAGGTCCGTCCAATCGGTGCGCTCCCCGAGTGTCCGCAGGAACGCCGGCGGCTGGCCGGGCCCCAGCGGGATCCCGAGCGTGTCGACGGCAGTCAGGCGCTCCGCGGCCTGTTCAGCGGTGAGCTCTTCCGGCATGGCGTCACTCTTCCACACCGCATGGTCGGATTTCCGCCAGCACCTCGGCATGTGTGCTCATAGCGTCTCCGGCATGACACCGCAGCCAGAAGTAACCCGAATCACCGTGTGGTTCATGGCGTTTGCCGCAGCGCTTGGCACGGCAGCGATCTATCCACTCCAACCCGCGATATCCGATGTCGCTGACAGTCTTGACATTTCGGTTGCCCACGTCGGTGTCGCGCTGGCATGCGGTCCCGTCGGCTATCTGCTGGGGCTCGCGATGCTGGTACCGCTCATCGACAGATTCCCGCCGAATCACGTACTTGCAGCGCAGTTCGGCGCCCTGGCCGTAGCCCTGGCAGCCAGCGCCGCCGCCGGCGCCCCGTGGGCCCTGGGGCTCACCGTCGGGGTGATCGGCGCCTGTTCCACCGTCGGCGCGCAGCTGAGCTCGATCACCGCGCGCTTCGTCCCGGACGGCCGTCGGGCGACCGCGTTGGGCGTTGTCACGGCGGGCATTTCGGCCGGGATCATCGGTGGCCGAATCGCCGGTGGTTGGCTGACGGAAGTGGCGGGATGGCGGGGTGGCCTGCTTGTGTTCGCCCTCGCGTGCGTCATCGCCGCACTCGTCTCGCTGCGGACACTGCCCGCCACGGCTGGTTCCGCCACGGGCAGCTATCTGGAGACGCTTCGCGGTCTGCCCGGCCTGTTCCTGCGATTCCCGACGTTGCGTATCGCCGCGGTACGCGGCGCGCTCTGGTTCTTCGCATTCTGCGCGGTATGGGCCGGACTCGCAGTCGCGCTGGCACAACCGCCGTACTCCTATTCAGCCGAACGGATCGGCATGTACGCCCTTGCCGGCCTCCTCGGTATTGTCGCGACGCGCATCGCCGGCGCGTGGACCGACCGGGTGGGCGCACGACGCGTGACGATGATCGGGCTGGTCGTTGCTGCCTTCGGCGTGGTCACCGTCGGCGGGTGTCTGTCGAATCCCCCGGCCACCCTCGTCGGCCTGGCCGTGTTCGACGCAGGCCTGTTCGCCGCCCAAGTGGCGAACCAGAGCACGGTTCTGGCCATCGATCCGGCCGCCCCGGCCCGGTTCAACAGCGCCTACATGGTGGTGTACTTCGTGGGTGGCAGCCTGGGCACCGCCTTCGGCGCAGCCGCTGTCGGGTGGCTGGGCTGGCCGACGACCGCAGGTGTCACCGCCGCGGCGATCACTCTGGCGATACTGCTCACCGCCACCGGCCCTGTCGCCGCGGCAAGCGGGACCGGCCGCTCAGCTCAACGCACGGAGGCGCCGTAATACCGCCCCAACACGTGCGCGCGCAGCTCATCGAACTCACCGGCGACGATCGATGCCCGGATCTGGTCGACCAGCCGGATCACGAACCGCTCGTTGTGGATCGTGCACAGCGTCGCCGACAGCATCTCCTTGGCCTTGAACAGGTGCCGGATGTAGGCGCGGGAGTAATTGGCGCAGGTGTAGCAATCACATTCGGCGTCGATCGGGGTGAAGTCGCGCTTGTACTTCGCACCGGTGATGTTGTACCGCCCTGTGGCCGAATACACCGCGGCATTGCGCGCCACCCGCGACGGCGACACACAGTCGAAGGTGTCCGCACCGGCGGCGATCGCGTCGAACAGGTCATCGGGCTCGCTGATCCCGAGCAGGTGCCGCGGCTTGTCAGCAGGCAACTCGCTGCTGCACCAGCCGACGATGGTGGCCAGATTCTGCTTCTCCAACGCGCCGCCGATGCCGTACCCGTCGAAGCTCAGCCCCTCGGCGGCGCCTGCCTGCTCACCGATCGTGGCCAGTCCGCGTGAGGCCTGGCGGCGCAGATCCTCGTACTGAGCGCCCTGCACCACCCCGAACAGCGCCTGCCGCGGCCGCTCCGGCGTCAGGGCCTGCAGCCGGTGATGCTCGGCCAGGCATCGCACCGCCCACTCATGGGTGCGCTGCACCGAACTTTCCTGGTAAGCACGGGTGTTGACGAGCGTGGTGAGCTCGTCGAACGCGAAGATGATGTCGGCGCCGAGTTGGTTCTGGATACCGATCGAGACCTCCGGGGTGAACCGGTGTTTCGAACCATCCAGGTGCGAGCGGAACGTGACGCCGTCGTCGTCGACGTGCGCCAACCGTTCCTTGCCCTTGGCGATGATGTCGTCGGCCTGCAGCCGTTCGGTGTCCATCGCCAGAACCTTCTTGAACCCGACACCCAGCGACATCACCTGGAAACCACCGCTGTCGGTGAAAGTCGGGCCGGGCCAGTTCATGAACGCCCCCAGCCCGCCGGCCTCGGCCACGACATCCGGGCCCGGCTGCAGGTAGAGGTGGTAGGCATTGGCCAGAACCGCTTGGGCTCCAAGCTCTTTCATGGTCTCGGGGAGCACCGATTTCACGGTGGCCGCAGTCCCGACCGCGATGAACGCCGGAGTGTGGATATCGCCGTGCGGAGTGTGGATGGTCCCGACCCGGCCGAGTCGGCCGGGCAACTCGGCCTCCACGGTGAAATACGGCTGGTCCACACCTGGTATTCAACCGGATGCGCGTCCGATTTCCGTCATGGGGGCGGACGCGGCCATACTGCGGACGTGAACTTGGTCAAGAACCGCGGAATCGTCGTCGCCACCGGATGTGCTGTGTTTCTGGCCGCAGTCGCCGGATGTTCCTCCCAGGATGCGGATTCTTCGGGCAATACCGGCCAGGGCCGCGTCACTTTTGGTCCGAACGACGCCGGTCCCGTCACCAGCGTCGATTGTGAAAGCCAGAACGGGTTGACCACGATCGGCATCAAGGGCAAGATGCCGGCCTCCGTGGTGCTGACCGACGGCGAGGCGCCGGTGGTCCAGTCGGTGAACATCGGCGATGTGAACGGTGAGGGAGCGTCGCTGACCTACCTCTCCGGCCTGTCGGGTGCGCCGGTGGTGGCCGCACGCGACGGCAAGGGCTACACGATCACCGGTACCGGCATGGGCATCGACCCCAACCAGCCGGGCACACCGGTGGACATGCCGTTCGACATCGCCGTCACCTGCCCCTGAGGAAAGTCACGATCGCCTCGGCGAGCTCCTCGCCGGCATCTTCCTGCAGGAAATGACCGGCGTTCGCGATCACCGGGTGCTCGATCCCCTGCGCGCCGCGCATGTCCCGCTGGAAAATGGGTGCCATCGCTCCGGTGATCGGGTCACTGTCGCTGAACGCCACCAGCATCGGGGTTTCGCTGGACGCCAACGTTTTCCACGCTGACCGGTTGGCGGCCGAGGCCGGATCGTCGGGTGTGGTGGGCACCAGACCAGGCATCGCACGCGGACCCGCGCAATAGGTGTCGTCGGGGAACGGCGCATCGTAAGCCGCTCGGACCTCATCGCTGACCGGACGACGGCAACCCGCCGCGACGAACCTGCCGACGTCGATCGTGGGCAGGTTCTGGATCGCGGTGCGGAACTGCCACCAGATCTCGGGCATCGGGATGTCGCCGGTGGGCAGCCCGGTGTTCGCCACGACGATGTTGGCGAACCGGTCCGGGTGTTCGGCAGCCAGGCGCAACCCGATCAGGCCGCCCCAGTCCTGACCGACCAACGTCACCCGTCGCAGATCGAGGACATCGAAGGCCAGCGTCCGCATCCACTCGACGTGCCGCGCATAACTGTGGTCCTCGATACGCGTCGGTTTGTCGGACCGGCCGAAGCCGACCAGGTCCGGACAGACGACGCGGTGGCCCGCCGCGGTCAGGATCGGGATCATCCGCCGGTAGAGAAACGACCAAGATGGTTCCCCATGCAACAACATGATGGGGTCGGCATCTAGTGGCCCGGCCTGCACCCAGGCCACCCGCAAGCGACCACCGTCGTCGTCATCGATCTCGGAATACTCTGGCGAGTAAGGAAATTCGGGCAGCTCACCGAAGCAGGCATCGGGCGTACGCAATATCTGCATGGGGCTGAACTTACGACCGTCCCGCAGCCACTACGAACAATTCGGCCAAATCCACGCCTACGACCTGCACGAACCCGAATACTTCTGCCTGACAGTCCGCCACTGGAGACGGGCTGCACAACCGTGAGGAGAGCAGTTGTGAAGCGTGAGTTCCTGGTAGCCATCGGCGGCGCCGCGATTGTCGTCGCAGGCCTGTCCGGCTGTTCGTCGAGCGACAAGAAAGACAGCGCCGAGACGAAGTCCCCCGCAACGGCGTCGGCGACAGCCTCGGTCGAGGCCGGCGACGCCACTGCGACAACCGGCACGGGCACCGCCCGGGTCAGCATCGACGGCAAGGAGCACAAGCTCGAGGGCACAGTCGTATGTGCCACGGTCGCAGGCAATGTGAGCCTCACCGTCGGACAAGGCATGTCCGGAGTGACTGCCACGCTCAGCGAGGGCGACCAGCCGTCGGTGACCGCCGTGGCACTCGGCAATATTGACGGCGTCAACCTCGCCTACACCCCCGGCGTGCCCGGCGGCAGCGCCGAAGCCACCAAGGATGGCAACAAGTACATGATCAAGGGCGAAGCGACCGGCGCCGGTGGAACGGGCATGGTGACCAAGCCTTTCGAGCTGGAAGTGGCCTGCCCGTAACCGGAACTTCCACCTGACAAAACTCTGACATAGTGTGGGCCCGGACTGATCCCGGGCCCACATTCTGTTGTCAGCCTGTCTCACCCACTCGATCCGAGGAGCACCGTGGCTGATCACACGCGCCGGCGTCCATTCGCTGTCGCGGTGGCCGGTGCCACCGCGGGCATGACCGCGGTACTGGCCTTCGGGCACGTCGCCGACGCCTTCGCGGCCACCCTGCCCGGCAGCGCTGCCGTGGTCGGTGTGGGTGGGAAGGACAATCCGACCAGCGACCGGATCCAGAACAAGTTCCAGCGCAACTACCTGCCATATGGCGGCGAGTTCGTCGGTGCCGCTGACAACCAGTTCTACGGCGTCAACTATCCGGCCACGTTGCCGATCGACGAGAGCGTGACGCAAGGTCGCCAACCGCTGATCGACACCGTCGCCGAAGCGCGCACCGCCTCCGGTCCGGAAGGCACGATCTACCTCGTCAGTTACTCCGAGGGAACCATCCTCGCCGAGAAGTACAAGCGCGAGCTCGACGCCGGAACGGTGCCGTCCCCGGGCGGGAACATCGAATTCGTCTACATCGCGGCACCGACCGTTCCCAACGGCGGCATCTATGCCCGCTTCCCGAATCTGGGTCCGCTCAGCCTCCTCGGATTCACCAGCACCGGGGCATCGGCGCCCACGTCGTACGACCAGACCTTCCTCACCATCGAGTACGACCCTGTCGGTGACTTCCCGGCCTACGCCAACCCGCTGTCGCTGGCCAACGCCGCAGCCGGGTTCTTCTATCTGCACGGCGACCCGACACCCGATGCCGCCGACCTGAACGACCCGGACGCGGCCATCGTGAAGTCCGTCGCGAAGCCGGGTGGTGGCACCGACACCTACATCCTGGTCAAGACCGAGCATCTGCCGCTGCTGCAGCCGATCCGCGACGTGTCGACCGCCCTCAACACCACGGCCCTCACCGAGCCGGTACTCGGCGCGATCGAGCCGACCCTCAAACTCGCCGTCGACATGGGCTACACCGACCGGGACTACTCAGATCCCGCGACACCGACCCGCTTCTCGTTGATCACCCCGCCGAAACGCATCATCGACACCGTGAACGCCCTTCCGGGTGCCATCCAGGAAGGCGCCGACAACTTCAAGGGCGGAATACCTTCCACCACATCACCTTCCACCACATCGCCTTCGGTCACATCTCCTTCGGCGACCCCGGCAACCACCGAGCGCATCGCGGCCAAACCAGAAGCCCCGAAGAAGCCCGTCAAGCGCACCCCCACCCAGCGGCGCGATGACGTGCGCAACTCCATGTCTGACGTCGCGAAGAACGTCAGGGACTCATCCAAGCCGAAGCCCAAGTCCGGGTCTAAGTCCGAGCCCAAGTCCGGGCCCAAACACCAGGCCAAGCCGCAACGGACGGCAGACACCGACAAGGCTGCCTAGGCTCGAGATGTCATGCTGGGGACATGACTCGAAGGCACCGCCCCGCCATCGTCTGGTTCCTGCTGCTCGGCCTGTTTCTCCCGGTTGCGGGATGCTCGTCGTCCCCGGACCCGGCTGACCGATTCGCCGCCTTCGCCGATGCCCTGCAACGCAAAGACGCTCACGGCGCGGCCGCGCAGACCAACGACCCCGCAGCTGCCGAACCGGCAATCACCTCAATGTTCAACGGCATGGGCGACGCCGCCTCGGTGAAGGTCAGCACCGAGCCCGATGATCAGTCCGGCGCGACACTTAAATATCAGTGGTCCTGGGGTGAAGGCCACGATTTCGGCTATGACACCGCAGGCACCGCAGCCAAGACCGGTGAGGACTGGCTGATCAGCTGGGCGCCGACGCTGTTGCACCGAGATCTGCAGGACGGCTTGCGCTTTCAGTACAGCACCGACAGCGACCTGCAGACCCCGGTGCTCGACCGGACCGGTCAACCGTTGATGACCTGGCAGACCGTGGGCGTCATCTCGCTGGACCGCACCCACGTCGATTCCGCCGCGCCGCTCGCCGCGCTGTTGAACCGCTTCGATGCCACCACGACCGCGGAATCCATCGGCGCGCAGTTCACGTCGAACACCGACGACCGCGTGACAGTGATGAAACTGCGCGAAGACGACCTCGTCCAGGTACGCGACCAACTGGCCCAGATTCCGGGGGTCACCGTGGCCGAGCAGGGTGACCTGCTGACCACCGACCGCCAACTGTCCTCGCCGGCCATCGGCGGGCTCACCCAGCTGTGGCACGACCGGATCACCAAAGCTGCCGGGTGGTCGGTCTATCTGGTTGACGGGGACGGCGCACCCGCGCAGCGGCTCACCGCGCAACCGCCCGCACCGACCGACCCGATGCGCACCACCATGGACCTCCGGCTCCAACTGCTCGCCCAACAGGCCGTCTCCCAGGAGACCCGTCCCGCGGTACTGGTCGCGATGTCCGGCAAGACGGGCGGGATTCTGGCTGCCGCACAGAACACGGCCGCGGATCCCCAAGGCGCCATTGCATTTTCGGGGCTCTACCCGCCGGGGTCGACGTTCAAGACCATCACCACCGCAGCCGCGCTGGAGGCCGACCTGGCCACCCCGGACAGCCCGGTGGCCTGCCCGGGCCGGTTGACGATCGAGAACCGCACCATCCCCAACGACGATGACTTCGACCTGGGGACAGTGCCTTTGGCGTCGGCGTTCTCCCGTTCGTGCAACACCAGCATGGCGGCACTCTCGGACAAGCTCCCCGCCGACGCCCTCACCGAGACGGCCCGCGCGTTCGGCATCGGGGTGGACTTCACCATTCCGGGGCTCACTACAGTCACTGGCCGGGTTCCCGACGCCGACACCGCCGCCCAGCGGGTGGAGAACGGTATCGGCCAGGGCACCGTGACTGTCAGCCCGTTCGGTCTCGCCGTCGCCGAGGCCAGCCTGGCGCACGGCTCGACCGTCCTGCCCAGCCTGGTCGACGGCGACAAGGTGACGGCCGACTCCCCCTCCGAAACGCTTCCAGCCGGTGTCACCGCGGCACTGCGGGACATGATGCGCAAGACCGTCACCGAGGGCACCGCCAGCCAGTTGAGCGATATCCCGGATCTCGGTGGCAAGACCGGTACGGCGGAATTCGGCGATAACACCCACTCGCACGGGTGGTTCGCCGGGATCGCCGGGGACATCGCGTTCGCGACCCTGGTGGTGGGCGGCGACTCCTCGACGCCCGCGGTCAAGATCTCGGGAGACTTCCTGCGGTCCGCCGGCTAGAACGCGGAGGGGATGTTGAGCATCCTCGCCACCCCACCGCCTTTTGGTCTACCAATTACGCCTTTTGGGGTCAAGCGCCCGCCGCGACCTCCAGGGCCTTCAGCGCGACCTCCAGATGGCTGAGCATCCGCTGCAGGTGTGGCACGCTGCGCCGGCAGCCGACCAGACCGAAATCCAGGTTGTCGGCATTGTTGGCCAGGGTGATGTTCATCGCCTGCCCATCCAGCGCGATCGACAGCGGATAGTTGCCGTCCAGCCGAGCACCCTTCCAATACAACGGATGTCGCGGCCCGGGCACATTGGATATGACCAGGTTGAACGGCGGCGCGGTGGCCTTGACGAACCCGGGTACCGCCGCCAGGCCCAGCGGGGCGATCATCATCGCCGACAGCGCCAGGGCCTGAACCCGCGGCAACTCGGAGAACACCTTCTTGTTGCCCCGCATCGACTCACCGATCACCTTGAGCCGGTCCACCGGGTCTTCCAGATCGGTGGCCAAATTGCACAGCACCGTGCCGACCAGATTGCCGCCGGCGTCCGCCTCGTCTTCGGCGCGCAGGCTCACGGGCACCATCGCGATCAACGGCCGGTCCGGCAGCGCATCCTGCTCCACCAGGTAGGCGCGCAACGCTCCGGCGCAGACCGCGAGCACCACATCGTTGACGGTGAACCCGGCCGCCCGCGAGATCCGCTGGAACCGCTCCAGCGGCCACGACTGTGCCGCGACCCGACGGGCACCACCGATCTTGACGTTGAA